>NZ_LNHZ01000027.1:0-571460 GCF_001463265.1 Citrobacter sp. 50677481
GGCTCTTTCTTAAATATGGCGGTGAGGGGGGGATTCGAACCCCCGATACGTTGCCGTATACACACTTTCCAGGCGTGCTCCTTCAGCCACTCGGACACCTCACCATATTGTATTGCTGCCTGACCGCTTGGGGGCAACGGGGCGCTACTATAGGGAGTTGCGCGAAAAGGGTCAAGCAGTATTTACGCTTAACATCTTATTTGGTTACACAGTGAGCAGCAGCCCCGACGGCAGGCGCCGGGGCTGACTTTTAACGCTGAGAATCCAGCGTTTCGTTATGCTTCACCACATCCTGCGCCTTGCTGTAACTTTCAATCAACAGTTGATACGCCGGGAAGACATGGGTATACACCTCAGCCCATTCCGCCGCATCCTCACGGTTCCATGTCCCCTGAAGCTCAGATGCCACTGCCGCCGTGTCCATCGGCACAACGCCCGCCTGAACGACACGGGCAAGGGTGATCTCCTGGGCCATTTTGCTGTAGGTTCCGGACGCATCGATCACCGCAAACACTTTATAACCTTCGGCTACGGCGCTGATAGCCGGAAATGCCATGCAAACGCTGGTAATGGTGCCTGCGATAATCAGCGTTTTCCGACCCGTCGCTTTGACAGCGTCGACGAACCCGGCGTTATCCCAGGCATTAATTTCCCCTTTACGCGCGACATACCTGGCGTGCGGCGCGTTAGCGTGAATTTCCGGGATCAGCGGCCCGTTCGGCCCCTGCGGAACAGAGGCCGTGGTGATCACCGGCATCTTCGCGAGAGTCGCCATTTTCGCTAACGCCGCCGCGCGGGCGCGCAGTTCCGGCATGGGCATATCACCGACCGTCTGAAACAGGCCACTCTGGTGATCGATTAGCAACATAACCGCATCGTTAACATCAATAACCGGGCGTGCGCCATTAAAATTTGCTGGACTGGACATCATCTTCTCCTTCAATTCAGATTTGGCCGAAGTGGCCAGTGTTAAAATCGCGAACGGCTTGCGCGATTTCCTGTTTAGTGTTCATTACAAAGGGACCGTAACCGACGATCGGTTCATTTAACGGCTCTCCTGACAGCAGAAGGACGCTGGCATCGCTGTTGGCTTCCAGGTGCAGCGTTTCACCTGTCTGACTGAGCACCACCAGCTGCGCTTCACCGACTGTGGTCGTGCCATTCACCTTGATCGTGCCTTTCAGAACGACCAGCGCAGTACTCCAGCCATCCGGCTGCGTCAGCGTGACCGGATGCGCCTGCTTAAGTCGCATATCCCACACGTTGAGGGGTGAAAACGTATGCGCAGGCCCTGTAAATTGCCGGTATTCGCCGGCAATCACCCGTAACGTACCGGCGTCATCGGGTAACCCGGCGACGGGAATCTGTTCACGGCTGATGCTCTGATAGCCCGGCGCCGCCATTTTGTCTTTGGCAGGCAGATTCACCCATAGCTGGACCATCTCCAGTTCACCGCCTTTACGGGTAAAGGCATCTGAGTGATACTCTTCATGCAGGATACCCGCGCCGGCTGTCATCCACTGTACGTCGCCGGGACCGATAATGCCGCCGCGTCCGGTAGAGTCCCGGTGCTCAACTTCGCCGTTGTAGACGACAGTGACGGTTTCGAACCCCCGGTGGGGATGCTCGCCCACGCCACGTTTTTCAGTACCGGGCGTAAAAGTGTGCGGACCGGCGTAATCCAGCAGCAGGAACGGGCTTAACTGCTGCGCATGACTTTGGTAAGAAAACAGCGAGCGAACCGGAAATCCATTGCCAACCCAGTGCGGGCGAGGCGCGGTATAGACGCCTGTCACCTGTTTCATCGTAGTCTCCTCATTGGCGTTGTCTTGATGTCAATAAGCTTATATTTAAGACAACGAGCGGAGTAGTCGCTAAAATGGTCTTCATCGTTCTATAAATGAGACAATAAGAATGAAGCCGGATCTCAATGATTTTGCGTGGTTTGTGCATGTGGTTGAGCAGGGCGGATTTGCCGCCGCGGGGCGTGTACTGGATGAACCGAAGTCCAAACTCAGTCGCCGGATTGCGCAACTGGAAGAGCAACTGGGGGTGCGGCTTATTCAACGAACGACACGGCAGTTTAATGTCACCGAAGTCGGACAGACGTTTTATGAGCATTGCAAAGCGATGCTGATAGAAGCGCAGGCGGCGCAGGAGGCCATCGCCGCATTGCAGGTGGAACCACGCGGAGTGGTCAGGCTGACCTGTCCGGTTACGCTGTTGCATGTCCATGTAGGCCCCATGCTGGCAAAGTTTATGGCCCGCTACCCCGAGGTGACGCTGCAACTGGAAGCGACCAACCGACGCGTCGATTTGGTTGCTGAAGGCGTGGATGTTGCGATCCGTGTGCGGCCGCGACCGTTTGAGGACAGCGATCTGGTGATGCGGGTGCTGGCCGATCGGGCGCATCGCATCTTTGCCAGTCCAGCGCTGACGGCGAGGATGGGCGTCCCTGTCTCTCCGGCTGAATTAACCCGCTGGCCAGGACTGAGTCTTTCTGCTGGAAAACATATTCATCGTTGGGAACTCTATGGCCCACAAGGCGCCAGGGCGGAGGTTCATTTTACGCCACGCTTAATTACCACTGACATGCTGGCACTACGCGAAGCAGCGGTAGCAGGCGTCGGCGCCGTGCAACTGCCCATGTTGATGGTAAAAGAACAGCTTTCTGCCGGAGAGCTTATTCCTTTACTGGAAGGGTGGGAACCGAGAAGGGAAGTGATTCACGCCGTTTTCCCGTCGCGGCGTGGCCTGCTGCCGTCCGTTCGGGCACTGGTGGATTTCTTAACAGATGAATATGCGCAGATGACGGAAGAATGAAAATCAGCGTAGACAAAAAAGGCCGGATAAACCGACCTTTTCTCATCTGTACGCCATTGAGGCGTGAAAACAATCAGCGACTACGGAAGACAATGCGGCCTTTGCTCAGGTCGTACGGGGTCAGCTCAACAGTCACTTTGTCGCCCGTCAGGATGCGGATGTAGTTTTTACGCATTTTACCGGAGATGTGTGCAGTAACCACGTGACCGTTTTCTAACTCTACGCGGAACATGGTGTTAGGTAACGTTTCGAGAACGGTACCCTGCATTTCAATATTGTCTTCTTTGGCCATCTAATCCTCTGGGGTATCACTACCGTAATTTGAACCGGCAAGATAATGCCGAAGTTCTTTAAATAAGTAAAGATTTGTACGTTTAAAACGCTGCAAACGAGATTTGGCGCATTACTCCGGATTGCTTCTGAAACACACGACAAAGTCGCACGTGAAGCGCAACGTATAAGGGAGCGATGAGATAAACGATGGGCGTTACCTGACGCGAATGGATCCTTAACGGCAGCGGGGTAATGGGCTAAACCTTCTCTGCGCGGCAATTATAACACCCTGATAAAAAATGTGCCGAAAACATTCACGTCTGAGGCAAAAATAACGTCCGCGGCACCCAGAAATGGCTGGGTAAACGTAACTGACGTAAGGTGTCGAGATGATGCAAATATGTTCTGCGCGGGATTTCAACGGCGCCCAGCGATTGGGTGTGATCGTTCAGCACCTGGCAGTCGAGCAGTTTGCCGCCTTCCCGGATAAATTCTGCGCAGAATACCAGCAGCGCGGTTTTCGACGCGTTTTCCCGGCGGCTGAACATTGACTCGCCGCAAAATAACGCCCCTTGCGAAACGCCGTACATGCCGCCGACAAGCTCATCGTCGCGCCAGACCTCAACGGAGTGGGCGTGTCCTAATTCATGCAGGCGCTGATACGCTTCGACAACGGCTGGCGTGATCCAGGTGCCTTCGTCACGATCGTTCGCGCAGCCTTCGATCACCTGACCAAAGGCATAGTTCAGCGTAACACGATAAGGTGAGCGCTTATGAAAGCGTTTCATGCTGCGGCTGAGATGAAACGTTTCCGGCCAAAGCACCGCGCGCGGATCGGGGGACCACCACAGGATCGGGTCGCCCGGAGAAAACCACGGAAAAATACCGCGCTGGTAGGCCATCAGCAGACGTGCCGGGCTGAGATCGCCGCCAAGCGCCAGCAGACCGTTTGGCTCACGTAGAGCGCCTTCCGGCGAAGGGAAGGCTATTGAGTGACGAGATAGCTGAACCAGCCGCATGACAGCAGAACTCCACTACGCATAAGATCGTTAAATAATAGCTTACAGACCTTGCTTGAACTGGTAATAACGACCCTGCATGGCTAACAGATCTGCGTGATTACCTTGCTCAATAATTTGCCCATTGTCCATGACTATTATCCGATCGCATCGCGCCAGCCCGCGCAGGCGATGGGTCACCATCAGCACCGTTTTTTCACGCATTACTTCAGCCAGTAATTCCAGCATCTGGCTTTCGGTGGTCGCATCCAGCCCTTCGGTTGGTTCATCCAGCAGCATTAACGGCGCGTCATGCAGCAGCGCTCTGGCGATGGCGAGACGGCGAAGTTCGCCGCCGGACAACTGGCGACCGCCTTCTCCTAACCAATTGTTAAGGCCAGCATCCTCAAGCAGTTTTTCCAGACCCACGCGACGCAGCGTATCTGCAAGCGAGTCATCGCTGGCATCAGGCGCCGCCAGCAGCAGATTGTCGCGCAGGGTGGCGCTAAACAGATGTACGCGCTGCGGCACGACGCTCATGGTTTTGCGGAGCGTCGCTTCACTGAACGCAGAAAGGGGGAGATCGTTAATCAAAATCTCGCCCTGTTGCGGATCCCAGGCGCGGGTCAGCAGTTGCAGCAATGTGGATTTACCGCATCCGGTACGGCCCAGAATGGCGATATACTCGCCGGGTTTGACCGTAAGAGACAAGGAATCCAGCGCGTTTTGCGCCTGCTCCGGGTAGCGGAATGACACATCGCGCAGGGTCAACGCCACCCGCGCGGGGACGCTAAAGTCACTTGCCGGGAAGGTCACTTCCGGCTTTTGCTCCGTCAGCTCGGTAATGCGCAATGCGGAAGCGATCACCTGCCCCAGATGCTGAAAAGCACCGGTTACGGGCGCTAAGGCTTCAAAGGCCGCCAGCGCAGAGAAGACAAACAGGGCGATCAGCGCGCCAGGTTGCGCATTTCCGCCTACGCCGCCGGAGGCCATCCACAGCATCAGCAGGATAGCCAGCGCGCCAATCAGCAACATTAGCGCCAGAGAAAGCGCCGTCAGCTCTGACTGGCGACGCTGCGCTTCGTGCCACTGCAATTCCGTGGCTTCCATCTGCGCGCGATAACGTTCGCTTGCGCCGAAAAGGGTTAGCTCGGCCTGACCCTGTAACCACGCGGTGAGTTGCTGGCGATACTGACCGCGCAGATGCGTGAGTTGATGTCCGGTCGCTTTACCCGCGCGATAAAAAGCGGGCGGCATGATAAACAGCGTCAGCAGCATAATGCCGCCAAGGGTGAAGGCGAGGGTAAAATCCAGTACGCTCAGGCCGAGCGTGACCACCATGATTACCACGAACGCGCCCACCAGCGGCGATATAACCCGCAGGTAAAGGTGATCCAGCGTATCCACATCCGCCACCACCCGGTTCAACAGTTCGCCCTGACGATAACGCGCCAGCCCGGCAGGGGAGAGAGGAAGCAGCTTGCTAAACGTGTAAATACGCAGATGCTGCAATACGCGGAAGGTGGCGTCGTGGCTGACCAGACGCTCGAAATAGCGCCCGGCGGTACGGGTAATCGCCGCACCGCGAACGCCTGCCGCAGGCAACATGTAGTTAAAACTGTAAATACCGGCAAAGCCCGCCAGCGCGGAGGCGGAGAGGAACCAGCCGGAGAGCGTCAACAGGCCAATGCTGGCGAGCAGCGTGAGGATGGCAAGGGCAATCCCCAGCGTTAACATCCATTTGTGACGTTTATACAGCGTCAGATAAGGCAGTAACGCGCGCATTTAAATCTCCTCCTGACGATGGGCTAACAGTGTCGCAAACGCGCCCTGCGCTGCGCTGAGCTCGGCCCATGTACCCTGTTCGACAATCCGTCCGTCCTGCATCACCAGTATGGTGTCCCAGTCGGCAAGATCTTCAAGCTGATGGGTAACCATCAGCGTTGTCTGGCGTTGGGACGCCTCTTTCAGCGCCTGCATGACCCGCTGTTCACTGTGCGCATCCAGACTGGCGGCCGGTTCGTCGAGCAGCAGCAATTGACACGGGTTGAGCAGGGCGCGAGCCACGGCCACACGTTGTGCCTGGCCGACGGACAAACGACCAGCCTGATCGCCCACCGGCGTGTCGATTCCCTGCGGCAGCAGCGGCAGGAACTCACTTACCCACGCGCTGTCGAGCGCGGCGCGCAGCTCCTGCTCGCTGGCCTCCGGGCGCGCCAGAAGCACGTTTTCACGCAGCGTTGCGGCAGGCAGTTGGGGATTTTGTCCCACCCAGGAGATCTGCCGGCGCCAGGATTCCGGGATCAAATCACGCAGCTCTACGCCATTGACGCGTAGCGATCCTTGATACGGCAGGAACCCCGACAGCGCATTCAGCAGCGAACTTTTGCCAGAACCGCTGCGCCCCACCAGCACTGCGCGCTGCCCGGGAACGAGGGTAAAGTTCAGCGGTCCTGCCAGCGGCTTGCCTTCCGGGGAGGTAATGATGAGATTTTCGGCGGTAATTGAAACGGGCTCTTTCGTGGAAAGCTCAACCTCGCCACGTTCCGGATGAGCAAGGGGTGTTTCCATAAACGTTTTCAGGCTGTCAGCCGCGCCGACCGCCTGCGCTTTGGCATGGTAAAACGTACCGAGGTCGCGCAGCGGCTGGAAAAACTCGGGGGCAAGAATCAGCGCGAGGAAACCCGCCGTCAGCGTCACGCCCGCGCCGTAGTGCCCGAAGTCCAGCTCGCCCAGGTAAGAGAAGCCAAAGTAAACCGCGACCAGCGCAATTGAGAGCGAGGTAAAGAATTCCAGTACGCCGGAAGATAAGAAGGCCAGACGGAGCACCTCCATGGTGCGCTGGCGAAAGTCCTGTGACGCCGCGCGAATGCTGTCTGTTTCTGCTTCGCTGCGTCCAAAAATACGCAGGGTTTCCATGCCGCGTAACCGATCGAGGAAATGGCCGCTCAGACGCGCCAGCGCCAGAAAATTGCGTCGGTTCGCATCGGCTGCGCCCATGCCGACCATCGCCATAAACAGCGGAATCAGTGGGGCGGTTCCCAGAAGAATAAGCGCAGCAACCCAGTTAGAGGGGAAGATGGCCGCCACAATCAGCAACGGTACGCACACTGCCAGTGCCATTTGTGGCAGGTAGCGGGCGTAGTAATCATGCATGTCGTCAATTTGTTCCAGCACCAGCGTGGCCCAACTGCCCGCAGGCTTTCCCTGGATCCATGCCGGACCGGCCTGTTGCAGACGATCCAGCACCTGACGACGTATTTCGAAGCGAATATGTTGTCCCGCGTGGAACCCGACCCGTTCCCGTAGCCATACGACCCACGCGCGTAGCACGAACACCAGAACCAGGATAACAAAAGGCATCAGAAGCGCCTCGCGGGGGATATTTTCCATGATCATGTGATGTAAAATGCGGGCCATGATCCAGGCCTGGGCGACGATCAACACGCCGCTCACGAATCCCAGCAGACGGGAAATCATCAACCAGCGTTGGGAAATGACGCTTTGCTGTTTTAACCAGCGAGTTAGCTCTTTTTGACGGGTTTTATTCATTGCGCGCTTTGCAGGTGAGTTGTCAGTATTTTTCGGCAGGGCAATGTTACAACGCGACAAAAATAAAGGCGACTTATAGTCGCCTTATTTACTTTTGTTACTGATTTGTAAAACTTATTTGCACGCGTCGGCTAAACCGTCGAGATAGCGTTCCGCATCCAGCGCAGCCATACAGCCAGTACCCGCCGAGGTGATCGCCTGACGATAAATGTGATCCATTACGTCGCCTGCCGCGAAAACACCCGGAACGCTGGTCTGCGTCGCGTTGCCGTGAATACCGGACTGCACTTTAATGTAACCATTTTCAAGTTCCAGCTGCCCCTCGAAAATCGCCGTGTTCGGGCTATGGCCGATCGCGACAAACAGACCCGCCACGTCCAGGGTTTCAATATTGTCGGCATTCTGCGTGTCGCGCAGACGCAGCCCTGTTACGCCCATCTGGTCGCCGGTTACCTCTTCCAGAGTACGGTGGGTATGCAGCACGATATTGCCGTTTTCCACTTTATCCATCAGACGCTTAATCAGGATTTTTTCCGCACGGAAGCTGTCGCGACGGTGAATCAGGTGCACCTCGGCGGCGATGTTTGCCAGATACAGCGCCTCTTCAACGGCAGTATTGCCTCCACCGATAACCGCCACTTTCTGGTTGCGGTAGAAAAAACCGTCACAGGTGGCGCAGGCGGACACACCGCGGCCTTTGAACGCCTCTTCAGAAGGCAGACCGAGATAACGCGCGGACGCGCCGGTCGCAATAATCAGCGCATCGCAGGTGTATTCCGCACTGTCGCCCGTCAGACGAAAAGGACGATTTTGCAGATCCACCTTATTGATGTGATCGAAAATAATTTCGGTGTCGAATTTGGTTGCATGTTCATGCATGCGTTCCATCAGCAGCGGCCCGGTCAGATCGTTAGGATCGCCCGGCCAGTTCTCCACTTCCGTCGTGGTGGTCAGTTGACCGCCTTTTTCCATGCCGGTGATTAACACCGGCTGCAGGTTTGCGCGCGCGGCGTAGACCGCAGCGGTATATCCCGCCGGGCCGGAACCCAGGATAAGCAGTTTACTGTGTTTGGTCGTGCCCATGAGATCCCCATAGTTGTTGGCAGGCAATGGGCAGGATTGTAGGGAATTTACCGACGTAAAAAAAGAGTGCAGCGATTTTGTTAACAATTTGTGTAATAGGGACGGACAATCGGTGGGCCGTTTTGCCGCAAGGGTATAACCAAATCTACTTAAAAGTGGTCAGTTATAAGGTGATAAAATGACGAATTGTCACCACTCGCAATGAATAACTGGCATGTTGTACTAAAAATCGATGTTTTACTTTGACAATCCCCTGCTGTTTTGCGAAAACATTCGAGGAAGAAAAAAACAGTGTTATGTGTGTGCTGCATAATCATGCATGTAAATACCATGTTTACCGGGCTAGCGAAATCTACGCATGGCGTGGACAGACGCCATTCGTGATGTCGATAGCTGCCTTCAGGCAACGGTCTTCTCACCACGGACGCAGGCTTGCGCGCCGCTAATCCCTCTGGGTTCGGTCTGTGGTGATGGGCATCGACTCTGAACATGATGTTTATAGAGTCAGGCAGGAGTAGGGAAGGAATACAGAGAGACAATAATAATGGTAGATAGCAAGAAGCGCCCTGGCAAAGATCTCGACCGTATCGATCGTAACATTCTTAATGAGCTGCAAAAGGATGGGCGTATTTCCAACGTCGAGCTTTCTAAACGAGTGGGTCTTTCCCCGACGCCGTGTCTTGAGCGTGTGCGTCGTCTGGAAAGACAGGGTTTCATTCAGGGCTATACGGCACTGTTAAACCCACATTATCTGGATGCATCACTTCTGGTATTTGTTGAGATTACTCTGAATCGTGGCGCGCCGGATGTGTTTGAACAATTTAACGCCGCTGTACAAAAACTTGAAGAGATTCAAGAGTGTCATTTGGTTTCAGGTGATTTCGACTACTTGTTGAAAACGCGTGTACCGGATATGTCAGCCTACCGTAAGCTGCTGGGTGAAACCCTGCTGCGACTGCCTGGCGTAAATGACACGCGTACCTATGTGGTGATGGAAGAAGTCAAACAGAGTAATCGTCTGGTTATTAAGACACGCTAATACGGAACAGGTGCAAAATCGGCGTATTTTGATTACACTCCTGTTAATCCATACAGCAACAGTGCCGGGGCAACCCGGTGCTGTTGTCCGTTTTAGCACCGGGCAGGAAAAGCCTGAAACCTGGAGAGCCTTTTTTGAGCCAGGAATACACTGAAGACAAAGAAGTCACATTGACAAAGTTAAGCAGCGGGCGCCGACTTCTGGAGGCGTTGCTCATCCTTATTGCGCTTTTTGCCGTCTGGCTGATGGCCGCCTTACTCAGCTTCAACCCTTCCGATCCCAGCTGGTCGCAAACGGCCTGGCATGAGCCTATCCACAATCTGGGGGGGATCCCCGGCGCGTGGCTGGCAGACACGTTATTCTTTATCTTCGGGGTAATGGCATACACCATCCCGGTGATCATTGTCGGCGGATGCTGGTTTGCCTGGCGGCACCAGGCCACCGATGACTATATCGACTATTTTGCCGTTTCGCTGCGACTGATCGGCGTTCTGGCGCTGATTCTGACCTCCTGCGGCCTCGCTGCAATTAATGCCGATGATATCTGGTATTTTGCTTCTGGCGGAGTGATCGGCAGCCTGCTGAGCACCACTCTGCAACCGTTGCTGCACAGTAGCGGCGGCACGATCGCGCTGCTGTGTATTTGGGCGGCGGGGTTAACGCTTTTTACCGGCTGGTCCTGGGTTACCATCGCTGAAAAAATCGGCGGCTGGCTGCTCAATATTCTGACTTTCGCCAGCAATCGCACCCGTCGTGACGATACCTGGGTGGAAGACGACTATGACGATGAAGACGAGTACGAAGACGAGGCCGAGGGTGTGCAGCGTGAATCTCGTCGCGCACGCATCCTGCGTGGCGCGCTGGCGCGACGTAAACGTCTGGCGGAGAAATTTATCAATCCTCATGGTCGTCAGACCGATGCGGCGCTGTTCTCCGGTAAACGTATGGATGACGAAGATGACATTGCCTGGAGCGCTCGCGGCGTACCGGCGGATCCTGGCGATGTTCTGTTCTCGGGGCATCGGGCAACCCAGCCGGACTATGACGAATTCGATCCCCTGTTAAACGGTCACTCCGTCACTGAACCCGTCGCCGCTGCCGCTGCGGCAACCGCCGCGACGCAGACCTGGGCTGCGCCTGCTGACCCGGTGATGCAAACGCCGCAGGTGCCAGGCGCGGAACCTGTCCCGACCCCGCCGACCGTGGAATGGCAACCTGTTCCCGGCCCGCAGACGGGCGAACCGGTGATTGCCCCTTCGCCGGACGGCTATCCGTCCCGGACGCCATCTCCTTCGCAAACAGCGTCACATTACGCGCCGACGCAGCAGCCTGTACAACCTGAGCCGTCGTATTACGCGCCACAGCAGGTTACAGCCCCTTACGTTGAACCTGCCGCGCCGCAACCGCAGTGGCAGGAGCCGGAGCTGACGCAACCGCCAGAGCCGGTACAACCCGTTGCGTATCCGCCGCCGGTTCAGCAACCTGAGCCGGACTACGCCCATCAACCCGTGACAGCGACGCAGTCGACTGCCGAACCTGAGCCCGTGGTTGAAGAGACAAAACCCGCGCGTCCGCCGCTGTACTATTTTGAAGAAGTTGAGGAAAAACGCGCCCGCGAGCGTGAGCAGTTAGCCGCATGGTATCAGCCGATACCGGAACCGGTGAAAGAGCCTCAGCCGGTAAAACCCGCGGTTTCTGCTGCTGTTCCGCCAGTTGAATCGGCGGCGGTCGCGCCTGTCGCCGCTGGGGTTAAGGGTGCCACCCAGGCTGCCGGCGTATCCGCCGCCGCCGCGCCGGTATTTAGCCTGGCGAACGGTGGTGCGCCGCGTCCGCAGGTGAAAGAAGGTATTGGTCCCCAGTTGCCGCGTCCAAATCGTGTGCGTGTCCCGACGCGTCGTGAGCTGGCGTCGTATGGCATCAAGCTTCCTTCCCAGCGTATGGCCGAAGAGAGGGCGCGCGAAGCGGAGCTTCATGACGAGCACTATAGCGACGACGAAATTGACGCCATGCAGCAAGACGAACTGGCGCGTCAGTTCGCCCAGTCGCAGCAGAGCCGTTATGGCGAGACGTATCAGCACGATTCACAGCAGGCAGAAGATGATGATGCCGCGGCAGAAGCTGAGCTGGCCCGTCAGTTTGCTTCCTCGCAGCAACAGCGTTATTCCGGTGAACAGCCTGTCGGAGCGAACCCTTTCTCTTTGGACGATTTTGCCTTTTCGCCAATGAAAGCGCTGGTGGATGAAGGGCCGCATGAACCGTTGTTTACACCGGGCGTGATGCCTGAACCGGCGCAACCGCAACAGCCAGTCGCGCCGCAGCAGCACTATCAGCAACCGCAGCAGCCGGTCGCGCCGCAGCAGCATTATCAGCAACCGCAGCAGCCGGTCGCGCCGCAGCAGCATTATCAGCAGCCGCACCAGCCGGTCGCGCCGCAGCAGCATTATCAGCAACCGCAACAGCCGGTCGCGCAACAACCTCAGGAAAGCCTGATCCATCCGTTGTTGATGCGTAACGGTGACAGCCGTCCGTTGCAAAAACCGACTACGCCGCTGCCGTCGTTGGATCTGCTGACGCCGCCGCCGAGCGAAGTAGAACCTGTCGACACGTTTGCGCTGGAACAGATGGCGCGTCTGGTCGAAGCACGCCTGGCTGACTTCCGTATTAAAGCGGATGTGGTGAACTATTCACCTGGTCCGGTGATCACGCGTTTTGAGTTGAACCTGGCGCCGGGTGTTAAAGCCGCGCGTATTTCTAACCTCTCCCGCGACCTGGCGCGTTCGCTCTCGACCGTCGCGGTGCGCGTGGTCGAAGTGATTCCGGGCAAACCCTATGTGGGCCTGGAGCTGCCGAACAAGAAACGTCAGACCGTTTATTTGCGTGAGGTTCTGGATAACGCCAAATTCCGCGAAAATCCGTCACCGCTTACCGTGGTGTTGGGTAAAGACATTGCCGGCGATCCGGTGGTAGCCGATCTGGCGAAAATGCCGCATCTGCTGGTAGCAGGGACTACCGGGTCTGGTAAATCCGTTGGCGTTAACGCCATGATCCTGAGCATGTTGTACAAAGCGCAGCCGGAAGACGTACGCTTTATCATGATCGACCCGAAAATGCTCGAACTGTCGGTATATGAAGGGATCCCGCATCTGCTGACGGAAGTGGTAACCGATATGAAAGACGCCGCCAATGCGTTGCGCTGGAGCGTGAACGAGATGGAGCGTCGTTATAAACTGATGTCCGCGCTTGGCGTGCGTAACCTGGCCGGCTACAACGAGAAAATCGCTGAGGCGGCGCGGATGGGGCGTCCGATTCCGGATCCATACTGGAAGCCGGGCGACAGTATGGACGCTCAGCACCCGGTACTGGAAAAACTGCCGTACATTGTCGTGCTGGTCGATGAGTTCGCCGACCTGATGATGACCGTTGGTAAGAAAGTCGAAGAACTGATTGCCCGCCTGGCGCAAAAAGCGCGTGCGGCGGGGATTCACCTGGTGCTGGCGACGCAGCGTCCGTCCGTTGACGTGATTACCGGTCTGATCAAAGCCAACATCCCGACCCGTATCGCCTTTACGGTTTCCAGTAAAATTGATTCGCGCACCATTCTCGATCAGGGCGGCGCCGAATCTTTACTGGGAATGGGGGATATGCTTTATTCCGGGCCTAACTCCACCATGCCGGTACGCGTTCACGGCGCCTTTGTTCGTGACCAGGAAGTGCATGCCGTGGTCCAGGACTGGAAAGCGCGCGGTCGTCCACAATATGTCGACGGTATTACGTCCGACAGCGAAAGCGAAGGCGGCGGCGGTGGCTTTGACGGCGGCGAAGAGCTGGATCCGTTATTCGATCAGGCGGTCAACTTTGTGACTGAAAAACGCAAGGCTTCTATCTCAGGCGTACAGCGCCAGTTCCGTATCGGTTACAACCGTGCGGCGAGAATTATCGAACAGATGGAGGCGCAGGGGATCGTCAGCGAGCAGGGCCATAATGGCAACCGTGAAGTGCTGGCGCCGCCGCCCTTTGAGTAACTCTGTTGGCCGGATAAGTCACGAGAGGCTATCCGGCCAATAACCACGAATTCAGTTTAATCTTCTTTCCTCACGCTGAATTTTGGCCTGGAATGGATAGCAGAAGGAACTCCCGGTCGGGAGTGACGTATTTTGAGGAATAACAATGAAAAAAATTGCCATCACCTGTGCTTTGCTTTCAGGGTTCGTTGTCAGTAGCGTTTGGGCAGATGCCGCGAGCGATCTGAAAAGCCGTCTGGATAAAGTGAGCAGCTTCCATGCCAGCTTCACGCAAAAAGTGACAGATGGCAGCGGCACCGCCGTTCAGGAAGGCCAGGGCGATCTGTGGGTAAAGCGTCCCAATCTGTTTAACTGGCATATGACGCAGCCTGACGAAAGTATTCTGGTGTCCGACGGTAAAACCCTGTGGTTTTACAACCCGTTCGTTGAGCAGGCTACCGCCACCTGGCTGAAAGACGCGACCGGCAATACGCCATTTATGCTCATTGCCCGTAACCAGTCCAGCGACTGGCAGCAGTATAATATCAAGCAAAATGGCGATGATTTTGTGTTGACGCCGAAAGCCAGCAACGGAAACCTGAAGCAGTTCACCATCAATGTGGGACGTGACGGGACAATTCATCAGTTCAGCGCCGTGGAACAGGACGACCAGCGCAGCAGTTACCAGCTGAAATCTCAGCAGAACGGCGCGGTCGACGCATCGAAATTTACCTTTACCCCACCGCAAGGCGTAACGGTAGACGACCAACGTAAGTAGAGGCATGAGTGAGCAATCTGTCGCTCGATTTTTCAGATAATACTTTTCAGCCACTGGCCGCGCGGATGCGGCCAGAAAATTTAGCGCAGTATATCGGCCAGCAGCATCTGCTGGCCGCAGGCAAGCCCTTGCCCCGCGCTATTGAAGCCGGGCATCTGCATTCCATGATCCTGTGGGGGCCGCCCGGGACCGGGAAAACCACTCTTGCCGAAGTGATTGCCCGTTACGCCGACGCTGACGTTGAGCGGATATCCGCCGTTACGTCCGGCGTCAAAGAGATCCGCGAAGCCATTGAACGCGCGCGGCAAAATCGAAATGCCGGGCGTCGTACAATCCTGTTTGTCGACGAAGTTCATCGCTTCAACAAAAGCCAACAGGACGCTTTTTTGCCGCATATTGAAGACGGCACTATTACCTTTATTGGCGCGACAACGGAAAACCCGTCTTTTGAGTTGAATTCCGCATTGCTTTCCCGTGCGCGTGTCTATCTGCTGAAATCGTTGACGACCGGAGACATCGAACAGGTTCTCACTCAGGCGATGGAGGATAAATCCCGTGGCTACGGGGGGCAGGATATCGTGCTGCCGGATGAAACGCGTCGGGCGATTGCTGAACTGGTCAACGGTGATGCCCGTCGGGCGTTGAATACGCTGGAAATGATGGCTGATATGGCGGAAGTCGACGACAGCGGTAAACGCGTTCTCCTTCCTGCATTGCTGACCGAGATTGCCGGAGAGCGCAGCGCCCGTTTCGACAATAAGGGCGATCGTTTTTACGATTTGATTTCCGCGCTGCATAAGTCGGTGCGCGGCAGCGCGCCGGATGCGGCGCTCTACTGGTATGCGCGTATCATCACCGCGGGCGGCGATCCGTTGTATGTTGCGCGCCGCTGTCTGGCTATCGCCTCAGAAGATGTCGGCAATGCCGATCCGCGTGCGATGCAGGTCGCGATTTCCGCATGGGACTGCTTTACTCGCGTTGGTCCAGCAGAAGGCGAGCGCGCCATTGCGCAGGCGATTGTGTATCTGGCCTGCGCGCCGAAAAGTAATGCGGTCTATACCGCCTTCAAAGCGGCCATGTCGGATGCCAGAGAACGTCCGGACTACGATGTGCCTGTCCATCTGCGCAATGCGCCGACGAAGCTGATGAAGGAGATGGGCTACGGTCAGGAATACCGTTATGCCCACGATGAGCCGAATGCCTACGCCGCGGGCGAAGAATATTTTCCTCAGGAAATGGCACAAACGCGTTATTATCATCCCACCAACAGAGGTCTTGAGGGCAAGATTGGCGAAAAGCTCGCCTGGCTCGCCGGACAGGATCAAAATAGCCCTATAAAACGCTACCGTTAGTGCAGGCGTTGCGGTAATGTTGGCACTGTATCCCTGTGACTGCAGGCTGTGGTCACATTTCCTCTTTTAATTCGATAAGCACAGGATAAGCATGCTCGATCCCAATCTGCTGCGTAATGAGCCAGACGCAGTCGCTGAAAAACTGGCACGCCGGGGCTTTAAGCTGGATGTAGATAAGCTGCGCGCTCTTGAAGAGCGTCGTAAAGTTTTGCAGGTCAATACGGAAAACCTGCAGGCAGAGCGTAACTCTCGATCGAAATCCATCGGCCAGGCAAAAGCGCGCGGGGAAGATATCGAGCCTTTACGTCTGGAAGTGAACAAGCTTGGTGAAGAGCTGGACGCAGCGAAAGCTGAACTGGACGTTCTGCAGGCTGAGATCCGTGACATCGCGCTGAACATTCCAAACCTGCCTGCTGACGAAGTGCCGGTGGGGAAAGACGAAAACGACAACGTTGAAGTCAGTCGCTGGGGCACTCCGCGCGAGTTTGATTTCGACGTGCGCGATCACGTCACGCTGGGTGAAATGCATACCGGTCTTGATTTTGCCGCTGCCGTGAAGCTGACGGGTTCGCGTTTTGTGGTCATGAAAGGGCAGATTGCCCGTATGCACCGTGCGCTTTCTCAGTTCATGCTTGATCTGCACACTGAACAGCATGGTTATAGCGAAAATTACGTTCCGTATCTGGTTAACCACGACACGCTGTACGGTACCGGACAGTTGCCGAAGTTTGCCGGCGATCTGTTCCACACCCGTCCGCTGGAAGAAGAAGCGGACAGCAGCAACTATGCGCTGATCCCAACGGCGGAAGTGCCGCTGACCAACCTGGTGCGTGATGAAATCATCGACGAAGATCAGCTGCCGATCAAAATGACCGCGCACACGCCGTGCTTCCGTTCCGAAGCCGGTTCATATGGTCGCGATACCCGTGGTCTGATCCGTATGCACCAGTTCGACAAAGTAGAAATGGTGCAGATCGTCCGTCCGGAAGATTCCATGGCGGCGCTGGAAGAGATGACCGGCCACGCCGAAAAAGTGCTGCAGTTGCTGGGTCTGCCGTATCGTAAGATTATCCTTTGCACGGGTGATATGGGTTTTGGCGCCTGCAAAACTTACGATCTGGAAGTGTGGATCCCGGCGCAGAATACCTATCGCGAAATCTCTTCCTGCTCGAACGTCTGGGACTTCCAGGCACGCCGTATGCAGGCACGCTGCCGCAGTAAGTCCGACAAAAAGACCCGTCTGGTACATACCCTGAACGGCTCTGGTCTGGCGGTAGGACGTACGCTGGTTGCGGTGATGGAAAACTATCAGCAGGCTGATGGCCGCATTCAGGTGCCGGAAGTACTGCGTCCATATATGAACGGACTGGAATATATTGGCTGATAGTTACGCCATCCTTCCCTAAAAAAGCGCCTGATGGCGCTTTTTTTGTGCCTGTTTGACACCGGACAATAATTCATACTCCCTACGGAGTAATACTACCTTCGAATGAAATTCAGCATTTTTCGCTGTCATCCTACTATTTCGTTGTATATGTAACTATATAGCGTCGCATTCATATTCAAATAATAACGTTAATTTTTGCACTTTTACTGTGAGCAAGCAGAGTGAGCCATTATGAAAACTAAGATCCCCGATGCCGTTATGGCAGCTGAGGTGAGTCGTCGTGGTTTAGTAAAAACGACGGCCATAGGCGGTCTGGCAATGGCCAGCAGCGCGTTTACCCTGCCATTTACCCGAATCGCTAACGCCGCCGAAGCCATCAGCCCGGCGCAGGCCAGCGAAAAAGTTATCTGGAGCGCGTGTACCGTGAACTGCGGCAGCCGTTGCCCGCTGCGTATGCATGTGGTGGATGGCGAAATCAAATACGTTGAAACAGACAATACCGGCGATGATCGCTACGATGGTCTGCATCAGGTAAGGGCGTGCCTGCGTGGGCGTTCAATGCGTCGTCGCGTTTATAATCCGGATCGTCTTAAGTATCCAATGAAGCGCGTTGGCAAACGCGGTGAAGGAAAGTTTGAACGCATCAGTTGGGATGAAGCCTACGACATCATCGCCAGCAATATGCAGCGGCTGATCAAAGAGTACGGTAACGAATCCATCTATCTGAACTACGGTACCGGGACGTTGGGCGGCACGTTAACCCGTTCATGGCCGCCAGGGAAAACGCTGGTCGCGCGTTTGATGAACTGCTGTGGCGGCTACCTCAACCACTACGGCGATTACTCTTCAGCCCAGATAGCCGCCGGTCTGAACTACACCTATGGCGGGTGGGCCGACGGAAACAGCCCATCCGACATTGAAAACAGTAAACTGGTTGTGCTGTTTGGCAATAACCCAGGTGAAACGCGCATGAGCGGCGGTGGGGTAACCTACTACCTGGCGCAGGCGCGACAGAAGTCGAATGCGCGGATGATTATCATCGATCCGCGTTACACCGATACCGGCGCGGGCCGCGAAGATGAGTGGATCCCGATTCGCCCGGGAACCGACGCCGCGCTGGTGAATGCGCTGGCGTATGTTCTGATTACCGAGAATATGGTTGACCAACCGTTCCTCGATAAATACTGCGTCGGCTACGATGAAAAAACGCTGCCCGCCAGCGCGCCGAAAAACGGTCATTACAAAGCCTATATTCTGGGGGAAGGTAAAGACGGCATAGCCAAAACGCCTGAATGGGCGGCGCAGATCACCGGCATTCCGGCAGACCGCATCGTCAAACTGGCACGTGAAATTGGCAGCGCGAAACCTGCGTACATCTGCCAGGGCTGGGGACCGCAGCGTCACGCGAACGGTGAAATTGCTACCCGTGCGATCTCGATGCTGGCGATCCTGACCGGTAACGTGGGTATTAACGGCGGCAACAGCGGCGCGCGTGAAGGCTCTTACTCGCTGCCTTTTGAGCGTATGCCGACGCTGGAAAACCCGGTTGAAACCAGTATCTCGATGTTTATGTGGACGGATGCCATTGAGCGTGGCCCGGAAATGACCGCGCTGCGTGACGGCGTGCGTGGCAAAGATAAACTCGACGTGCCGATTAAAATGATCTGGAACTATGCAGGTAACTGCCTGATCAACCAGCATTCAGAAATCAACCGCACCCATGAAATCCTGCAGGACGACAAGAAGTGCGAAATGATTGTCGTCATTGACTGTCATATGACCTCGTCGGCGAAATACGCCGATATTCTGCTGCCGGACTGCACGGCTTCTGAGCAGATGGACTTCGCGCTGGATGCCTCCTGCGGCAGCATGTCCTACGTTATTTTCGCTGACCAGGCCATCAAGCCGCGCTTTGAGTGCAAGACCATCTACCAGATGACCAGCGAGCTGGCGAAGCGTCTGGGCGTGGAGGCGCAGTTCACCGAGGGGCGCACGCAGGAAGAGTGGATGCGTCATCTGTACGAGCAGTCGCGTAAAGCGATTCCCGATCTGCCGACCTTTGAAGCGTTCCGCAAGCAGGGCATCTTTAAACAGCGCGATCCGCAAGGGCATCACGTGGCGTATAAAGCCTTCCGTGAAGACCCGCAGGCGAACCCCCTGACCACCCCGTCGGGCAAAATCGAAATCTACTCGCAGGAACTGGCCGAGATAGCTGCGACCTGGGAATTGCCGGAAGGGGACGTGATCGATCCATTACCGATCTACACCCCGGGCTTTGAGAATTACAACGATCCGCTGACGAAAGACTATCCGTTACAGCTGACGGGCTTCCACTATAAGTCTCGCGTCCACTCCACCTATGGCAACGTTGAGGTGCTGAAAGCGGCCTGCCGCCAGGAAATGTGGATCAACCCGCTTGATGCTCAGAAGCGCGGTATCAGCAATGGCGATAAGGTGCGTATTTTCAACGGTCGAGGCGAGCTGCACATTGAGGCGAAAGTCACGCCGCGCATGATGCCGGGCGTCGTCGCGTTAGGGGAAGGGGCGTGGTACGACCCGGATGCAAAACGCATCGATCAGGGCGGTTGTATCAACGTGCTGACCACCCAGCGTCCGTCTCCTCTTGCTAAGGGGAACCCGTCACATACGAACCTTGTTCAGGTTGAGAAGGTGTAAGGAGTAGCCGATGACAACCCAGTATGGATTTTTTATTGATTCCAGCCGTTGCACCGGTTGCAAAACCTGCGAACTGGCCTGTAAAGATTATAAAGACTTAACCCCGGACGTCAGCTTCCGTCGCATCTACGAGTATGCAGGCGGCGACTGGCAGGAGGATAACGGCGTCTGGCACCAGAACGTCTTTGCCTACTATTTGTCCATTTCGTGTAACCATTGTGAAGACCCGGCCTGTACCAAGGTGTGCCCAAGCGGGGCGATGCATAAACGGGAAGACGGTTTTGTGGTGGTCGATGAAGATGTGTGCATTGGCTGCCGCTACTGCCATATGGCTTGCCCGTACGGCGCGCCACAATACAATGCCGCCAAAGGTCATATGACCAAATGCGACGGTTGCCATGACCGTGTGGCGGAAGGTAAAAAACCGATCTGTGTGGAATCCTGTCCGCTGCGCGCGCTGGACTTCGGTCCGATTGAAGAACTGCGTGAAAAACACGGCGATCTGGCCGCTGTCGCTCCGCTGCCGGGGGCGCATTTCACTAAACCTAATATTGTAATCAAACCTAACGCCAACAGCCGCCCGACGGGAGACACCACGGGTTATCTGGCCAATCCGAAGGAGGTGTAAGATGGGAAGTGGATGGCATGAATGGCCGCTAATGATCTTCACGGTCTTCGGGCAGTGTGTAGTCGGTGGCTTTATCGTTCTGGCGCTGGCGCTGATCAAAGGCGACCTGCGCGCAGAGACGCAGCAGCGGGTGATCCGCTGTATGTTTGCGTTATGGGTACTGATGGGGATTGGTTTTATCGCCTCCATGCTGCACCTCGGCTCGCCGATGCGCGCGTTTAATTCGCTGAATCGCGTAGGGTCGTCGGCGCTGAGTAATGAAATCGCCAGCGGCTCTGTTTTCTTTGCGATTGGCGGTATCGGTTGGCTGCTGGCCGTGATGAAAAAGCTCTCTCCGGCGTTACGCACAGTGTGGCTGATCGTCACCATGATTCTGGGCGTGATATTTGTCTGGATGATGGTTCGCGTTTATAACAGCATCGATACCGTACCGACCTGGTACAGCCTCTGGACGCCGATGGGCTTCTTCCTGACGCTGTTTTTGGGGGGGCCGCTGCTCGGTTACCTGCTGCTGCGCGTGGCTGACGTCGATGGCTGGGCGATGCGTCTGCTGCCTGCGGTTTCACTGCTGGCGCTGGTTGTGAGCGCGGTTATGTCGGTGATGCAAGGCGCCGAGCTGGCGACTATCCATAGCTCCATTCAACAGGCGTCGGCGCTGGTGCCGGATTACGGTACGCTGATGGCCTGGCGCATAGTTGTTCTCACCGTGGCGCTCTGCTGCTGGATTGTGCCGCAGTTGAAAGGCTACCAGCCGGCGGTACCGCTGCTTTCGGTAGCATTTGTTCTGCTATTGGTCGGTGAACTGATTGGCCGCGGCGTGTTCTACGGTCTGCATATGACCGTGGGCGTAGCGGTAGCCAGTTAACGTACAGGGAATTACCGAATGGCGACAACGCCATCCGGCTCTCTCACCAAACCGGGGCGTTGACCCCGGTTTTCTATTTCTGCTTCGTCAGGGTATCGTAGCTGGTCATCAGGTTACGGTAATCCGGAATATGATTTGAGAACAGCGTCGCCAGCCCCTCAATGTCATTGCGCCAGTCGCGATGAAGCTCGCAGGCGACGCCAAACCATGTCATTAACTGCGCGCCAGCCTGCGACATTCGATCCCACGCCGACAGGCGGGTAATGTCATTGAACGTGCCCGAGGCATCGGTCACCACAAAAACGTCAAACCCTTCCTCAATGGCCGAAAGCGCCGGGAACGCCACGCAAACCTCAGTGACTACACCGGCAATGATCAACTGTTTTTTCCCTGTCGCCTTCACGGCGTTGACAAAGTCTTCGTTATCCCAGGCGTTGATATTGCCGGGACGCGCAATGTAGGGGGCGTCCGGAAATTGCGTCTTCAGTTCGGGGACCAGCGGCCCGTTTGGACCCGTTTCAAAACTGGTTGTCAGGATAGTCGGCAGCTTAAAATATTTGGCTAAATCACCGAGGGCGAGAACGTTATTCTTGAATTTATCGGGATCGATATCCCTGACCAGTGAGAGCAATCCGGCCTGGTGATCGACCAGAAGAACCGCAGCATCATTTTTATCGAGACGAACATAAGGTTTAGCCATTTCTTCTCCTTGAGAGAGTCAGCGAAACACCCGAAACCAACCGGGTGCGGGAGGTTCACTCAAAGCATAGAACGGAAAAAAAATTGTTGGTGGGACTATGAGATTTTTCGACCAAACGACGCGGCGCCTTTTAGCGATAAATCAATAAAAACAGCCACCTGAGTGGGACGCTGTGGTCAGAATACATTTTCTCAATCAATAAATTGAATCGAACCATAAAAAGGGCCGTCAGGCCGCGGTTTCAGCCGATTGACAATGTTTTTGTTGGTGGCATGATGCGCGTGAAATTTGAACTTCCTCACGGTTTATACTCATGTCCACCTATACCCGGCCTGTCATGCTTTTGCTGTCTGGCCTGCTTTTGTTGACCCTGGCGATCGCGGTGCTGAACACGCTCGTCCCGCTCTGGCTCGCTCAGGAAAACCTGCCGACCTGGCAGGTGGGCATTATCAGTTCGTCTTATTTCACCGGGAATCTGGTGGGTACGTTACTGACGGGCTATTTAATTAAACATCTCGGGTTTAACCGTAGCTATTACCTTGCTTCGCTGATTTTTGCCGCTGGCTGTGTGGGGCTTGGTGTAATGGTCGGATTCTGGAGCTGGCTGGCCTGGCGCTTCGTGGCGGGCGTGGGCTGCGCCATGATCTGGGTGGTGGTGGAAAGTGCGCTGATGTGCAGCGGCACCTCACGCAATCGTGGTCGCCTGCTGGCGGCTTATATGATGGTTTACTACGTGGGGACATTCCTCGGTCAACTGTTGGTCAGCAAAGTGTCCACGGAGCTGATGAATGTGTTACCGTGGGTAACGGGTATGGTACTGGCGGCGATTTTACCGCTGCTCTTCACGCGTATTCTGAATCAACAGTCGGAAGAACACAGCGCCACACCTGTGACGTCGATGCTCAGGCTGCGTCAGGCGCGTCTGGGGGTGAACGGTTGTATTATCTCCGGAATTGTTCTCGGCTCCCTGTACGGTCTGATGCCGCTGTATTTGAATCACCAGGGGATAAGCAACGCCAGCATCGGTTTCTGGATGGCGGTGCTGGTTAGCGCCGGGATCCTGGGACAGTGGCCGATCGGACGTCTGGCCGATAAGTTTGGTCGCCTGTTGGTTCTGCGCGTTCAGGTCTTCGTGGTGATCCTCGGCAGTATCGCGATGCTCAGCCAGGCCGCGATGGCCCCCGCGTTGTTTATTCTGGGGGCGGCAGGTTTTACCCTCTATCCGGTGGCGATGGCATGGGCATGTGAAAAAGTGGAACAGCATCAGCTTGTGGCGATGAACCAGGCATTGCTGTTGAGCTACACCGTGGGCAGCCTGTTAGGGCCCTCCTTCACCGCGATGTTAATGCAGAATTATTCCGATAATCTGCTGTTTATTATGATTGCCAGCGTCTCGTTTATTTATTTACTGATGCTGCTGCGTAATGCCGGGCACACGCCCGATCCGATTGCTCACGTTTAAACCAGCGCAAACGCTATGCCTTATTTTTGCATAGCGTTTGCGTATATATGACGGGAAATAATTAATATACCGATCATATCTTCCGACTGTTGCAAAATAAACTGTGCAGACGGTTAGAGTTTTTTACTCTGCCAATATCGCTTTCCTCTTTTCCCGCGCATAATCCTTCGCCTAATTTTTGTATAAAAGCTTTCACGAAGGATTGTGTTATGGCAGGTGAACGGGAAAAACAGTTGCGCTGGTACAACATTGCGCTGATGTCATTTATCACCGTCTGGGGTTTTGGCAACGTAGTAAATAACTATGCCAACCAGGGGCTGGTGGTGGTTTTTTCATGGGCGTTTATTTTTGCCCTCTATTTTATTCCTTATGCCCTTATCGTCGGCCAGCTTGGCTCCACCTTTAAAGATGGTAAGGGCGGCGTCAGCACGTGGATAAAACAGACTATGGGGCCGGGACTGGCCTATCTTGCCGCCTGGACTTACTGGGTGGTGCATATCCCTTATCTGGCGCAAAAACCACAGGCGATTTTAATCGCGCTGGGGTGGGCGCTAAATGGCGATGGTTCGTTAATTAAAGAGTATTCAGTCGTGGCGCTGCAGGGCCTCACACTGGTGCTTTTTGTCTTCTTCATGTGGGTGGCGTCACGGGGGATGAAATCGCTGAAGATTGTCGGTTCGGTGGCGGGTATCGCCATGTTCGTCATGTCCATACTCTATGTGGTGATGGCGGTGACGGCCCCGGCTATTACCCACGTAGAGATCGCGACGACCAACATCACCTGGCAAACGTTTATTCCGCATTTTGATTTCACCTACATTACGACCATTTCCATGCTGGTTTTTGCCGTCGGCGGGGCGGAAAAGATTTCGCCATATGTGAATCAGACGCGTAATCCGGGACGGGAATTTCCCAAAGGAATGCTGTTTCTGGCGGTAATGGTGGCCGTTTGCGCTATTCTCGGCTCGCTGGCGATGGGAATGATGTTTGACTCAGGAAATATTCCCGACGATCTGATGACCAATGGTCAATATTACGCCTTCCAGAAGTTAGGCGAATATTACCATCTGGGCAATGCGCTGATGATTATTTACGCTATCGCCAATACGTTAGGTCAGATTGCGGCGCTGGTTTTCTCTATCGATGCGCCATTGAAAGTGCTGCTTGGGGATGCGGACAGTAAATATATTCCGCAGCGTTTATGCGGCACGAACGCATCCGGAACGCCGGTAAACGGTTATATACTGACGCTTGTGCTGGTGGCGATTTTGATTATGTTGCCCACGCTTGGTATTGGCGATATGAATAATCTTTATAAATGGCTGCTGAACCTGAATTCCGTGGTGATGCCGTTGCGTTATCTGTGGGTATTTGTCGCCTTTATTGCCGTGATTCGTCTGGCGCAGAAATATCAGCCGGAATATGTGTTTATCCGTAACCGCCCGCTGGCGCTGACGGTTGGCATCTGGTGTTTCGGCTTTACCGCCTTTGCCTGCCTGACCGGCATCTTCCCCAAAATAGAAGCTTTTACCCCTGAATGGACCTTCCAGCTGACGCTGAATATCGTGACGCCGTTTGTGCTGGTCGGGCTGGGCCTGATATTTCCTCTGCTGGCGCGCAGCAAGGCATAACCGGTCACCGGGAACGGATACTGCGCCATTTATGCCTTAAGACGGTTACTCAAGCGGAGTCAGGCTTTTCGGGACGACGTACTGGTTGCCGTCATAGTGTAAGGTCCAGCTGGCTTTTCCCGGTTTATCCTTTGCGGTGCATTCACCGTTGGCGTCAATATAAGCCGTGGATGCCACGCTTTTTTCGCTGACGCGTATATCGGCATAACCCTTGTGGGAAGAGGCGCCTATGGCAAGGGTGCGTTTTATATCATTAAACTCGCCTGCGCACATTCCGTCCCATTCGCCGCTGTTATCTTCCAGAATGATTCCTGGAAGCAGAGTACGCAGCTGATTATTTTCGATCACGTACAGGGAGAGAGCATCCTCGCGAAAAGGGTTAACGCGCGAGCTACCGTCACGAACGATATGCAGGCCAAACGCGATTTGATCGGGAGCGACTTTCCAGCGTGCGGTATCAAGGGTGAGTCTGGTGATGCGAAAGGCATCATCACTCATACGGTTGGGCAGATGCAATCGCTGCCTCACCGCCAGCGTCGCGGAATCCAGCACCAAGAGTTCCAGATCGCCGGTGTGGTCGTAATCCGTTTGTTCATCCGACATCAGCGGAACGGCGGCCAGCGTCAGCTCCGGCCTGGCGGGCCAGACGCGGCAGATAGCGCGCTGCGGCGAGGCGTCATCGAAAGTAATGATCTGCCTGTCGCGGGTGGTGAAACCATCCGTTGTTGGCGTGGCATCCGGCCAGGCGTGCTGAACGATAGTGCTGATATTGCAGACATCGGCGGCATACGCGCACTGCGCTGAGAAGAGAAGAATTCCTGATAGTAATAAGCGCATAGAGCATCCATTCCCTGTTTATGGCAGATAACAAAACGGCTGCTCATGTGCAGCCGTTCTTAATTAATACATCACTTTATGACCGTACTGCTCCAGAATGCCTTTCACGCGTTCCATGGTCTCTTTTTTCGGCGGTTTTACGCCGTCCAGTTTGTACTCTTCACCCATCGCCACCCATTTGTGCTTGCCTAACTCATGATAGGGCAGCAGCTCGATTTTCTCGACGTTACCCATATCGCGGGTAAACTCGCCCAGGCGATGCGCGGAGTCGTCGTCGTCGGACCAGCCTGGCACCACAACGTAGCGGATCCAGACCTTAACCTCTTTTTTCGCCAGATACCGGGCAAACTCCAGCGTGCGGTGGTTTGATACGCCCACCAGGTTCTGGTGGATTTCGTCGTTCATCTGCTTAAGGTCGAGCATCACCAGATCGGTCACTTCCAGCAGTTCATCAATAACCGGATCGTAACGGCGGACAAAGCCGTTGGTGTCCAGGCAGGTATGAATGCCTTCTTTTTTACAGGCGCGGAACCAGTCGCGAACAAATTCCGCCTGCAGGATCGCTTCGCCGCCAGATGCCGTTACGCCGCCGCCAGAAGCATTCATAAAGTGGCGATAGGTCACCACCTCTTTCATCAGTTCTTCAACGGTAACTTCTTTACCGCCGTGGGTATCCCACGTATCGCGGTTATGGCAATACAGGCAGCGCATCAGGCAGCCCTGGAAGAAGGTAATAAAGCGAATGCCCGGGCCGTCAACGGTACCACAGGATTCAAAGGAGTGAATGCGACCAATAACTGACATTGCGGTGTTTCTCCAGATGTGGCCCATCCGGGGCCGTGTTGGCGCACAGCTCATGGGCTGTGTCGAGTCTGTTTTGGCAGATACCCAAAGTATAGATAACTGACAAACCAGGCTGTGAGGCGGGCTATTTGCTAAAAAGGCCCCACTTACGTGGAGCCTTTATTCTACGCTTTTTCAGTCAGACAGGGAATTACATGGTCTGAGTGAAAGTACGGGTGATAACGTCCTGCTGCTGTTCTTTCGTCAGGGAGTTAAAACGTACTGCGTAACCTGATACACGAATGGTCAGCTGCGGATATTTTTCCGGATGTTCCATCGCGTCGAGCAGCATTTCACGGTTCATGACGTTCACGTTCAGGTGCTGACCACCTTCGATGGACGCTTCGTGATGGAAGTAACCATCCATCAGACCCGCCAGGTTAGTCTTACGAACTTCGTCGTCTTTACCCAGTGCGTTCGGTACGATAGAGAAGGTGTAAGAGATACCATCTTTCGCGTAAGCAAACGGCAGTTTAGCCACGGAGGTCAGAGAGGCAACCGCACCTTTCTGGTCACGACCGTGCATCGGGTTAGCACCTGGTCCGAACGGCGCGCCAGCACGACGACCGTCTGGGGTGTTACCGGTTTTCTTACCATACACAACGTTAGAGGTGATGGTCAGCACAGACTGAGTCGGGATAGCGTTACGGTAGGTAGTGAGT
The DNA here is from genome assembly GCF_001463265.1 of Citrobacter sp. 50677481. NCBI lineage: Bacteria > Pseudomonadati > Pseudomonadota > Gammaproteobacteria > Enterobacterales > Enterobacteriaceae > Citrobacter > Citrobacter sp. 50677481. Next base: position 27,591 of record NZ_LNHZ01000027.1, read on the forward strand.
TTCTGAATTTTCTTCATGAAACGTTCTACCAGGTCAACCGCCATGTCATCAACGCGAGCGTCGTTGTTACCAAACTGCGGGTATTCGCCTTCGATTTCGAAGTCGATAGCCAGACCGTCTTCGTCACGAATCGGTTTCACTTTCGCATATTTGATAGCAGACAGGGAGTCAGCCGCAACGGACAGACCTGCGATACCGCATGCCATGGTGCGAATCACGTCACGGTCGTGCAGCGCCATCAGAGAGGCTTCGTAGCTGTACTTGTCGTGCATGTAGTGGATAACGTTCAGCGCGGTGACATACTGCTTAGCCAGCCAGTCCATGAAGTGATCCATGCGGTCCATCACTTCGTCAAAGTTCAGAACATCGCCTTTGATCGGTTCAGATTTCGGACCCACCTGCATTTTCAGTTTTTCATCAACGCCGCCGTTGATTGCGTACAGCATGGTTTTCGCCAGGTTTGCACGCGCACCGAAGAACTGCATTTGTTTACCCACAACCATCGGGCTTACGCAGCATGCGATAGCGTAGTCGTCGTTGTTGAAGTCCGGACGCATCAGGTCATCGTTCTCGTACTGCAGAGAAGAGGTGTCGATGGACACTTTAGCGGCGAATTTCTTGAAGTTCAGCGGCAGTTTTTCAGACCACAGAACGGTGATGTTCGGCTCCGGAGAAGGACCCATGGTGTACAGGGTATTCAGGAAGCGGAAGCTGTTTTTGGTGACCAGAGTACGGCCATCTACGCCCATACCACCGATAGATTCTGTTGCCCAGATTGGGTCGCCAGAGAACAGTTCATCATATTCCGGGGTACGCAGGAAGCGAACCATACGCAGTTTCATGACCAGGTGGTCAATCATTTCCTGAGCGTCTTGCTCGGTGATTTTGCCCGCTTTCAGGTCACGTTCAATGTACGCATCCAGGAAGGTGGAGACACGACCGAAGGACATTGCCGCGCCGTTCTGAGACTTAACGGCAGCCAGGTAGCCGAAGTAGGTCCACTGGATAGCTTCCTGAGCGTTGGTAGCCGGACCAGAGATATCGCAGCCGTATTTCGCCGCCATCTCTTTGATCTGACCCAGCGCGCGGTGCTGTTCAGCGATTTCTTCACGCAGACGAATCGTCGCTTCCAGGTTTACGCCATTCTCCAGGTCAGACTGCAGAGAGGTAAACTGCGCGAATTTATCTTTCATCAGGTAGTCGATACCGTACAGCGCAACGCGACGGTAGTCACCGATGATACGACCACGGCCATATGCGTCTGGCAGACCGGTCAGAACACCGGATTTACGGCAACGCAGGATGTCCGGAGTATAAACGTCGAACACGCCCTGGTTGTGCGTTTTACGGTATTCAGTGAAGATTTTTTTCAGCATCGGGTCCAGCTCGCGATTGTACGCTTTGCAGGAACCTTCAACCATTTTGATACCGCCGAACGGGATGATCGCACGTTTCAGCGGCGCTTCAGTCTGCAGACCAACGATTTTCTCAAGGGCTTTGTTAATGTAGCCAGCGTCGTGAGAAGTGATGGTAGAAGCAACAGAGGTGTCAAAGTCAACAGGCGCGTGAGTGCGGTTTTCCTGTTTAACGCCTTCCATTACGCTGTCCCACAGCGCTGTGGTGGCTTCAGTCGCGCCAGCCAGGAAGGACTCGTCACCCTCATACGGAGTGTAGTTTTTCTGGATGAAGTCACGGACGTTTACTTCATTCTGCCAGTCACCTTTGGTAAAACCTTCCCAGGCTGTGGCTAACTTTTCATTAAGCTCGGACATGTAACACCTACCTTCTTAAGTGGATTTTTTATTTACTGCGCAGTGCGAAAATCAGAATTAATGATGATCGTTGCCGCGCAGATAAATGACCCAGTATGTCAACCCGACCAACAAACCGCCGCCGATAATGTTACCGATCGTAACCGGAATCAGGTTATCAGTGATGAAGTTCATCACGGTCAGGTGAGAAAAACTTTCCGGAGTAGACCCAACAGCGGTCCAGAATTCCGGTGTGGCGAAATCACGGATAACAATACCCATCGGGATCATAAACATGTTTGCGATACTGTGCTCAAAACCGCTGGCAACAAACATGGCGACCGGTAAAACCATGATAAACGCTTTATCCATCAGGCTACGACCTGAATAGCTCATCCATACGGCCAGGCACACCATCAGGTTAGCGAGGATGCCGAGACAGACGGCTTCAATAAAAGTATGGTGCATTTTGTGGTCGGCGGTTTGCAGAACATTGAGTCCCCATTGACCATTGGCGGTCATGTACTCGCCGGAAAGCCACATCAATAGCACAAAGAGCAGGCAACCCACCAGGTTACCAAAATAGACATTCAACCAGTTTTTCGCTAACTGGCCCCAGGTAATACGCCCACTGGCTTTGGCAACAACAATCAAAACGGTGGAGGTAAAGAGGTCAGCGCCGCAAATTACGCAAAGGATCAACCCCAAAGAGAAGCAGATACCGCCAATCAGTTTCGCCATACCAAAGGGCATCGTACCCGTGCCGGTCGTCGCAGTGATATAGAAAACAAAGGCGATGGAGATAAATACACCGGCGGTAATCGCCAGGTAGAAAGTCTTAAGCGGATGTTTCGTTGCTTTATAGACACCTGCTTCCTCGGCCACTTTGGCCATTGCAGCAGGGAGTAAAAGATCAAAAGGGTTGTCAGCTTTCACACTAACTCTCTCTTTATTAAGTCGGCGACGAGATACTAACAAAGCATTATAGATGAGAAATTGATACAGATCATATCTCGCCTGGCTTATAGGCCCGTAAAGCGCATGGTTTTTATGCGATTTCGGTGTAATTTATTGATTATCCTAATAAAAATAAATTTTAAAATTTAGCAAATGAGTTGAATTTTTTCCTTCCTGGGTCTGTTGAGCGGTTAATTAATATGGAGTAATTGCCAAATAAGGTAACAAATAGCGGTTAATAATAGTAATATTAACTACCAATATTTAACCTTGTTATTACATTTATATTTGGCTCTTCAAAAATAAGTAAAACGGGGCACGTAAAGCGCCCCGTAATATAGCTCAGACGATAATTAACGCCTACAGTCAGTAAGCCAATTGCCTTTATTTTGACCAGTATGCGGCTTTTGCGCGCTGCAGCTTTTCATACGCTTTCAGCAGAGACTGGTGTGAAGCGAAGGCATGAAGATCGCAATCCACCGGCTGCAGGCCGTAGAAAGCCGCTTCACCGCTCAGCGCCGCGCTTGCCGCTTCTACCGCATCCGCGCCATACATACGCACAAAGGCGTTCAGATATTGCAGCGGTTCGCGCTCTTCTTCCTGGGAAAGCAGCAGCAGCGTTTGCAGACAACGATAATAGTTGGCTCGCGCCGGCGTAAAGACGGACGCGTTGAACTCCATTGTCCATTCGGTCCAGATAAGCGCCTGTTCCAGATCGCCGCCCGCCAGAGCCAGCATCGCTTTCAGCTCGCCAATACGCAGGGTATACCAGCCATTATCCGGACCCGTCGCCAGGCCCAACAGTTCGCGCACGCGGGTAAAGTCATCAAACCCTTCATCATCTAACTGCTCGATAAGACGGAGATACTCTTCTTTTTCCCAGTTGCTACCCGGAAGCGAAAGCAGAGTATCGCGAAGATGCGTTCCCATGCTGTTATTCGCGAGCCACAGATCCTCGGCAGGATAGATGTCAGACATACCCGGTACGATGATACGGCAGGCGTACACACCAAGATGTTCATAATCGGCGATGTAGACCTCTTTATCTTCGGCGTTGAAGATGGCCATTAACGTTGCGAACTCCTCTTCGGTAGTGCCAGAGAAGTTCCAGTCGACGAACGGGTAGTCGGCATCCTGCTTGAACAGATCCCACGAGATCAGACCGCTGGAGTCGATAAAGTGGGTTTCCAGATTGGTGTGCTCGGCCACTTCTTCGTCGTCGAAGGTGGGTGGGGTAAACACATCGAGATCTTTCAGTCCACGGCCCTGCAGCAGTTCGGTCACGGTACGTTCCAGCGCGACGCCGAAATCCGGATGGGCGCCAAAAGAGGCAAAACAGGTGCCGTTAGCCGGGTTGAACAGGACAACGCAGATCACCGGATAGTTGCCGCCCAGCGAGCCGTCATAGGCAAAAATCGGGAAACCTTCCGCTTCCAGTGTCGCAATGGACTCCACCACCGACGGATAGCGCGCCAGTACATAGGCAGGGATCTCCGGCAGACTGATACTTTCGGCAATGATGCGATTTTTCACATAACGCTCAAAGACTTCCGACAGTCCCTGGACTCGCGCTTCATTACGGGTATTACCGGCGGACATACCGTTAGAGACGTACAAATTGCCGATAATGTTCATCGGAATATAGACGGTCTGGTTATCTGACTGGCGAGTAAAAGGCAGGCCGCACACGCCGCGTTCCTCGTTGCCGGACTGGAGATCGATCAACATACTGCCGGCGAGTTCGTTTTCCGGATCGTAGAAAGCGCGCAGACGCGCGTCAAGCAACCCTTCCGGCACGTCGTCACTGTCGTTCAGCGGGAACCATTTTTCGTTAGGGTAATGCACAAACGGGCCGTTGGCGATGGTATCGCCAAGCCAGAAATCGGCAAAGAAATAGTTCGTCGACAGACGCTCAAAATATTCGCCCAGCGCAGAGGCCAGCGCCGCTTTTTTCGTCGCGCCTTTGCCGTTGGTAAAGCACAGCGCGCACTCTTTGTCGCGGATGTGCACCGACCAGACGTTTGGCACCGGATTCAGCCATGAGGCTTCTTCAATATGGAAACCGAGATCGAGCAATTTTTGCTGGAAGCGAGCGATGGAATCTTCCAGGGCGGCGTCTTTGCCGGGAATAAATGTTTGCGTCATGAAAATCACTTTTGTCGTACGGAAAGCGCGCAATGATACGGGTTTTATCTGACTGACGCTATCGCCGCCACGAACGCGGCGGAAATAAAAGTTTTGACTATGCTTTTATGCAGTAAACCACCATAAGAGCAGAGAAATGAAAGCGTTTGATCTACAACGGATGGCACTGGACAAAGTGCCACTGGAATTTTTGGGCGAGGTTGCGTTACGTAGTCTTTATACCTTTGTACTGGTCTATCTGTTTCTTAAGCTGACGGGACGGCGCGGCGTGCGCCAGATGTCGCTTTTTGAAGTGTTGATTATTTTGACGCTGGGCTCCGCGGCAGGGGACGTCGCTTTTTATGATGATGTCCCAATGCTGCCGGTGCTGGTGGTCTTTATCATAATTGCGCTGCTTTACCGGTTGGCGATGTGGCTGATGGCGCGTAGTGAAAGGATTGGCGATTTACTGGAGGGGAAACCGGTCGTCATCATTGAAGATGGCGAGCTGGCATGGTCCAAACTGAATCATGCCAATATGACGGAGTTTGAGTTCTTTATGGAACTGCGTCTGAATGGCGTAGAGCAGCTTGGTCAGGTGCGGCTGGCGATACTGGAAACCAACGGGCAAATCAGCGTCTATTTCTTTGAAGAAGAAAAGATAAAACCCGGTCTGAGCATTTTGCCTAAATATTGCACCGAGCGATTTCATGTCGTTCCCGAAACGGGAGATTACGCCTGCGTGCGTTGCAGCGAAGTCATTACCCTTAACGCTGGCGACAGGCAAGATTGTCCGCGCTGCAAGAATCCAGAATGGTCGAAGGCCAGTCGGGCAAAAAGTGTGCTCTGACAGCAAAAATATCGGTCATTCGCCATCAATCCGACAGATTGTGTTGTGTGAGCGAACACTCATTTTAACCGCGCCGATTATTACCCGTTGCGGCGCGTATCACTGAATGATAAAACCAATATCCACAGGAATAACGTAAACCCACTCTTTGCGCTTCGTCAGAGCGTGGGTGAATAACAATGCAACGTGGTGAGGGGAAATGGCTCAGGTTTTCAATTTTAGTTCAGGCCCGGCAATGTTACCGGCAGACGTGCTCAAACAGGCTCAACAGGAACTGTGCGACTGGAACGGTCTTGGCACCTCCGTCATGGAGGTGAGCCACCGCGGTAAAGAATTTATCCAGGTCGCAGCGGAAGCGGAACAGGATTTTCGCGATCTCCTCAACATCCCTTCCAATTATAAAGTTCTGTTCTGTCACGGCGGCGGACGCGGGCAGTTTGCGGCTATTCCGCTGAATATTTTGGGAAATAAAACCACCGCAGACTACGTGGACGCCGGTTACTGGGCGGCCAGCGCGGTAAAAGAAGCGAAAAAATACTGCACCCCAAACGTGATTGATGCCAAAGTCACCGTGGACGGACTGCGCGCGGTCAAGCCGATGAGCGAATGGCAACTCTCGGATAACGCGGCGTATATGCACTACTGCCCGAACGAAACCATTGACGGCATTGCCATTAATGAAACGCCGAATTTTGCCTCCGATGTGGTCGTGACGGCTGATTTCTCCTCAACGATTCTTTCGGCGCCGTTAGACGTTTCCCGCTACGGCGTTATCTATTCAGGCGCGCAGAAAAACATCGGACCTGCCGGGCTGACGATTGTGATCGTTCGCGAAGACCTGTTAGGAAAAGCGCACACCAGCTGCCCGTCGATTCTCGACTACACCGTTCTGAACGATAACGACTCAATGTTTAATACGCCACCAACTTTTGCCTGGTATCTTTCCGGCCTAGTATTTAAATGGCTGAAGGCGAATGGCGGCGTCGACGCGATGCATAAAATCAATCAGCAGAAAGCCGAACTGCTGTATGGCGTGATTGATAACAGCGATTTCTACCGCAACGATGTGGCGAAAGCCAACCGTTCCCGCATGAACGTACCGTTCCAACTGGCGGACAGCGCGCTGGACAAACTGTTCCTTGAAGAGTCTTTTGCGGCAGGTCTTCACGCGCTGAAAGGCCACCGTGTGGTGGGGGGAATGCGTGCGTCCATTTATAACGCGATGCCGCTGGAAGGCGTCAAAGCCCTGACCGACTTTATGGTCGATTTCGAACGTCGTCACGGCTAAATAAGTGTGGCGTTTCATCCCCACAGCGTCGTCTGTGGGGTTTTTATTTTTGTTTTTTGAGAGTTGAGTACATGGAATCCCTGACGTTACAACCCATCGCGCGGGTCGATGGCACCATTAATCTGCCTGGCTCTAAGAGCGTGTCTAACCGCGCTTTGCTCCTGGCGGCGTTAGCCCATGGCACCACCGTTCTGACCAACCTGTTAGACAGCGATGATGTGCGCCATATGCTCAATGCGCTGAGCGCGTTGGGGATCAATTACACCCTTTCTGCGGATCGTACCCGTTGCGAAATCACCGGCAACGGTGGTCCGCTACAGGCTACCGGCGCACTGGAGCTGTTTCTGGGCAACGCCGGAACGGCCATGCGTCCGCTTGCCGCAGCGCTTTGCCTCGGTACAAACGACATTGTGCTGACCGGCGAGCCGCGTATGAAAGAGCGACCAATTGGTCATCTGGTTGATGCGCTGCGTCAGGGCGGGGCCTGTATTGACTATCTGGAGCAGGAAAACTATCCGCCGCTTCGTCTGCGCGGTGGCTTTACCGGCGGTCAGGTTGAGGTTGATGGCAGCGTTTCCAGCCAGTTTTTGACCGCACTGTTAATGACTGCCCCTCTGGCGTCGCAGGAAACCATCATCAGCATTAAAGGCGAGCTGGTGTCGAAGCCGTATATCGACATTACGTTAAATCTGATGAAAACCTTCGGCGTAGAAATTGAAAACCATCACTATCAGCGTTTTGTCGTGAAAGGCCGTCAGCAATACCAGTCTCCCGGTGTTTACCTGGTCGAAGGCGATGCTTCATCCGCCTCTTATTTCCTTGCCGCGGGAGCCATTAAAGGCGGGACGGTAAAGGTGACCGGTATTGGTCGCAAAAGTATGCAGGGGGACATTCGCTTCGCGGATGTGCTGGAAAAAATGGGGGCGACACTGACCTGGGGCGATGATTTTATTGCCTGTACTCGCGGTGAGCTAAATGCCGTTGATATGGACATGAACCACATTCCCGATGCGGCAATGACCATTGCGACGACGGCGCTGTTTGCTAAAGGTACGACCACGCTTCGTAACATCTATAACTGGCGCGTCAAAGAGACCGACCGTCTGTTTGCGATGGCGACCGAGTTGCGTAAAGTAGGGGCGGAAGTGGAAGAGGGGCGCGACTATATTCGCATCACCCCGCCAGCGAAATTACAGTTTGCTGAAATTGGCACCTATAACGATCACCGTATGGCGATGTGTTTTTCGCTGGTGGCGTTATCCGACACGCCGGTGACCATTCTTGATCCGAAATGTACCGCTAAAACCTTCCCGGATTATTTCGAGCAGTTGGCGCGTATTAGCACTCCCGCCTGATTATCTTTCGCGCCAGCCTTTGCGCTGGCGCGCTTGCGTCCGCTTTCGTACTTTATTTACCCTTATCGCTAATGCTACCTTCCTCTCGATTTAACCTCTTGATTTATATCTTTTTATTATAAATATCATTGGAAGATTAGCATGAAAAATAAATCATTGCTGCTGGCGGTGGCGATTTCCGCTACGTTAATGGCTGGCTGTAAAAATGGCGTCAACGGCGATTTACTCGCCAGTTCCGGCGTCGCTGCTTACAAAGCGGCGACGCTTTCGGATGCGGACGTCAAAGCGCTGTCTGCTGAGTCCTGCAAACAGATGGACAGTGAAAATAAACTGGCGGGTTCTAAGAGCAAATACACGAAGCGGCTAAATAAAATCGCGAAAGCGCTGGGCAATAACATTGACGGCACGCCGGTATCTTACAAGGTATATATGACCCGTGAGATCAACGCATGGGCAATGGCCAACGGCTGTGTTCGCGTCTATTCAGGCCTGATGGATCTGATGACCGATAACGAAATCGAAGGCGTTCTGGGGCATGAGTTAGGCCACGTCTCGTTAGGGCATTCCCGTAAAGCCATGCAAACGGCCTATGCAACGTTGGCGGCCCGTGACGCCCTCTCCGCTACCAGCGGAGTGGCGTCCAAACTGTCGCAATCTCAACTCGGCGACCTGGCCGAAGGGGTAATCAACTCTTCGTTCTCCCGCAGCCAGGAATCGGATGCTGATGATTTCTCCTATGACCTGCTGAAGAAACGCGGCATAAATACCCAGGGACTGGTCACCGCATTCGATAAATTCGCCACCATGGACGCGGGGCATGCGAAATCATTGATGGACTCCCACCCCGCCTCAGCCGATCGCGCTCAGCACATGCGCGACCGTATTGCCGCCGACAAAAAGTAAAACATTGTCATCTTTTGGGCTGGTTATGCACCAGCCCGCTATAATTGCGCAATTATTCTTCATCTGAATACAGACGATTCGGGTTTTTGCACACAACGTTAACGATTGTGGGCGTTGGCGCGTATAATGCGCGGCGTTTACGTTAACGGTGTGCCTGTTTAAGGAGAGAAAGATGACGGCAATTGCCCCGGTAATTACCATTGATGGCCCAAGTGGTGCAGGAAAGGGCACCTTGTGCAAGGCAATGGCGGAAGCATTGCAATGGCATCTGCTGGACTCTGGTGCTATCTATCGCGTGTTAGCGCTGGCGGCGCTGCATCATCATGTCGATGTCGCCTCTGAAGATGCGCTGGTTCCGTTGGCGACCCATCTTGATGTGCGCTTTGTCTCAACCAACGGAAATCTGGAAGTGATTCTCGAAGGCGAAGATGTGAGCGGTGAAATTCGCACGCAGGAAGTGGCGAACGCTGCGTCACAGGTCGCCGCCTTTCCACGCGTGCGTGAAGCGCTGTTGCGTCGTCAACGCGCCTTCCGTGAGTTGCCTGGCCTGATCGCGGACGGACGGGATATGGGGACGGTGGTTTTTCCGGACGCGCCGGTGAAAATCTTCCTTGACGCCTCCTCTGAAGAACGTGCGCATCGCCGTATGCTACAGTTGCAGGAAAAGGGCTTTAGTGTTAACTTTGAACGCCTTTTGGCCGAGATCAAAGAACGCGACGATCGCGACCGAAACCGTGCTGTAGCGCCGTTAGTTCCCGCTGCTGATGCTTTAGTTTTAGATTCAACCCGATTAAGCATTGAGCAAGTGATTGAAAAAGCGCTACAATACGCGCGCCAAAAACTGGCACTCGCTTAAAAGCGACCGAATTTGCAGTACCCCCGTTGCAATGGAATGACAGCGGGTATGTTAAACAACCCCATCCGGCATGGAGTCAGATGGACGTTAAATATGAAACCTGAAGATTAAACATGACTGAATCTTTTGCTCAACTGTTTGAAGAATCCTTAAAAGAAATCGAAACCCGTCCGGGTTCCATCGTTCGCGGTGTTGTTGTTGCTATCGACAAAGACGTAGTACTGGTTGACGCTGGTCTGAAATCTGAGTCCGCCATCCCGGCTGAGCAGTTCAAAAACGCCCAGGGCGAGCTGGAAATCCAGGTGGGTGACGAAGTTGACGTTGCTCTGGATGCAGTAGAAGACGGCTTCGGTGAAACCCTGCTGTCCCGTGAGAAAGCTAAACGTCACGAAGCATGGATCACGCTGGAAAAAGCTTACGAAGATGCTGAAACTGTTACCGGTGTTATCAACGGCAAAGTTAAGGGCGGCTTCACTGTTGAGCTGAACGGTATTCGTGCGTTCCTGCCAGGTTCCCTGGTAGACGTTCGTCCGGTGCGCGACACGCTGCACCTGGAAGGCAAAGAGCTTGAGTTCAAAGTCATCAAGCTGGATCAGAAGCGCAACAACGTTGTTGTTTCTCGTCGTGCCGTTATCGAATCCGAAAACAGCGCAGAGCGCGATCAGCTGCTGGAAAACCTGCAGGAAGGCATGGAAGTTAAAGGTATCGTTAAGAACCTCACTGACTACGGTGCATTCGTTGATCTGGGTGGCGTTGACGGCCTGCTGCACATCACCGATATGGCCTGGAAACGCGTTAAGCATCCGAGCGAAATCGTAAACGTTGGCGACGAAATCACTGTTAAAGTGCTGAAGTTCGACCGCGAGCGTACCCGTGTATCCCTGGGCCTGAAACAGCTGGGCGAAGATCCGTGGGTTGCTATCGCTAAGCGTTACCCGGAAGGTACCAAACTGACCGGTCGCGTGACCAACCTGACCGACTACGGTTGCTTCGTTGAAATCGAAGAAGGCGTTGAAGGCCTGGTACACGTTTCCGAAATGGACTGGACCAACAAAAACATCCACCCGTCCAAAGTTGTTAACGTTGGCGACGTAGTGGAAGTGATGGTTCTGGATATCGACGAAGAACGTCGTCGTATCTCCCTGGGTCTGAAGCAGTGCAAATCTAACCCGTGGCAGCAGTTTGCGGAAACCCACAACAAGGGCGACCGTGTTGAAGGTAAAATCAAGTCTATCACTGACTTCGGTATCTTCATCGGCCTGGACGGCGGCATCGACGGCCTGGTTCACCTGTCTGACATCTCCTGGAACGTTGCAGGCGAAGAAGCAGTACGTGAATACAAAAAAGGCGACGAAATCGCAGCTGTTGTTCTGCAGGTTGACGCAGAGCGCGAGCGTATCTCTCTGGGCGTTAAACAGCTGGCAGAAGATCCGTTCAACAACTGGGTTGCACTGAACAAGAAAGGCGCAATCGTAAACGGTAAAGTGACTGCAGTTGACGCGAAAGGCGCAACCGTAGAACTGGCTGACGGCGTTGAAGGTTACCTGCGCGCTTCTGAAGCTTCCCGTGACCGCGTTGAAGATGCAACACTGGTTCTGAGCGTAGGCGACGACGTTGAAGCGAAATTCACCGGCGTTGACCGTAAGAACCGTGCAATCAGCCTGTCTGTTCGTGCGAAAGACGAAGCTGATGAGAAAGATGCCATCGCAACTGTTAACAAACAGGAAGATGCAAACTTCTCTAACAACGCAATGGCTGAAGCATTCAAAGCAGCTAAAGGCGAGTAATTCTTTGAAACTTCGGGATGTTTCATCGCGAAGTCAGATGAGATTACTTGACAGATTACAGGATTCGTTCTGTAATCAATGACAAAGGGCGGCTACGGCCGCCCTTAATCAATGCAACAGCAGCGCTTATATGCCTTATAGGAACCGGAGGAATCATGACCAAGTCAGAATTGATTGAAAGACTTGCAACCCAGCAATCTCATATTCCCGCAAAAGCGGTTGAAGATGCAGTTAAAGAGATGCTGGAACATATGGCCTCGACTCTTGCGCAGGGCGAGCGTATTGAAATCCGCGGTTTCGGCAGCTTCTCTTTGCACTATCGCGCACCACGAACCGGGCGTAACCCGAAGACTGGCGATAAAGTCGAGCTGGAAGGAAAATACGTTCCGCACTTTAAGCCAGGTAAAGAACTGCGCGATCGCGCCAATATTTACGGTTAAGTTTCCTCAAAACGTAACCTGCGAAAAAGCACCTTTCTGGTGCTTTTTTCATTTCTGACGCTCCATTCTGGAAGACGCCCCGCAATAAATTTGGCGGTTTACAACACGGTGATAAAAACGCTGGAAACCGCATCGTAAAGCCTGCCATTACCGCCTGACAGACCGTTGGCTAACCTGCACACTTCCGCTCACACGGAGGTGTTCATGAAAATCACGACGGTCAGCCTGTGCGCGCTATGCGGTATTTTCCCTTTGCTTTTCTTACCGGCTTTGCCTGATACGCTTTGGCTTGTCAGTCTTTTCGCGCTGGCCTGTTCGCTAACGCTTTTCTCCGGCAAATGGATGCAGCTTGCCGGGCTGGTTCTGTTGTTTTTTCTGTGGGGCGTTTTCGCGGCTAAACAGTCGCTTTGGGCCGGAAACACGCTGCCGGTAAAAAATCAGGACGCCATTATCGAGCTGACCGCGACGGATAACATCACAACACACGCCGGACGTATCACTCATCTGGCAGGGCGTCGTCTTTTTCCTTCGGTGGGTATCGTTCTTTATGGGCAGTATTTGCCGTCCGAACCCTGTGCAGGGCAGCGCTGGGCGATGACGATTAGGATCAGGGCTGTTCACGGGCAGTTAAATGACGGGGGATTTGACAGCCAGCGCTACGCCCTGGCACAGCATCAACCGCTCACAGGCCGTTTTCTGCGGGCAAAAATCCTGGACGGGGAATGCAGTTGGCGAGCCAGATATCTCGCATCACTGAAAGCCAGGCTGGCTGAGTATCCGTGGCAGCAGGTGATAGTCGGTCTGGGGATGGGGGAACGTCTGGCGATAACGAAAGAGGTGAAAAACATCCTTCGCGATACCGGCACCGCCCATCTGATGGCGATTTCCGGGTTGCATATTGCCTTAATGGCTCTGCTCGTCAGTGGATTGCTTCGTGGCGTTCAGTTTCTGCTGCCGGTGCGCTGGATCCACTGGCAGCATCCGCTTATCGGCGGGCTGCTCGGCGCCATATTCTACGCCTGGCTAACCGGTCTTCAGCCACCCGCGCTGCGTACGATCATTGCGCTATTTGTCTGGACGGCGCTAAAGCTGAGTGGACGGCAGTGGAGCGGATGGGCCGTCTGGTGCAGCTGTCTGGCGGCGATTGTTATTTGCGATCCGTTGGCGGTGCTCTCCCAGAGCCTGTGGCTTTCCGCTTTCGCCGTTGCGGCCCTGCTGTTCTGGTATCAATGGTTTCCCTGTCCGGAGTGGACGTTACCGCGGGCAGGGCGTTTATTGGTCGAGCTGGCCCATTTACAGTTGGGGATGACGCTGTTGCTTTTGCCGCTGCAAATCGCGTTGTTTCACGGCCTTAGCCTGACCTCTTTTGCGGCGAATTTATTCGCCGTGCCGCTGGTAACGTTTATTAGCGTACCGCTGATCCTCGCAGGAATGGTGGCGCACGTCAGCGGGCCGTTAGTGGTTGAGTCTGTACTGTGGTATCTGGCCGATCGCTCGCTTGCCGCCGTGTTCTGGGCGTTAACCCAATTGCCGAAAGGATGGATAGCGGTAGATGCGCGCTGGCAGTGGCTGGTTTTCGCTCCCTGGCTGGTGCTTGTTGGCTGGCGGTTTAATGCCTTACGGGTGTTACCCGGACTCTGCCTGGCAACGCTTGCCCTGCTCAGTTGGCCTTTCTGGAGTCCGCCGCGTACCGATATGTGGCACGCACATATGCTGGATGTTGGACAAGGATTGTCGGTAGTTATCGCGCGTAACGGCAAAGCGCTGTTGTACGACACCGGGCTGGCCTGGCCTGATGGGGATAGCGCGCAACACATTATTATTCCGTGGCTACGCTGGCATCATCTGGAGCCAGAAGGGATTATTCTCAGCCATGAACATCTTGATCACCGGGGTGGGCTAGACTCTATGCTGAGCACCTGGCCCGGGCTTTGGGTCCGCAGTCCGTTAGGCTGGCGAAATCATTTACCGTGTTATCGCGGTGAGGTCTGGTACTGGCAGGGATTGCGTTTCAGCGCGCACTGGCCGTTAAAAGGCGATCGCGGCAAGGGCAATAATCACTCCTGTGTGGTGAAGATCGACGATGGTCGCCACAGTCTACTGTTGACGGGCGACATAGAGGCGCCAGCTGAGCAACGGATGCTGAGTCATTACTGGCAGCATCTGTCGGCTACGATTATTCAGGTGCCGCATCATGGCAGCAATACGTCCTCTTCGCTGGCACTCATACAGCGGGTTAATGGCGAGATGGCGCTGGCCTCGGCATCGCGTTATAACGCCTGGCGGTTACCGTCATGGAAGGTCAGACAGCGCTATCAGCAGCAGGGGTACCAGTGGCGCGATACCCCGCATCAGGGGCAAATTTCGCTGGATTTCTCCGCACAGGGCTGGCGCATAAGCAGCCTACGGGAGCAAATTTTACCGCGTTGGTATCATCAGTGGTTTGGCGTGTCAGGCGATAACGGGTAGAATATGCGGCTATTTCAACAAATGCTGGTTTTTTGAATGCATAACGATAAAGATCTCTCTACGTGGCAGACGTTTCGCCGACTGTGGCCTACCATTGCGCCTTTCAAAGCGGGTCTGATCGTGGCGGGTGTGGCGTTAATCCTCAACGCGGCCAGCGATACCTTCATGTTATCGCTCCTCAAACCTTTACTTGATGAAGGTTTTGGTAAAACCGATCGCTCAGTGCTGCTCTGGATGCCGCTGGTGGTCATTGGGCTGATGATATTACGTGGTATTACCAGCTATATCTCCAGTTACTGCATCTCCTGGGTATCGGGCAAAGTGGTGATGACCATGCGTCGCCGTTTGTTTGGTCATATGATGGGAATGCCCGTCGCCTTCTTCGATAAGCAATCTACCGGGACTCTGCTCTCCCGCATCACCTATGATTCTGAACAGGTGGCTTCCTCGTCCTCCAGCGCGTTGATTACCGTTGTGCGCGAAGGCGCGTCGATAATCGGCCTGTTTGCCATGATGTTCTATTACAGCTGGCAACTGTCGATTATCCTCGTGGTGCTGGCGCCGATTGTGTCGATTGCGATCCGCGTGGTATCAAAGCGTTTTCGCGCCATCAGTAAAAACATGCAGAACACGATGGGGCAGGTCACGACCAGCGCCGAGCAAATGCTGAAGGGACACAAAGAAGTCCTGATCTTTGGCGGCCAGGAAGTTGAGACCAAACGCTTTGATAAGGTGAGCAACAAAATGCGTCTGCAGGGGATGAAAATGGTCTCCGCGTCGTCTATTTCTGACCCCATCATCCAGCTTATCGCCTCGCTGGCGCTGGCGTTTGTGTTGTATGCGGCTAGCTTCCCGAGCGTTATGGAGAGCCTGACGGCGGGGACCATTACCGTTGTCTTTTCGGCAATGATCGCCCTGATGCGTCCGCTGAAATCTCTGACTAACGTCAACGCCCAGTTCCAGCGCGGTATGGCGGCGTGTCAGACTCTGTTTGCGATTCTCGACAGCGAACAGGAAAAAGATGACGGTAAACGCGTTATTGAACGCGCCAGCGGCGATCTGGAATTCCGCAATGTTACCTTTACCTATCCGGGACGCGAAGTGCCTGCGCTGCGCAACATCAACCTGAAAATTCCGGCGGGTAAGACGGTCGCGCTGGTGGGGCGCTCTGGCTCCGGTAAGTCGACGATCGCCAGTCTGATTACGCGTTTCTACGACATCGATGAAGGCGAAATCCTGATGGATGGTCACGAGCTGCGTGACTATACGCTGGCGTCCCTGCGTAATCAGGTTGCGCTGGTGTCGCAGAATGTGCATCTGTTCAACGATACGGTAGCCAACAACATTGCCTATGCGCGTAACGAGCATTACACCCGTGAGCAGATCGAAGAGGCTGCTCGTATGGCTTATGCAATGGATTTCATCAATAAGATGGATAATGGCCTCGATACCATCATCGGGGAAAACGGCGTGCTGCTCTCCGGCGGTCAACGCCAGCGTATCGCCATTGCGCGTGCGCTGTTGCGTGACAGCCCAATCCTGATTCTGGATGAAGCGACGTCGGCGCTTGATACCGAGTCTGAGCGCGCCATCCAGGCGGCGCTGGACGAGTTGCAGAAAAACCGCACATCGCTGGTGATTGCGCATCGCCTTTCTACCATTGAACAGGCTGATGAAATTGTGGTGGTGGAAGACGGCGTGATCGTAGAACGCGGGACGCATAGCGAACTGCTGGCGCATCATGGCGTTTATGCGCAGCTACACAAAATGCAGTTTGGTCAATGATCGCACGCATCTGGTCCGGTGAATCGCCTCTGTGGCGGCTACTCCTGCCGCTCTCCTGGCTGTATGGCCTGGTGAGCGGGGCGATTCGTCTGTGCTATCGGCTGGGCATCAAACGCGCCTGGCGCGCCCCGGTGCCGGTTGTTGTGGTGGGAAACCTGACGGCAGGCGGTAACGGCAAAACGCCGGTGGTGATCTGGCTGGTGGAGCAGCTTCAGCGACGTGGACTGCGCGTTGGTGTTGTTTCGCGAGGCTACGGCGGCAAAGCGGCTGCCTATCCCCTGTTGTTGAGCGCTGAAACCACTACGGCCGAGGCGGGTGATGAACCCGTGCTGATTTATCAGCGTACCGGGGCGCCGGTTGCCGTATCGCCTCATCGCCCGGAGGCGGTTCAGGCGATACTGGCGCAGCATGACGTCCAGATTATCGTGACTGACGATGGTTTGCAGCACTATCGTCTGGCGCGTGATGTTGAGATCGTGGTCATTGACGGCGTTCGCCGCTTCGGTAACGGCTGGTGGTTACCGGCAGGGCCGATGCGTGAACGTGCAGGCCGTCTGAAAACCGTTGATGCGACGATTGTTAATGGCGGTGTGCCGCAGCCGGGCGAAATTCCAATGCGTCTGGAGCCGGGGCTGGCGGTAAATTTGCGCACTGGCGAGCGGCGTAACGTCGCGCAGTTACACAATGTCGTTGCGATGGCAGGCATTGGTCATCCGCCACGTTTTTTCGCCACGCTTGAAGCCTGCGGCGTGCAGCCGCAAAAGTGTGTCGCACTGGCGGATCACCAGGCGTTGCGCGCGCGTGACGTACAGGCATTGCTGAATGCAGAGCAAACGCTGATCATGACGGAAAAAGATGCCGTGAAGTGTCGCGCGTTTGCAGAAGATAACTGGTGGTATCTCCCTGTCGATGCGCATTTGTCGGGGAACAAACCTGAAGCGTTACTTGAAAAGCTGATCTCGCTGGCGCGTTAGCATTCTGACACGAGGGCAGCGAATGAATGATGGAGTCATCAATGTCGTTGCCGTCCCTTTCTCTTAAAGAGGCCCGTCTTCTCCACCTCGCTGCACAGGGCTTACTGCGCAAGCCACGCCGTCGAGCCCGTGAGTCCGATATTCTCGCGACCATAACCCGCATGTCGCTGTTGCAAATCGACACCATCAATATTGTCGCGCGCAGCCCTTATCTGGTGTTGTTCAGCCGTCTGGGGGATTATCCCTCGCAGTGGCTTGACGCCGCGCTGACTCGCGGCGAGCTAATGGAGTACTGGGCGCACGAAGCCTGCTTTTTGCCGCGCAGCGACTTCAAGCTCATACGTCACCGGATGTTGACCCCGGAAAACATGGGCTGGAAGTACAAAGCGGCGTGGATGAACGACCATGCCGGGGAAATTGAACAACTCATACAGCATATTCAGCATAACGGCCCGGTGCGGTCGGCGGATTTTGCGCATCCACGTAAGGGAACCAGCGGATGGTGGGAGTGGAAGCCGCATAAGCGCCACCTGGAAGGGCTGTTCACCGCCGGGAAACTGATGGTGGTTGAACGGCGCAACTTTCAGCGCGTTTATGATTTAACCCATCGCGTGATGCCGCACTGGGATGATGAGCGCGACCTGCTACCGCGCGCCCAGGCTGAGCTGTTCATGCTGGACAACAGCGCCCGTAGCCTTGGCATTTTTCGCGAGCAATGGCTGGCGGATTACTATCGGCTAAAGCGACCCGATCTACAGCGCTGGCGAGAGACGCGCGCGGAGCAACAGCAAATTATTCCCGTTGAAGTCGACACGCTCGGTACGCTGTGGCTACACGCTGAGCTCCTGCCGCTGCTTGAACAGGCGCAGGCGAAAAAGTTGAGCGCGACGCACAGCGCGGTTCTGTCGCCGTTTGACCCGGTGGTCTGGGATCGTAAACGCGCGGAACAACTCTTCGGTTTCAGTTATCGGCTGGAATGCTACACCCCCGCGCCGAAACGGCAGTTTGGTTATTTTGTCCTGCCGTTGCTTCACCGGGGACAGCTGGTTGGTCGGATGGACGCCAAAATGCACCGTAAAACAGCGGTGCTGGAGATCATTTCGCTGCACCTGGAAAAGGGCGTCGCGTCCGGGATTTCGCTACAGAACGGCTTAAAACAGGCGATTGACGATTTTGCCCGCTGGCAGCAGGCCACGCGCGTGACGTTAGGCCACTGCCCGCCGGGACTGTTCACGGAATGTCGGCAGGGCTGGGAATTAGACGCAGACGCGTGAACGATTATGATAAGATTTACCGATTCACTGTCCGGTCCATCTGGAGGAACTATGGATCATCGTCTGCTTGAAATCATCGCCTGCCCGGTTTGTAACGGGAAACTCTGGTTTAACCAGGAAAAACAAGAACTGATCTGCAAACTGGATAACCTTGCGTTTCCCCTGCGTGACGGCATTCCCGTCCTGCTGGAAACAGAAGCCCGCGTGCTGGCGGCTGACGAGGGGAAATCATGAGTTTCGTGGTCATCATCCCCGCGCGCTATGCGTCAACGCGCCTGCCTGGCAAACCGCTGCTGGATATTAATGGCAAGCCGATGATAGTGCACGTCCTGGAGCGCGCCCGTGAATCCGGCGCCGAGCGTATTATCGTCGCAACCGATCACCACGATGTCGCGCGCGCCGTTGAGGCTGCGGGCGGCGAAGTCTGCATGACCCGCGCTGACCACCAGTCTGGCACGGAACGTCTGGCGGAAGTCGTCGAGAAGTGCGGGTTTAGCGATGACACCGTGATTGTTAACGTTCAGGGTGACGAGCCGATGATCCCGGCGGTCATTATTCGTCAGGTCGCAGAAAACCTGGCGCAGCGTCAGGTCGGCATGGCTACGCTGGCGGCACCGATCCACGGCGCGGAAGAAGCCTTTAATCCCAACGCGGTCAAAGTTGTGCTGGATGCGGAAGGCTATGCGCTTTACTTCTCGCGCGCGACAATCCCATGGGATCGTGACCGATTCGCCAAAAGCCTGGAAACCGTTGGCGATACCTTCCTGCGCCATCTGGGGATTTACGGCTACCGTGCCGGTTTCATTCGCCGTTACGTGAGCTGGCAGCCCAGCCCGCTGGAGAACATCGAGATGCTGGAGCAGCTCCGTGTGCTGTGGTACGGCGAAAAGATCCACGTCGCGGTGGCGAAAGAAGTTCCCGGTACCGGGGTGGATACCGCCGAAGATCTTGAGCGCGTCCGCGCCGAAATGCGTTAATGTTCCCTTACGACGCATCGTCCGATCCCGGGCGGCGCGTCGTACCGTTACGATTTTCCTCACATTTTCTTGTCAACAATTGATCTCATCCGGGTGACATCTGCCCCTCTGGCGCTCATTATAAAAGCAGTAGCGTTTATAAGGGTAAACTGAATGGAACAGCTGCGTGCCGAATTAAGCCATTTACTGGGCGAAAAACTAAGCCGTATTGAATGCGTGAATGAAAAAGCCGATACGGCGCTGTGGTCACTGTATGACAGCCATGGCAATCCGATGCCGCTGATGGCCAGAAGTTTCACCACTCCCGGCGTCGCGCAGCAGCTGGCGTGGAAAATCACTATGCTGGCGCGCAGCGGTACCGTCCGGATGCCGGTCGTGTATGGCGTAATGACCCACGACGAGCACCCCGGCCCCGACGTGTTGCTGCTGGAACGCCTGCGGGGCGTGTCTGTGGAAGCGCCAGCGCGCACCCCGGAGCGTTGGGAGCAGCTTAAAGATCAGATCGTCGAAGGTCTGCTCGCCTGGCATCGTCAGGACAGCCGGGGCTGCGTCGGCGCGGTGGATAATACCCAGGAAAACATCTGGCCCTCCTGGTATCGCCAGCGTGTTGAAGTGCTATGGAGCACGCTCAATCAGTTCAACAACACCGGGCTGACGATGCAGGACAAAAGGATCCTGTTTCGAACGCGGGAATGCCTCCCTGCGTTATTCGAGGGGTTCAATGATAATTGCGTGCTGGTGCATGGCAATTTCAGCCTGCGCAGTATGTTAAAAGATGCCAGAAGCGATCAGCTTCTGGCGATGGTGGGGCCGGGCATTATGCTCTGGGCGCCGCGGGAATATGAACTGTTCCGTCTGATGGATAACGCGCTGGCGGAAGATCTGCTCTGGCATTACCTGCGCCGCGCGCCTGTGGCAGAGTCGTTTATCTGTCGGCGTTGGCTTTATGTCTTATGGGACGAAGTGGCCCAGTTGGTCAATACCGGGCGCTTTAGCCGCGCTAACGTCGATCTTGCGGCGAAATCACTCCTGCCCTGGCTCGCCTGACAGTCCTTTCAGCCACTGCCAGATACGCCCCAGCGTCTCATAACCCACGCGATCGCTGTGCATCAGCCAGACCGGCGAGGGGAGCGCGTATTCCCACGGATTCAGCGGTGAATCAATTGCCAACTGATTTGCCGGGGCAGGCAGCGGATCCAGCCCGACGCGTTGAAAGAAAATCATCGCCCGCGGCAGGTGCGAGGCGGACGTCACTAACAGGAACGGCGCGTTGCCAATGGCCCGCTTCACCGCCAGCGCTTCTTCTTCAGTATCTTTCGGCTGCTCCAGGGTAATAATATCTGCGCGAGGCACGCCTAACGATTCGGCGACGCGCGCGCCGACTTCCGCGGTACTGACCGGATTAGTCAGCGCGGGCGCGCCGGTAAAGATCAGCTTCGAACCCGGATTCGCCCGCCATAAGCGAATGCCCTCATTAAGGCGTGGCAGGCTGTTACTGATCAGGTTGGAGCTGGGCGCCCACTCGGGATTCCAGGTATAGCCGCCGCCCAGCACGACGATGTAGTCCACTTTTCGTGTCTCCTGCCAGGTGGGATACCGGCTTTCTATCGGCCGAAGCAGTCCGTCCGCAACGGGCTGCAGGCTAAGCAAAAACAGCGCCAGCCAGCCTGCGCTGATTATCACCTTCCCGGTTTTCTGAAAACGGCTAAACCACAGCAACATCAACCCTGCGCCGATCGCTAACAACAGGAAAGGGAGAGGCAGCAGCATGCCGCCAATCACTTTCTTTAGTGTAAAAAGCATTCTTTTTGGTTCCTTTTTTAACCATACAGCAGAAGAATAATCAGGATATTACACCAGACAGGTTCATTCTCCGCTCGGGTGTGACAAAATAGCGGTTTTGATTAAGAACCCCAAGCCGTCAGTGGAGAGCCCGATGCGGGATCGCAATTTTGATGACATCGCGGAAAAGTTTTCCCGTAACATTTACGGCACCACCAAAGGCCAGTTGCGCCAGGCGATCCTCTGGCAGGATCTCGATGGCCTGCTGGCGCAATACGGTACGCAAAAACTGCGCGTGCTGGATGCCGGCGGCGGCGAAGGCCAGACCGCGATCAAAATGGCAGAGCGGGGCCACCACGTCACCTTATGTGACCTTTCCGCGGAAATGATCGCCCGCGCGCAGCAGGCGGCGGACGCAAAAGGTGTGAGCGATAACATGCATTTTATACAATGCGCCGCTCAGGACGTAGCTTCGCATTTGGAAAGCCCGGTTGATCTGATATTGTTTCATGCGGTGCTGGAATGGGTTGCAGAACCGGTCTGCGTATTAGAGACGCTGTGGTCGGTATTGCGCCCCGGTGGCGCACTGTCGTTAATGTTCTACAATGCCAACGGCCTGTTGATGCACAATATGGTGGCCGGGAATTTCGATTACGTGCAGGTGGGGATGCCAAAGCGTAAAAAGCGCACGCTTTCACCGGACTATCCCCGTGAGCCAGGGCAGGTTTATCAGTGGCTGGAACAGATTGGCTGGCAAATAACCGGAAAAACCGGGGTGCGCGTCTTTCATGATTATCTGCGTGAAAAGCACCAGCAGCGGGACTGCTATGAGATGCTGCTTGAACTTGAAACGCGTTATTGCCGTCAGGAACCCTGGATAAGCCTTGGCCGGTATATACACGTCACCGCGCTGAAACGCCTGTCCCATGAGGCTTTACCCGCAGATGCAAGGATAACCTATGAGTGAATTTTCCCAGACAGTCCCCGAACTGGTTGCCTGGGCCAGAAAAAATGATTTTTCTATCTCGCTGCCGGTAGACCGACTTTCGTTCCTGTTGGCCGTGGCCACGCTGAACGGTGAGCGACTCGACGGCGAGATGAGTGAAGGCGAACTGGTGGATGCGTTTCGCCATGTCAGTGATGCGTTTGAGCAAACCAGCGAAACCATTGGCGTACGCGCGAACAATGCGATCAACGACATGGTGCGTCAACGTCTGCTGAACCGCTTTACCAGCGAGCAGGCGGAAGGGAACGCCATTTATCGTCTTACCCCGCTTGGCATCGGGATTACCGATTATTATATCCGCCAGCGCGAGTTCTCCACGCTGCGTCTGTCAATGCAGTTGTCGATCGTCGCAGGAGAACTGAAGCGCGCAGCGGATGCCGCGGATGAAGGCGGCGACGAGTTCCACTGGCATCGTAACGTCTATGCGCCGCTAAAATACTCGGTGGCGGAAATTTTCGACAGCATCGATCTCACCCAGCGCATTATGGATGAGCAGCAACAGCAGGTTAAAGACGACATCGCGCAACTGCTGAATAAAGACTGGCGGGCGGCAATTTCCAGCTGCGAACTCTTGCTCTCGGAAACGTCGGGCACCCTGCGCGAACTGCAGGATACGCTGGAGGCGGCGGGTGATAAGCTGCAGGCCAACCTGCTGCGCATCCAGGATGCGACGTTGGCGCATGACGATCTGCATTTCGTCGATCGTCTGGTATTTGATCTGCAAAGTAAGCTTGACCGTATTATCAGTTGGGGTCAGCAGTCTATCGATCTGTGGATCGGCTATGACCGCCACGTGCATAAATTTATCCGTACCGCTATCGACATGGATAAAAATCGCGTTTTTGCCCAGCGTCTGCGCCAGTCTGTCCAGACCTATTTCGACGAGCCGTGGGCGCTGACCTATGCGAACGCCGATCGTCTGCTGGATATGCGTGACGAGGAAATGGCGCTGCGCGACGAAGAGGTGACCGGGGAACTTCCACCGGATTTAGAGTACGAAGAATTTAACGAGATCCGCGAGCAACTGGCGGCGATCATCGAAGAACAGTTGGCTGTCTACAAAACCAAAGAGACGCCGCTGGATCTCGGTCTCGTGGTACGCGAATATCTGTCGCAGTACCCGCGTGCGCGTCATTTCGACGTGGCGCGTATTGTTATCGATCAGGCGGTACGTCTTGGCGTAGCGCAAGCAGACTTCACCGGACTGCCAGCCAAATGGCAGCCGATTAATGATTACGGAGCCAAGGTACAGGCGCATGTCATTGACAAATATTGAACAAGTGATGCCGGTTAAGCTGGCGCAGGCGCTGGCGAATCCGTTATTTCCGGCGCTGGACAGCGCGTTACGCTCAGGCCGTCATATTGGACTGGACGAACTGGATAATCATGCCTTTTTGATGGATTTTCAGGACTATCTGGAAGAGTTTTACAGCCGCTATAACGTCGAGCTGATCCGCGCGCCGGAAGGGTTTTTCTACCTGCGTCCGCGTTCCACGACGCTGATCCCGCGTTCTGTTCTTTCCGAACTGGATATGATGGTCGGGAAAATCCTCTGCTACCTCTATCTCAGCCCGGAGAGGCTGGCGAATGAAGGGATTTTCACCCAACAGGAGCTGTACGACGAACTGTTAACGCTGGCCGACGAAGCTAAACTGTTGAAGCTGGTGAATAACCGCTCAACCGGCTCCGACGTGGACCGGCAAAAGCTGCAGGAAAAAATGCGCTCGTCCTTAAACCGCCTGCGTCGCTTAGGCATGGTGTGGTTTATGGGGCACGACAGCAGCAAATTCCGCATTACGGAATCGGTATTCCGCTTTGGCGCGGATGTTCGTACTGGCGACGACCCGCGCGAAGCCCAGCGCCGCTTAATTCGCGACGGAGAGGCGATGCCGGTCGAAAACCACTTACAGCTCAACGATGAGACCGAAGAGAATCAGCCGGACAGTGGAGAAGAAGAATAATGATTGAACGCGGTAAATTTCGCTCACTTACGCTGATTAACTGGAACGGTTTCTTTGCCCGTACCTTTGACCTTGATGAATTAGTCACCACGCTTTCCGGCGGTAACGGGGCGGGGAAATCGACCACCATGGCGGCCTTCGTCACGGCGTTGATCCCGGACTTAACCCTGCTGCACTTCCGTAACACAACCGAAGCGGGGGCGACCAGCGGGTCACGCGATAAAGGCCTGCACGGTAAGCTGAAGGCGGGCGTGTGTTATTCGATGCTCGATACCATCAACTCACGCCACCAGCGGGTGGTGGTCGGCGTGCGTCTGCAACAGGTCGCCGGTCGCGACCGGAAAGTGGACATTAAACCCTTTGCCATTCAGGGACTGCCGATGTCGGTTCAGCCGACGCAACTGGTGACGGAAACCCTCAACGAACGTCAGGCGCGCGTGCTCACGCTCAACGAGCTGAAAGACAAGCTTGATGAAATGGAAGGCGTACAGTTTAAGCAGTTCAACTCCATAACTGATTACCATTCGTTGATGTTTGATTTGGGCATCATTGCCCGTCGTCTGCGCTCGGCTTCCGACCGCAGTAAATTCTATCGCCTGATTGAAGCGTCGCTGTACGGCGGCATCTCCAGCGCCATCACCCGCTCTTTACGCGACTACCTGCTGCCGGAAAACAGCGGTGTGCGCAAGGCATTCCAGGATATGGAAGCGGCGCTGCGTGAAAACCGCATGACCCTGGAAGCGATCCGCGTCACCCAGTCTGACCGCGATCTGTTTAAGCACCTGATCAGCGAAGCCACCAACTATGTGGCGGCGGACTACATGCGCCACGCCAACGAGCGTCGCATTCACCTGGACAAGGCGCTGGAGTTCCGTCGTGAACTTTACGCCTCGCGTAAACAGCTTGCGGCTGAGCAGTATAAACATGTCGATATGGCGCGCGAACTTGCCGAGCACAACGGCGCGGAAGGGGATCTTGAGGCCGACTATCAGGCCGCGAGCGATCACCTGAATCTGGTGCAAACCGCGCTCCGTCAGCAGGAAAAAATTGAGCGCTACGAAGCGGATCTCGACGAGCTGCAGATCCGTCTCGAAGAGCAAAACGAAGTGGTGGCGGAAGCCGCCGAACGGCAGGAAGATAACGAGGCGCGCGCCGAAGCCGCCGAACTGGAAGTGGATGAGCTGAAAAGCCAGCTCGCCGACTACCAGCAGGCGCTGGACGTTCAGCAGACCCGCGCGATTCAATACAACCAGGCGATTTCCGCGTTACAGCGCGCTAAAGAACTTTGCCATTTGCCGGACCTCACCGCAGACAGCGCCGCCGAGTGGCTGGACACCTTCCAGGCGAAAGAGCAGGAAGCCACCGAAAAAATGCTCTCTCTCGAGCAGAAAATGAGTGTGGCGCAAACGGCGCACAGCCAGTTTGAGCAGGCGTATCAACTGGTGGTGGCGATTAACGGCCCGCTGGCGCGTAACGAAGCATGGGACGTGGCGCGCGAACTGCTGCGCGAAGGCGTCGATCAACGCCACCTGGCTGAACAGGTTCAGCCGTTGCGGATGCGCCTGAGCGAGCTGGAGCAGCGCCTGCGCGAACAGCAAGATGCGGAGCGTCTGCTGGCGGAGTTCTGCAAACGGCAGGGTAAACAGTTCGACATTGATGAACTGGAGGCACTGCATCAGGAACTGGAAGCGCGCATCGCGTCGCTCTCTGACAGCGTCTCTAACGCTCACGAACAGCGGATGGCGCTGCGTCAGGAACAGGAGCAGCTTCAGTCGCGCATTCAGCACTTAATGCAGCGCGCGCCGGTGTGGCTGGCGGCGCAGAACAGCCTGAGTCAACTCAGCGAGCAGTGTGGCGAGGAGTTCACCTCCAGCCAGGATGTGACCGGATATCTGCAACAGTTGCTGGAACGCGAACGTGAAGCGATTGTTGAGCGTGATGAAGTCGGCGCGCGTAAGAACGCCGTTGACGAAGAAATTGAACGCTTAAGTCAGCCTGGCGGTGCGGAAGATCAACGGCTTAACGCGTTGGCGGAACGGTTTGGCGGCGTCCTGCTGTCGGAAATCTATGACGACGTCAGTCTGGAAGATGCCCCGTACTTCTCCGCGCTGTACGGCCCGTCGCGCCATGCTATCGTGGTCCCGGATCTTTCGCAGATCGCCGAGCAACTGGAAGGCTTAACGGATTGCCCGGAAGATTTGTATCTGATTGAAGGGGATCCGCAGTCTTTCGATGACAGTGTTTTCAGCGTCGACGAACTGGAAAAAGCGGTGGTGGTCAAAATTGCCGATCGCCAGTGGCGTTACTCCCGTTTTCCGTCGGTGCCGCTGTTTGGCCGCGCTGCGCGTGAAAGCCGTATCGAAAGCCTGCACGCTGAGCGTGAAGGTCTGTCGGAACGTTTCGCCACGCTCTCTTTTGACGTCCAGAAAACCCAGCGTCTGCATCAGGCTTTTAGCCGCTTCATCGGTAGCCATCTTTCGGTGGCGTTTGAGTCCGATCCGGAAGCCGAAATTCGCCAGTTGAACGCCCGCCGCGTTGAGCTCGAGCGCGCGCTGACCGCCCATGAAAGCGATAACCAGCAGCAGCGTCTCCAGTACGAACAGGCGAAAGAGGGCGTTTCTGCCCTGAACCGCCTGCTGCCGCGTCTCAATCTGTTGGCGGACGACAGTCTGGCGGATCGCGTGGATGAGATCCGCGAACGGCTGGACGATGCGCAGGAAGCCGCGCGCTTTATTCAGCAGCACGGCAACCAGCTTGCTAAACTGGAACCGGTCGTTTCGGTATTGCAGAGCGACCCGGAACAGTTTGAACAACTGAAAGACGATTTCGCCTATGCCCAACAAGTGCAGCGCGATGCCCGTCAACAGGCGTTTGCGCTGACGGAAGTGGTGCAGCGTCGTGCCCACTTCGGTTACTCCGACTCAGCGGAAATGCTCAGCGGCAACAGCGATCTGAACGAAAAGCTGCGTCAACGTCTGGAACAGGCGGAAGCGGAACGCACCCGCGCCCGCGAAGCGCTGCGTGGTCATGCTGCGCAATTGAGCCAGTACAACCAGGTGCTGGCGTCGCTGAAAAGTTCCTATGACACCAAGAAAGAGTTGCTCAACGACCTGCAACGCGAGCTGCAGGATATCGGCGTGCGCGCCGACAGCGGGGCGGAAGAGCGTGCGCGGATGCGTCGTGATGAACTGCATGCCCAGCTCAGCAATAACCGTTCGCGCCGCAACCAGCTTGAGAAAGCGCTCACCTTCTGTGAAGCGGAAATGGATAACCTGACCCGTAAACTGCGCCGTCTGGAACGCGATTACTTTGAAATGCGTGAGCAGGTTGTCACGGCGAAAGCCGGGTGGTGTGCAGTGATGCGGCTGGTGAAAGACAGCGGCGTGGAGCGCCGCCTGCACCGCCGCGAGCTGGCCTATCTTTCCGGGGACGATCTGCGTTCCATGTCGGATAAGGCGCTCGGCGCGCTGCGTCTGGCCGTTGCGGATAACGAGCATCTGCGTGACGTCCTGCGCTTGTCGGAAGATCCAAAACGTCCGGAGCGTAAAATTCAGTTCTTCGTCGCGGTGTATCAGCATCTGCGTGAACGTATCCGTCAGGATATCATTCGTACCGACGACCCGGTGGAAGCGATCGAACAGATGGAGATCGAACTGGGCCGCCTGACCGAAGAGCTGACGTCCCGCGAACAGAAACTGGCGATCAGCTCCCGTAGCGTGGCGAACATCATTCGTAAAACTATCCAGCGTGAACAGAACCGTATCCGTCAGCTCAACCAGGGCTTGCAGAGCGTTTCCTTCGGCCAGGTCAATAGCGTACGGTTGAATGTCAACGTGCGTGAAACCCACGCGACGCTGCTGGAGGTGTTGTCTGAACAGCACGAGCAGCATCAGGATCTGTTCAACAGCAATCGCCTCACCTTCTCGGAAGCGCTGGCGAAGCTGTATCAGCGACTGAATCCGCAAATTGACATGGGGCAGCGCACGCCGCAGACCATTGGCGAGGAATTGCTGGATTACCGTAACTACCTGGAAATGGAAGTTGAGGTTAACCGTGGTTCCGACGGCTGGCTGCGCGCAGAGTCCGGCGCGCTGTCTACCGGTGAGGCGATCGGTACCGGTATGTCTATTCTGGTGATGGTGGTACAGAGCTGGGAAGATGAAGCGCGTCGCCTGCGCGGCAAAGATATCTCACCGTGCCGCCTGCTGTTCCTTGATGAAGCGGCGCGTCTCGATGCGCGTTCCATCGCCACGCTGTTTGAGCTGTGCGAACGCCTGCAGATGCAGCTCATCATCGCGGCGCCGGAAAACATCAGTCCGGAAAAAGGCACCACCTATAAACTGGTGCGTAAAGTCTTCCAGAATACGGAACACGTACACGTGGTAGGGCTGCGCGGCTTTGCGCCACAGCCTCCGGAAGGTGTGCCGGGCGTGACTGAAGCGTCGTAGATCGGTTCGCAACAACGTAAAAGCCGTAATCATTGGATTACGGCTTTTTTACGCGTGATACCTGAAAAATTCTAAATTTATATTTATATAAAATTAAATATATAACTCAAAATTCTAATATTCATTCTGCTTATCTTTATAAGGTGTTAATTTTTATTCAAAAGAACTGACTGGCGGGTTTATATTAATTTCTTTCAAGAATGTAATTTCAACTTTTATCCGGGTAATTTAATCCTGTTAATTATTGGCGTAATTGAAGGTGTTGTGCTGTTTACCATAAAATAAGCTTTTAACTTTCCCTATGGATAAACCAGGGACAAATTATATGAATTTATCGACAAGGAAGTCTTTAGCCTGTTTGCAAATAGCGCTTCAGTTATTTTCCTCCTCAAGCCTGGTCTATTTTTCACCGAGTTATGCTGAGAGCGCACAGGACAAGTCCTCTGTTTTATCAGCCAACGATACGAATAATCGCGAAGGGCAGGACGCAAATCGTGTTGCGCAAGCGGCCGTGCAAGCGGGATCGTTACTGAGTAGTGATGACGCAGCGACCGCATTAAGCACTACGGTTATCTCGACGGCGACAGGCGAAGCCTCCTCCGCCGTGCAAAAGTGGTTGAATCAGTTTGGCACG
Source organism: Citrobacter sp. 50677481 (assembly GCF_001463265.1). Taxonomy (NCBI): domain Bacteria; kingdom Pseudomonadati; phylum Pseudomonadota; class Gammaproteobacteria; order Enterobacterales; family Enterobacteriaceae; genus Citrobacter; species Citrobacter sp. 50677481. The sequence continues at coordinate 57,212 of NZ_LNHZ01000027.1, forward strand.
GCGCGGGTGAATATCAGTACTGATGAACATTTTACGCTTTCTGATTCTGAACTTGATCTCCTGCTTCCGTTGTATAACGAAAAAGAACATCTGTTTTTTACTCAGTTAGGCGGCAGACGGCATGATGACAGAAATGTTATCAATACAGGACTGGGGTATCGCCATTTTTCTGACGACTGGATGTGGGGCACAAATCTTTTTTACGATCGGCAGGTTTCGGATAACCATCACGAACGTCTCGGCGTGGGCGCTGAGTTAGGTTGGGATTACGTCAAACTTGCCGCTAATGGCTATTTTCGTCTCAGTGACTGGATGGCATCTTCTCAGTATCGGGATTATGACGAGCGCGCGGCGAATGGTTTTGATGTTCGCGCGACGGGGTATTTGCCTGCTTATCCTCAGTTAGGCGCCAATATAATTTATGAAAAATATTATGGCGACAGCGTGGGGTTATTCGGAGACGATGAAGACGATCGACAGAAAAATCCTTACGCCGTCACCTTAGGCCTCAACTATACCCCTGTTCCGTTGATTACCCTCGGTGCAAATCAAAAAATGGGCAAAAGCGGCCAGAACGATACGCAGCTCAATCTCAGCGTAAACTGGTCGCCTGGCGTGCCTTTGCGCGATCAGCTCGATCCTTCTGCGCTGGCTCAGCGTCGCTCTCTGATGGGAAGCCGTCAGGATCTCGTCGACCGTAACAATAATATTGTACTTGAATACCGCAAACAGGAACTCATTTCACTGTCATTACCCACGGCGATTCAGGGGGAAGAACAGACTAAACAATCCGTGACAGCGAAAGTAAAAACCAAATATGGTCTTGAACGCATTGAATGGCAGGCGGCTTCATTTCTCAGCAACGGCGGCAAGATCAGTTCCGGCGGAAGTGCGGAGCAGTTTGTTTTCACCTTACCCGCCTGGCAGGGAAGTGGCGTCAATAGCTACACCCTCAAAGCTATTGCGTGGGATAAAAAAGGCAACGCTTCTGACGCCAGCGAAATGAAGGTCAACGTGAGCGGCATTAATGTCACTACGCTGCAGTCGACCACGGTGGTCTCACCCGCCAGCATTCCTGCTGATGGCGCTTCAACGGCCAATGTTACTGTCAGTCTCAAAACAACGTCTGGCGAAAATGCGAGCGGACTGGCGGCACGACTGACGGCTACGCTAAGCGCTGCGAAAATGAACACCGCGCAGGTGGGCGGTGAGGTAGCAGAGAAGAACGCGACGATTGGTCACTTTAACGAGACGTCAGCTGGCGTATACGTTGCTACCGTGACGGCGGGCACACAGGCTGAAACACTGACGATTCAACCGTTGATTGACGGAAACGTGAAGCTGGCCAGCGCGAAGCTGACTGAAGAGGCTACGCAAAGCGCTGCGCAACTCACCGCTGTGGATGTCCCCGCAACCAGCGCCCTGGCGAACGGCGTCACGCCCCTAACCCTGACCGCGCATGTCACCGATCAAAACGGTAATGTCGTGAAAGACGCGACTGTTGACTGGTCGGCCGATAATCCGCAGGCAAAATTGTCCGCGAACACTACGCTGACAGATGCTAACGGTACCGCGCAAATTCAGGTAAGCAGTACGGCAGTGATCACCACAGTTGTGACAGCTCAGTTGCTGCAGGGCAACGCGATTAGCACCCCTTCGCTGAGTTTCACCGCAGATATAACCCGCGCAGAGGTCAGCGCTATTTCTGCCGCGAAGAAGCAGGTCGTGGCAAACAATAATGATACCGACATCATTACCGCCCAGGTGACGGATAATGCCAATCATCCGCTGGGCGGAGTGACGGTTAACTGGGTCGTTAATAAAACGGACGGCACAAAAATCACTGAAAAGACGTCGGTGTCGGACGTACAGGGTAAGGCAACATTGAGTCTGAAGTCAGCGAAGACGGGAACAGTGACGGTGAGCGCAAGCGTTAATAATGGCAAGGCGCAAACCACAGATCCCATTACCTTTGTTGCGGATAGTAGTACGCAGAAAATTGACGGTATTACGGTAAGCACCACAAAACAAGTTGCCGATGGCGCCAGCACTATCCGTTATGAAGCGACGGTCAGAAATGCGGAAGGTCTTCCTTTACCGGATATTACCGTTAACTGGTCAGCGGACAACAGTAATGTCACATTAAGCCAGAATCAGACGATCAGTGATGCGAATGGCGTCGCTGCAATGACTGTAAGCTCGAAGAAAGCGGGTAGCGTTATTGTCACTGCGCGAACCAGTGAGAGCGCGCCTTTCCAGGCTGAAGCCGTGATTTTTACGGCTGATCCAACGACTGCACGCGTTGGGGCGTTAAGTAGCGACAAACAACGTGCGCTAGCCAATGGAACTGCGGCAATAAAAGTTAGCGCAACGGTTGTGGATGCAAATGAAAACCCGCTGTCCGCCGCTGAAGTAAAATGGGCTGTTTCGCCCTCCACAGGTCAGTTGTCTGCGACAAGCTCCACCACGCAGGCCGATGGGGTTGCGGATGTGCTGCTGACAACGACCACGGTGGACCGCTACAGCGTCGAAGCCAGCATCAATGGAAGCACAAAAACGTTAGGCGATTTAACGTTCACTGGCGATCCAGGAACGGCGACTGTATCGTCACTCAGCGCGGATAAAATGTCGGGAATTATTGCGGGTAAAGATAACGTGACGCTAACAGCGAAGGTTATTGATGCCAACCAGAACCCAATTTCAGGCGTAATCGTAAACTGGAGTAGCAGTGAAACGAGCAGCCGCTTTAGTGAAAGTGCATCAACGACGGATGCTCAGGGGATCGCGAAGACCCAATTCTCAAGCCTGAAGGCGGGGAATATCGAGGTGACCGCAGCGGCAGGCGCCAGCAGCCAGACGGCACAACTCCAGGTCATCGGGAATGTGGCAACCGCGCAGGTGACGGATGTAAAAGCAAACACCGCGACGGCGGTTGCCGATGGTCAGGAAAAAATCAGCTGGACAGCGACAGTTGCGGATGAAAATGGCAACGTCTTAACGGGTGCATCGGTAAACTGGCGTGCTGACCTGGATGGCGTCACACTGTCCCCGCAAAGCAGTCAAACTGACAGTAGCGGCAGCGCCACAACGGAGGGGACCTCCGTGAAATCAGGCGTGGTAACGGTTACTGCAACGCCAGACGCTAATCCTTCAGGAGCACATTCGGGTAATAGTGTTACCTTTACTGCGGATGCGAAGACGGCAACGCTGGCAAAATTAACCCCAAGCGCTGACTCAGCCTATGTCGGGAAGGGCGAAGTCACTTACCGTGCTGAAGTGGTCGACGGTAATAATAATCCCTTGCCTTCCGCGACGGTTTCCTGGAGCACGACGCTGAATTCGCTTTCTGCTACTGAAACGCAGTCCGATAGCGGAGGTATCGCTACGGTTAAACTGTCGGGCTCTACGGTTGGGCAGGTCACGGTAAAGGCCACCATTGGCAACTCAGAGTTAACCAATAAAGCGGTCACCTTCATTGATGATTACCGGGGGAGCTGGGACATCTCGGTTGTCGGCACCACCGTACAAGGCGATAACTGGGACTCACAGCATATTGGAGGCATCCCTGATATGGCATTCGTGACGACGGGCGATACACAGGGGCCAGACTCGCTAATTTCCGACGTGATGGGCTCCAGCCCGCTCACGGTGCCAATGACCGATCAGAACGGGAAAACGTGGAATGTGATCGTTCAGGGACGTCGCGCCACAGCCTGTAATGTCTTCCAGCTGAACTCTTATGGGCAGCCTTGTTACGAGGCCAATGCGCCTGTCTGGGCGAATCTCGTGTATTCTTCCTCAACAAATGCGTCTTTGCCTGCGGGAGTCTATCGCGGCACGATACAGCTTTTAGGCAAAAGTAAAGGCACGCAATGGTCTTACAAGTATGATGTCGAGACCACATTAACCATTACCGAGTAAGGCGTCCTTTTCGTTCTTTCCCCGTGCTTAAAACACGGGGATTTTTTCTGCCCACTTAACAACCTTCTCATACTGAGTTATCTTTAAATTCCTTTACATAAGGTTAGGTAAACGCCTGTCAGCCTTTCTATAATAGGAAAAAGCCCCGGATGTGCGGGCATGTCATATAGCAACCAGGGGGCAAGGGATGTTGCTTAATCAATTTGGTGGTCGTCGGCTTTCGGCATTCAGTTTGTGCCTGGCTGTAACATTCGCTCCACACTTCAATGTTCAGGCTGATGAGCCTGAGGTTATCGCTGGCGGCAGTCCTGTCGTCGCCAATGAACAAAGTCTCGCTCAGCCGCAGGCGCAGTCCGCCGCAACGGCTGTGATGGCGGGTCTCCAGCCCCTTCCTGAAGGCGCGACGGAAAAAGCGCGCGCGGAGCTTCAGTCCCGGTTGCCTGCAGGGTACACCCCTGTCTATATGAATCAACTGGAATTGCTGTATGCGGCGCGTGATATGCGGCCGATGTGGGAGAACCGTGATGCGGTGAAAGCCTTCCAGCAGCAACTGGCTGAGGTGGCGATCGCGGGCTTCCAGCCACAGTTCACCCACTGGGTGGCGCTACTCACCGATCCGTCCGTCAGCGGATTAACGCGCGATGTCGTTCTGTCTGACGCGATGATGGGGTACCTGCACTTTATCGCCAATATTCCGGTCAAAGGCAACCGCTGGCTCTACAGCAGCAAGCCGTACGCAATGACGACGCCGCCGCTGTCGGTGATTAACCAGTGGCAGGTCGCGCTGGATAACGGTCAACTGCCTGCTTTTATCGCCGGGCTGGCGCCGCAACACCCGCAATACGCGTCGATGCATGCGTCGCTGCTGGAGTTGGTCGGCGATTCCCGTCCATGGCCGCAGTTGACCGGGAAAGCGACGCTGCGTCCGGGACAGTGGAGTAATGATGTTCCGGCGCTGCGCGAAATCCTCCAGCGTACCGGGATGCTTGAAGGAGGACCGAAGATCGCGCTACCCGGCGATGAAACGCCATCAGAGGCAGTGGTCAGTCCGTCAGCCGTCGCCGTTGACGCACCCGACGCGAAGTCCTCGCCGCAGAGCGCGCCGCGCAGCAAGCCAGCGCCAGCCGTACGCGCGGCTTATGATAAAGAGCTTGTCGCGGCGGTCAAACGCTTCCAGACCTGGCAGGGACTGGGCGCGGACGGGGCGATTGGCCCTGCGACCCGCGACTGGCTGAACGTCACCCCGGCACAGCGCGCAGGGGTGCTGGCATTGAACATCCAGCGTCTGCGCTTACTTCCGGCTGACCTGTCGACGGGGATCATGGTTAATATCCCGGCCTACTCGTTGGTTTATTATCAGAACGGCAACCAGGTGCTGGCGTCGAGGGTTATCGTAGGGCGTCCCGATCGTAAAACGCCGATGATGAGCAGCGCCCTGAATAATGTGGTGGTCAACCCGCCGTGGAATGTCCCGCCGACGCTGGCGAGAAAAGACATTCTGCCGAAGGTCTGGAATGACCCGGGCTATCTGGAACGTCACGGCTATACGGTGATGCGCGGCTGGAACAGCAGGGAGGCGATTGACCCGTGGCAGGTCGACTGGTCCACCATTACGCCGTCGAATCTGCCGTTTCGTTTCCAGCAGGCGCCCGGCGCGCATAACTCGCTGGGACGGTATAAATTTAACATGCCCAGTTCAGATGCTATTTATTTGCATGATACGCCGAACCATAATCTGTTCAAACGGGACTCCCGGGCGTTAAGCTCCGGCTGCGTGCGCGTAAACAAGGCCTCTGAGCTTGCCAATATGTTGCTACAGGATGCTGGCTGGAATAATACCCGCATCTCTGACGCTCTGAAGCAGGGGGATACCCGCTACGTCAATATTCGCCAGACGATTCCGGTCAATCTTTATTATCTGACCGCGTTCGTGGGAGCCGATGGACGAACGGAATATCGCACAGATATTTACAATTATGACCAGATAGCGCGATCCAGCGCACAAATTGTGGCAAAAGCGGAACAATTAATCAGGTAAATGAAGAAGTTCTGATAAATCTGTTGTCGTAATATTTGGCAGTCACGGGGCTATCCGGCCAGAAGCCCCGCCACTGCTGGGCTTGGGCCATCTTGACGGCGGCTTTTTTGCCAGTTAAGGTGCCCTTCGTGCGCTAAAGCATATTGTTGATGACCTTTTACCTGTAGACCTTATTACCATGGACAATTTTGACGCTAATCGCCGCAAACTGCTGGCGTTAGGTGGTGCTGCCCTGGGAGCTGCCATCTTGCCCGTGCCTGCGTTTGCCACTCTCTCTACCCCGCGTCCGCGTATTTTGACTCTCAATAATCTTCATACCGGTGAGTCAATCAAAGCGGAATTTTTTGATGGCAGAGCTTACATTCAGGATGAATTAGCCAAACTTAACCATTTTTTCCGCGACTACCGCGCAAACAAGGTGAAGTCCATCGATCCAGGACTGTTTGACCAGCTTTTCCGCCTGCAGGGGCTACTCGGCTCCCGTAAACCCGTCCAGTTGATTTCCGGTTATCGTTCGCTCGATACCAATAATGAATTGCGCGCCCACAGTCGTGGAGTCGCTAAAAAAAGCTACCACACCAAAGGCCAGGCAATGGATTTCCATATTGAAGGCGTTTCGTTAAGCAATATTCGCAAAGCCGCGTTATCTATGCGCGCTGGTGGTGTAGGATACTACCCACGCAGTAACTTTGTGCATATTGACACCGGTCCCGTACGGCACTGGTGATTAACGAAACAGGGGAAGTATGAACTATCGTATTATTCCGGTCACCGCGTTCTCCCAGAACTGTTCCTTGATCTGGTGTGAGCAAACCCGTCTGGCAGCGCTGGTCGATCCTGGTGGCGATGCCGGGAAAATCAAACAGGAAGTGGACGCCAGCGGCGTAACGCTGATGCAGATCCTGCTCACTCACGGACATCTCGATCACGTGGGGGCGGCGGCAGAGCTGGCGCAGCACTACGGCGTCCCGATTATCGGTCCGGAAAAAGAAGATCAGTTCTGGCTTGAGGGACTGCCTGCCCAGAGTCGCATGTTCGGCCTCGACGAGTGTCAGCCTTTAACGCCTGACCGCTGGTTGAATGAAGGAGAGACTGTCAGCGTAGGGAATGTGACTTTACAGGTGTTACATTGCCCGGGCCACACGCCAGGACACATCGTCTTTTTTGATAAATCGTCTCAGTTGCTCATTTCCGGGGACGTGATTTTCAAAGGCGGGGTGGGGCGCAGCGATTTTCCACGCGGTGACCATAGTCAGTTAATTGACTCCATTAAGCGTAAGCTGCTGCCGTTAGGCGATGAAGTGACCTTTATTCCGGGGCATGGGCCGCTGTCGACGCTGGGGTACGAACGTCTGCATAATCCTTTCCTCCAGGATGAAATGCCTGTCTGGTAACGGTATGTAGCCAGGCATTCAATGCGCTCCAGACCGGTGCCACGCGCCAGTAAAAAAGCCCGCTGTTTCAGCGGGCTTTCTGTTTTCCGGGTCGCTTACAGAACCGCGACGATGGCTTCGCACAGCGGCGCCATGTTGTCTGGCGTCATTCCGGCAACGTTAACCCGACCGGAGGCGACGGCGTAAACACCGAACTCCTCGCGCAGACGCAGCACCTGTTCCTTGGTCAGGCCGCTGAAGGAGAACATGCCGTTCTGCTTAATAATGAAGCTGAAATCTCGGTTTGCCCCTTTTTCCTGCAGGGTATTCACGAACAGCAGACGCATGCGCTGAATGCGCTGACGCATGTCGGTCAGTTCTTGCTCCCAAATCGCTCGCAGCGCGTCGTTGCTCAGAATGGTGGCGACAACGGAAGCGCCGTGGGCTGGCGGGTTAGAGTAGTTGGCGCGAATGACAGACTTCATCTGGCTGAACGCGCGATCAACGGTTTCCGCATCGGCGGCGACCAACGTACAGGCGCCCACGCGTTCGTTGTACAGACCAAAGTTTTTTGAGTAGGAGCTGGCAACAATCAGCTCCTTATGCAGCGCGGCGAAAGCGCGCAGCCCTTCAGCGTCCTCTTCCAGACCACGGGCAAATCCCTGGTATGCGAAGTCAAACAGCGGCAGCCAGCCTTTATCGACAGAAAGCTGAGCCAGCGTTTGCCACTGCTCAAGCGTCGGATCAATGCCGGTTGGGTTGTGGCAGCAGCCGTGGAACAGCACCACATCGCCTGCCTGGGCTTCGCTGAGGCTGTTTAGCAGCGCGTCGAAGTCGAGCGCATGGTTTTCTGCGTCGTAATACGCATACTCACGGACTTCAAGACCCGCAGAGCCAAAGACGCTCTTATGGTTCGGCCAGCTCGGGTTGCTCACCCATACGCGTTTTACCGCCGTGTTTTTCGCCAGGAAGTCTGCCGCGACGCGTAGCGCCCCGGTGCCGCCTGGTGTTTGCGCCGTGCGCGCGCGCTTGTCGTTAATCAGCGCGCTGCCTTTCCCGAACAGCAGTTCCTGGGTGCAACGGCCAAATTCCGGAATACCGTCAATGCCGAGGTAGTTTTTTGTTGTTTCATTTTCGAGTAAATACTGCTCGGCTTTTTTAACGCTGGTCAGCACCGGCGTTTTGCCAGTTTCATCTTTATAGACACCGATCCCGAGGTTAATTTTCCCAGGGCGGTCATCAGCACGAAACAGATCGGCCAGGCCCAGAATAGGGTCGGCAGGGGCGGCGGTAATGTTCTCAAACATGACGAGGTTCCATTGTGGTTACAGAAGGGAATTCCGCTATCAGGTTAACGGGAGATTTACAAAATGCCAACCGTTAGACGTGAAAACTCTCAAGGTTTTGTGAAGTCGCGAGATTCCGCTGACAGGCATAAAAAAACAGGACCGAAGTCCTGTTTTTGAGGCATTTAACAAAGGGGTCTGCTATTAGAACTGGTAAACAATACCGACTGCGACGGTGTCGTCGGAGCCTACGCCCAGTTTGTTGTCAGAATCAATCTGGTTGATGATGTAGTCAACGTAGGTGGACATGTTTTTGTTGAAGTAGTAAGTGGCGCCAACTTCCACGTAGTTCACCAGATCTTCATTACCAATACCTTCTACGTCTTTCGCTTTAGATTTGGTGTAGGCGATGGACGGGGACGCAGACCAAAGTCGAACTGGTACTGCGCGACTAACAGGATGTCCTGGGTTTTGTTAGCAAAACCGCCGCTAATTGGCGTTGCGTTACGGGTTTCACCGTAGTTTGCCGCCAGATAGAGGTTGTTCGCATCATATTTCAGACCGGTTGCCCACTGCTCAGCTTTATCACCCTGGCCACGCAGAGCCGGGTTAGTCTGCGCATTGGTACGATCGGCGGAGCCGTAAGCACCGACGATGCCGAAGCCTTCGAACTCATAGCTCAGAGAGCCACCCCAGCCGTCGCCGTTAGAACGACGCACGTCGCTGAAGTTGTTGTCATCGCCGTCAACCTCATAGGTGCTTGCGCGTTCGTTTTTGCCCAGGTACTGAACGCCGAAGTTCAGGCCTTCAACCAGACCAAAGAAGTTGGAGTTACGGTAAGTCGCAACGCCGCCTACGCGACCCACAAAGAAGTTATCGCTGTAGGCGGTATCGCCGCCAAATTCAGGCAGCATATCGGTGTAGCCCAGCGCATCGTAAACGATACCGTAGTTACGACCGTAGTCGAAGGAGCCCGCGTCGCCGAATTTCAGACCCGCGAACGCCAGACGGGTTTTGTTGCCGCTCTGCGCGTCAGAACCCCCTTCAGAGTTGTTACCCTGGAATTGATACTCCCACTGACCGTAACCGGTCAGTTGGTCATTAATCTGTGTTTCCCCTTTGAAACCAAGACGGGCATAGGTCTGGTCGCCATCGCCACCGTAGCTGTTCTCACCGTTGCCTTTAGAAAAATAATGCAGACCTACCGCTTTACCGTACAGATCCAGTTTGTTGCCGTCTTTGTTATAGACTTCTGCAGCGTTTGCCGCACCGGCAGCCAGCAGGGCAGGGATCACCACTGCCAGAATATTGCGCTTCATCATTATTTATTACCCTCATTGGTTTTTTTATGACACCTGCCACTGCCGCCAATAATTTCTGTAAATAAAAATTTACGGAACTATTGATGAGAGTTTGGTGTCTTTATGTGTCTGACAGGCATCTTTCCATTCAAACCAGCGTTCCGCTACCGTCAAAGTGCTACAAAGATAAAGATTTGGTTTCAAAAAGAAAAAATATGTAACTATATGTTTCATTTTTGGAACTTTGTGAACGATATCAAGTTTCGAACCTGTTTCCGCTTCAAATATCGGCAGTCATATCTATATATATGATTTTCTTATCTTTAATTCAGATAAGTGTAAAAAATCGAACAGAAAATCAGCACCTTTGCTTTCGCGTATGCCGTGTTGTAGCCGTCTGGAATGCTGTGCAATTGTTTAAAAAAAGTACTAATGGATGAGAATAAACTAATCCGTAGTGATATCAGGGATTTTGGTTTGTACGAAATATGACGTAACAGGACGGAAGGGGAAGGCGGTTGATCTTTACATTGCTGCCAAATTATTCACAGAAATTGACAGTTGATATCATAAAAAGGCCAGCAGCGCTGGCCTTTTGACGTCGAGATTAGAAACTTGCGTTGCGCGGTGTACGCGGGAACGGGATCACGTCACGTACGTTCTGCACGCCGGTGACGTAGGCGATCAGACGTTCGAAGCCGAGGCCAAAGCCAGAATGCGGAACCGTACCGTAGCGACGCAGATCGCGATACCACCAGTAATCTTCTTTATTCAGGCCCATTTCCAGCATTCGGGCATCCAGCACATCCAGACGTTCTTCACGCTGGGAACCACCGATAATCTCGCCAATGCCCGGCGCCAGAACATCCATCGCGGCAACGGTTTTCCCGTCGTCGTTAAGGCGCATATAGAACGCTTTAATGTCCTTCGGATAGTTTTTCACCACGACCGGCGCTTTAAAGTGCTCTTCCGCCAGATAACGCTCATGCTCTGAGGAGAGATCGACGCCCCAGTACACCGGGTTCTCAAATTTCTTACCGCAGTTTTCCAGGATCGTGACCGCATCGGTGTAGTCCACCTGGGCGAAGTCAGCTTCAATGAAGCGTTCCAGACGTGAAATCGCTTCTTTGTCTACGCGCTCCGCGAAGAACTTCATGTCGTCTGCACGTTCAGTCAGCACTGCGTTGAAGGCATATTTCAGCATGGCTTCCGCCAGTCCGGCGACGTCGTTCAGGTTAGCAAACGCGACTTCCGGCTCCAGCATCCAAAATTCAGCCAGGTGACGGCTGGTGTTGGAATTTTCGGCACGGAAGGTCGGGCCGAAGGTGTAGATCTTCGACAGTGCGCAGGCGTAAGTTTCGCCGTTCAACTGGCCGGATACGGTCAGGAATGACTCTTTACCAAAGAAGTCTTTATCGAAATCGACTTTACCCTGCTCGTTACGCGGCAGGTTTTCCAGATCCAGCGTCGACACACGGAACATTTCGCCCGCGCCTTCGGTATCGGACGCGGTAATAAGGGGAGTGGACACCCAGAAGAAGCCCTGTTCGTCGAAGAAACGATGCAGCGCCTGCGCGAGGGTATGGCGAACGCGGGCGACCGCGCCAATCATGTTGGTGCGCGGACGCAGATGCGCCACTTCACGCAGGTATTCAATGCTGTGGCGTTTCGCCGCCATCGGGTAAGTGTCCGGATCTTCCACCCAACCGGTGACTTCCACGTTCGTCGCCTGAATCTCGAAACTTTGCCCTTGTCCCGGTGAGGCCACTACCTTACCCGTAACGATAACCGAGCAACCGGTGGTCAGACGCAGCACTTCTTCATTGTAATTGGGCAGAGAATGATTAATGACGGCCTGTACAGGATCAAAGCAGGAACCGTCATAAACGGCGAGGAAGGAGATGCCAGCTTTTGAATCTCGGCGGGTACGTACCCATCCGCGCACGGTGACTTCGCTGTCAACGTCTACGCGGCCCTGGAGTACGTCGGCTACAGGCACAACGCTCATAATATTCTCTCTGTTAGTAGTCCAATATAAAAACACGTCCCCGAAACGGGGGAATACCTATGTTACCTGGCATCTGCCATCAGACAAGCAGAATTCGTTAGCAAAGAAGAAGATTTCGGAAATAAACGTGAAAAGGGAGCCGTAGCGGCTCCCTTAAGCTGTTAACTGGCTTTTTTGATATGCGGTAAATCGAAGGCTTTGCGCAACGCGCGAACAAACGCTTTGTCGTGACAAATGGTTTTGCCTGGGCTGTCGGACAGCTTGGCAACGGGCTTGCCGTTACACTCCACCAGCTTGATAACAATGTTCAGCGGCTTCACCTGCGGAATATCGCAGGTCAGGCGCGTACCGATGCCGAAGCTCAGCCGCACCCGTGAAGAGAAGTGGCGATACAGATCGACCGCTTTGCGCAGATCGAGATTATCAGAAAAGACCAGGGTTTTACTCTGCGGGTCGATGCCCAGTTTTTCATAGTGGGCGATAGCTTTCTCACCCCATTCCACCGGATCGCCGGAGTCATGCCGCAACCCCTGATAACGACTGGCGAACTCGACGCCGAAGTCGCGCAAGAACGCATCCATGGTAATACAGTCGGTCAGGGCGATCCCCAACTGGTCAGGGTATTCATGCAACCACGCTGCAAGCGCCGCACGCTGACTGGTCGCCAGTTCCGGGCTGATTTGCTGATGCGCCTGAAACCATTCGTGGGCCTGGGTTCCCATCGGCGTCAGGGAGAGACGACGAGCGAGATCGTAGTTGCTGGTGCCGACAAACCACGGCTCCTGCTGCAGGCGCTGGACAATGGCCTGCTGCACTTCGCGGGAAAAACGGCGGCGGGTGCCGAAATCCATCAGGTGGAAGTGAGACATATCGAGATCGGCGGTTAACGCAGAGAAATCGACAAGTTTACTTTCGAGCGTATCAAGCGCCTGAGAGACGCCCGCTTCCGGAGAACGATAACGATGCACCAGCTCGCTTATCACCGCCAGCAGGGGAACTTCCCACATGATGACTTCACGCCACGGGCCGGTTAAGCGGATATTGAGCTTACCGTTATCATTGCTGACCGAGACCTGCTCCGGGTTATAGCGAAAATCGCGCAACCAGTTCAGGTAATCCGCTTTGAAGAAAGGCAGTCCAGAGAGCCACTGATGCTCATCTTCCTGAAGGCGAAGATGCTGCATGGCGTTGACCTGCTCGCGAATGGCGTCAGCATAAATACCCAGCAGATCGTCGCCACGGCAACGAAATTCCGCCGCTACCTGCACATCATAGTAGTGGTGATATACGGCTTGCTGCATATGCAACTTATAAGCGTCTGTATCCAGCAACGAGTGCAGAACAGAAGAAGCGAATTGTGTCATAGGTGCGCAGTAGCATCCTCTCACGGGAGCGTTTAGTACAATAAACAACTAAGAAAACCGCTGGAGTATACCTTGTTTAGCGATTTATTGAACCCCGATCACACCATAAGCTGACTTTCGGGTCGAGTGCATTTCGTGCCTCGTGTTATAAAAATGTAGCAACAAGAGGCTTTGTGCCTGAAAAGATGAACATTCTGCGTAGCGCGATTTGCGCAACAGGAATAGACTGGAGTCGAGACTCTATAAAAGATGCGAAAGGTTTTTTTATGACACAACAGCCACAAGCCAAATACCGCCACGACTACCGTGCGCCGGATTACCAGATTACTGATATTGACTTGACCTTTGACCTGGATGCTGAAAAAACCCTGGTCACGGCAGTGAGCCAGGCTGTTCGTCATGGCGCATCCGATGCCCCGCTTAAACTCGATGGCGAAGCGCTGACGCTGATCTCCGTCCATGTTAACGATGAACCGTGGACGGACTATAAAGAAGACGAGGGCCAACTGGTCCTCAGCAATTTGCCCGAGCGTTTTACCCTGCGCATTGTTAATGCGATCAGCCCCGCGGCAAATACCGCGCTGGAAGGGCTGTACCAGTCCGGCGACGCGCTGTGTACTCAGTGCGAAGCGGAAGGCTTTCGCCATATCACCTGGTATCTCGACAGACCAGACGTGCTGGCGCGCTTTACTACCAAAATTATCGCCGATAAAGCCAAATATCCGTTCCTGCTGTCTAACGGCAACCGCGTTGCAGAGGGCGACCTGGATAACGGTCGCCACTGGGTTCAGTGGCAGGATCCGTTCCCGAAACCGTGCTACCTGTTTGCGCTGGTGGCTGGCGATTTCGACGTGCTGCGCGATACGTTTACCACCCGTTCAGGCCGGGAAGTGGCGCTGGAATTGTACGTTGACCGTGGCAATCTGGACCGCGCGCCATGGGCGATGACTTCGCTGCAAAACTCCATGAAGTGGGACGAAGAGCGCTTTGGTCTGGAATACGATCTCGACATTTATATGATTGTCGCTGTCGACTTCTTTAATATGGGCGCGATGGAGAACAAAGGCCTCAACATTTTTAATTCCAAATACGTGCTGGCGCGAACCGACACCGCCACCGACAAAGACTACCTCGATATTGAACGGGTGATCGGTCATGAATATTTCCACAACTGGACCGGTAACCGCGTCACCTGCCGCGACTGGTTCCAGTTGAGCCTGAAAGAAGGCTTAACCGTGTTCCGCGACCAGGAGTTCAGCTCCGATCTCGGTTCCCGCGCGGTGAATCGCATTAGTAACGTGCGTACGATGCGTGGGTTACAGTTTGCGGAGGACGCCAGTCCGATGGCGCACCCCATCCGCCCGGACAAAGTCATCGAAATGAATAACTTCTATACCCTGACGGTTTACGAAAAGGGGGCGGAAGTGATCCGTATGATCCACACGCTGCTGGGAGAAGAAAACTTCCAGAAGGGAATGCAGCTCTATTTTGAGCGTCATGACGGCAGCGCCGCTACCTGCGACGACTTTGTCCAGGCGATGGAGGACGCGTCCAATATCGATCTCTCCCATTTCCGTCGCTGGTACAGCCAGTCCGGCACCCCGATTGTGACGGTTAAAGATGACTACAATCCGGAAACCGAACAGTACACGCTGACCATCAGCCAGCGCACGCCACCCACGCCGGATCAGGCGGAAAAACTGCCGCTGCACATCCCGTTTGCCATCGAATTGTATGACAACGAAGGTAAGGTGATCCCGCTGCGCAAGGGGGGCCATCCGGTGAATCCGGTGCTCAACGTCACGCAGGCGGAACAAACGTTTGTTTTTGATAACGTCTATTTCCAGCCCGTTCCGGCGCTGCTGTGCGAGTTTTCCGCGCCGGTGAAACTGGAATATAAATGGAGCGATCAGCAGCTGACCTTCCTGATGCGTCACGCGCGTAACGACTTTTCGCGCTGGGATGCGGCGCAGAGCCTGCTGGCGACCTGGATCAAGCTGAACGTCGCGCGCGTTCAGCAGGGGCAACCGCTCTCGCTGCCGGTGCATGTTGCCGACGCCTTCCGCGCGGTGCTGCTGGATGAGACGATTGATCCGGCGCTGGCGGCGGAAATTTTGACGCTGCCTTCTGCAAATGAAATGGCTGAACTGTTTGAGATTATCGACCCGCTGGCGATTGCCCAGGTACGCGAAGCCCTGACCCGGACGCTGGCGACAGAACTGGCGGATGAATTCCTCGCCATCTATAACGCGAATCATCTGGACACGTATCGTGTGGAGCACGGGGATATCGGTAAGCGCACCTTGCGCAATACCTGCCTGCGTTTCCTCGCCTTTGGCGAAACGCAGCTTGCCGATACGCTGGTGAGCAAGCAATACCATACAGCCAACAATATGACCGATGCGCTGGCCGCGCTCTCTGCAGCGGTGGCCGCACAGCTACCGTGCCGCGACGCGCTGATGCAGGAGTATGATGATAAGTGGCATCAGGATGGTCTGGTGATGGATAAATGGTTTATCCTGCAATCCACCAGCCCTGCGGAAAATGTGTTGGAAACGGTGCGCGGCTTGCTGAAGCACCGTTCGTTCAGTATGAGCAACCCGAACCGCGTGCGTTCGCTGATTGGCGCCTTCGCAGGCAGTAATCCGGCGGCTTTCCACGCCGAGGACGGCAGTGGCTACCAGTTCCTGGTTGACATGTTAACCGAGCTGAACAGCCGTAACCCGCAGGTGGCGTCGCGGCTGATAGAACCGCTGATTCGTCTGAAGCGTTATGACCTGCCGCGCCAGGAAAAAATGCGCGCCGCGCTTGAACAGTTGAAAGGGCTGGAGAATCTGTCCGGCGATCTGTTCGAGAAGATCGCGAAAGCGCTTGCCTGATGCGTCGACCTGCCGTTTCTTAGGGGCGATAAATAATCAGCGCCACCGGGTAATTTACCGGGTGGCGCTGATTTGACCAGGCGACAGCATGCGGTTAATCAGCCATGCCGACGCACCGGTTGCGTCGTTTCGCCTCGCTGCATCACCCGTTGCAGCACCTCCGTTTCCAGCTCCGCTAAACGCACGGACCCCCGACGACGTGGTCGCGCAATATCCACCGTAAGATCCAACCCGATCTTGCCCGCTTCGATCAGCAGTACGCGATCGGCCATTGCCACAGCCTCGCTGACGTCGTGGGTCACCAGCAGCACCGTGAAGCCATGTTCCTGCCACAGTGATACGATAAGATCCTGCATTTCCAGTCGGGTCAGCGCATCCAGCGCCCCGAGCGGCTCGTCAAGTAACAGCAACCCGGGACGATGGATAAGCGCGCGTGCCAGCGCCACTCGCTGCTTTTGTCCACCGGAAAGCGCTGCGGGCCATTCCTCCGCCCGGTTTTCCAGCCCTACTGCAGACAGCGCCTGACGTGCGGCGTTCCGCCAGCCGCTTTTCAGTCCCAGACCGACATTATCCATCACCGACTTCCACGGCAACAGGCGCGCATCCTGAAACATCATGCGGATGTCCCCCTGCATCTCCGTCAGCGGCGTAGTACCTGCCAGTAACGCGCCGTCGGTGGGCGCCTCCAGCCCGGCGAGCAAGCGCAGCAGCGTGCTTTTACCGCCACCGCTACGTCCGACCACCGCGACAAACTGACCGGCCGGAATATGCAGATCCAACCCGTTCAGCACCGTGTTTTGCGCATATCGCTTTGTCACCGCATTCAGCAGGAGCGGCGTACCCTGGTTCAGTCGGGCGGTATTCATACAGCGGCCTTTTTCAATTGATAAGCGGGATGCCAGCGCAGCCAGAGGCGCTCCAGCAGTTGCGCGCTGACATCGGCGAGCTTGCCGAGCAGGGCGTAAAGAATAATGGCGACGACAACGATATCCGTTTGCAGAAATTCCCGGGCGTTCATTGCCAGGTAGCCGATACCGGAATTGGCCGAGATAGTCTCTGCCACGATGAGCGTCAGCCACATTAGTCCAAGTGAAAAACGAACCCCAACCATGATCGAGGGCAGGGCACCGGGTAAAATCACATGCAAAAACAGCGACAAACCGGAAAGCCCATAACTGCGCGCCATCTCCACCAGTCCGCGATCGATATTGCGGATCCCATGCCAAGTGTTGATGTAAATCGGAAACAGCGTACCCAGCGCCACCAGAAAGATCTTCGCGGTTTCGTCAATGCCAAACCACAGGATGACGAGTGGAATTAGCGCCAGATGCGGTACGTTGCGCAACATCTGAATGGACGTATCCAGCAGGCGTTCTCCCCAGTGCGACAGGCCGCTGACCAGGCCCAGCGCCAGGCCGAGCGAACCGCCGATCGAAAAGCCGATCAGCGCGCGCCAGGCGCTGATCGCCAGATGCTGCCAAAGCTCACCACTGGCGGAAAGCGTCCAGAACGCGGCGATCACCCCTTCCGGCGACGGAAAAATGCGACCGGAAAGCCAGCCCAGGGAGGAAGCAAGTTGCCAGACCGCCACAATACCCACCGGCAAAAACCAGGGGGCAGCGCGCAACAATCTTTTTTCAAGGGGCGTAGCCATGTTCATCCTCCTTAGCTTTGGGCGGCTTTACGCGGAATGAAGTCATTCGCCACGGCTTCTCCCTGCAAATGCAGATGCTGCGGCTGCGGAACGTCCGGTATAGCAACGTCAAGGTGCGGGAAGAGTAGTTCGCCGACCTTCCAGGCCTCTTCCAGATGCGGATAGCCAGATAACACAAAACTGTCGATACCCAGCGCGGCATATTCCTGAATACGCGCCGCCACCGTTGGGCCGTCTCCCACCAGCGCTGTGCCTGCGCCGCCACGTACCAGCCCCACGCCTGCCCACAGGTTAGGGCTGATTTCCAGATTATCGCGTTTGCCGTTATGCAGTGACGCCATCCGTTGCTGCCCCACGGAGTCCGTCCTGGCGAAAGCGGCCTGCGCTTTCGCGATGGTTTCGTCATCGAGATGCGCGATCAGCCGGTCCGCCGCGCGCCAGGCCTCTTCGTTGGTTTCGCGCACAATCACATGCAAACGAATACCAAAGCGCAAGGTGCGACCGCGAGCCGCTGCTTTAGCGCGCACCTGGGCGATTTTCTCTCTTACCTGATCGGGCGGTTCACCCCAGGTCAGATACAGATCGACCTGCTCCGCAGCAAGTTCCTGCGCAACCTCGGAGGAACCGCCAAAATAGAGCGGTGGATACGGTTGCTGAACCGGCGGGAAAAACAGTTTCGCGCCGTTTACATGAATATGCTTGCCGTTAAAATCAACCGTTTCACCCTGCAATAACCGTCGCCAGACCTGGGTGAACTCGGCGGAGGCTTCATAGCGCTCGGTGTGATCGAGAAAGACCCCATCGCCCGCCAGTTCCTGTGGATCGCTACCGGTCACCAGGTTGAACAGCGCCCGACCGTTAGAGAGCCGGTCAAGCGTCGCCGCCTGGCGTGCCGCCACCGTGGGCGACGTGACGCTTGGCCGTAATGCCACCAGGAACTTAAGACGCTGGGTGACCGGGATCATCGAGGCGGCGACCAGCCAGGCATCTTCACAGGAACGCCCGGTCGGGATCAGTACGCCAGTGAATCCCAGACGATCGGCCGTCTGCGCGATCTGCTGGAGATAACCGTGATCCACCGGACGAGAACCCTGATCCGTTCCCAGAAAGTGGCCGTCACCGTGAGTCGGTAAAAACCAGAACATATTCAGGCTCATAGCTGTTTTCCTTCCTGTT
This sequence comes from Citrobacter sp. 50677481, assembly GCF_001463265.1. Taxonomy (NCBI): domain Bacteria; kingdom Pseudomonadati; phylum Pseudomonadota; class Gammaproteobacteria; order Enterobacterales; family Enterobacteriaceae; genus Citrobacter; species Citrobacter sp. 50677481. The sequence goes on from NZ_LNHZ01000027.1 coordinate 76,212, forward strand.
GAGTGGGTTGCCAGATGCGCTGGCGAATATCAATCTTTTTCGGCACCAGACGGTTGTCGTAAAACAGGTCTGCCGTTTGTTGTTGCAGCGCCGCAACGGCAGCGCTGACCGGGGAAATGGTGGTCGGCGGGCGATGATCGAGATAGGCGGCGATCACCGGTTCCGGTAATCCCATGGTTTTCGCCAGCAAGGTAATGCTTTCCGGGCGTTGCGAAATCGTCAGCGCGTCGGCCTGGCTAAAGGTGTCCAGCACGCCCTGAATAAACACGCCGTTCTTCTCTGCGTAGGGACGTGAGGCGAGATAGAACGAACCGGTTTGTTTCAGGTCGCTACCGTCCTTAAGCACGCGCACGCCACCCTGCAACAGCGCCGCAGAATAGTAAGGATCCCAAATCGCCCATGCATCTACGTTACCCTGCTGAAAAGCGGCGCGGGCGTCGGCAGGTGTTAGCCACGTTGGCTGGATATCGGTAAATTTCAATCCAGCTTGCTGGAGTGCGCGTAACAGCAGGTTGTGCGAGCTGGAACCTTTCTGAAGCGCCACTTTATGCCCTTTCAGCTCCGCCACCGTCCGGATGGGGCTGGATTCCGGCACCAGTATCACTTCCGCTTTCGGTTTCGCTGGTTCAACACCGACATAGACCAGATCCGCGCCGGCGGCCTGAGCGAAAATCGGCGGAATATCGCCGGTGCTGCCCAGATCGATACTGCCCACGTTAAGGGCTTCAAGCATCTGCGGTCCGGCCGGGAATTCGACCCAGGAAATACGGGTCTGCGGATAGCGCTTTTCCAGAAGTTGATGGCTTTTGGCAAGAACCATACTGATGCTGCCTTTCTGATAACCAATGCGTAGCGCGTCTGGTGACGAAGGCGCAGCGAAGGTTGCGGCTGAAAGCGCCAGCAGGCCGCCGAATGCCAGTAAAGGTTGTTTTAATAAATTAAGCATGAGCCGCGCCTCGCTGAACCGTGAAAGCTGGGGCGGGAACCTCGCGGCGATGCAGTGCTTGCCAGAAGGTTTCCAGCGCGTCGTCGAGCCGCAACTGTAAATTGGGGGTGAAGCTGGGGGCATGTTGATACTCAATGATCTGGGTATCGTCGGCAAAGACCCCGTGCAGGATTTCTTGTGCCTTGAGGGCGCTAAGCACCGGCTTTAGCGCATAGTCAACGGCAAGCAGATGCGCAACGGTACCCCCCGTGGCCACAGGTAACACCACTTTGCCTTCCAGCGCCCGCTCCGGAAGCATATCAAGCAGTGTTTTCAGGGCGCCGGAATAGGCTGCTTTATAGACCGGTGTGGCGACGATCAGGCCATCCGCTTGCTTAAGCTGTTCCGTCAGGATGTGCAACGCCGGGCTGTCGAAGCGCGCATATAACAGATCTGCTGGTTCGAAGTTGTGCAGATTCCAGTGCCAAACCTCCACGTCCAGCGCGTTAAGCTTTTCACGGGCGTATTCCAGTAACGCACTGGAGCGAGAGGGGAAGCGTGGGCTTCCCGCCAGAGTGATGACGCGCATAGTTGCCTTCTCCCTTATAACTTAATGTTTGCTTTTAAGTAACATTGATAACATTTTTTGCAGTCTGTCAGAGGAGAGGCGGGAACCGAAATGATTTATGCGGGATTGAAAATGTGAAAAAAGCATAAAAAGGGCACAGCGGGGGAAACGATTGCTTTTTATTGCCGCAGGTCAATTCCCTTTTTGTGCGATATCACCCATAATACGCCCCCGGTCTGCACACCGGGAATCCAGGAGAGTTCATGTACTACCCCTTCGTTCGTAAAGCCCTTTTTCAGCTCGATCCAGAGCGCGCTCATGAATTTACGTTTCAGCAATTACGCCGCATTAAGGGTACGCCTTTTGAAGCGTTAGTCCGCCAGAAAGTGCCAGCCAGGCCGGTCACTTGCATGGGGTTAACCTTTAAGAATCCCCTTGGACTGGCTGCCGGTCTGGATAAAGACGGCGAATGTATCGACGCCCTGGGCGCGATGGGGTTTGGTTCGATCGAGATCGGCACCGTTACTCCACGTCCGCAGCCGGGCAACGACAAGCCGCGGCTCTTTCGCCTGGTTGATGCTGAAGGGTTGATCAACCGCATGGGCTTTAATAATCACGGGGTGGATAACCTGGTTGAGAATGTTAAAAAGGCCCATTATGACGGCGTGCTCGGCATTAATATCGGTAAAAATAAAGACACACCGGTCGAGCAGGGTAAAGATGACTATCTGATTTGTATGGAAAAAATCTACGCTTATGCCGGTTACATCGCGATTAATATCTCCTCGCCAAATACACCGGGATTACGTACCTTACAATATGGCGACGCGTTGGACGATCTGCTAAGCGCAATTAAAAATAAACAAAACGATCTGCAAACGATCCATCAAAAATATGTTCCGATCGCCGTCAAGATCGCGCCGGATCTTTCAGAAGAAGAACTGATCCAGGTTGCCGACAGTTTAGTTCGCCATAATATTGATGGTGTTATTGCGACCAATACAACACTCGATCGTTCTCTGGTCCAGGGAATGAAAAATTGCGATCAAACGGGCGGTTTAAGTGGTCGTCCGCTGCAATTAAAAAGCACAGAAATTATCCGTCGACTTTCCCAGGAATTAAAAGGCCAACTGCCCATTATTGGCGTAGGTGGGATCGACTCGGTCATCGCCGCCCGCGAGAAGATGGCCGCCGGTGCAACACTGGTACAGATTTATTCCGGTTTTATTTTTAAAGGTCCGCCGCTGATTAAAGAAATCGTCACCCATATTTGATTTTTTTTCCCGCGCTATATCAGAATATCAGACAACCAGGGGTTTATTTCCGCGCCTGGTTGTTTTATATTCTTTCACTGTTGCTTATTTAGACATTTTAAGCTTTGCTTATAAAAGCAATAAGCGAAGCGGCAAAAAGGGACAATTTTGCAACAGGTCAATGGAGAGGGGAGAGAAAAATGCGAATTAAACCTGACGATAACTGGCGCTGGTATTATGACGAAGAGCATGACCGTATGATGCTCGATTTAGCCAATGGCATGTTATTTCGCTCGCGTTTTGCCCGCAAAATGCTCACCCCGGATGCATTTTCGCCGTCTGGTTTCTGCGTTGATGACGCAGCGCTTTACTTCTCCTTTGAAGAAAAATGCCGTGACCTGGAGCTTTCCCGGGAACAAAAAGCGGAACTGGTGCTCAATGCGCTGGTGGCGATTCGTTATCTGAAGCCGCAAATGCCGAAAAGCTGGCACTTTGTGGCGCATAATGATAACTGGTCGCCGACGACAGGCGATACCGCCTGCGTCTGGTTAAGCGATACCCAGGAACAGGTCAATTTGCTGGTGGTGGAACCTGGCGACAACGCCGCGCTGTGCTTACTTGCTCAGCCCGGCGTCGTGGTGGCGGGACGAACGATGCAGCTTGGCGATGCGATAAAGATCATGAACGACAGACTGAAGCCGCAGTTGACCGCCAGCAGCTACAGTCTGGAACAGGCGGTTTAACGCGCCAGCTTCAGCGCGCTTTTTGGCACACAGCTGCAGCTCAGAATTGTGCCGTCCGGGCCCAGCGCGGACTTTTTCAGCGGAGTCACTTCGCCTTCCAGCAATGTGATACGACAGCAGCCGCAAATCCCCGCCCGACAAGAATAGGGTATGCGAATTCCCTGGTTTTCCAGTTGTTCAAGCAGCACCTGCTGATTATTACCCCGAAATGCCTGCCCCTGCCAGTCAATGCTGACCGAGGCGTCTGCCTGCGGCGCGGCGTCGGGGATGTCATCCGTATCGGCCGCGCCATAGACGCGCGCGGGGCCGGTTGACAAAATCTCCACCTCATCGCCGACCCGGACGACGCCGCTGTTTCGGGCGATCAGATTCTGACCGAAATCCACATCGTCATTATCCGACGCGGTGCGGAAGGTCTGAAGCGTCGCCAGCGGTTCACCTGACGGGTGTTTCTGCCCCTTTTCCGGACTGACGGTGGTAAAAATGCAGCGACTGCAGGGTTTCGCCACGTCAAAGATAACGTCGCCGATGCGAATCACTTTCCAGGTATCCTCTTCCCACGCGCTGGCACCAGAAACCACCAGGTTCGGGCGGAACTGTTCAACCTGAACCCCTGCCGGGCAACGCTGCTGAAGATCGCGCAGCGAGGCGTCATTCACCAGCAGATAAGGATAGCCATCGGCAAAGGAGAGTGGGACGCTCGCATGGCGCTTAACCCGGCGGGTGAGTTGAGGCCCGACCCAGCGCAACTGCACGGTGCGGGAAAAGAAGCCGCTCAGCCACTGGTTGATGGCCTCCGGTGCGATGCGGGCGGTAAAATGATTCCCCCATACTTCTGTTGGCGCGTCCTGTGCGGCGAAATCGTTAAACCGGACGATGGCGGAACTGCCATCCGGCGCGGTCAGATGCAGGCCATCATGCAGAGGAGAGGGGGTAAAACGTACCATCTGCGGAAACTGACGGGCGGTAATGAAGGTGCCGTCCGCTTCGGTTATCATAAAAATCCGATCGAAAGCCAGTCCGCTGACGTCTGCCAGTGCATGGGTCAGTCCAATGCCGCGCATGGATTTGACGGGGTGAATGAATAGGCGGGTTAACGTCAGCACGGTACAGTCCCTCGAAAGAAATAAGCCCTCAACTTTATGACATAGGCGTCAGTTTAGCTATAATGCGCAGCAATTTTCTTCGAGTATAAGTGACGATATGAATTCTTTGTTTGCCAGTACGGCCCGTGGGCTGGAAGAGCTGTTAAAAACTGAACTGGAAAGCCTCGGCGCCGTAGAGTGTCAGGTTGTTCAGGGTGGTGTCCATTTCAAGGGCGACACCCGGCTTGTTTACCAGAGCCTGATGTGGAGTCGCCTGGCCTCGCGCATTATTTTACCGTTGAGTGAGTGCAAAGTTTACAGTGACTTAGATCTCTATCTGGGGGTTATGGCGATCGACTGGACGGCGATGTTTTCCCCGGACGCCACCTTTGCTGTTCACTTTAGCGGCCTGAACGACACCATCCGCAACAGCCAGTACGGCGCGCTGAAGGTAAAAGACGCGATTGTGGATTCCTTTACCCGTAAGAATTTACCGCGTCCGAATGTGGACCGTGAATCGCCGGATATCCGCGTTGACGTCTGGCTGAATAAAGACACCGCCAGTATCGCGCTGGACTTAAGCGGTGACGGTCTGCATCTGCGCGGCTATCGCGACCGAACCGGTCTTGCGCCCATCAAAGAGACGCTGGCGGCGGCGATTGTGATGCGTTCCGGCTGGCAACCGGGGACGCCGCTGCTTGATCCGATGTGTGGTTCCGGCACGTTGCTGATTGAAGCGGCAATGTGGGCCACCGATCGCGCGCCGGGTCTGCACCGTGGGCGCTGGGGCTTTAGTGGCTGGGCGCAACACGACGAAGCCATCTGGCAGGAAGTGAAAGCCGACGCGCAAACCCGAGCGCGCAAAGGGCTGGCGGATTATGGTTCGCGTTTTTACGGCTCCGATAGCGACGCGCGGGTGATCGAACGCGCGCGCAGCAACGCCCGTCGCGCGGGGATCGGCGAGCTGATCTCGTTTGAGGTGAAAGACGTAGCGCAACTGAGCAACCCGCTGCCGACAGGACCGTACGGGACGGTGATCAGCAACCCGCCGTACGGTGAGCGTCTGGACAGCGAGCCGGCGCTGATTGCGCTGCACAGCCTGCTTGGGCGCACGATGAAGAACCAGTTTGGCGGCTGGAACCTGTCGTTGTTCAGCGCCTCACCGGATCTGCTCAGCAGCCTGCAACTGCGCGCTGACAAGCAGTTCAAAGCGAAAAACGGCCCGTTGGACTGTGTGCAGAAAAATTATCATATCGCCGAAACCACGCCGGACAGCAAACCGGCCACGGTGGCGGAAGATTACGCTAACCGTCTGCGTAAAAACATCAAAAAGCTGGATAAATGGGCCCGTCAGGAAGGCATTGAGTGCTATCGCCTGTACGATGCCGACCTGCCGGAATATAACGTCGCGGTGGATCGTTACGCTGACTGGGTGGTTATCCAGGAATACGCGCCGCCGAAAACCGTGGATGCGCAAAAGGCGCGTCAGCGGCTGTTTGACATTATTGCGGCAACGCTGTCGGTACTCGACATTGCGCCAAACAAGCTGGTGCTGAAAACCCGTGAACGGCAAAAGGGGAAAAACCAGTATCAGAAGATGAACGAGAAGGGCGAATTCATTGAAGTCGGTGAGTACAACGCCCGTCTGTGGGTAAATCTCACCGACTATCTTGATACCGGCCTGTTCCTTGATCACCGTATTGCCCGTCGAATGCTGGGGCAGATGAGCAAAGGGAAAGACTTCCTTAACCTGTTCTCTTACACCGGCAGCGCCAGCGTCCATGCGGGCCTGGGCGGGGCGCGTAGTACGACGACAGTCGATATGTCGCGAACCTATCTGGAGTGGGCGGAACGTAACCTGCGTCTGAATGGCTTAAGTGGCCGCGCGCATCGTCTGATTCAGGCCGACTGTCTCGCCTGGCTGCGCGAAGCGACGGAACAGTTTGACCTGATTTTTATCGACCCGCCCACGTTCTCCAACTCGAAGCGGATGGAGGACGCGTTTGACGTTCAGCGCGATCACCTGGCGCTGATGAAAGATTTAAAGCGTCTGCTGCGTAAAGGCGGCACGATCATGTTCTCCAACAATAAACGCGGATTCCGTATGGATCTCGACGGTCTGGCGGCGCTGGGGCTGAAAGCACAAGAAATCACCCAAAAAACGCTTTCCCAGGACTTTGCCCGCAACCGCCAGATCCACAACTGCTGGCTGATTACCGCAGCCTGAAAGGATAAGTAAATGTCATTAATCAGTATGCATGGCGCATGGCTGTCGTTCAGCGACGCGCCGCTTCTTGATAACGCAGAACTGCATATCGAAGATAACGAACGCGTCTGTCTGGTGGGCCGCAACGGCGCCGGAAAATCAACGCTGATGAAGATCCTTAACCGTGAGCAGGGCCTGGACGACGGTCGCATTATTTATGAACAGGATCTGATCGTCGCGCGGTTGCAGCAGGATCCGCCGCGTAACGTCGAAGGCACCGTGTACGACTTTGTCGCGGAAGGCATTGAGGAGCAGGCGGAATACCTCAAGCGTTACCATGACGTTTCCCGTCTGGTGATGACCGATCCGAGCGAGCGAAACCTTAACGAGCTGGCGAAGGTGCAAGAGCAACTCGACCACCACAATCTTTGGCAACTGGAAAACCGGATCAACGAAGTATTGGCGCAGTTGGGGCTCGATCCTAACGCCGCGCTGTCTGCGCTTTCCGGTGGCTGGCTGCGTAAGGCGGCGCTGGGCCGGGCGCTCGTCAGTAATCCGCGCGTACTGCTGCTGGACGAACCGACTAACCATCTCGATATTGAAACCATCGACTGGCTGGAGGGCTTCCTGAAGTCGTTCAACGGGACGATTATTTTCATCTCCCACGACCGCTCTTTTATTCGCAACATGGCGACCCGTATTGTCGATCTTGATCGCGGCAAGCTGGTGACCTATCCGGGTAATTACGATCACTATCTGCTGGAAAAAGAAGAAGCGTTGCGCGTGGAAGAGTTACAGAACGCCGAGTTCGACCGCAAACTGGCGCAGGAAGAGGTGTGGATCCGCCAGGGGATCAAGGCCCGCCGTACCCGTAATGAAGGTCGCGTGCGCGCGCTCAAAGCGATGCGACGCGAACGCAGCGAACGCCGCGAAGTGATGGGCACCGCGAAGATGCAGGTTGAAGAAGCAACCCGCTCAGGCAAGATCGTTTTTGAAATGGAAAACGTCAATTATCAGATCGACGGCAAACAGCTGGTTAACGATTTTTCCGCCCAGGTGCAGCGCGGCGACAAAATTGCGCTAATTGGCCCCAACGGCTGCGGTAAAACCACGTTGCTTAAACTGATGCTGGGCCAGCTTAAGGCGGACAGCGGGCGTATCCACGTCGGCACAAAGCTGGAAGTGGCCTATTTCGATCAGCACCGCGCCGAGCTGGATCCGGATAAAACGGTCATGGATAACCTGGCGGAAGGTAAGCAGGAAGTGATGGTGAATGGCAAGCCACGCCATGTACTGGGCTATCTGCAGGACTTCCTGTTCCATCCTAAGCGGGCGATGACGCCGGTGCGCGCGCTTTCCGGCGGTGAACGCAACCGACTGTTGCTGGCGCGGCTGTTCCTTAAGCCCAGCAATTTATTGATCCTCGATGAACCTACCAACGATCTGGACGTCGAAACGCTGGAGCTACTGGAGGAACTGATCGACGGTTACCAGGGCACCGTTTTGCTGGTTAGTCACGACCGTCAGTTTGTCGACAATACCGTGACCGAATGCTGGATCTTTGAAGGCAATGGCAAAATTGGCCGCTATGTCGGCGGTTACCACGACGCGCGCGGGCAGCAGGAACAGCATCTGGCGTTTACGCAGTCAGCGGTGAAGAAAGCGCAAGAAGTGGTTGCCCCAAAAGCAGAAATTGTAAAACGCGGCAGTAGCAAACTAAGCTATAAACTGCAGCGCGAGCTGGAACAGTTGCCTCAGTTGCTGGAAGAACTGGAGGCGAAACTGGAGGCGTTACAGGCGCAGGTTGCGGATGCGTCCTTTTTTAGCCAGCCACATGAACAAACGCAGCAGGTTCTCGGCGACTTAGCGCAAGCGGAGCAGGAACTTGAACAGGCCTTCGAGCGCTGGGAATACCTTGAAGCGTTGAAAAACGGCGCGTAATGAAAGGAGCGCATATGTGCGAACATCACCATGCCGCAAAGCACATATTGTGCCCGCAGTGTGACATGCTGGTGGCTTTGCCCCACCTTGAGCATGGGCAGAAAGCGGCATGTCCGCGATGTGGCACAACGTTGACGACAGAATGGGACGCGCCGAGGCAGCGTCCCACTGCCTACGTATTAGCGGCGCTGTTTATGCTGCTTTTGTCAAACTTGTTCCCATTTGTGAACATGAATGTCGCCGGGGTGAACAGTGAAGTTAAACTGCTGGAAATTCCCGGCGTGCTCTTTTCTGAAAATTACGCCAGCCTCGGCACCTTCTTTATCTTATTTGTTCAACTCGTTCCGGCATTTTGTTTATTGACCATTTTGCTGCTGGTGAACAGGGTAGAGATGCCTGGACGGATTAAGGCATGGCTTGCGCGTATCCTGTTTCAGTTGAAAAGCTGGGGGATGGCGGAGATCTTTCTCGCGGGCGTGCTGGTGAGCTTTGTTAAGCTGATGGCGTATGGCGATATTGGCGTGGGCAGCAGTTTTGTTCCGTGGTGCCTGTTTTGCGTGCTGCAATTGCGCGCGTTCCAGTGCGTCGACCGCCGCTGGCTGTGGGATGATATTGCCCCGATGCCCGCTATCCGGCAAACCCTGAAGCCTGGCGTGCCGGGTATCCGCCAGGGGCTGCGCTCCTGTCCGTGTTGTACGGCAATCCTGCCAGCTGAGCAGCATGTTTGTCCGCGCTGTCAGACGACGGGCTACGTGCGCCGCAGAAACAGCCTGCAATGGACGCTGGCGTTACTGTTTACTTCAATCATGCTCTATCTTCCGGCCAATATCCTGCCGATCATGATCACTGATTTGTTAGGCTCCAAAATGCCCTCGACCATTCTGGCCGGGGTGGTGTTGCTGTGGAGCGAAGGCTCTTACCCGGTCGCGGCGGTGATTTTTATCGCCAGTATTATGGTGCCGACGCTGAAAATGATCGCGATAGCCTGGCTGTGCTGGGATGCCAAAGGCCATGGCCGACGCGACAGCGAGCGCATGCACCTGATTTATGAGGTAGTGGAATTTGTCGGCCGCTGGTCGATGATCGACGTGTTTGTGATTGCCGTACTCTCTGCGCTGGTGCGTATGGGAGGGCTAATGAATATTTATCCTGCGATGGGTGCATTGATGTTTGCTTTAGTCGTCATAATGACAATGTTTTCTGCGATGACATTTGATCCGCGTTTGACGTGGGATCGTGAACCAGACCATGAGGAGTCCGGACAGCATGGAATCTAAAAATGGGGAAGCCAAAGTTCAGAAGGTGAAAAACTGGTCTCCCGTGTGGATTTTCCCCATCGTCACCGCACTCATTGGGGCATGGGTCCTGTTTTATCACTACAGTCATCAGGGGCCGGAAGTGACCCTGATCACCACCAACGCTGAGGGGATTGAAGGGGGGAAAACCACCATCAAGAGCCGAAGCGTGGACGTCGGGGTGGTGGAAAGCGCGACGCTGACTGACGATCTTACACATGTAGAAATTAAAGCGCGCCTCAATTCCGGAATGGAAAAGTTGCTGCATGAGGACTCGGTCTTCTGGGTGGTGAAGCCGCAGGTGGGCCGAGAAGGGATCAGCGGTCTGGGTACGCTGCTTTCCGGCGCTTATATTGAGTTGCAGCCGGGTCGTAAAGGCAGCCAGCCGGAAAATTATCAGTTGCTGGATTCCCCACCGCTGGCGCCGCCCGATGCGAAAGGTATCCGTGTTGTGCTGGACAGCAAAAAAGCCGGACAGCTGAGTCCGGGCGATCCGGTACTGTTTCGCGGGTATCGCGTCGGTTCCGTTGAAACCAGCACTTTCGATGCGCAGCGGCGCACCATTAGCTACCAGCTGTTCATCAATGCGCCAAACGATCGCCTGGTCACCAGCAATGTGCGTTTCTGGAAGGACAGTGGGATAGCGGTGGATTTGACCTCCGCGGGGATGCGCGTTGAGATGGGCTCCCTCAGTACGCTGTTTGGCGGCGGTGTTAGCTTTGACGTGCCGGAAGGGCTTGAACAGGGCCAACCGGTAGCTGAAAAAAGCGCCTTCAGGCTTTATGACGATCAACGAAGCATTCAGGATTCGCTGTATACCGACCATATCGACTATCTGATGTTTTTTAAAGATTCGATTCGCGGTTTGCAGCCGGGCGCACCGCTCGAGTTCCGCGGTATTCGTCTGGGGACCGTGAGCAAGGTGCCATTCTTTATGCCGAACATGCGTCAGGTGTTTAATAACGATTACCGCATTCCGGTGCTGGTGCGCATTGAACCTGAACGCCTGAAAGCGCAACTGGGTGAAGAGACAGACGTCGGTGCGCATCTGGCCGATCTGCTCAAACGGGGTCTGCGTGGCTCGCTGAAAACCGGCAATCTGGTGACCGGCGCGTTGTATGTCGATCTCGACTTTTATCCGAAAGAGCCGCCGTTAACCGGCATTCGCGAATTTAACGGTTATCAAATCATCCCGACGGTAAGCGGGGGACTGGCGCAGATCCAGCAGCGACTGATGGAAGCGTTGGATAAGATCAACAACCTGCCGCTGAATCCGATGATCCAGCAGGCGACCAATACGCTGTCGGAAAGCCAGCGCACAATGAAGCATCTGCAAACGACGCTGGACAATATGAACAAGATTACCTCCAGCCAGTCGATGCAACAGCTGCCAGCGGATATGCAGAACACCTTACGTGAACTGAACCGCAGTATGCAGGGCTTCCAGCCGGGGTCCGCCGCCTACAACAAGATGGTTGCGGATATGCAGCGTCTCGATCAGGTGCTTCGTGAGCTGCAACCGGTGCTGAAAACCCTGAATGAAAAGAGCAACGCGCTGGTGTTTGAAGCGAAGGACAAGAAAGATCCAGAGCCTAAGAGGGCGAAACAATGAAAAAGTGGCTAGTGGCGATGATGGCGTTCTGGCTGACGTCATGCAGCTCAGGTGGAGAAAATAAGAGCTATTACCAGCTTCCGGTTGCCCATAGCGGCGCGCAAAGTACGGTGAGTCAGAGCAACCGTCTGCTGTGGGTGGAGCAGGTTGCGGTGCCGGATTATCTCGCCGGAAACGGAGTGGTTTATCAGACCAGCGACGTCCAGTACGTCATTGCCAACAATAACCTGTGGGCCAGCCCGCTGGATCAACAGCTACGCAATACGCTGGTCGCCAACCTGAGTACGCAGTTGCCCGGATGGGTAGTCGCCTCTCAGCCGCTGGGAACGATGCAGGACACGCTTAATGTGACGGTCTCTGGTTTTCACGGTCGCTACGATGGCAAGGTGATTGTGAGCGGAGAATGGCTGCTGAACCATCAGGGACAGCTGATTAAGCGTCCTTTCCACATTGAAGCCATGCAGACCAAAGACGGTTACGATGAAATGGTGAAAGTGCTGGCGACTGCGTGGAGTGAGGAGGCCGCCGCTATCGCACAGGAACTGAAGCAGCTTCGCTAGTTTAAACTTTTGTAAATCTTACCGCCGTGAACCCCTCGTTTACGGCGGTTTTTTTATGCCCGACGCGGGAAACAGGAAGTTGTTCCGTCTCACATTTTTTGTACAACTGAGTTATTCAGTAGCTCACAAATATGACATTGGTGTGAATTTTGCGCATTGACGCAAGAAGGGTTTCGCGGTATTCGTTTAGTGTGATTGCACATTTCGTAATCACTGTTTTCTTTTCCACCAGATACAAGTATGAGGGAAACGAGGCATGAAGAGACAAAAACGAGATCGCCTGGAACGGGCACATCAACGTGGTTATCAGGCCGGCATTGCCGGACGCTCAAAAGAAATGTGTCCCTATCAGACGCTGAATCAGAGGTCGCACTGGCTGGGAGGTTGGCGAGAAGCCATGGCTGACAGGGTGGTAATGGCCTGATTCTGTCTCTTTAGAAAAAGAAACCTCCGCATTGCGGAGGTTTCGCCTTATTAAGCGCGCAATTTACTGTGCATTGACAGTGCTGCAGCGGCTAAATCAGAATGCGGATGTGTCCTGGAACAGGCCGACTTTCAGATCGTTCGCGGTGTAGATCAGACGACCGTCTACCAGCACTTCGCCATCAGCCAGACCCATGATCAAGCGACGGTTAACGATACGCTTGAAGTGGATACGGTAGGTGACTTTTTTTGCCGTAGGCAGAACCTGTCCGGTAAACTTCACTTCGCCTACGCCGAGAGCGCGGCCCTTACCTTCGCCACCGAGCCAGCCGAGATAGAATCCAACCAACTGCCACATAGCGTCCAGACCCAGACAGCCCGGCATAACCGGATCGCCGATGAAGTGGCATCCGAAGAACCAAAGATCCGGATTGATATCCAGTTCTGCTTCAACATAACCTTTGTCGAAGTTGCCGCCGGTTTCGGTCATTTTGACGACACGGTCCATCATCAGCATGTACGGCGCTGGCAATTGTGGGCCTTTTGCGCCAAACAGTTCACCGCGACCAGAGGCAAGAAGGTCTTCTTTTGTATAGGATTCGCGTTTATCTACCATGTTCTCTGTAAGCCTTATTTTAGTGAAGCACGCAGGATAGCTAACACGTGTACGCTGAACAAGTCCGATCAGTTCGGAACAAACCAGTTCAGCCAGCGCAGCGGCCAGGGAAAACGATGACGCCCTTCCTGTTGCGTCGCTTGGGCGATACGCTCCTGGATCGTTTGCATCAGCGTCGTCTGGCCTTCGCCATCCCACACCAGATTTAACAGCAGCGGTAGCGCGTCGGTCACGTCATCCACCGCCCAGATAGTGAATTTCTCTTCTTCTACAGCCTTCAGTAGTGCGGGTGGCAGACTGAGATGCCTGACGTTGGCCGCAGGAATAATGACGCCCTGCTTGCCGGTCAGCTCACGCTGCTGGCAGATGGTGAAGAAGCCTTCGATCTTCTCGTTTAACCCGCCGACCGGCTGAGCGCGGCCAAACTGGTCCACGGAACCGGTAATCGCAATATTCTGATTAACCGGCACGTCCGCCAGCGCGCTGATGAGGGCGCAAAGTTCAGCCATCGAGGCGCTGTCGCCGTCCACTTCACTGTAGGACTGCTCGAATGTCAGCGAAGCAGAGAAGGGAAGCTGTTGTTCAAGCTGAAGTTCCGACATCAGGAACGCCTGCATGATCATCATGCCTTTCGCATGGATATTACCGCCCAGCTCGGCTTTACGCTCAATATCGGTGAATTCGCCGTCACCGATATGCACCACGCAGCTGATGCGCGAAGGCTCGCCAAAAGCGCGCGGATGGCCCGGAAATTCAATCACCGACAGGGCATTGATTTGGCCGATGCGTTCCCCTTCCGTTTCAATCAGGATTTGTTCCTGGAGGATTTCATCCTGCATGCGCTCCGCGAGAAAACCTTCGCGCCATTCGCGCTGCGCCAGCATCAGGCTTAGTTGCTCACCGCTGCAAAGATCATTCTGGCAGAGCGGAGCCACTTCAGTGAACTGCCTGATGATCCACAGCGGATTCAGCGGCAGCGTATCCTGCTCGCCGGTATAGCGCACGGCTTCACGCACCAGCACTTCCCAGGCGTCAGGGGCGGGCGTCGGCAACTGGTTACGCTTTGCGATCCAGGTCACCCACTGGCACCACTGAATCATGGACTCTGCATCCACAATTTGCAGGTTATCTTCAAATTCGCTGTAGATAGCCTGTTCCGCAAGCTCCGGCTCCATCTCCTGGAAATCGGCCAGCGATTCGCGCTCGCCCACCAGCAACACGCTGAGCTTCAACGGCATCGAAGGCACAGAAACCGGCAGTGGGCGAGATTCATCAAAGGCGACCCAATCGAAGCGCTCGCGGCTGACAATGGCTTTCAGACGCATCCACAGCAGCGGCTGGGCGAGCAGGGTACGCAGCGAGATCACCAGCACGCCGCCGTTGGCCTGATGCACCAGACCCGGCTGCAGAGTGATGTCGCCGTTAAACTGACGCAGGCAGCCAAAAAGCTGCTCCGCTTCTACCCAGTCGGCAATCACCACCTGTGAAGTGGTCGCAAAATTATCTTCCGCGCGTTCTGCCTCACGATAACGGATGGTATGCCCGGAAACCTCGTAGTGGCCGCCCGTCAGGCGACCGGCATCGTGTTGCAGCGTGCGCGCAGCCTCTGCAAGAAGATTGAGATACTCAAGCTCCTCGGGGGCTTTCGCCAACATAAAAGGAGAAGAGGCTCTGGGCTGTAATAACTGCTCCAGGGCAAACTGTAAGCGTGGTTGAGTATCACTGAGTAACGTGTCGGTTTCGTCAATGACGTGTGGCTGTGCAAATATTTCCTGATAACTTTCTGTATCAGGAACCAGATCACGCCATGCAAGTTTCGTAATGGTCAAAGTTGATGTTTTTTAGTCTGTTGTAAAAGACGCGATTATACCGCAAACCTCACCGCTTCACACAGGGAAAGCGAGAGCAAAACGTCGTGGCAGGTGTCGCGTCGCTCACAGCATGAAGATTCTTTTCTTCGAAAGGCGAAAAAGCTGATATTCTGATAAGAGTGACACGGTAACATTGAGATCGCTATGAAATATCAACAACTTGAGAATCTTGAAAGCGGTTGGAAGTGGAAGTATCTGGTGAAGAAGCATCGCGAGGGAGAATTGATCACCCGCTATGTGGAAGCCAGTGCTGCCCAGGACGCCGTGGAGATGTTGCTTACCCTCGAAAATGAACCTGTGCGGGTGAACGTCTGGATTGAAGAGCATATGAATCCGGCGCTGTTTAACCGAATGAAGCAGACAATACGCGCAAGACGTAAACGGCACTTTAATGCTGAACATCAGCACACGCGCAAAAAATCAATCGATCTGGAGTTTATGGTCTGGCAGAGACTGGCGGGGTTGGCGCAACGGCGTGGTAAAACTTTGTCAGAGACGATCGTGCAACTGATTGAAGACGCCGAGAATAAAGAAAAGTATGCCAGCAAAATGTCCTCGCTAAAGCAGGATTTGCAGGCGCTGTTGGGCAAGGAATAGTTGTCCATACTGCTAGCGTGTCGGCTGAAAAATGGCATAAAAAAACCCCGCAAAGCGGGGTTTTTAGTAGACGGAAACTTAAGCCTGAGGCTGAGTTACAACGTCTTTAACGCCTTTAACTTCGATCTCAACGCGACGATCCGGGGCCAGGCAGTCGATCAGGGCAGCGCGAGCTTTCACGTTGTCACAGGTGTTGCCAGTAACCGGGTTGGATTCGCCCATACCACGTGCGGAGATTTTGTCAGCCGGGATACCTTTAGAGATCAGGTAATCAACAACAGACTGAGCACGTTTCTCGGACAGACCCTGGTTGTAAGCGTCAGAACCGATACGGTCAGTGAAGCCCAGAACCACTACGGAACCGTCTTTCGGATCCAGGTTGCTCAGCTGGCTGTACATCTGATCCAGAGCCTGCTGGCCTTCTGGTTTCAGGGTAGCTTTGTTGAAGTTGAACAGAACGTCAGACTTCAGAGTGAAGTGCTTGGTCTGTACTTCTGGAGCCGGAGCCGGTGCCGGAGCGATCGGCGCAGCTTCTTCCTGCTGACCAAAACGGTAAGAAACACCCACGCTCAGCAGACCGTTGTCTGGACGCGTACCGATGGTGTTAGCGTCACCGATGTTGTTGGTCCACTGGTATTCCAGACGGGTAGCGATGTCGCGAGTCATAGCCCACTCGATACCACCTGCGAATACTGGGGAAACACCCGTGTCGTGATCTTTGAAGGATGCGCCACCAGGTACGTTAGCCTTGGTGTCTGCACGCCATACCATACCACCCAGACGAGTGTAGATGTCCAGATCGTCAGTGATTGGGTAACCCAGTTTAGCGGTCAGCTGAACGCCCTGAGCTTTGTAAGCGCCGTTGATGTTGTCGCCTTTGTACGGCATACGACCTAACCAGTCGTAACCCATTTCAAAGCCAACATACGGGTTAACCTGATAACCACCAAAAGCACCTGCGCCCAGTTGGTTTTCGTGGGTCGGGCCATTGTTGTTGATGAAACCAGTGTCGTGGTACTGAGACCAGCCCAGTTTAGCACCAGTGTACCAGGTGTTATCTTTCGGAGCGGCCTGCGCTACGTTAGCGAAACCAGCCAGTGCCACTGCAATCGCGATAGCTGTCTTTTTCATTTTTTGCGCCTCGTTATCATCCAAAATACGCCATGAATATCTCCAACGAGATAACACGGTTAAATCCTTCACCGGGGGCCTTGCTCAATAGTTACTCTACCGATATCTGCGGCTTATGCCGAGCACCCCTGGCGATGTAAAGTCTACAACGTAGTTGGAAACTTACAAGTGTGAACTCCGTCAGGCATATGAAAAAAAAACGCTTGTATACAAAATATTTAACATTTTGGATGTCGAAATTACGAGGAAAAATACGCGGAAACCGCTTCCGACAAGCGTTCGCGCAAAAAATTCAATACGCCTTAAAAAAAGTGGACAAGGCGAAAAAAAATTCCAGGATAAATCCTAATTTTACTCAGTGATACAAATTAGAATGAATTTTTAGCCCAGTTTGGTGTCTCGTCGGATGGGTATGCGCGCTAACCGGGCGCATGATAAACCCCATCGCATTTCCTTCATCAGCGGCTTTAACCAATTCGGCATGCTCCTCTTCCGTTAACTCGTCGGCCAGCCAGCCAATGACCACGCTGTAGTTGCCTGTGCGCAATGCGCGAACCATCGATTCCAGCGTGTGGCAGGGAGAGAGCTGACGAATCTGCATGACCTTAGAGAGCGGCAACCCGGCCGACTGAACCCATTCGCGGCTCAATTTTTGCTGCGGCGTCAGCCACAGCTGCCAGCGAGACTGCTGCCCTAACTGCTGAAGAAGCGGTAACAGCAGTAACTGCGTCATCATGGGCTGGTCTTCACGATAGACCACTTCACTGATAAGCCCGGCAGTGGCTTTCTCGGTTGAAACGCGCGCCATTTTGTTCGCTGTTGAGGAGAATGACGAAGAACGATTTGCGTAGCCTGAAGTGTACATAATCAATCCAGCCCTGTGAGTTACTGTATGGATGTACAGTAACCCTGATGCCGTGAAAGATCAACTTTATTTTCGGAAACAAACTCGCAATTTTTATTCATCGTTGCGGTAAAAACGAAATACAACTTGCCCCCTGAGAATAAGTTGCCTATTTTCGTCGTTAACGGATCCGTGACGGCAAATCATTTATTTACTTTATGATTTAAAAGGGAATTTTATGAAAGTACACTCCTATGACAGGATCAATAAATCACAGGAATATTTATCTTCTCTGGGGACTGTCCGTTATCGATCGCTGTTTGGCAGCTACAGTCTGACCATCAACGACACGGTGTTTGCCATGGTCGCCGATGGCGAGCTTTATCTCCGTGCCTGTGAACAAAGCGTACAGTACTGCGTAAAGCACTCACCTGTCTGGTTGACCTTTATGAAGCGCGGACGCCCCGTTATGCTCAATTACTATCAGGTTGATGAAAGTCTCTGGCGCGATCAGCAAAAACTCATCCGCTTGTCGAAATATTCCCTGGATGCGGCGTTGAAAGAAAAACACCTGCGGGGGGCAACGCAACGGCTCAAAGATCTGCCAAATATGACCTTTCATCTTGAGAGTCTGCTTAACGAAGCGGGCGTTTATGATGTCAGTACGCTCCGTGTTTTGGGCGCCAAAATGTGCTGGCTTCGGTTGAGACAAATCAACAAGTCGATTACCGACAAAATCCTCTACATTCTGGAAGGCGCAATTTATGGCATTCATGAAGCGGCACTCCCGGCGACGCGTCGCCAGGAGCTTGCGGCGTGGGTTAAGACGCTGACAAAGGAGCCGCTGTTTCCGGTGAAGATTGAGTGATCTGGCGCTGCAGTCGGCCAATTTCCGGCAGCAGCGTCACCAGCAATCCTACCTGCTGAACCACCAGAGGTTCTTTGCTGTCCGGACGCGGTTCAAGCTGCTGGATACGGTGTTTGAGTTCGGCCAACGCCAGCTGTACGCGCTGTTCATCAGCCGGGAGATGATGCAAGGCATCATCAACGTAGCACACTGCGTCATCCAGTAATGCCAGCACCTCGGGGTTGGTCAGTTGCTCACGATGCGCCCCCAGCGCGGAAATGTAGCTGGTGAACGTATGGTTGAGGCAGAGTAAACGGAACGCTGCCTCACGCGTTTGGGCGGTTACGTCCGGTTCGCTCGACATATTCGACACCACGGAAGCCAGTTCGGCATCGCGATTATGCGCATCTCGTCGCGCAATGCGATAGGCCAGGCGATTGTCGCGCCCCTGATGATATTGCTCAAGAATCGCGTCAAGATAGCGGCAGTTGGCATCGGTTGCGCGTTGTAATACCCGCGGCAGGTTGCGAAAACGCCAGTCCGGCCAGATAAAGCTGACTGCCGCCCAGGCGATGGCGCAACCGATCAGCGTGTCTATGACCCTCGGCAGCGCGACCTCGAAACCTTCGCCAAGCAGATTAAAGCACAACAGCACCAGCAGGGTAATAAACATCGTGGCGTGGGCGTACTGTACGTTACGGAAGGCAAAAAACAGGACGCCGGTGATGACCAGTAAGATAAGTTGCCCTTCCAGCGAAGGCACAAACCACAGGACAGGAATGCCAATAGCCACCCCGACCAGCGTACCGATAATCCTCAAGGCCAGACGGTGTCGGGTCGCATTATAGTTGGGCTGACAAACGAACAGGCTGGTCAACAGGATCCAGTAGCCATGATGCATACCGGTGACCTGAATAATGGCGTATCCGATGCAGAGCACTAACGACATCCTCACCGCATGGCGGAACAGGGCGGATTCCGGCGTGAAGTTACGGCTCAGGCGCAACCAGACATCGCTGAGACCGTTCGGACTGTCATCGGCGAGCTGATTTTCTGTTTCCGCGCGCGGCATGGCCTGCGCCTGCTCTGATTCTATGGTCGCCAGTTGCGCATCAATAGCTCGCAGGTTCGCCAGCAAAAAGCCCAGCGTTTTCAGCAAATCAGCCGACGCGCCGCTGGAGCGCATCCGCTCAAGCGCGGCATCCAGGTGGGTGAAGGCGCGTTCAAAATGCGGGTCGTGCTGATACGGCGTACGCAGCAAAATTGAGCGTGACAACTGCAGGCAGGCCTGGCCCTGCATCGACATCAGACGCTGGAAGCGGAACATGACGTCACTGTGGCGAAAATGCTCACGCAGCGTCTGATACTGAATGTGCGATGAACTCGCGCGTTCGTGGATATCCTGAGCCACGAAGTAATAATGCAAAGTACGGCGCGTTCCCCGCTGGCCGCGATCGCCGCGCAGTCGACTCAGCAGGGAGACTTTAGTCTGGTTCAGCGTCGCCATCAGTTGGCCGTTAGCCAGCGCAAGGTCGTATAACGGCGCCTGGCTTTCATCTTCTATGTCCGGGTCAAACAGTCGCGATTTCAGTTCCAGATAGTGCGCTAACTGCTCGTAGCTGCGCGCCAGGTTATCCTGCAGGGGGCGAATGGGAAACAGGAGATGGCCAATGAGCGTCAGCCCGTTGTACCAGATAGCGCCCGCCAGCAGCAGAACGGGCTGCTGATACCAGTCGGCGTACAACGACGTTCCCAGCATGGTGTAAATGGCGATCAGTAGCGCGCCAAAGGCAATTGTGGCGTAGCGCTGGCCAAGCCCGCCGAGCAGAATAAACCCGCTGGTCGACAGCGTCAGGCCAATGGCAAACAGCCAGGGATAAGGAAACAGCAGTTCTACTGAAGCGGAAGCAATGAAAAAACAAATTAACGTGATGATCAGATTGCGCAACCGCCCGGCAAGCCGATCGTCGAGATCGGTCAGCGCGGCGGCAACCATCCCCAGAGTCAACGGGATAGTCAGCTTAACATCGCCCAGCCACCAGGGAAGGGCGGTCGTGCCGCACAGGGCGATAAAAATCCGCACGTAATACAGCCAGGTGCTGTTCCAGGTATAACGGCGAAGCAGGGGACTCAACATAACGGCTTTCAGTCCTGATTACTCAAAACGGCGACGCGCGTTGGCTTCACGCGCAGCCTGCGCGGTTTCCACCGAGACAACGCGCCGTCCTACCGGCCACAGAGCAATAGCGGCAATTTTAAAGTTTGCGATCCCAACCGGGATACCGATGAGGGTGATGCACTGGGCGATACCGGAAGCGATGTGCATCAGACACAGCCACCAGCCAAAGCAAACCAGCCAGAAAATATTCAACAGCGTCCCGCCGGTATTCATCAGCGCGCTTTTGCCCGCCGGATTCAGTTCATCAACATGAATCGCTTCGTTGCCATAAGGCAGCAGCGACAGTTTCGTAATTTCCCAGCATGAACGAGTCAGGGGCAGAGTGAAGATCAGAACGATACTGACCAGCGTCGCCAGTAACCAGGCCAGCGTTGTCGCAAAACCACCCAACACAAAATTCAAAATATTCAGAACGGTACGCATAAACCCTCGGTTGCTTCTGGTTTTTGGTTATTGTCGGCAATTGTAACGTTTTTTTGGGCTGGAGCACGTATTCTCTGGCGGTTACACTGAGAAGAAATCCTCTTTGTCTGGATCGACTGAGTCATGGAACTGAAAGCAACTTCTTTGGGAAAACGTCTGGCGCAACACCCCTACGATCGGGCGGTGATTCTTAATGCCGGGATAAAAGTGTCGGGCGATCGCCACGAATACCTTATTCCGTTCAATCAGTTAATGGCTATTCACTGTAAGCGCGGTCTGGTGTGGGGTGAACTGGAATTTGTTCTCCCGGATGAAAAAGTGGTGCGTCTACACGGAACCGAATGGGCGGAAACCCAGCGTTTTCACCATCACCTCAATGCCCGCTGGCAGCAGTGGAGCCAGGAGATGAGTGAAGTTGCCGCGGGCGTACTTCAGGAACAGCTTGCCTCTATCGCCGCGCGTACGGGGCAAAACGCCTGGCTAACGCGTGAGCAGACCGCCGGTTTACGACAGCAGATCCTGCGCGCGTTTGCCGCCTTGCCGTTGCCCGTCAGCCGGCTTGACGCGTTCGATAACTGTCGCGAGGCGCTGCAGCAGTGCCAGGCATGGCTTAACGATATCGAAGGTTGTCGCCTGCGGCATAACCAGGCTTATACCGAAACGATGCTGAGCGAACATGCGGCGTTCTTTCAGCAGGTGGAATCCTCGCCGTTAAATCCGGCTCAGGCGCGGGCGGTGGTAAATGGCGAACAGTCTCTGCTGGTGCTGGCCGGTGCGGGAAGCGGTAAAACCTCCGTGCTGGTGGCGCGGGCGGGCTGGCTGCTCGCGCGAGGTGACGCGGCCGCTGAACAAATTCTGCTCTTGGCGTTTGGGCGTAAAGCGGCGCAGGAGATGGATGAGCGTATCCGCGAGCGTCTGCATACCGATGAGATTACCGCACGCACATTTCATGCCCTTGCGCTGCATATTATTCAGCAGGGCAGTAAAAAAGTGCCAACCATCAGCAAACTGGAAAATGACGCCGCGGCGCGGAATACGCTGTTTATCAATACGTGGCGTCAGCAGTGCAGCGAGAAAAAGGCGCAGGCGAAGGGCTGGCGACAGTGGCTGGAAGAGGAAATGCAGTGGACGGTGGCCGAAGGAAACTTCTGGGATGATAAGACGTTACAGCGCCGTCTGGCGCCACGTCTGGATCGCTGGGTCAGCCTGATGCGCATGCACGGCGGCGCTCAGGCGGAAATGATCGCCAGTGCGCCCGAGGACATCCGCGATCTGTTCAGCAAGCGTATCAAATTGATGGCGCCGTTGCTGAAGGCCTGGAAGAGCGCGCTGAAAGCTGAAAACGCGGTTGATTTTTCCGGACTCATCCATCAGGCGATAGTGATTCTGGAGAAAGGACGCTTCATCAGCCCGTGGAAGCACATACTGGTGGATGAGTTTCAGGATATCTCTCCACAGCGTGCGGCGTTGCTGGCCGCCTTGCGTAAGCAAAACAGCCATACCACCCTGTTTGCCGTCGGCGATGACTGGCAGGCTATTTACCGATTCAGCGGCGCTCAGCTTTCATTAACCACCGCTTTCCATCAAACCTTTGGCGAAGGAGACCGCTGCGATCTAGACACTACGTATCGCTTCAACAACCGGATAGGCGAAGTCGCGAACCGTTTTATCCAGCAGAACCCCCATCAGCTAAAGAAACCGTTGAACAGTCTGACAACCGGCGATAAAAAGGCGGTGACGCTGCTGGATGAAACCCAGCTTGACGCGCTGCTGGATAAGCTTTCCGGCTATGCAAAAGCGGATGAACGGATCCTCGTGCTGGCGCGTTATCATCATCTCAGGCCGGAAAGTCTGGAGAAAGCGACGACCCGCTGGCCGAAGCTGCAGCTTGATTTTATGACTGTCCACGCCAGTAAAGGTCAGCAGGCAGATTACGTTATCGTCGTGGGTTTGCAGGAGGGCAGCGATGGATTTCCGGCTCCGGCGCGGGAATCGATCATGGAAGAAGCGCTGCTGCCGCAGATGGAAGATTTCCCGGATGCCGAGGAGCGACGCCTGTTTTACGTTGCGTTAACGCGCGCTCGGCATCGCGTCTGGTTACTTTATAACAAAGAGAATCCGTCACGCTTTGTTGCGGACCTGAAAGCGCTTGATGTGCCGGTCGCCAGAAAGCCCTGACATCAGGCGGCAGTTGCCGCCTCAATCCGTTTACTTCAGACGCTCCGCCAGATAGCGCGGGTAGTCCGGGATCAGGACGTCTATATCGTCATTAAAGTGAGGCGACTGGATGATGAAATCCGCCGTAGCGACGTTCGTGGCGACCGGAATATTCCAGACAGTCGCCAGACGCAGCAGCGCTTTCACGTCCGGATCGTGCGGTACCGCGTTCAGCGGATCCCAGAAAAAGATCAGGACATCAATTTTTCCTTCCGAGATCAGCGCGCCAACCTGCTGATCGCCCCCCATTGGGCCGCTCAGCATCGCGTTGACGTCCAGGCCTGTTGCGCGCTGGATCAGGTTCCCGGTCGTGCCGGTGGCATAGAGAACGTGCTTTTCCAGCAGCGGCTGGTGCCGTTCCACCCAGTTCATCAGCATTTGTTTGCAGTGATCGTGAGCGACCAGCGCAATATGTTTGCGCGCCGGTAATGTACGGGTTGTCAGTTCCATATTTTTATTCCGTTGTTGGCTTTGCTACAGAGTACTGGAAGTGACTGACGCTGCAAGAGAAAGAGAAAAAAAATGCCGCACGGCGCAACAACCTCATGAAGAGGGTTGTTTTTCTGCCCAGCGTAAAAAACGGCTTCGGGTTTGGGGATCGGCCTGACGAAACCAGTATTTCAGCCGTTGCTCGGTGAGCGTTTGCGACTGCGGCACAGCGGTGTCCAGCTCCGAAACGTCCGAAAGCAACGTGCTGTCGTCCGCCATCATCGTGGCAAACTGGCGCAGCGACGCGGGTTTCGCTGCTTTGTTGTAGCGCTCAGTTTCGGCTTCAAAATCAATGATTTTTGTGCGTGTAGTCAGGGAAAGAATATCGAGTTTTACCGGGATAGGCATGGCGTCGCCGTCCAGAAGTTCCAGACGCGGCGCGGCGTCAAAATGGCCCGCGTCGCGTTCGTTTTCCAGACGTGGCAGGTGAAAATTAACCTGACCGACCTGTTGCGTATCAAAGCTCATCACCAGTGGTGGGGAAATATACAGCCGCTCTTCCTGGTTGTTAAACCGCAGGGTTTTCTCAACCCGGAAAACAATCTGATGAGGACCATTGTCCAGTTGAATACTGTCTGCGCCGCGCAGCAGAGAACTGGAGACCTTTTTGCCGTCCAGTACCAGCAGATCGATATCATTTGACAGACGAAGCGTCGTGGCGAGGACGGTTACCGGCAAACATAAGGCGAGTATTACAGTCACGGTGCCGGTTTTCATAAGATCCTCCTGTCCACAAACCGCCGGTAAGAATGTATCAAGATTTTTCGAAAATCATGTTCACTAACATATAGACATATTTTCGACTTTTGCTCTCATACTTGCGTATGGCGCACGTGGTTGGGTTGGCAGGATTGTCGTACACTTGGCTAAACAGCCTGGAGAAAGACGATGAAAGAGAGTGATATTGCTGATATTTTGAACTCTACCCGCACAATTGCGCTGGTGGGGGCAAGCGACAAACCCGACCGTCCCAGCTACCGGGTAATGAAGTATCTCCTCGACCAGGGGTATCACGTCATTCCTGTTTCACCAAAGGTGGCAGGGAGAACGTTGCTCGGTCAACAGGGCTACGCGACGCTGGCGGAGGTTCCGGAAAAGGTGGATATGGTCGATGTGTTTCGCAACTCTGAAGCGGCCTGGGGCGTTGCGCAGGAAGCCATCGCGATTGGCGCGAAAACGTTGTGGATGCAACTGGGCGTGATTAACGAGCAGGCAGCGGTGCTGGCGCAAGAGGCCGGGATGAAGGTCGTGATGGATCGTTGCCCGGCCATTGAGATCCCGCGTCTGGGACTGGCAAAGCACGTATAACAGAAGGCCCGATAGCGAAACGCTGTCGGGCCTTACAATCTTAGTTACGCAGACGAGGCGCCTGCAGCTGCTTGCGGATGGTTTGAGCAAGCTCATCCATGGATGGCTGCTCAGGATGTTCATCCTGCGTCTCGCTGCTTAACTGCGCTTCGGCCAGATAGGTATGCACCGGCTGACCGTCATCATCTTCCATTACCACGTGATACCACGGAGCGGCACGAAGCTCGTCGTTAACCGCCAGCTCATCAGGCGACGGCTCTTCGAGCGAATAGACCGGGTCGATATCCACGACCACTCCGAGATAACCTAACAGGGAATGGCGGACCTGCTGGCCGATACCGAATTTGCTGGCAATCATAGTCACCTCCCGGGAAATCATTACCTTTTATATGAGGGTAACATTCCACTTTTCAAGTTACATGACGCGACAGGCAAACCCTTTCAGATACAGCCCTTCCGGGTAGGTGGCGATCACGGGATGATCGGCGGCCTGACGGAACTGCTCTATAAATTGTACATCACGACCAGCATCTATTGCCGCATCTGCGATGATTTTCTGAAATAAATCCGTGGTCATCAGGCCAGAACAGGAGAAGGACAGCAGTACGCCGCCCGGATTCAGTAACTGAATCGCCAGCATATTGATGTCTTTGTAACCCCGGCAGGCCCCCATCAGTTGGCTTTTATTTTCGACAAACTTCGGTGGATCCATCACGATCACATCAAACTTCTCGCCGCGATCGCGATAGGTTCGCAACAGTTTGAAAACGTCGTCGCGGACAAATTCAGCTTTGCGCAGATCCAGTTTGTTCAGTTCCACGTTTTGCTTTGCAATGTCCAGCGCTTCCTGTGACGTATCGACGCTGATCACCTGACGGCAGCCGCCCATCAGTGCAGAAACGGCAAAACCGCCGGTATAAGAGAAACAGTTCAGAACACGCTGATCCTCCACATAACGCCGCGTCGCCAGTCGGCTGTCGCGCTGGTCCAGGTAATACCCGGTTTTATGGCCGCCCTGAATATCCACCAGCAGTTTCATACCGTGTTCTTCAATCGGCAACAGGGCAGGCGGAAGCTCGCCGGTCACCGGGCCGTGCGTCAGTTCCATTCCCTCTTTTTTACGTACCGCGACATCGCTACGGTCATAAATCGCACATTCCGGGTACAGCGCTTGCAGCGCGCTAATCAATGCGGCACGCTGATATTCAGCGCCAGCGCTCAGTAATTGCAGTACCAGAAATGAGCCAAAGCGGTCGATGGTCACGCCTGGCAAGCCATCGGATTCACCGGCGATCAAACGATAGCTGTCAAGGCCATCTTTTTCGGCCAACCAGTCGCGCCACTGCTGCGCCTGTTGCAGTCGACGGGTAAAGAAGGCGATATCGACAGATTCAGACGGGTCGAACGTCCAGACGCGCGCGCGGATCTGCGATGCCGGAGAATACGCGCCGCGGGCTAACCATTTACCCTGATGGTCAACAATATCGATGGTTTCGCCGAGGCTGGCTTTACCTTCCATTCGGGCAACGGCACCGGAAAAGACCCACGGATGGCGACGAAGCAAAGATTTTTCGCGCCCTTTGGCTAACACTAAACGTACACTCATAATTTACAATTCTGTCGATTCAAAGAAATGGGCGCCATTGTCCTGAGTTTTTCGTGGATTTGCAACGCGCCCGGGCAAGAGAAGGAGAAGAGCAATGTCGAGAGTCTGCATAATCGCGTGGGTACATGGCCGGGTGCAGGGCGTGGGGTTTCGCTATACCACCCAGCAGGAAGCGCGGCGGCTGGGGGTGACCGGCTATGCGAAAAACATGGACGATGGCAGTGTAGAAGTGGTGGCTTGCGGCGAAGCCGAACAGGTTGAAAAACTAATGAGGTGGCTGAAAGACGGCGGTCCACGCTCTGCCCGGGTTGACAGAGTGCTAAGTGAACCGCACCGTTCGCGCGAAGAACTCACCGGATTCAGTATTCGCTATTAAATGCATTTTACCGGTTTGGGCAGGCCGGCGATTTTGGTAGCCTGCTTCGCCGGCCCTTTCGGAAACAGGCGATACAAGTAGCGACTGTTGCCTTTTTCTTCGCCGAATTTATTCGCCATCGCTTTGACCAGCATGCGAATGGCCGGTGAGGTATTAAATTCCAGGTAAAAGTCGCGGACGAAACGCACCACTTCCCAGTGTTCAGGCGAGAGGGTAATGCCTTCGTTTTCAGCAATGACTATCGCCAGCGGTTCGCTCCACTGGGTGGTGTCTTTCAAATAGCCTTCGCTATCGGTTTCTATTTCGTTGCCTTCAAAAATCAACATAGCAGTCTGTCGTTATCATAAAACAGGTCGCAGTGTAGCAAATATCCGCGCAGCCGATAAGACTGCTCAGATGAGTAATTGCAGCAGATTGCTGGCATTGAGCTTCTTTAGCGCATTGCATTTGTGCGTTGAAACCTGCTTCTCGGACATCTGCGTCGCGCGGGCGACGCGATGGACAGGCAAGCCTTTAATGAGCAGACACAGTACCGTGAGTTCTCTGACGGTTAGGCCAAATTCAGTCCGCCAACAGGTTGAACGACGCGGTGCTTTCGTAAGCAGGCAGACAATGTCGCGCATCGCCAGACGATCGTTAAGGATATGGATCTGCAACGTCGTGAAGCGTTGACGTATCTGGTTAATTAACGATCACGGGCGCCCGTTGGTCATCGCGAAACTGGCGGCGTTATTGGCAGAAAACAAAGTGGAGTGTCAGAGAGAGAATTACGACATTTATTATTTCAGCGCCAGATTTTCCATTGCGAAGGCCGATGAGGTTTTTATCGGCGCCTGTCCGGAAAGTAAGAGCCGTTTCTGTAAAACGATCCGTTATAAGAGTGGGGCAGGAAAATGAAAAACAAACTTTTGTATGGCGTTTGCGGTACGTTGATTGGCGGCGCGCTGGCGACATATTTTTACCCGTCGTGGTCGAGAAGTCATGACGTCATTGCCTGCACAACGGAGTTTAATTTCACCCGCAACCAGGGCAAAGAGAGTGAAGTCAGGGTGAACGCGGTTGCACAGTTTTATTTTCATCGTGACGGTACGGGGCTTACCACCTATAAAGGTGCGGCGAAGGCTGGTGGACGTGACATGATTATCGATCGCGACATGAATTTTACCTGGACGCCGAGAGAGGATAATAACGTCATTGTACTGACCTATACGAAGACCTGGCGGCGGCACAATGATGACACGCCGGACGCACAGTGGGGAAGTTTCGCGCACGCCGACGCGCGTTATTATCTGTCCATTGCGGAAGTGGCGCCTTCAGTCTGGTTAATCCAGGATCGCCTCTATCCGACATACCTCTGTCGCGGGAATCAGGCATAAAAAAACGGAGAATGCGCAAGCATTCTCCGTTCGTGTTTATACCGTCAGCTTAGTCGCGGCTGGCGAAACCCAGAATACTGAGCAGGCTGACAAAGATATTGTACAGCGAAACGTAGAGGCTAACCGTTGCACGAATATAGTTGGTCTCACCACCACGGATGATATTACTGGTTTCGAACAGAATGGCGCCTGAAGAAATCAGGATAAATACCGCGCTAATCGCCAGATGCAGCGCTGGCAGTTGCAGGAAGATATTTGCAACCATGCCGATCAGCACCACCACAATACCTGCCATCAGCATACCGCCGAGGAAGGACATATCTTTGCGCGTAGTCAGTACGTAGGCTGAACAGCAGAAGAACACCAGTGCGGTGCCGCCCAGCGCCATGCCAATCACATCACCCATCCCCGCGGAAAGGTAAGCGTTCAGAATCGGGCCAAGGATATAGCCAAGGAAGCCGGTAAAGGCAAACGCGGAGATAATACCACTTGGCTTGTTCGCGGTTTTATACGTCAGGAACATCAGACCATACATACCGACCAGCGTCAGAATCAGACCCGGAGAAGGTAGCATCAATACGGTACTGGCTGTCGCCGTGATCGCAGAAAACGCCAGCGTCAGGCTCAGCAGAAAATAGGTATTGCGCAGCACTTTATGGGTGCTGAGTAGCGATGTACGGTCATGTGAAGAACTAACAATACGATCCATGAGTCACTCTCTTATGATGACAGATGTAATTAATGACAGAAGATAATGAAATCCCAGGCGATGACATAGCGGTTTTACCCATCTTTACTCATTTGATCTTCATCAGGTTTCACGGTCATAAAGCGCCTGCACGCTCAAAGGCTGAAGATTGTGCTGTTAAAATGGTCAATGTGTTGTTATTTCAGTCGATTAACAGCATTTTGACTGTTTTTCAGGCAAACAAACACATTCGGGCTTTACACGGCGCATCGGGATGTTTATAGTGCGCCTCATTCCGGAAGTGTGGCCGAGCGGTTGAAGGCACCGGTCTTGAAAACCGGCGACCCGAAAGGGTTCCAGAGTTCGAATCTCTGCGCTTCCGCCAGATTAAACAAGGGGTTACCGAAAGGTAGCCCCTTTGTTTTTAGGGGCGAACAATAAAAAAAGAATATTCTCGAAGAATATCCCACCCCTCCATTTGCATAAAAAATCACTTTTCCCCAATAACCGGACGATCAAGTGTCGGGTTGATTTGTACCTTCCTGTCGTAGATGAGCACCTGGCTTTCTGTTTTGTGACCGCTGAAAAGCTGCTTATCCCTGTTGCTACCCTCAAAATCTGAAATAGCTTTTGCCTTAATAACATGAAACGTGTAATCCAGTTCATGGCCCAGTTCGCTTTGTACTGCACGTACAGCCTTAAGCCAGCGGTTATTAAATGTCTTGCGGATGAACTGACCACGATCGTTGTTGTAAAGCACCAGCGCGTCAGGTGACAGTCTCGGGCATTCTTTCTGTGCCGTTATTCAAATCAATTTTGCGCCAGCCAACAGATTTTTGGCCGGGCTGAATATGTCTGGGTACGTGAGGTGGGCGAAAGCGACAAACCGCACACTCTGGAAAAGCTTAGTGTTGGAAGAAGAAAAAAGTTAAAGTACGAATAAAATATTGGTTGCCTGAAGTTAATTTAGGCGTTTTCTTTACAACAATATTTATGGTAATAGTTTTGAATAACAAGAGGAGAGTGCAATGTTCTTTTATGATATTATACCTAGCCGTATGAAAGAGAAGCTGGAAACTAAAATATATAATCCCAATGAAACAATATTATTTGCAGAGCGGGAGAATAACTACATTTATTTCTTGATGGAGGGCACAGTTGAGGCGTATATTCAAAGCCCTCACGGAACATTTGCTACTCTGCATTTGTATGAAAAAGGAAGTTTTTTCGGTGAAATAGAACCATTCTACGATGGAAGGAAACCCGTTGAAATTACAGCCATTACATCATGTATTGCCAAACGTCTTTATAAAACAGACTTTCTGTCATGGTTACAATCTGATTTTGAAGCTACTAAATTTTTAATTAAAGAATTAGCAAATAAATTGATAATAAACGCTGAATTGGTAGAACATATACTAAGCCTTACCGTGAAAGAAAGACTTTTGAGAAGTATTCTGATGCATTATCGACGAGACACTTTGCAAAATCTCACAAAAGCAAATTTATCAAAGGAAATTAACACCCCCATTCGGAGTTTGAATAGGGCTATCAGCACTTGCGAGAACGAGGGGATAATTTCATATAGTAACAACACGTTTTTGATTAAGGATATGACACAACTCCAAAAAAGTGTGCCATATTTATAATGTCGGGTCAATTGACCTTGATAGGATTTCTCACTTTTACTATGCTGAAAAACACTTTTACTATGCTGTAAAAAAGAGAGATTTTCATGGACAAAATTTGCAAGAGAATATTAGAAAAAATAGAAGTACAGGACTTTTTCGACAGAATATGTTCTTTAAATACAGCAGACTTCAATTCTCTTTTATTGAAACTTTTTTTACTAAGGACAGCGAAATCCTCACCACAAAAAGTCCTGCATGCTTTCAGGGAAAATCGCTTTGTTGCTCCCGGCAGCTTTGATCCGATTAAACTGCACCAGTTGGAGCTTGAACTATTATCAATGACATCAAAAGCCGGAATTACAAACAAACTGTTGTCCCCGGTTGCACCGATTGGCAGTTGTAGTGTGTTTGGCTGTGTAAACCAAAACAATGTATTAAGTGCGGTACGGAATGTTGAGGTGCTTTCCGACCCGTCTAATATTCTGGCAATCATGCTTTCCAATGATATATTGAACAACCAAATTGACCATACCCGCTGTACACATTATGCGACGACGTCACGCGTGGTCAGAGGTCAGAAGTGGGAAGGCGAAAATTTATATGCACATTTTGGGATTTTTTGCATTGTATCCGCCGCAAAGGATAAGGGCTCTTATCTGTGTGAAAAGGAGCTGTTAAAGCACCATCTTCAATTCTATGATCATTTAGTACAGACAAGATACCATCGTAAAATGTCGATTGTGCTAAGACGGCGAACTGGGTATACAGCCTATGAGGACTTTTTTGAAGAAATGTACTCTGCTGTAAAAGAGATGTTTCCTGATACTCCTGTTTCTGTTGATCTAAAAAGTGAGAACAACAACTACTACAAAGGAATCAACTTTAAGATTTATGTACAAAAAGATAACGAGCAAATTGAGATCGGCGATGGTGGTTTTGTTGATTGGATTAGCAAAATGACCGGGAGTAAAAAGAATCGGTGTTTAATAAGTGGTCTTGGTTTGGAAAGGTTGTTATAGCTTTAGGAGAAAATTTATGGAATTAAAAGAATGGTCTTTAGGCTATGTTCACGACCTGGTCCATCATGCAAATAACCGGAACATTGCCCGAAATTTGAGAAATATCTTTCCCTACCCCTATACGGAAGAAGATGCTGTGCGCTTTATTGAATTTTGCCAAACGCAAGATTTAAAGAAAACTCGCAACCTTGCAATCGTCATTGACGGTCAAGCGGTGGGCGGTATCGGTATTAAAGTAGGTTGTGATATGTATGAGAAAAGCGCAGAACTTGGATACTGGCTTGGAGAAGATCACTGGGGAAAAGGGATCATGACAAAAGCTGTAAAACAGATGGTGCAGCTTTCATTCCAGGATCACAATATCATCCGATTATATGCGACCGTCTTTTCTCATAATTTGGGATCATGCAGGATTCTTGAAAAAAACGGTTTTGAATTAGAGGGCGTGTTAAAAAAGGCAGCATATAAGAACGGTAACCTCTATGACAGCAAACTATATTCTTTGTTGCGGTGACCCTGGTCCAAAATCAGTGCAATGCTAAATCAGAGATCTTCGTCTTTTTGGATACTTCGGATAAATTCAGCCGGAGTTACTCTCCGGCTATACCGGGTCGTATGTTATGTCACGACAGGCTTCGTCTGCCTGGTAGGCAAGATGCTCTTCACTGGTTTGAGCTTGTGCAAGCGTCCACACACAGGAAACCTCCAGTCAGTCGTCAGAATGGAAGTACAGGATAAGCTGGTCGGCGATAAAAAACGCGTCACCTTTTGCGTCGCGGGCGAATAGGCATCGCAACCCGTCTATCGAGCGGACTCCGCGCTGTGCCCCATCCCGGAAGCGATGCTTGCTCGTTATACCTAACAGACGCGCGCGTAAGCACATCCTTGTTGAAAGAGTCCTTCAGGACACCAATGAATGTTGTGGGCGTTTTTTACCGTAAGGGCAAACTTTGAGTGCGCATTTGAAGGGGGTAAGGCAGAGATCATCGTCGTCGCGACTGCTTTCCGGACATTTAATTTTCTCTTTCATTTCGCGCCAGACAGAAAGTTTAAGCGTCGTGATATTGTAGACTTTTAGTGGATGATATTCTCCATCAATTTTTATGCCTTCCGCAAAAGGTTCAATTGTTGATCCGGCTGGAATAATGACATCTCCTTCATACCAAATTACCAGTTTGAGCATTTTTAGGCTGACGATGCTGGAAAACGCAATACCAGTATTAGGGCATGCAATTGTGTCAATTACTGTCCACTTCACACTTAACTCCTTTAAGTTACGCACTTCTTGATATCATTTGAAATAGGCTGGTGTAGGCTTGTTTCTAAAAGTAAACAACGTTTCACTATGTTTCAAGGTGATGTAAGTCCTTGAAAAACGATCGTTTTTGTTATCTCTTTTTATTTTTCTTTTTAATTCAGCAGGTAAGCGGTAAAAATCTTATTGAAAGCTATACATAACTTTACGTTACTAATTAAAATGCGATCATTTTTTGATCAAATAAAGCGAAGCGGTAAGCTGCAAAATAGAAATGCCGACAGTAATATTTTGTTGGTTCTGATTTACCTCGCCTCAGATGATTCTGGCAAGAAAAATATCGGCGAGAACTATTGGCTATAAAATATTAACACCTAAAATTATGACAGATTGGGTGGTTTTGCCAGAGAGAGAGTAATAATTATGCCTGCTCTGGCTCTTGAGTGGCCATTTCCACAACGCACGATGGAAAGGGGGCGCCTTTGTTGCCGCATTTTTCCTGCTCTCCGGGATTGTAAAATTCCCAATCAGACCTATAGTCCAAAGAGTTGTTTTGTTTACAGGACTGACTAATGCGTTTTAACGGACTGACAAAAGGATTTTTCCTTTTCCTGCTGGTTATGGTGACATGGGTGTTCTTCGATGTTTTGTCACCGTACTTCTCCGCTATCCTTTGGGCTGCGATCCTTACGGTTATTTTTTATCCCATAAAGAACAAATTGCGCGTCGCGCTGGGAGAACGCAATGGTCTGGCGTCACTGCTGACGCTGGGGATTATCTGTCTGATCGTCTTCATTCCGCTGACACTCATCCTCTCCTCGCTGGCCTTCGAACTGAACGTCGTTTACGTCAAGCTACAGAATAATAACGCCCAGTTTCCGGAGGTGATCGCGAGTTTATTTGCCCATATGCCTGACTGGGCGCGAACGTTTCTTGCCGATCACAATCTCGACAGCGCTGCGGAAATCCAACAAAAACTCTCTGAGGTGGCCCTGAAAGGGGGGCAGTATCTGGCAGGTAGCGCGTTTCTGATTGGCAAAGGAACCTTTGGCTTTGCCATCAGTTTCGGCGTAATGCTGTATCTGCTGTTCTTCCTGCTAAAAGACGGGCCTTTTCTGGTGCGTCAGATCCTCGATTCGCTTCCCCTGTCAGACTTTGTGAAGCAGCATCTGTTTGCGAAATTTGCCGGCGTTTCCCGCGCGACGGTAAAAGGTACGGTTGTGGTGGCGATAGTGCAGGGGACGCTGGGCGGGATTGCGTTTTATATTGCCGGAATCGAAGGCAGTATTTTATGGGGCGCGCTGATGGCGTTCCTGTCGCTTATCCCGGCGGTAGGCTCTGCCATTGTCTGGGTGCCTGCGGCCATTTATCTGTTTGCGACGCAGCAGCTGTGGCAGGGCTTTTTTATCGTCGGTTTCTTTATGGTGATTGTCGGTCTGGTGGATAACATTCTGCGACCGATTCTGGTCGGCAAAGACACGAAGATGCCGGACTACCTGATCCTGATCACCACGCTGGGCGGCATGGAAATCTACGGCATTAACGGCTTTGTGATTGGTCCGTTGGTCGCCGCGTTGTTTATCGCCTGCTGGAACATTCTTTCCGGGCGCGATCATGAAGGCAACGCGGAAGAACTGGATAAAGATTTTATCGAGGATGGTATCGCCGACGACCAGAAGCCGGAATAAATCTTTCGTGCCGGATGACGTCCTCATCCGGCTCGGATTTAATGCCCAATGGCGCCTGCCTGCGGAATCAGGCGAAAATAGAGATGTTCTGGCACCGGGCTTTCCCACACGCCTGCCAGCATCGCGAACGCCACGCTGGCGAACATAATCCCTAACACCAGCAGCGTCATCGTCACCCCGGACAGCGCGCCGTGCCGTTTACCTGTCTCTCCGCCAGGCGTGCGCAGAGAAAAACTCAGGGTCTGGGCGACCGGGCAGGACTCCACGCAGGTCATACAGCCCGTACATTCCACGGTGCGCACCTGGATCAGCTTATCTACCGGAATACGCGACGGGCAGTTTTTCGCGCATTTACCACAGTCAATACAGCGACGGGCATTACGGCGGATTTTGAACGGTGAAAGCAGAGATAACAGCCCCAGCAATGCGCCGTAAGGACACAGATAGCGACACCAGGCGTGACGAATAAATAAGCTCAGGACCACCAGCAGCGCGACGCTGAGGAGCGTTATCGTGCCGATATGGCGAAAGAAATCGAGCATTTTGACATCGATAATAATGCCGTAGGCGGACATCAGAAAATACTGTATACCCTGCGCAGGCATCGACAACGAAATAGAGAGAAAAAAGACCAGCAAAAGATACTTTAGTCCCCGCAAGGGAATATCCAGAAACCGGGGAAGACTGAAATGACGGCCAAAGAGCCGCTTCCCAAGATTGGCGATAAGTTCCGACAGCGTACCGACAGGACACAGCCACGAACAGAAAGATTTTTTCAGCAGCAGGCTGGTTAGCATAAAGGCCACCAGTAACAGCATGGCGGCAGCATGAATTGGCGGCAGAAATCCGGTTTCCAGCGTGTAGCGCAGATTCATCAGACCGGCGATAGGTAGCCAGCCTTCAATTCCGCCAGGGCGGGGCAGATACAGGCTGGCTCCGCCGGTTTCGTAATAGCGCACCCAGTAATAAAAGGTCACGCCAATATACCCATTGATCGCCAACATCAGAAACTGCGTCGCTTTACGCCAACTGGTGGCGTTGCGCCAGTCATGCCAAGGGAGTTTACCGCCTGTCGTTCCCGGACGGCGCTGCCAGCGCGTTCGTTTCTTATCGCTCATGGCCCACGGCTTCCCATAAAGTGGTATTCTAGATGCTACTATTCTACGGTGATCCGACAGCGTCAGCGTTGATTTATATCATTGCTGGATAAAAGGGCAGCTTTCGCCGCCCGGAATTTATGGATGGGCAATAAAGCGCGAAAGCCGCTGGCGCAGCAGGCGATTTTCCTGGCGCAAACGCGTATTGTCTTCCAGTAGAGTAAGGGCAACGGCGATACCCGGCCAGTCCAGCGCCAGTTCCTGACGCAGCCGGAGCGCGCGCTGTACCACCGCTGCGGCGCGATCGTCAAACTGCCAGCCGGGAGCGGTATCGTCATACGGTTCAATCACACCCAACCCGACCAGCTCATTCAGTTCCTCTTCCGTGACGCCGGTATGCAGACAAAATTCAGTAACCGTGAAGGTGATGGTGACATTAGCCATTATGCTTTCCCCCAGTCTTTGCGCGGATCAAACCCCGACTGCGCCTCCGCCAAGTGCTGCCACAGCGCGCGTGCGTGTTCGTCAGGTTTCGGCGGCATCACAATTTTGATGACCACGTATAAATCACCGGTCTGTTTTTTGCTTACCAGGCCTTTGCCTTTAATGCGCAAGCGCTGCCCGGACTGGCTGCCGGGGGGAACGGTCACCAGAATGCTCTCTTTCAGCGTAGGCACCGCAATTTTCGCACCCAGCGCGGCTTCCCATGGCGCCAGTGGCACCACGATCTCCAGATCCTGATTCACTATGTCAAACAGCGGATGGGGCGCGATATGAATCACCAGCCACAGGTCGCCGTTCGGCCCGCCGTTTTCGCCCGGGGTTCCCTGGCCTTTTAAGCGGATCCGCTGACCGTTGCCCACACCCGCCGGGATTTTTACGTTCAGCGTTTTAGGCATTTCGCGCTCTACCATGCCAAACGCGTTATATACCGGCAGGTTATAGCTGATGGTGCGGTTATGTTCCGCCAGCGTTTCTTCAAGAAAGACCGCAACGTCGATTTCGATATCATGGCCGCGGCTGGCGTGACGCTGACGCGTATGCCGCGCTTGCTGACCAAAAATGGAGGAAAAAATATCGTCAAAATCTTCGGCGTTGTAGCGCGGGTTTTCGCCCTGCTGAAACTGACGGTTAAACTGCGGGTCGTTACGGTGCTGCCACAGCTGATCGTATTCAGCGCGGCGCTGCTCGTCGCTCAACACTTCCCACGCCTCGGCAATTTCTTTAAAGCGGGCTTCGGCGTCGGTTTCTTTGCTGACATCTGGATGGTACTTGCGGGCCAGTCGGCGGTAAGCGGTCTTGATCGTCTTGAGATCGTCCGTCGGCTTCACGCCCATGATGGCGTAATAATCCTTTAATTCCATAGCGTTCTCTCGGGTTAATCAATACAGGCTGAAGGGATCCCTGAAAAGGTGTCACCGTTAAGTGTAGGGTAATCCTCCCGTCGCCGTATGCCAACCTTATGACCCACATAACTTTACAGCCCAACAGTTGCTTATTCCCCGACAGTGGCTAAGATAACTCGCGTCAATGAGTGAGGGTGTAATGGCGAAACGTCAACGGATGGGATGGTGGTTTCTCTGCCTGGCATGTGTTGTGGTGATAGTTTGTACCGCGCAGCGCATGGCGGGCCTGCATGCGTTGCAGATGGACACGGCCACGGCGACGACGGTCGTTTCTGCGCCCTCGTCGGCACCGGATGACGCAACGCCCGTCACGCCGTGTGAGCTCAGTGCAAAATCGTTGCTTGCCGCGCCGCCGGTGGTTTTCGAAGGCGCGATACTGGCGTTTTGTCTACTCCTTGCCCTGCTAACCCCGCGACGGACGGTGCGTTTACCGTTCTTTCCGCAACGCGTTATTTCTCCGCCCGGACTACGGGTCCATCTCCGATTCTGCGTCTTCCGTGAATGACAGACCGGCTGTGCTGCACAGTTAGTTAATCATTCATGGAGAAAAATTATGATTCTTGCATTCAGGCAGGCGCTGATCTGTCTGTTATTCCTCTGGCTGCCCGTATCCTGGGCGGCAGAGAGCGGCTGGTTGCGTTCCCCGCAGAACGATCATGCCAGCGTACGGGTTCGTGCGGACACCACTGCGCAGGGTGAAACGCGCCTGCTCATAGACGTCAAGCTGGAAAACGGCTGGAAAACCTACTGGCGTTCGCCCGGCGAAGGCGGCATTGCGCCGTCCATCGCGTGGAAAGAGAACTCGCCAGCCGTCAACTGGTTCTGGCCGACGCCCGCGCGTTTTGACGTTGCCGGTATCACCACCCAGGGCTATCACCAGCGCGTCACGTTTCCGTTGCGCGTTCAGGGGAAAGCGCCCGCCACGCTTGCTGGCGTGCTGACGCTTTCTACCTGTAGCAACGTGTGTCTGCTCACCGATTATCCCTTTTCCGTCACGCCATCTTCCCGGGATGCTGGCTTTGCCCACGATTACGCTCAGGCGATGGGGCGCATTCCGTTGGCGCAAGGGCTGACGGATACGCTTCAGGCCGACGCGCGTCCCGGCGAACTGATCGTGACGGCGCAGCGGAGCGCAGGCTGGACGGATCCCGCGTTGTTTCTCGATAGCGTTGGGGAGGTGGATTTTGGCAAACCGCATATTCGTGTTGACGGTGACACGATGCGGGCGACGGTTCCGGTTCACGACAGTTGGGGAGAAGGCGCGCCCGATCTGCGCGGCCAACCGTTGACGCTGGTGCTGGCGGATAACGAGGTTGCGCAGGAGAGTGAACTTACGCCTGGCGATGCGCCCGCCGCGGTCGGCGGCGGGTTACCGCTCTGGCAGGTCGTGCTGATGGCGCTGGCGGGCGGTTTGATCCTGAATCTTATGCCCTGCGTGCTGCCGGTACTGGCTATGAAGCTGGGTTCGGTATTGCTGGTGGAAGATAAAAGTCGCCGGCAGGTCCGTCGCCAGTTCCTTGCTTCGGTGGTCGGCATACTGGCGTCGTTCATGGCGCTGTCGCTGTTAATGACCATTCTGCGCCTGAGCAACCAGGCACTGGGGTGGGGAATACAGTTCCAGAACCCGTGGTTTATCGGCGTGATGATGCTGGTCATGTTAGCCTTCAGCGCCAGCCTGTTTGGCCTGTTCACCTTTCGCTTGCCTGCCTCCCTGACGACAAAACTGGCGACCCACGGCGGCAACGGCCTGGCCGGGCATTTCTGGCAAGGCGCTTTCGCCACGCTGTTGGCGACGCCTTGCAGCGCGCCGTTCCTCGGCACCGCAGTGGCGGTGGCGCTGACCGCCTCGTTACCGACGCTGTGGGGGCTTTTCCTCGCGCTTGGCGTGGGGATGAGCCTGCCGTGGCTGCTGGTGGCGATGCGGCCCGGTCTGGCGCAGCGTCTGCCGCGTCCGGGGCGCTGGATGAATGGACTGCGTCGACTGCTCGGTCTGATGATGCTGGGGTCGGCAATCTGGCTGGCAACGCTGCTGCTGCCGCATCTGGGCTTCTCATCGACGCCCGCAGAAAAAGAGCGCGTTAACTGGCAACCGCTGAGCGAGCAGGCCATTACCAATGCGCTCGCGCAGCATAAGCGCGTGTTTATCGACGTCACCGCCGAGTGGTGCATTACCTGCAAGGTCAATAAATACAATGTTCTCACAACGCCGTCCGTGCAGAAGGCGCTGGGGCAACCGGATGTGGTTGCGCTGCGGGGAGACTGGACGTTGCCGTCTGATGAGATCACCGCCTTTCTCAACGCACGCGGTCAGGTCGCCGTGCCATATAACCAAATCTATGGCCCCGGCCTGCCTCAAGGGCAGACGCTGCCAACCCTTTTAACCCGCGACAACTTGCTGAAAACGCTGGCAGAAGCGAAAGGAGAGACGCCATGAACTATCTGTTAATACTTTTTTTGTCGCTATTCAGCGCTGTCAGTGTGGCGAAAGAAGCGGCGTCGTTTACGCCTGAACAGGAAAGGCAAATTGAAGCGTTGATTGATGAGGCG
Source organism: Citrobacter sp. 50677481 (assembly GCF_001463265.1). Classification (NCBI taxonomy): domain Bacteria; kingdom Pseudomonadati; phylum Pseudomonadota; class Gammaproteobacteria; order Enterobacterales; family Enterobacteriaceae; genus Citrobacter; species Citrobacter sp. 50677481. The sequence continues at coordinate 116,034 of NZ_LNHZ01000027.1, forward strand.
CTGTTTAACGATCCGGGCAGTCCGCGCATTGGCGCAAAACAGGCGAAGCTGACGCTGGTGAATTTTACCGACTACAACTGTCCCTACTGCAAACAGCTTGACCCGTTGCTGGAAAAAATCGTAAAGACCTATCCCGACGTGGCGGTGATCGTGAAACCGCTGCCGTTTAAAGGTGAAAGCTCGGTGCTGGCGGCGCGTACTGCGCTGACGACGTGGCGTGAGCATCCGGAACAGTTTCCGGCGTTGCATGAAAGGTTGATGCAGAAGCGGGGGTATCATACCGACGCCAGCATCCGTCAGGCGCAAGCGAAGTCGGGGGCGAGTCCGGTCACGCTGGAGGTGAAAAGTCAGGAGACGCTGAGCACTAACCTGCAACTGGCGCGGTTGATTGGCGTACAAGGGACGCCAGCGACAATCATTGGCGATGAGCTGATCCCAGGGGCGGTCTCCTGGGAGGTGCTGAACGAGGTGGTCAAAGAGAAACTGGCGGTGGCGCATGGTCAGTAAACTGCGACGCTGGTTGCGGGAGGGGATTATCCTGCTGGTGCTGCTGGCTGGCGGCACGTTACTGCTTGACGCCTGGCGCGCTCCGCAGGCCCCGCCGTCTTTTGACAGTATGCCGCTGAGGACGCTGGATGGCGAAAGCGTCACCCTGGCCGCACTGAGCGAGGAGCAGCCGCTGCTGGTGTATTTCTGGGCAAGCTGGTGCGGCGTTTGTCGTTTTACAACCCCCGATGTCGCGCGGCTTCAGGCTGAAGGAAAGAATGTGCTCACGGTGGCACTCCGCTCTGGCGACGACCCGCTGGTTGCCCGGTGGCTGGCGCGCAAAGGGGTCTCATTTCCGGTCGTCAACGATGCTAACGGCACGCTTTCCACCCGCTGGGCGGTTAGCGTGACGCCGACGCTGGTGGTGCTGTCGAAAGGGCAGGTTGTTTCGACCACCAGCGGCTGGACCAGCTACTGGGGAATGAAATTACGCCTGTGGTGGGCGGGAATGGATTCGTAGACGTACCCGGGGAAGGGGCAAATATGTCACACCGACAACAGGTTGCGTTTACCTTACGGACAGTGCGTCTCTGAACGTTCAGCACCCGTGAACGCGCAAGGGAGGATCGCCGCCTCCCTTGCTATCCGGGCGTCCGGAGAAGCACAGAACATGAGGCGAACGGAAGCCTTCTGCGAAGGCCCTTATACGGCCTTCACGCGTTTCTGCCAGAATAAGCGGCAGCGTCGAAGTCAATCTTTTTCCGCTGTTTTTGCGGATACCTTCCCGGAAATTTATCAACACTCTGTCACACTGATGGCGCGTAAATAACAACAAGAGGCATAGGGATGAAAAAAACGTTAATTGCCGCCGCAGTGGCTGGGGGCATGTTGGTGTCTGTTGGCGCGCAGGCGCAAACCACACCGGAAGGTTATCAGCTACAGCAAGTGCTGATGATGAGCCGACACAACCTGCGCGCGCCGCTGGCGAATAACGGCAGCGTACTGGAACAGTCGACGCCGAATAAGTGGCCTGAATGGGACGTACCGGGCGGACAGCTCACCACGAAAGGCGGCGTGCTCGAGGTGTATATGGGGCACTATATGCGCGAATGGCTGGCCGCGCAGGGGATGGTAAAGTCCGGCGAATGTCCGGCGTCTGACGCGGTTTATGCCTATGCTAACAGTCTGCAACGCACCGTCGCCACTGCCCAATTCTTTATAACCGGCGCATTCCCCGGCTGCGATGTGCCGGTACATCATCAGGAAAAAATGGGCACGATGGACCCGACCTTCAATCCGGTGATCACCGACGACGCCGCCGCGTTCAGCGAGAAAGCCATCCAGGCGATGCAAAAAGAGCGCGCAGGCATGCATCTCGACGAGAGTTATAAACTGCTTGAGCAGATCACCCGTTACAATACGTCTCCGTCATGTAAAGAAAAACAACGTTGTTCACTGACGGACGAAAAAGATACGTTCAGCGCGACGTACCAGAAGGAGCCGGGCGTTTCCGGGCCGTTGAAGGTCGGTAACTCGCTGGTGGACGCGTTCACCCTGCAGTACTACGAAGGCTTTCCGATGGATCAGGTCGCATGGGGCGAAATCAAAACCGATCAGCAGTGGAAGGTGCTGTCGAAACTGAAAAATGGCTATCAGGACAGCCTGTTTACCTCTGCGGACGTGGCGCGCAACGTGGCAGCGCCCCTGGTGAACTATATCGACAAGACGCTGGTGACCGATCGCGTTAACGCGCCGAAAATTACCGTGTTGGTAGGGCATGACTCGAATATCGCTTCGCTATTGACGGCGCTCGACTTCAAGCCATACCAGTTGCATAACCAGTACGAGCGTACGCCGATTGGCGGCAAAATTGTCTTCCAGCGCTGGCATGACAGCCGCGCCAGACGCGATCTGATGAAAATCGAATACGTCTATCAAAGCAGTGAGCAACTGCGAAACGCGGATGTCCTGACGCTGAAATCCCCACCGCAGCGTGTGACGCTGGAACTGAAAGGCTGTCCGGTGGACGCCAACGGGTTTTGCCCGATCGATAAATTCGACGCGGTTATGAATGCGGCAGCAAAATAAGAGAGGTTCCCCCGCGAATGCGGGGGAAGTGGGGTCAGACGTTTTTGCGTTCGATGGTTTGCTCGCCCCAGAAGAGCGAATCTTTATCCGTTTTATCAAAGGCTTTGATCAGGACTTCATCACTGCCTTCTTCCCAAATTTTCTCGGCCAGTTTCTCATCGTATCCGGCCACTTCAAAGATGGCCTCGGCTATTTCCGGCGACGTATTGCGCAGACTTGCCCATTCACCGACGCGGTGCGCTTTTGCTTCTTGAGTTGGCATGCTTATCCTCCTGTTGAAGACTAGCCGTTGAGCTTAACGGCCAGACCGGCAACGTATTCACCCTGATAGCGAGCGATTGAAAGTTCTTCCTGGCTTGGCTGGCGAGAGCCGTCACCGCCGGCGATAGTCGTCGCGCCGTACGGCGTTCCGCCACGAACCTGCGAAACATCAAACAGTTCCTGGGCGGCATAGCCGATAGGCACAATGACCATCCCATGATGGGCAAGTGTAGTCCATGTGGAGGTAATGGTCTGTTCCTGGCCACCGCCGGTACCGGTGGAGCTGAACACGCTGGCGAGTTTGCCGTACAGCGCGCCAGAAGCCCAAAGGCCGCCCGTCTGATCGAGGAAGGTGCGCATTTGTCCCGACATATTGCCAAAGCGCGTTGGGGTACCAAAAATAATGGCATCATAATCAGCCAGCTCCTGCGGCGTGGCGACGGGGGCGTTTTGGGCTTTGCCGCCTGCTTTGGCGAAAATTTCAGGTTGCATGGTTTCTGGCACACGCTTAACCACCACTTCAGCGCCGTCGACTTTGTTTGCGCCTTCTGCAACCGCGTGCGCCATTGTTTCGATGTGTCCGTACATGGAATAATAAAGCACCAGAACTTTAGCCATTTGTCCTACTCCTCGCGTTAACCGTGTCTGTAGCGATTCGCTACCCTTTATAAAGATATGCCGTCACGCCCAGAGTGCAAATATCGCCACCATTTCTTTGATTTATAACAATTTTCACTGAAATGGCTTTTGTAGCAAAATGATACATTTTCTGCCGGTGAGTTTTTTTAATCATAAGAATGGCTTATTGATTGTTCGCGGCGATTATTGCCGATAACGGCGGATAGCTGTTGCAGGATATTACGATACGCGGGCTGAACCGCCCGTATTGCCTAAGCTTAGTATCACGTAGCGAAAATGATGTCACCGGTCATACGTTGCGTGAGGAATCACTCCTCAAAACCTATGCAATATGATGTCTAATCAATGACGGAGGTCAGTAATGGCAAACCATCGAGGCGGTTCCGGTAATTTTGCCGAAGACCGTGAAAGAGCATCAGAAGCAGGTCGTAAAGGTGGCCAGCACAGCGGGGGGAATTTTAAAAATGACCCGCAACGTGCATCTGAAGCAGGTAAGAAAGGGGGCAAGAGCAGCGGCGGTAACCGCAAAAGCTAGCGTGACCCCACCCTGAAGACCATCATGCAACGCGTTAATGAACATGACTAACGCCGAGGTGATGAAACCACCGCCGCCGGAATTTTCCGGCGGTTTTTTTTGCCGGTACGGTTGAACTGTCTCTTAACCCCCCGCAGACTAAGCGCCATTATTTTTATTCGGCAGGTGAATAACACCCGGAACGAACGGACAGGAGAGGGGCATGGCGCAGGGGGCTGTAAACAAAAGTGGTAAACGCTCGCGGGCGGTTAGCGCGAAACGTCAGGCTATTTTAACGGCGGCGTTAAACACCTTTTCCCAGTATGGTTTTCATGGCACGCGCCTTGAGCAGATCGCCGAGCAGGCCCGGGTATCGAAAACCAATTTGCTTTATTACTACCCGTCTAAAGAGGCGCTTTATGTCGCCGTGCTGCGGCAGATCCTCGACATCTGGCTGGCGCCGCTCAAAGCGTTTCGCGAGGATTTCGCACCGCTGGAAGCCATAAGCGAATACATTCGCCTGAAGCTGGAAGTTTCCCGCGATTACCCACAGGCGTCGCGGTTATTCTGTATGGAGATGCTGGCAGGCGCGCCGCTATTGATGGCCGAACTGACCGGGGATCTGAAAGCGTTAATTGATGACAAATCCGCGCTGATTGCCGGATGGGTCAACAGCGGCAAACTGGCGCCGATCGATCCGCATCATCTGATCTTTATGATTTGGGCCTCGACCCAGCATTACGCCGACTTCGCGCCGCAGGTTGAAGCAGTAACGGGCGCAACGCTGCGTGATGAGGCCTTTTTTGATCGGACGGTGGCGAACGTCCAGCGCATGATCATCGAAGGGATCCGCGTTCGTTAGCCTGCTGGCGGCAACGGGCAGCTCATGTCACCTTCTTCACATTGCAGCAGCGAGGCGAGAAACGCTTCGCGCTCGGTGGTTTTATCCGCCAGACACTGATTAGCGATCATCACCTGGGCGCTGCCGCCTTCGGTACCGGAACTGATCAGCGCGCAGTCGGCGTCCCGCACCGCAATCCACGCGGTTTGCGCCTTTTTCAGCAGCGCTTGTTGCGCGGGCGCCGCGCGTTTAAGCGCGTGCTGGTAAGTATCGTTGAGCTTTTTATCCGCCGTCTGATATTGCGTAATAGCACAGGCGTTCATGTCGGCCTGGGTTGTGGCGTTCGCACACTCATCGGCCAGCGCGTTTGCGCACAGCAGCAGCGTCGCGCCTGCGATAACGATTCTTTTCATCCTTTCCTCCGTATTAAAAAGCCGGATGCGCTGTGCATATCCGGCCTACGGTTGAGACATAGCCCCGGTAAGCGTAGCGCCACCGGGGGGATTCTACACGATTAACCGATTGTCATCAGGCTGGCGTTACCGCCTGCGGCGGCGGTATTCACGCTTAGCGACCGTTCGATATACAGCCGTTCCAGCAGGATATTGCTTTCTCCACGGGCAAAGCCCTGCACGGAGATAATCGCGCCTTCGCGGGCGGCGACCGCTTCACACAGTGCGCGAAGCTGATCGGAATCGCCATGGAAGATCACCGCGTCAAATGGCTGCGAAGTCAGGCTGTCGGCTTTCGCAAACTGAATGCGGGCGGTAACCGCTGCGGGAAGCCGTTTTGCCAGCTCGCGGTGGAACGCATCGTCTGGCCACAGGATCAGACTGCCAACCGAGATGACCGCCGCCAGTTGCGCCAGTGCGTCCTGTTCCTCATCGGCAATACATAATACCCGTTCGCGCGGCAGCAGCGTCCAGGTATTGCGCTCGCCGGTGGGACCCGGCAGCAGACGCTGTGTTCCCGCCTGCGCCAGTTCGCCAAATTGCTGGCAAAGCTGATGCAACTCGGGGCGATCGCGCGCCCAGTCGCGTAGCGCCGTCAGCGGCTCCGTTAGCACGGTCTTAAGCTGAGCGTCAACCGGGTACTCCGCATCCTGACGCGCCAGGGTGATCGACAGCGCGTTTTCCGGACGGTGGGCCAGCAGGCGATACAGGTACAACGGTCCACCCGCTTTGGGGCCGGTGCCGGACAAGCCTTCGCCGCCGAACGGCTGAACCCCGACCACCGCGCCCACCATGTTACGGTTGACATACAGGTTGCCCACATGCGCTGAGCCGGTAACCTGGGCGATAGTTTCATCAATACGAGTATGGACGCCCAGTGTCAGGCCATAGCCGGAAGCGTTAATCTGTTTAATCAAGGCCTCCAGGTTATTGCGGTTGTAACGCACCACGTGCAGTACCGGGCCGAAGACCTCTTTTTCCAGTTCGTCAAAACTTTCAAGCTCGATAAGCGTGGGCATCACAAAAGTACCGCTCTGCCACTCGCGGGCGTCATCACTGTTTTCACGCACCGCCTGGAACACCGGACGGCCTTTTGCACGCATTGTCTGGATGTGACGTTCAATGTTGTTTTTTGCTTCTTCGTCAATCACCGGACCGATGTCCGTGGTCAGACGACCGGGGTTGCCCATCCGGCATTCGGCCATCGCGCCGCGCAGCATTTTCAACGTATGGTCAGCAATGTCATCCTGCAGGCATAGTACACGCAGTGCAGAACAGCGCTGACCGGCGCTGTCAAACGCCGAGGCCAGCACGTCGACAACCACCTGTTCGGTGAGCGCCGAGGAGTCCACGATCATCGCGTTCATGCCGCCGGTTTCGGCGATCAGCGGAACCGGGCGTCCCTGCGCGTCCAGTCGGGTGGCGAGAGTGCGTTGCAGCAGTGTCGCCACTTCCGTTGAGCCGGTAAACATCACGCCGCGCACGCGGCTGTCAGCGGTCAGCGACGCCCCCACGGTTTCCCCGCGTCCTGGCAGCAGTTGTACCACGCCCGGCGGTACGCCCGCTTCCAACAGAATTGCGACGCCCTGGGCGGCAATCAGCGGGGTCTGCTCGGCGGGTTTCGCCAGCACGCTGTTGCCCGCGGCCAGCGCGGCGGCGATTTGTCCGGTGAAGATCGCCAACGGGAAGTTCCACGGGCTAATACAGACCACCGGACCCAGCGGACGGTGCGTTTCGTTGTCGAAATCATCGCGTACCTGACCGGCATAGTAATGCAGGAAGTCCACCGCTTCGCGGACCTCAGCGATCGCATTGCTGAACGTTTTCCCGGCTTCGCGCACCAGAATGCCAATTAAGTGCTGCATCTGGCCTTCCATCAGCACCGCGGCACGATGCAGGATCGCCGCGCGTTCTTCCGGCGGGGTCGCGAACCAAATGGGCGCGTTGTTAACCGCGCTTTGCAACGCCAGCTCCACTTCCGCCTCATTCGCTTCACGCACATAGCCGACGATGTCCTTCGGTTCGGCAGGGTTAATTACCGGGCGCATTTCCCCTTCAGCAACCGCATCTTCAAGCATCGGCTTCGCCTGCCATTTCTGCAACGCGCTGTTGAGCAGGGCAGAGGAGAGGGACGCCAGACGGTGTTCATTGGCGAGATCCAGACCGGCGGAGTTGTCGCGGCCTTTGCCGTAGAGATCGCGCGGCAGCGGAATTTTCGGATGCGGCAACCCGGTTTGGCCTTCCTGCTGCGCCAGCTTCTCCACGGCTTCTACCGGATCGGCCACCAGCTCATCCAGCGGCAAGGTGGTGTCGGCAATGCGATTAACAAACGACGTATTCGCGCCGTTTTCCAGCAGACGACGCACCAGATACGCCAGCAGTGTTTCATGGGTGCCCACCGGGGCATAAATGCGGCAAGGACGATTCAATTTGCCGTCGGCCACTTTTCCGGTGACCTGTTCATACAGGGGTTCGCCCATGCCATGCAGGCACTGGAATTCATACTGGCCCGGATAATAGTTCTGTCCCGCAAGCTGATAGATGGCCGCCAGCGTGTGGGCGTTATGCGTCGCAAACTGCGGGTAGATAAGATTAGGCACCGCCAGCAGCTTTTTCGCGCAGGCCAGGTAAGAAACATCGGTGTACACCTTACGGGTATAGACCGGATAGCCTTCCAGACCTTCCATCTGCGCGCGCTTGATCTCGCTGTCCCAGTAAGCGCCTTTCACCAGGCGGATCATCAGGCGACGGCGGCTGCGGGTGGCCAAATCGATCAGATAATCAATCACAAACGGACAGCGCTTCTGGTAAGCCTGAATCACAAAGCCAATCCCGTTCCAGCCCGCCAGCTCTGGTTCAAAACACAGTTTTTCCAGCAGGTCTAAGGAGATTTCCAGACGGTCGGCTTCTTCTGCGTCAATATTGATCCCAATATCGTACTGACGCGCCAGCAGCGTCAGGGACTTCAGCCGCGGATAGAGTTCTTCCATCACCCGATCGTATTGCGCGCGGCTGTAGCGCGGGTGCAGGGCGGAGAGCTTGATGGAGATCCCCGGTCCTTCATAGATGCCGCGACCATTGGACGCTTTACCAATCGCGTGGATCGCCTGCTGGTAAGAAACCATATAAGCCTGCGCATCGGCAGCGGTCAGCGCGGCTTCGCCGAGCATATCGTAAGAGTAGCGGAAACCTTTCTCCTCCAGCTTGCGGGCGTTCGCCAGGGCTTCGGCGATGGTTTCACCGGTCACGAACTGCTCGCCCATCAGACGCATCGCCATATCCACGCCTTTGCGGATCAACGGTTCGCCGCTTTTGCCGATTATGCGGTTCAGCGAGCGAGAAAGATTGGCTTCGTTATGGGTGGAAACCAGTTTGCCCGTGAACAGCAACCCCCAGGTGGCGGCGTTGACAAACAGCGACGGGCTACGACCAATGTGTGAATGCCAGTTTCCGTTGCTGATCTTGTCACGGATCAGGGCGTCACGCGTTGCTTTGTCCGGAATACGCAGTAGCGCTTCCGCCAGACACATCAGGGCCACGCCTTCCTGCGAAGAGAGGGAAAATTCCTGCAACAGTCCCTGAACCATCCCGGCGCGACCGCTGGCGGTTTTCTGGTTGCGCAGTTTATCCGCCAACTGATATGCCAGCTTGTGCGCTTGTTCGGCGACCGGCTGCGGCAAACGCGCTTGTTCCATCAGCATGGAAACGGCGTCGGTTTCTGAACGACGGTACGCTGCGGTAATGGCGGCGCGCGAAACCGACTGCGGCAGGATCTGCTCGGCAAATTCGAGGAACGGCTGATGGACGTCTTCCTGCGCGGCAGACGGTTCATCGCCTTCGTTTGCCGCGCCTGCCAGCAACGCCGGAAGCTCCGGTAACGCGTCTTCATTTTCCAGCTTTTCCAGATAATTAAAAATGGCCTGCTTGATCAGCCAGTGCGGGGTGCGATCAATGCGCGTGGCCGCCAGCTTAATTCGTTCACGCGTGGCGTCGTCCAGTTTAACCCCCATCGTGGTGGTTCCCATGCCGTCTGCTCCTGTTATTCGGTAATGTCCTGCGATTAGTTATCGAGAAATATCCACTATGTTGCAACTTTGTGCAACCACGTTAAATGTGACCTGCATAACAAGCTTAAAAATGAATGAATTGTTAATAAAAGAAAGCGCTATGACCGCAGCGAAAAGAATAACGGTATCTTTTTCTCTGCGGCACTTAACACTTTTAAAAGGTGCAACCGTAAAAAATGTGAGAGAGTGCAACCTGCAAGAAAATAGTATTCATCTGCAATAAAAATTGATGTAAATGGTGTGTTAAATCGATTGTGAATAACCCGCGCTTCCGGCAGGATACGGTCGCCTGGCAAATACAACATGCTCTGTCACGTTCCGGCAGAGCAATAAAACAGTAAAGTTTGGAGAATTTATGGCAATTAGCACACCGATGCTGGTGACATTCTGCGTATATATTTTTGGCATGATATTGATTGGCTTTATCGCCTGGCGTTCAACCAAGAACTTTGATGATTATATTTTGGGTGGTCGCAGCCTCGGCCCCTTCGTCACGGCGTTATCCGCAGGCGCTTCGGATATGAGCGGCTGGCTGCTGATGGGCTTACCTGGCGCGATTTTTCTTTCCGGTATTTCGGAAAGCTGGATTGCTATCGGTTTGACATTAGGCGCATGGATTAACTGGAAGCTGGTTGCCGGACGCCTGCGCGTACACACGGAATACAACAATAACGCCCTGACGCTGCCGGATTATTTCACCGGTCGCTTTGAAGATAAAAGCCGGATCCTGCGCATTATCTCCGCGCTGGTGATCCTGCTGTTCTTTACGATTTACTGCGCGTCCGGGATTGTGGCCGGCGCGCGTCTGTTTGAAAGCACATTTGGCATGAGCTATGAAACCGCTCTGTGGGCAGGCGCGGCGGCGACCATCCTGTACACCTTTATTGGCGGATTCCTGGCAGTAAGCTGGACCGACACTGTACAGGCCAGCCTGATGATTTTCGCACTGATCCTGACCCCGGTAATGGTGATTATCGGCGTTGGCGGCTTTGGCGAGTCGCTGGAAGTGATCAAGCAAAAGAGCATTGAAAATGTCGACATGCTTAAAGGACTGAATGTTGTGGCCATTATTTCCCTGATGGGCTGGGGGCTGGGCTACTTCGGTCAGCCGCATATTCTGGCGCGTTTTATGGCGGCGGATTCCCACCACAGTATCGTCCACGCACGGCGCATCAGTATGGCCTGGATGATCCTCTGCCTGGCGGGAGCGGTAGCGGTCGGCTTCTTTGGCATCGCATACTTTACTAACAATCCGGCGCTGGCGGGTGCGGTGGATCAAAATGCTGAGCGAGTGTTCATTGAGCTGGCGCAAATCCTGTTTAATCCGTGGATTGCCGGTATTCTGCTGTCCGCGATTCTGGCGGCGGTGATGTCCACGCTCAGCTGCCAACTGTTGGTCTGTTCCAGCGCGATTACGGAAGATTTGTACAAGGCGTTTCTACGCAAAGGGGCAAGTCAGCAGGAACTGGTGTGGGTCGGGCGCGTGATGGTGTTGGTGGTGGCGCTGGTGGCGATCGCCCTGGCTGCCAATCCGGACAACCGCGTGTTGGGTCTGGTGAGCTACGCCTGGGCCGGTTTTGGCGCCGCGTTTGGTCCGGTCGTGCTGTTCTCCGTCTTGTGGCCGCGAATGACCCGCAACGGCGCGCTGGCGGGGATGATTATCGGCGCAGCCACCGTTATTGTCTGGAAACACTTTGGCTGGCTGGATCTGTACGAAATCATTCCTGGCTTTATCTTTGGCAGTATCGGGATTGTTATCTTCAGTCTGCTGGGGAAAGCGCCGTCGTCTGCCATGCTACAACGCTTCGCTGAGGCGGATGCGCATTATCACTCTGCGCCGCCGTCGCGTTTGCAGGAAAATTAATCGTTAGACATTCTTTGCCGCGAGACCTTCTGCAGGTTCCGCCCAACAACTTTCCAGGCCCGCTCAAAGCGGGCCTTTTTATCACCGTCCATTTACCCAACGGCACGTATTCTTACCTCGCTAAGTGTTTACATTCAGACATCATTCTCATGACATTCCGCTTGAATTTTTATTTTGCGTAATGATAATCACTATCACTCTAATTTACTTTTCTTTGCATTAATTGACTGACAATAACGTTAAGGGTGACCGGCATGTTTGTTCCGTTTCTGATTATGTTGCGTGAAGGGCTGGAAGCCGCGCTGATTGTCAGCCTCATAGCCAGTTACCTGAAGCGAACCCAGCGGGGGCGTTGGATCCGTGCAATGTGGGTTGGCGTTATTCTCGCAGCCGCGCTTTGTCTTGGGCTTGGGGTTGTGATTAACGAGACGACCGGCGAGTTTCCACAAAAAGAGCAGGAACTGTTCGAGGGGATAGTGGCGGTGATTGCGGTCGCGATCCTCACCTGGATGGTGTTCTGGATGCGGAGAGTATCGCGCAACGTCAAGGTGGCGCTTGAACAGGCGGTGGACAATGCGCTGCAACGCGGCAATCACCAGGGCTGGGCGCTGATCCTGATGGTCTTTTTTGCAGTAGCGAGGGAAGGGCTGGAGTCGGTCTTTTTTCTGCTGGCCGCGTTTCAACAGGACGTGGGTATCTGGCCGCCGGTAGGGGCGCTGCTGGGGCTGGCCACTGCCGTGATCCTGGGCTTCTTACTTTATTGGGGCGGCATTCGTCTGAATTTGGCAGCCTTCTTTAAATGGACCAGCCTGTTCATTTTACTGGTGGCGGCAGGTCTGGCGGCGGGCGCGATCCGCGCCTTCCACGAGGCGGGGCTGTGGAATCACTTCCAGGACGTTGCGTTTGATATGAGCACCGTTCTGTCGACACATTCATTGTTTGGCACCCTGATGGAAGGCATTTTTGGTTACCAGGAAGCGCCAAGCGTTAGCGAGGTGGCGGTCTGGTTTATCTACCTGATACCGGCGCTGGTGCTGTTTGTATTGCCGCCGCGTACAGGCGCAACCGCGTCAGGCATCACGCCATAAGGCAGTGCGACGCAAATTTTTAATTAGTTACAACATACTTTAAAGGGATGGTCATGACGAAAAACTTCCGCATGAGTGCGCTGCTGCCTGGCATGGCCGCGCTTTTCGCTTCCGCCTTGTCGGCGCATGCCGCCGACGTGCCGCAAATGAATGTGACGGTAACCGATAAACGGTGCGAGCCGATGACGCTTACGGTGAACGCCGGTAAGACACAATTTATCATTCGAAACCACAGCCAGAAAGCGCTGGAATGGGAAATCCTTAAAGGGGTGATGGTGGTTGAGGAGCGCGAAAATATCGCGCCCGGTTTCAGCCAGAAAATGACCGCCAATCTGCAGCCGGGCGAATATGAAATGACCTGCGGCCTGCTGACCAATCCCAAAGGGAAGCTGGCTGTTAAAGGCGCCGCTAGCGTTGAAGGGGCGCAAAGCGACGCGCTGTTACGTCTGAGCGACGCCATTAGCGAATACAAAGCCTATGTCACCGCCGAAACCGCGCAACTGGTGTCCGGGACAAAAGCCTTTACCGATGCGGTGAAGGCAGACGACATGAATAAAGCGAAGTCGCTGTATGCGCCGACGCGGCAACATTATGAACGTATTGAACCGATTGCCGAACTGTTCTCCGATCTCGACGGCAGCATTGATGCCCGCGAAGACGACTACGAACAGAAAGCCGCTGACCCGAAATTCACCGGTTTTCACCGTCTGGAAAAGGCACTGTTCAGCGACAATAGCAATAAAGGTATGGCGCAGTACGCCGACGGGCTGTATGCGGACGTGCAGGATCTGCAAAAACGCATCAGTGAACTTGCTTTCCCGCCGTCCAAAGTGGTGGGTGGGGCTGCGGCGCTGATTGAAGAGGTGGCCGCCACCAAAATCAGTGGCGAAGAAGAACGCTACAGCCGCACCGATCTGTGGGATTTCCAGGCCAACGTTGATGGCGCGCAGAAAATTGTCAACCTGTTGCGTCCGCAGTTGCAGGATGCAAACGCCGAACTGCTGGCAAAGGTGGATGCTAACTTTAAAAAAGTCGATACCATCCTCGCGAAATACCGCACCCCGGACGGCTTTGAAACCTACGACAAGCTGACCGGGGCTGACCGTAACGCCCTGAAGGGACCAATTACCGCGCTCGCGGAAGATCTCGCGCTGCTACGCGGCGTACTGGGACTGGATTAACCGCGATGCAGGACGATGACAAAACCGGCGTGAGCGAGCCGTCACGCCGACGTTTACTGAAAGGGATGGGCGCTCTTGGCGGCACACTGGCGCTGGCCGGCGGATGTCCGGTCGCTCATGCGCAAATAACGCGCAGCGCCCCGGGGACGTTAGCGCCGGATGCCCGCAACGAGAGGCAGCCGTTTTATGGTGCGCATCAGGCCGGGATCCTGACGCCACAGCAGGCGTCGATGATGCTGGTGGCTTTTGACGTCCTGGCGAGTGAAAGGGCCGATCTCGAACGTTTGTTCCGTCTGCTGACAAAGCGCATTGCCTTTCTGACTCACGGCGGTCCTGCGCCGGATACGCCTAACCCCCGTCTGCCGCCAATGGACTCGGGCATTCTTGGAGCCTACATTGCTCCGGATAACCTCACCATGACCTTGTCGGCGGGTTATTCGCTGTTTGATGCGCGTTTCGGCTTGCAGCCACACATGCCGACATCGCTACAAAAGATGACCCGTTTCCCCAATGACTCGCTGGACGCCGCGCTGTGTCATGGCGATTTGCTGTTGCAGATTTGCGCCAATACTCAGGATACGGTGATACATGCCCTGCGCGATATCATTAAGCACACGCCGGATCTGCTGAGCATTCGCTGGAAGCGGGAAGGGTTTATATCCGACCACGCAGCGCGGAGCAAAGGGAAAGAGACGCCTGTCAATTTACTGGGTTTCAAGGACGGTACGGCAAACCCGGACAGCCGCGATGGCAAACTTATGCAGGCGGTGGTATGGATTACCTCAGATCAAAATGAACCTGCGTGGGCGACTGGCGGCACTTATCAGGCGGTGCGTCTGATTCAGTTCCGCGTAGAGTTCTGGGACCGGACGCCGCTTAAAGAGCAGCAGACAATTTTTGGTCGCGACAAGCAGACGGGAGCGCCGCTGGGAATGCGGCACGAGCATGACGTGCCCGACTATGCCAGCGATCCGGACGGGAATGTGATTGCGCTGGACAGCCATATACGTCTTGCCAATCCACGCACGCCGGAAACCCAGTCCAGTCTGATGTTGCGCCGTGGCTACAGCTATTCCCTCGGGGTGACGCCTTCCGGTCAACTTGATATGGGGCTCTTGTTTGTCTGCTATCAGCACGATCTCGAAAAAGGTTTTCTGGCAGTGCAAAAGCGTCTGAATGGGGAAGCGCTGGAGGAGTACATAAAGCCGATTGGTGGAGGCTACTTCTTTGTTTTTCCTGGCGTGAAGGATCCGGATCATTATCTTGGCCAGTCGCTCCTTGAAGCCTGATACTGTCACCCTGTCCACGGACAGGGCTGACGGCGCGGCTTAAAAAAATAGTTTTTTTGTATGATCCGATTTTTGAAATAATTTTGTAATATGCTTGTAAGAGACTGTTGCCAACATCAAAAGTGAATTCAGTTAATATTGTGTAAATATATTGTTGCAATATTACTAAATTCTGATGTACTTAAAAGTAAGAGCGGTAGTTCCCGGCGGTGATGAACATTCACTATGGAGATCGCGGATGGTAAGGTCCTGTACTGGACAGCTTGTTGAACATCAATGCACTCTCTTTCGCGGACGTCTTTCATCCGGTTGCCCCCTCGTCACCGCTAAATTTCTCTCCCCCCTCCTTTTACGATGTCATACGGACGCCATTGTCGGTGCGCGTAGCCGTGCGTGGCGTCTTTTCGAAAGGCAAGTCATGGCTTACAAGGAAGCCAACCCTCAGATGTTTGTGCGCATAATCGCGCTGCCAACGGCGCGTGTGATGAATACCAACAACTCAAGGTGCTATCCATGGGAAGACAAAAAGCAGTGATCAAAGCTCGTCGTGAGGCAAAACGTGTGCTGAGACGGGACTCGCGCAGTCATAAACAGCGTGAAGAAGAATCGGTCACCTCGCTTGTGCAGATGAGTGGCGTAGAAGCGATCGGCATGGCGCGCGACAGTCGCGACACCACGCCAATCAAGGCGCGTAATGACGCTCAGTCGCAGTACCTGAATGCTATCGAGAGTAAACAACTGATTTTCGCCACGGGCGAAGCCGGGTGCGGTAAAACCTGGATCAGCGCGGCAAAAGCAGCAGAGGCCCTGATACATAAGGATGTTGACAGGATCATCGTAACCCGTCCAGTTCTGCAGGCCGACGAAGATCTCGGCTTCTTACCTGGGGATGTAGCGGAAAAGTTTGCCCCGTATTTCCGGCCTGTTTACGACGTGCTGGTTAAACGGCTCGGGGCATCCTTTATGCAATATTGCCTGCGACCTGAAATCGGTAAGGTAGAAATCGCGCCGTTCGCCTATATGCGCGGACGTACATTTGAAAATGCGGTGGTCATTCTCGACGAGGCTCAGAATGTCACTGCTGCGCAAATGAAAATGTTTTTAACACGCCTCGGGGAGAACGTGACGGTCATTGTGAATGGGGATATCACCCAATGCGATTTACCCGCGCACGTTCAGTCTGGATTAAGCGATGCGCTGGCGCGCTTCAGTGAAGATGAAATGGTCGGCATTGTCCGCTTTGGCAAAGAGGATTGTGTGCGCTCGGCGCTGTGCCAGCGAACACTCAATGCTTACAGTTGAAAAAGTACGTTGTGTTCAGAGCCCGGGGAAACCGGGCTTTGTTTTTCATCGCATGCGACGTGCGCATATCAGTTCGCCTGCTTTTTCATCATGCTGAGGATAAAAAGCAGCGCGGCGCATAACACCACTGACGGACCGGCGGGAGTATCGTAGAGCGCGGAGAAGGTCAGGCCGCCTGTCACCGCGATCATGCCTGCTACCACTGCTACCGCGGCCATTTGTTCCGGCGTGCGGGCAAACCGTCGCGCGGTGGCGGCGGGAATAATCAACAAGGACGTAATAATCAGCGCACCCACGAACTTCATCGCCACGCCGATGGTTAGCGCGGTGACCAGCATCAGCAGCAGCTTCACGCGCTGCAACTTCACGCCATCGACGAACGCCAGGTCGGGACTGATGGTCATAGACAATAAATTCCGCCACTGCCAGCCGAGGATCCCCAACACAATCACCACGCCAATGGCGATGGAAAGCAAATCCTCCGGCGTCACGGCCAGCAGGTCGCCAAACAGATAAGCCATCAGGTCAACGCGAATATTTGACATCAGACTGACCACCACCAGACCAAGCGACAACGCGCTGTGGGCCATAATGCCAAGCAGTGTGTCGATGGCGAGGTGAGGGCGTTTTTCCAGCCACACCAGGCCTGCCGCCAGCATCAGGGTTACAACAATAACCGCGTAGAACGGATTAACATTCAGCAGAAGCCCGAAGGCCACGCCCAACAGCGACGCGTGGGCCAGCGTATCGCCGAAATAGGACATCCGGCGCCAGACAACAAACGAACCTAACGGGCCAGCCGCACAAGCCAGCATGATCCCGGCCAGCCAGCCGGGCAATAACAATTCAATCATGAGTGACCATTTCCCCGGCGCAGCACAATACGACCCTGTAAGTCGTGGCGATGATTATGGTGATGACGGTAAATCCCTAACTGTTCAGCGCCACGTGGGCCAAACATCGAGATAAATTCCGGGTGCATGGAAACGATTTCAGGCGTTCCTGAACAGCAGATGTGGTGGTTAAGGCACAGCACTTCGTCGGTTTTCGCCATCACCAGATGCAGGTCATGGGAGACCATCAGCACTGCGCAATCCAATTCACGACGCAATTGGTCGATAAGATCGTACAGCGCGACCTGACCATTGACGTCCACGCCTTGTGTCGGCTCGTCCAGCACCAAAAGCTGCGGCTGGTTCAGCAACGCGCGGGCCAGCAGAACGCGCTGGGTTTCGCCGCCGGACAGCTTTTGCATCGGCGCGTCGATAAGATGGCCTGCCTGCACGCGCTTCAGCGCTGGCAGGATATCTTCTTTGCGGGTCGCGGGACGCAGGCGTAAAAAACGATTGACCGTGAGCGGCAAGGTGGTGTCGAGATATAATTTTTGTGGGACGTAACCGATACGCAATTTTCCGTTGCGCTTGATCACCCCTTCGTCCGGCGCTACCAGACCGAGCACAACCCGGACCAGGGTCGATTTACCAGCGCCGTTAGGCCCAAGAAGCGTTAAAATTTTGCCGGGTCTGAGCTCGAGCGACACGTCAGAGAGCACGCGGCGCTGCCCGAAAGAGACCGAGACATTTTCCAGTGATACCAAAGTCGTCATGTCAATTTTAGTCTTGCAGATGTCGTGGAATGTTATAATATCACAATTCACACAAACGTTACGATGATTGGTCGCATTATGTTACATAAAAATACGCTTCTTTTCGCTGCATTATCCGCCGCTCTTTGGGGTGGTGCAACCCAGGCTGCAAACGCCGCCGTTGTTGCCTCGCTTAAGCCAGTAGGTTTTATCGCGTCGGCGATTGCCGACGGCGTAACGGAGACGGAGGTATTACTTCCGGACGGGGCATCCGAGCATGATTATTCACTGCGTCCATCGGATGTAAAACGCATACAGGGCGCGGACTTAGTCGTCTGGATTGGTCCGGAAATGGAAGCGTTCATGGAAAAACCGGTGAGTAAAATCCCGCAGGCGAAACAGGTAACGATTGCGCACCTGAATGACGTGAAACCGTTGCTCATGAAAGGCGCGGATGACGACGAGGATGAACACGATCATGACGCTGCGCACGGTGAAAAAGGTGATGCGCATCACCATCATGGCGAGTACAACATGCATCTTTGGCTTTCCCCAGAGATAGCGCGGTCTACAGCGGTTGCAATCCATGAAAAATTAGTGGAACTTATGCCGCAAAGTCGAGCCAAACTTGACGCCAACCTGAAAGATTTTGAGGCACAATTAGCCGCAACCGATAAGCAGGTCGGTAACGAGCTGGCACCGCTCAAGGGTAAAGGTTATTTTGTTTTTCATGACGCCTATGGCTATTACGAAAAACACTACGGGCTGACTCCGCTGGGTCACTTTACCGTAAACCCTGAGATACAACCTGGTGCGCAGCGTTTACATGAAATACGAACACAGTTGGTTGAGCAAAAAGCAACCTGCGTTTTTGCTGAGCCACAGTTCAGGCCAGCGGTCGTCGAAGCCGTTGCGAGAGGGACATCCGTTCGAATGGGAACGCTGGATCCACTCGGGACGAATATCAAACTGGGTAAAACGAGCTATTCCGCGTTCTTAAGCCAATTAGCGAACCAGTATGCGAGCTGCCTGAAAGGAGATTAATGAGGAAGTGAATACGTGCAACAGATAGCCCGCTCTGTCGCTCTGGCATTTAATAATCTGCCAAGACCCCATCGCGTTATGCTGGGGTCCCTTACCGTTCTTACGTTGGCCGTCGCTGTATGGCGGCCCTATGTTTACCACCCCGATTCCGCCCCCATCGTTAAAACCATCGAACTGGAAAAAAGCGAAATTCGTTCTCTGCTTCCTGAGGCCAGCGAGCCTATCGATCAGGCTGCGCAGGAAGATGAAGCCATTCCGCAGGATGAGCTGGACGATAAAATTTCGAGCGAAGCGGGCGTTCATGAATATGTTGTCTCCACTGGCGATACGCTGAGCAGTATCCTGAATCAGTACGGCATTGATATGAGCGATATCACTCAGCTTGCCGCGTCGGATAAAGAACTGCGTAACCTGAAAATCGGTCAGCAGCTTTCGTGGACGCTGACAGCCGATGGCGATTTACAGCGCCTGACCTGGGAAATGTCGCGTCGTGAAACCCGTACCTACGATCGGACGGCGGCAAACGGTTTTAAAATGACGGCGGAAACGCAACAGGGCGACTGGGTCAACAGCCTGCTGAAAGGCACCGTCGGCGGCAGCTTTGTCGCCAGCGCCAGAAACGCCGGCTTGACCAGTTCAGAAATCAGCGCGGTTATTAAAGCTATGCAGTGGCAGATGGACTTCCGCAAGCTAAAGAAAGGCGATGAGTTTGCGGTGCTGATGTCGCGTGAAATGCTTGACGGCAAGCGTGAACAGAGCCAACTGCTGGGCGTGCGTCTGCGTTCTGCGGGCAAGGATTATTATGCGATCCGCGCTGAAGACGGGAAGTTCTACGACCGCAACGGTACCGGCCTGGCGAAAGGCTTCCTGCGTTTCCCGACGGCCAAACAGTTCCGCGTCTCCTCTAACTTTAATCCGCGTCGTACTAACCCGGTTACGGGACGCGTTGCGCCGCACCGTGGCGTTGATTTCGCTATGCCGCAGGGTACGCCAGTACTTTCCGTCGGTGACGGCGAAGTGGTCGTGGCGAAGCGCAGCGGCGCGGCGGGTTACTACGTGGCGGTGCGTCATGGTCGTACCTATACCACTCGCTATATGCACCTGCGTAAACTGCTGGTTAAACCTGGGCAGAAAGTGAAACGTGGCGATCGTATCGCGCTTTCCGGTAATACCGGACGCTCTACGGGGCCGCATCTGCACTATGAAGTGTGGATTAACCAGCAGGCGGTGAACCCTCTGACGGCGAAACTGCCGCGTACGGAAGGGCTGACCGGTAAAGATCGTACGGATTACCTGGCGCAGGTGAAAGAAGTTCTGCCACAGTTACGTTTCGATTAACCCTTACGCGCAGAAAGCCGGTACGCAATGGTGTGCCGGCTTTTTTATTTTGTGCGCGGCAGGGTGCGCCGCTACACTATCATCAGATTTATTGTTTGCGTCATCAGGCACTGGACGAGCATGGAAACAAAAAAAAATAATATTGAGTACATCCCTGAATTTGAAAAATCCTTTCGCCATCCCCGTTACTGGGGCGCCTGGTTGGGCGTCGCGGCAATGGCGGGCATCGCCTTAACGCCAGCCTCTTTTCGCGACCCGCTGCTCGCAAAGCTGGGGCGTTTTGCCGGACGCATGGGCAAAAGCTCGCGTCGTCGTGCGCTGATCAATTTATCGTTGTGCTTTCCCGAACGAAGCGAAGCGCAACGCGAGGCCATTGTTGATGAGATGTTCGCCACCGCGCCGCAGGCGATGGCAATGATGGCGGAGCTGGCGATACGCGGCCCTGAAAAAATACAGTCACGTGTTGACTGGGAAGGGCTGGAGATCATCGGCGAGATGCGTCGTAATGACGAAAAGGTGATATTTCTGGTGCCGCACGGCTGGGGTGTGGATATTCCGGCGATGCTGATGGCTTCGCAGGGGCAGAAAATGGCGGCGATGTTCCATAACCAGGGAAATCCGGTGTTTGATTATGTCTGGAACACGGTGCGTCGTCGTTTCGGCGGTCGTCTCCATGCGCGTAACGACGGCATCAAGCCGTTTATACAGTCGGTGCGCCAGGGTTACTGGGGCTACTACCTTCCCGATCAGGATCACGGTCCGGAACACAGCGAGTTTGTCGATTTCTTTGCAACGTACAAAGCGACGCTGCCAGCGATTGGTCGCCTGATGAAAGTGTGCCGCGCGCGCGTCATCCCCCTGTTCCCGGTCTATGACGGTAAAACCCATCGCCTGACCATTCAGGTTCGCCCGCCGATGGACGATCTGTTGACCGCTGACGACAACACCATTGCCCGTCGGATGAACGAGGAAGTGGAAATCTTTGTCGGCCCGCACCCTGAGCAATATACCTGGATCCTGAAGCTGCTGAAAACACGTAAGCCGGGTGAAATCCAGCCATACAAGCGCAAAGAGTTGTATCCCATCAAATAAAAAAAACCTCTCGTCAGAGAGGTTTTTTTACTCACAGCAGAGGACGGCGGCTTCATCTGCCCATGCCTGTACGGGCATGGGCCGGAGAAACCGGGCAAACATCTCGTTTACTCTACGGTCAGAATGCGTGTGGTATTGGTAGATCCGATGGTGCTCATCACATCACCCTGGGTCACGATCACCAGATCGCCGGAGACCAGATAGCCTTTGTCGCGCAGCAGGTTTACCGCTTCGCTTGCAGCCACCACACCGTCAGCCGCGCTGTCAAAATGTACCGGCGTAACGCCACGATACAGAGACGTCAGGTTCAGCGTGCGCTCATGGCGGGACATGGCGAAGATCGGCAGACCGGAACTGATGCGAGAGGTCATCAGCGCGGTACGACCAGACTCGGTCATGGTGATGATCGCAGTCACGCCCTTCAGATGGTTCGCGGCGTACATGGCGGACATTGCAATGGCCTCTTCCACGTTGTCGAACTGAACGTCCAGACGGTGTTTTGAGACGTTGATGCTCGGGATTTTTTCCGCGCCGAGGCATACGCGCGCCATTGCGGCGACGGTTTCCGCCGGGTACTGGCCTGCGGCTGTTTCTGCTGACAGCATGACCGCATCGGTCCCATCCAGCACGGCGTTAGCCACGTCCATAACTTCCGCGCGGGTAGGCATAGGGTTGGTGATCATCGACTCCATCATCTGGGTGGCGGTAATCACCGCGCGGTTCAGCTGACGCGCGCGACGAATCAGTGCTTTCTGAATACCGACCAGCTCCGGGTCGCCAATCTCAACGCCGAGGTCGCCACGGGCAACCATCACCACATCGGAGGCCAGAATGATGTCATCCATCGCGTTCTGATCGCACACCGCTTCAGCACGTTCCACTTTGGCAACGATTTTCGCATCACAGCCCGCGTCACGCGCCAGGCGACGCGCGTAGTTCAGATCTTCGCCGCAGCGCGGGAAGGAGACGGCGAGATAATCAACGCCGATCAGCGCGGCAGTAACGATATCCGCTTTGTCTTTTTCGGTCAGCGCTTCCGCAGACAGACCGCCGCCCAGCTTGTTAATGCCTTTATTATTGGAAAGCGGTCCACCGACGGTTACCTCGGTGAACACTTTCATGCCCTGAACTTCCAGCACTTTCAACTGAACGCGTCCGTCGTCGAGCAGCAGAATGTCGCCAGGCACGACGTCCGCCGGCAGTCCTTTATAATCGATGCCGACTTTCTCTTTGTCGCCTTCGCCTTTGCCGAGGTTGGCGTCTAACAGGAATTTATCGCCGATGTTGAGGAAAACCTTGCCTTCTTTGAAGGTTGAAACACGAATTTTTGGCCCCTGGAGGTCTCCCAGAATCGCCACGTGGCGTCCCAG
Organism: Citrobacter sp. 50677481; assembly: GCF_001463265.1. Lineage (NCBI taxonomy): Bacteria > Pseudomonadati > Pseudomonadota > Gammaproteobacteria > Enterobacterales > Enterobacteriaceae > Citrobacter > Citrobacter sp. 50677481. The sequence goes on from NZ_LNHZ01000027.1 coordinate 138,535, forward strand.
TTTGGCGGCAATCTCACGAACTTTATCCGCGCGCATTTTATGATCTTCTGGCGAGCCGTGAGAGAAATTCATGCGCACCACGTTGGCGCCCGCGGCGATAATCTTCTCAAGATTGTTATCGCGGTCAGTAGCCGGGCCTAAGGTGGTGACGATCTTGGTTCTGCGAAGCCTTCTGGACATGTAATACTCCGTTAACTAAAACAACTTGGTGTTGCGTGAATATTGATCCGGCGGTTCTGAAAACCTTTACATAGCATAGCGAACAAAACCGGATGACGAAAAAAGGTCGTACTTATTATTGCTGTTAGCGGTTATCACTCTTGATGAGTAATTCTTTATCAAAACGCGATTCCTTAAGCGCTTCCTTGACACGCTTCAAGTTATCTCTGAATTTTGCCCCACGACGCAAAGTAAATCCTGTTGCCAGCACATCTATCACGGTCAACTGCGCAAGTCGAGAGACCATGGGCATATAAATGTCAGTATCTTCCGGTACATCCAGGGTAATCGCCAGCGTGGCTTCTCGGGCCAGCGGCGTACCGGCGGAGGTGAGAGCAATGACCATCGCATCGTTTTCGCGCGCCAGTTGCGCCAGCTCAACCAGACTTTTGGTTCGTCCGGTGTGTGAGATCAGCACGACCACATCATCGTCGCTACAATTCATACAGCTCATCCGTTGCAGCACGATATCGTCCGAATAGATCACCGGGACGTTGAAGCGGAAAAACTTATTCATCGCGTCATGAGCGACGGCGGCAGAGGAACCGAGGCCGAAAAATGCGATTTTTTTCGCCTGAGTGAGGAGATCTACCGCGCGGTTAACCGCCGACTTGTCCAGTGACTGGCGAACGTGATCGAGGCTTGCCATCGCGGATTCAAAAATTTTTCCCGTATATGACTCTACGCTGTCATCTTCATCGACATTGCGATTTACATACGGGGTACCATTTGCCAGACTTTGCGCCAGATGCAGTTTAAAATCCGGAAACCCCCGGGTCTCCATACTGCGGCAGAAGCGGTTGACGGTAGGTTCGCTGACGTTGGCTTCCTGAGCAAGGGTCGCGATACTGCAGTGAATCGCCCGTTCTGGCGAGGCAAGAATAACATCGGCGACTTTGCGTTCAGATTTGCTTAAATGTTCCAGTTGAGACTGGATTTTTTCCAGCATATTCATGATGTAAACTCAAGGATATGACGATTTCAGTAATACAGGAAATCGAGCGGCGATTTTGGTAGATAGTACCCCTGCTGGCCCATGAAGGGGGGAAAATGGTCAGTATAGTTGTTGTTTTTTTTCATAACATGATCAGCATCTTATTTTGTCCTGATGTCATGCTTACAAAAACGACACCCCTTTTTACACGATCGCGCCACTCAACAACAAAACGGCGCGACGATCGCCAACCGCACGGGTGGTTAACCGTTTACGGTTTCAGGATTCACGTAAAAGCAGTACAGTGCACTGTAATAAAATTACAAGTAATGCCTGGCAACGCACCAGGATAGCTAACTAAGGAGAATGACATGGCGGTAACGCAAACAGCCCAGGCCTGTGACCTGGTCATTTTCGGCGCGAAAGGCGACCTTGCGCGTCGTAAATTGCTGCCTTCCCTGTATCAGTTGGAAAAAGCCGGTCAGATCAACCCGGAGACCCGCATTATCGGGGTAGGGCGCGCGGACTGGGATAAAGAAGCCTATACCCGGGTTGTTCGTGAAGCCCTTGAAACCTTCATGAAAGAGAAGATCGACGAAAGTTTATGGGATACCCTGAGCGGTCGTCTGGATTTTTGCAATCTGGACGTCAATGACACCGCGGCGTTTACCCGTCTGGGCGACATGCTGGACCAGAAAAACCGTACCACCATTAACTACTTCGCTATGCCGCCAAGCACCTTTGGCGCGATTTGCAAAGGTCTGGGCGAAGCCAAACTGAATGCCAAACCGGCGCGCGTGGTGATGGAAAAACCGCTGGGAACATCGCTGGCGACATCGCGCGAGATCAACGATCAGGTTGGCGAGTATTTTGAAGAGTGCCAGGTTTACCGTATTGACCACTATCTGGGGAAAGAGACGGTTTTAAACCTGCTGGCGTTGCGTTTTGCCAACTCGCTGTTCGTCAACAACTGGGATAACCGCACGATTGATCATGTGGAAATTACCGTTGCCGAGGAAGTGGGGATCGAAGGCCGCTGGGGCTACTTTGACCAGGCAGGCCAGATGCGCGATATGATCCAGAACCATCTGTTGCAGATCCTGTGCATGATTGCGATGTCTCCGCCGTCGGATCTCACCGCAGACAGTATTCGTGACGAAAAAGTGAAGGTGTTAAAGTCGCTGCGTCGCATTGATCGTTCCAACGTGCGTGAAAAAACGGTCCGCGGCCAGTACACCACCGGCTTTGCCCAGGGTAAAAAAGTACCGGGTTATCTGGAAGAAGAAGGCGCGAACAAGAGCAGTAACACTGAAACGTTTGTGGCGATTCGCGTGGACATCGACAACTGGCGCTGGGCGGGCGTGCCGTTCTACTTGCGTACCGGCAAGCGTTTGCCGACCAAATGCTCCGAGGTGGTGGTGTACTTCAAGACGCCTGAACTCAACCTGTTCAAAGAGTCATGGCAGGATCTGCCGCAGAACAAACTGACCATCCGTCTGCAGCCGGATGAAGGGGTGGATATTCAGGTATTGAACAAGGTGCCGGGCCTCGATCACAAGCACAACCTGCAAATTACCAAGCTCGATCTGAGCTACTCCGAAACCTTCAATCAGACGCATCTGGCGGACGCTTACGAGCGGTTGCTGCTGGAAACCATGCGCGGCATTCAGGCGCTGTTCGTGCGTCGCGACGAAGTGGAAGAAGCATGGAAGTGGGTGGACTCAATTACCGAAGCATGGGCAATGGACAATGACGCGCCGAAACCGTATCAGGCCGGGACCTGGGGACCTGTCGCCTCGGTGGCGATGATCACCCGCGACGGGCGTTCCTGGAATGAATTCGAGTAAAAGCGTCCCTGCTACTAAGGTGTTATTTTACCGGTAACATGATCTAACACAGATTGTAGAACAATTTTTGCACTTTTAAGCCTCGCGTGGATTCACCCGCGGGGCTTTTTTTATTACACTGCCTGAAACGATTTTGCCCCTGAGCTACTGCTTGCCAGCGTTTTCCGGGTCCCGGGACCCATTGATGAATGTTGCTAAACCGGTCGCTCTGACAAATAAATTTCAGGAGCCGTTATGAATCCGAATTTGTTACGCGTAACACAGCGCATTATTGAACGTTCTCGCGAGACCCGTTCTGCCTACCTTGCTCGTATTGAGCAGGCCAAATCTTCAACCGTTCACCGCTCGCAGCTGGCGTGCGGCAACCTGGCGCATGGCTTTGCCGCCTGCCAGCCGGAAGATAAAGCCTCCCTGAAAAGCATGTTGCGTAACAATATCGCGATCATCACCTCCTACAACGACATGCTCTCGGCGCATCAGCCTTATGAACACTATCCGGATATTATTCGTAAAGCGCTGCACTCGGCGAATGCGGTCGGACAGGTGGCGGGCGGCGTTCCGGCAATGTGTGATGGCGTAACGCAGGGGCAGGACGGTATGGAACTTTCCCTGCTGAGCCGTGAAGTGATCGCGATGTCGGCGGCGGTTGGACTGTCGCACAACATGTTTGACGGTGCGCTGTTCCTCGGCGTGTGCGACAAAATTGTGCCGGGTCTGGTGATGGCTGCGCTGTCGTTTGGTCACCTGCCGTCAATCTTTATCCCATCAGGCCCGATGGCCAGTGGTTTAGCGAATAAAGAAAAGGTGCGTATTCGTCAGCTGTACGCTGAAGGGAAAGTGGATCGGATGGCGCTGCTGGAGTCGGAAGCGGCCTCTTACCATGCGCCAGGCACCTGTACCTTCTACGGAACGGCCAACACCAACCAGATGGTGGTGGAATTTATGGGCATGCAGCTGCCGGGATCCTCTTTTGTGCATCCGGATGCGCCGCTGCGTGAAGCGCTGACCGTGGCGGCGGCGCGTCAGGTGACGCGTCTGACCGGCAACGGCAACGACTGGATGCCGATCGGTAAAATGATCGATGAAAAAGTGGTGGTCAACGGGATTGTCGCGCTGCTGGCAACCGGAGGTTCCACCAACCACACAATGCACCTGGTGGCAATGGCGCGTGCGGCGGGCATTCAGATTAACTGGGATGACTTCTCGGATCTGTCGGACGTCGTGCCGCTGATGGCGCGCCTGTACCCGAACGGTCCGGCAGACATTAACCACTTCCAGGCGGCGGGTGGCGTACCGGTGCTGATGCGCGAACTGCTGAATGCGGGCCTGCTGCACGAAGACGTCAATACCGTGGCGGGCTTCGGTCTGAAGCGCTACACCCTGGAACCGTGGCTGAATAACGGCGAGCTTGACTGGCGTGATGGTGCACAGAAATCACTGGACAACAATGTCATTGCCGCTTTTGATCAACCGTTTTCCCATCATGGTGGAACGAAGGTACTGAGCGGGAATTTGGGTCGCGCAGTCATGAAAACGTCTGCGGTGCCGGTTGAGAATCAGATTATCGAAGCCCCCGCCGTGGTCTTCGAAAGCCAACATGACGTTTTACCGGCCTTTGAAGCAGGTCTGCTGGACAAAGATTGCGTCGTGGTTGTCCGTCATCAGGGACCAAAGGCGAACGGAATGCCAGAATTACATAAACTCATGCCGCCACTTGGTGTATTATTGGACCGCTGTTTCAAAATTGCGTTAGTTACCGATGGACGGCTTTCGGGTGCTTCAGGTAAAGTGCCTTCAGCCATCCATGTCACCCCGGAAGCCTACGACGGCGGCCTGCTGGCGAAAGTGCGCGATGGCGACCTTATTCGGGTGAACGGACAGACAGGGGAATTAACGCTGCTGGTTGATGACGCGGAACTTGCCGCCCGCCAGCCTCACATTCCGGATCTGAGCGCTTCGCGTATCGGTACCGGTCGTGAGATGTTTAGCGCGCTGCGTGAAAAACTTTCCGGCGCGGAGCAGGGCGCAACCTGTATCACTTTTTAAGACTCATTTTGTAATCAGGCGAGAGAAAAACTCTGATGAAAAACTGGAAAACAAGTGCAGAAGCAATCCTGACCACCGGCCCGGTTGTCCCGGTGATCGTGGTGAATAAACTGGAACACGCTGTGCCGATGGCAAAAGCGTTAGTTGCCGGTGGTGTGCGCGTACTGGAAGTCACGTTACGTACCGCCTGTGCGATGGATGCTATCCGCGCTATCGCCAAAGAGGTGCCGGAAGCCATTGTCGGCGCGGGGACCGTACTCAACCCGCAGCAACTGGCGGACGTCACTGCTGCCGGCGCGCAGTTCGCCATCAGCCCGGGTCTGACCGAGCCGTTACTGAAAGCGGCAACGGAAGGTACGATCCCGCTTATTCCGGGGATCAGCACGGTTTCTGAACTGATGCTGGGAATGGACTACGGCCTGAAAGAGTTTAAATTCTTCCCGGCGGAAGCCAACGGCGGCACCAAAGCGCTGCAGGCGATTGCGGGTCCGTTCTCACAGGTACGTTTCTGCCCGACCGGCGGCATTTCTCCGGCCAACTACCGTGATTACCTGGCGCTGAAAAGCGTGCTGTGTATCGGCGGTTCCTGGCTGGTGCCGAACGATGCGCTGGAAGCGGGTGACTACGACCGTATTACCCGCCTGGCGCGCGAAGCAGTAGAAGGCGCGAAGCAGTAATTAGCGGTTATGTCGTTTATCAGGCCTACGCTCGGCTGTAGGCCTGATGGCGATTCAACCTTTGACAATCACCTGACGGGCCGCGTCTTTTGCGCTCATCACTGCCGCGTCAACGTTTTCTCCTGTCGCCAGGACGACCCCCAGACGACGGGTCCCATCGATTTCCGGCTTACCGAATAAGCGTATCTGCAAGCCTGCGCCAACCGCATTCTGCACCTGGTCAAACGTGACGTTCTGGCTGGACAATGACGGTAAAATCACCGCTGAAGCTGACGGCCCGTACTGGCGGATAGCGCCCACCGGCAGACCGAGAAAGGCGCGTACGTGAAGGGCAAACTCGGACAGATCCTGCGAAATCAGTGTCACCATTCCGGTGTCGTGTGGACGAGGGGACACTTCGCTAAAAATGACCTCATCGCCGCAGACAAACAGCTCAACGCCAAACAGCCCGTGGCCGCCTAATGCCAGCACCACTTTACGTGCAATCTCCTGGGCGCGTTCGAGGGCCAGCGCGCTCATCTGCTGCGGCTGCCAGGATTCACGGTAGTCGCCATCTTCCTGACGATGGCCCACCGGCGCGCAGAAATGCACGCCGTCGACGGCGCTAACGGTCAACAGGGTAATTTCGAAGTCGAAATTCACCACGCCTTCCACTATCACTCGCCCGGCCCCCGCGCGACCGCCTTGCTGCGCATACGCCCAGGCCTGGGCCAGTTGTTCTTCTGAACGGATAAAACTTTGTCCTTTGCCGGAGGAGCTCATTACCGGTTTCACAATGCAGGGATAGCCAATTTCGCTTACGGCCTCACGAAAGCTGGCTTCGCTGTCGGCAAAACGGAAAGGGGACGTGGGCAGCGCCAGCGCCTCCGCCGCCAGGCGACGAATACCTTCACGGTTCATCGTCAGTTGTGTCGCGCGGGCGCAGGGGACAACGTTCAGACCCTCCTGCTCCAGTTGTACCAGCATGTCAGTGGCGATAGCTTCGATTTCCGGTACGATAAAATGCGGTTTCTCCTGTTCAACCACACGTCGCAGGGCGTTCCCGTCCAGCATATTGATGACGTGAGAACGGTGCGCGACATGCATCGCTGGCGCGTCGGCATAACGATCGATCGCGATAACCTCAATGCCGAGGCGCTGGCACTCTATCGCCACTTCTTTACCCAGCTCGCCGGAACCTAACAACATCACCCGAGTGGCTGCCGGACGCAGCGCTGTACCTAATAACGTCATACAAATATCCCCCGATAAAATTGGCCGCAGTATATACGAAAACGTTTGCGTCTGTCTTTATTACCAGGTTGATTTCAGACCGTAAATGGAATATACTGTATATAAATACAGTAATATTGAGAGGCTGCAAAATGGCGGTTGAAGTTAAATACGTAGTCATTCGTGAAGGTGAGGAAAAAATGTCATTTACCAGCAAAAAGGAAGCCGATGCGTATGACAAGATGCTGGACACGGCGGATCTGCTTGACACCTGGCTTGAACAGTCGCCGTTAGCGCTGGAAGACGAACAGCGTGAAGCGCTTTCCCTGTGGCTGGCAGAACAGAAAGATGTCCTGAGCACTATTCTCAGAACCGGCAAATTGCCATCGCCGCAGGTGGTTGAGTCCTCGGAAGACGACACCCAGGCCGCCTGAGTCTGACTTGCGCTCCTGCCGTTTTGTACCATGCTTTTTCTGAGTCAACGCAATGGGCTACGGAGAAAAACATGAACAAAACGGGCGCGCTGCTGAGCCTGCTGCTGGTTGCCAGCGCAACGGCGTATGCAGCCAGTACAGACAGCAAAACGGTCAAATTTCCTCAGTGTGAAGGGCTGGATGCCGCGGGCATTGCGGCGAGCGTTAAGCGCGATTATCAACAAAATCGTATTGCGCGCTGGCCTGACGATCAAAAGCATGTTGGTCAGGCCGATCCTGTTGCCTGGGTTAACCCGAAAGAAATTACCGGCCAGGATGGAAAATGGCAGGTGCCGCTGACCGTACGCGGCAAAAGCGCGGATATACACTATAACGTCAGCGTCGATTGCAAAGCCGGCAAGGCGGAGTATCAGCCGCAGTAACGTCATAATTTGCGCATCTTTTGCAGGAAAATACATTTCCTGACATCCCCTCGGGTACGATTTGAAGATTCATTGTCAGTACTTGAGGGGCAAAAATGGCTAACTGGCTAAATCAATTACAATCTTTGCTCGGACAGAGCGGAGCGTCTTCGTCGTCTTCCTCTTCCGGTCAGCAAGGATTAAGTAAACTGTTGGTTCCCGGCGCGCTGGGTGGCCTGGCAGGTTTACTGGTCGCAAATAAATCTTCCCGTAAATTACTCAGCAAATATGGCACTGGCGCGCTGCTCGCGGGCGGTGGCGCGATTGCTGGCACAGTATTATGGAACAAGTACAAAGACAGAGTGCGTGCCGCCCATCAGGACGAGCCGCAATTTGGCGCGCAGAGTTCGCCGCTGGATGTGCGCACCGAGCGTTTGATCCTGGCGCTGGTTTTCGCTGCAAAAAGCGATGGTCATATTGATGCGAAAGAGCGCGCCGCTATCGAGCAGCAGTTGCGTGAAGCGGGCGTGGAAGAGCAGGGGCGCGTGTTCATCGAGAAGGCTATTGAGCAACCGCTCGATCCGCAGCGTCTGGCCGAGGGCGTTCGCAACGAAGAAGAAGCGCTTGAGGTTTACTTCCTGAGCTGTGCGGCCATTGATATTGATCACTTTATGGAGCGCAGCTACCTTAACGCGCTGGGCGATGCGTTGAAAATCCCGCAGGATGTCCGCGAAGGTATTGAACAGGATCTCAAACAGCAAAAGCTGGCGTTACCCGGCTAACCGCTGAATGCAGCATGTTTCGCTTGCATCATTCGTGAGTTTTGCCACCCTTAGAGGATGTATAATCACGAAAGAACAGTGACATGCTGCCGAAAGCCAATCGTATTCCCTACGCCATGACGGTCCATGGCGATACACGCATCGATAATTATTACTGGCTGCGGGACGATAGCCGCTCGCAGCCGGAAGTCCTTGACTACCTGCGCCAGGAAAACGCCTACGGGCATCAGGTCATGTCCACCCAGCAGGCATTGCAGGACCGCGTACTGAAGGAAATTATCGATCGCATTCCCCCGCGCGAAGTCTCCGCGCCTTATGTGAAGAACGGTTATCGCTATCGCCATATTTACGAACCGGGCTGCGAGTACGCCATTTATCAGCGTCAGTCGGCGCTCAGTGAAGAATGGGATGAATGGGTCACGCTACTTGACGGCAACAAACGGGCGGCGCATAGCGAGTTTTACACCCTTGGCGGGCTGGCTATTACTCCTGACAACTCGATTATGGCGATAGCGGAAGATTACCTGTCCCGCCGACAGTACGGGATTCGTTTCCGTAATCTTGACAGCGGCAACTGGTATCCGGAAATGCTCGATAACGTCGCCCCCGAGTTTGTCTGGGCGAATGATTCTCTGACCTTCTATTATGTGCGCAAGCATGCCACAACGCTGTTGCCTTACCAGGTCTGGCGCCATACCGTTGGCACGCCGTCGAATTACGACGAACTGATCTACGAAGAAAAAGACGATACGTTTTACGTCAGCCTGCATAAAACAACCTCGCAGCATTACATTGTGATCCATCTTGGTAGCGCGACGACCAGCGAAGTGCGGCTGCTGGATGCCGAGTTGGCCGACGCTGAACCGTTCGTCTTTTTGCCGCGTCGTAAAGATCACGAGTACAGCCTTGATCATTACCAGCACAAGTTCTACCTGCGTTCGAACCGTGACGGCAAAAACTTCGGTCTGTATCGCACTCGTGTCCGTGACGAAAAAAAATGGGAAACGCTGATCCCGCCGCGGGACGCTATCATGCTGGAAGGCTTTACCCTGTTTACTGACTGGCTGGTTGTGGAAGAGCGGCAGCGCGGACTGACCAGCCTGCGGCAAATTAACCGTAAAACGCGAGAAGTTATAGGCATCGCCTTTGATGATCCGGCTTATGTCACCTGGCTTGCTTATAATCCGGAGCCGGAAACCTCACGGCTGCGTTACGGCTACTCTTCCATGACCACGCCCGACACGCTGTTTGAACTGGACATGGATACCGGTGAGCGTCGGGTGATTAAGCAAACGGAAGTGCCCGGTTTCGACGCCGCAAACTACCGAAGCGAGCACGTGTGGATAACCGCGCGCGACGGCGTCGAAGTGCCGGTATCGTTGGTCTACAACCAAAAGTATTTTCGTAAGGGGCAAAATCCGCTGCTGGTCTACGGCTACGGGTCGTATGGCTCCTGTATGGATGCCGATTTCAGCAGTAGCCGCTTAAGCCTGCTGGATCGCGGCTTCGTCTATGCCATTGTCCATGTGCGAGGCGGCGGTGAGTTGGGACAGCAGTGGTACGAAGACGGTAAATTTCTTAAGAAGCGCAATACGTTCAATGATTATCTAGATGCGTGCGACGCGCTGCTCGCGTTGGGTTTTGGCTCGCCTTCGCACTGTTACGCTATGGGTGGCAGCGCCGGTGGTATGTTGATGGGGGTTGCCATTAACGAACGTCCCGAGCTTTTTCATGGTGTGATTGCCCAGGTGCCTTTTGTTGACGTGGTCACGACGATGCTGGATGAGTCGATCCCGCTGACGACCGGGGAATTTGAGGAGTGGGGAAACCCGAAAGATCCTCAGTATTACGCGTATATGAAAAGCTACAGCCCTTACGATAACGTCACCGCACAGGCTTACCCTCACATGCTGGTCACGACCGGGTTACATGACTCGCAGGTGCAATACTGGGAGCCGGCGAAATGGGTGGCAAAACTGCGCGAGTTGAAAACCGACGATCGCTTGTTGCTGCTTTGCACTGACATGGATTCGGGACACGGCGGGAAGTCAGGTCGCTTTAAATCGTATGAAGGCGTGGCGCTGGAATTCGCTTTTCTGATTGGCCTGGCCCAGGGGACGTTACCGGGGCAAGGCGAGCATTAAGCGTTTTCCAGATAGTGCTTTAATGTTAAGCGCAGCTCCGGGCTCATGCTGTCGAGATTATTAAACAGCCAGCGCAGATAGCCCGGATCGCGCTCTGCGATCTCAGACACCGGTTTACCGCGGTATTTGCCAAAGGTGAAGGTGGTGAGCAGCGCCGGACGTCCGGTAATCTCGACCATCTGCTCTGGCGTCCAGCCTGAACTGTTCATGATATCGATCAGCAAGGCCGCCGTAATATAGCAATCATATAATGCGCGGTGGTGGTGCAGGCCGGCCGGGGTTTGCACGTTCAGCTTACGGGATTTATACAGCGCCATATTGCTGTATTTGATGCCGGGCCACAGCCGACGCGACAGCTTCATGGTGCAAATCCACTCACCCGGCATATCCGGGAGCACGCGGCGGTCGAAGCTGGCGTTATGCGCAACGTACCACTCGCTTCCGTAATAATGCGGAATAATCTCTTCAATCCAGGGTTTATCGGCCACCATCGCTTCGGTAATACGGTGGATCGCCATCGCCTGAGGGGAAATAGGGCGGTCAGGACGCACCAGGTGGCTCATCGGGTTGACGATCTGACCATCGATTACGTCGACAGAGGCGATCTCGACAATCCCGCCCTGTAAGCCACAGGTTTCTGTATCGATGATGCGTAGCATGTAACACTCCTGACCGAAAACGACTAGCGTAATGGAATGATATCACCTTGCCAACCCCGTGGGGTGCGCTGTCCCGTTAATAACAGCGGACCGCGGTCAGCGCGAACGATAAGTCGACCACTTTCATCCCATAATGCGCTGTTGCCACGCGCATTGGCCATCAGTACGGCAATCGAAAATTTATGAGAAAAGTTTTGCAACCGTGACGTTGAGGAGAGTAATTCTGGCTCGCCGACGCTCTGGCTGGTGGTGAACAGTGAAAACGCCGGGTCCAGATCCATGCCTTCCGGTTGATCATCCACCACGCGTATCGTTTTAAGATCGTTGCCAAGGCAAGCGCCAAGACTGTGATGATAGGTACGCGGCGCGGTCATCCACGGCGCAAAAACGGCCATGCCTTTGACAAAGCGCTCATTATGCTCCACGGGCAGGCCGGCAATGATTGTCATACGATGATGCGCTGCAGCCCAGGACAGCGGTTGGAGCAGACTGGCATCCGGCGGCGCAGGTAACGCCTTTCGGTCGTCAGCGCAGCCGGACAATGAAAGGGATGGAAAGACCAGCAAATTGCAATGTTGTTGGGCCGCCGCTTCGATAAAGGCGAGATGCTGAGCAACGCGTTCGCGGACAGGTGTTTTTAGGGGTTCATACTGCGCGGCAGCGATTTTCCAGTTCGACATAATGACTTCCTTTTCATAGTGTCTACAATCGTTCTTAAATGATAGATTAAGAATAGACTTATACTGTAGCAGGCAATATGTAAGGATATGTAACTTTAAAGCAAAACGTTATTTTACTTTTGGCTCATACGGTAAACGTGACAACGTCACAGACGTCAGGCGGTGGGCGATAAGACGCTCGCGGAACCAGTCGCGCAGATGCTCTGGCTGTTCGCGCTCCACAACCTCGGCGACGACGGGCATGTTATAGCGTTCTTTAAACGCCACGCCAGCGGCCGCCAGATCGACATTCACTTTATCCATTTCAGCTTGTTCAAGCTGAGCGAGATTTTTTTGCATGGTCTTCTCCTTAGGTATTGCGCGCAAAAGTTACTAAGAGACCGCCGCGATGGCAAGTCGCAATTGATGCGTCTCGACTCAAACATTATAGAGGGTTATCCTCTGAAGATAAGACATAACAAAAAGGAATAGTTGATATGGTCACTCCTGCACGTACGCTCCTGTTTCTGACCGCCATGCTGACGACGCCCGTAGTCTGGTCGCATGCGCATCTGACGCATCAGTATCCGGCTGCCAATGCCAATGTAACCGCCGCGCCGCAGGCGCTCACCCTTAACTTTTCTGAAGGGATTGAGCAAGGTTTCAGCGGTGTGACAATTACCGGTCCAAAGCAGGAGGCTATCAAAACACGGCCCGCCAGGCGCAACGAACAGGATAAAACGCAACTGATTGTGCCCCTTGATGACGCACTGCCGCCGGGGACGTATACGGTTAACTGGCACGTTGTGTCCGTTGATGGCCATAAAACCAAAGGGCAGTACACGTTTAGCGTGAAATAAGTATGCTGTCGCTCACCTGGGTCACGCTTCGTTTCATTCATTTTACCGCGCTGATGCTGATATTTGGCAGCGCGCTTTACGGTGCGTGGCTGGCGCCGGTGGCGCTTCGTCGTCTGATGAATTGCCGGTTTTTACGTCTGCAACAGTACGCTGCTGGCGCGAGTTTTCTGACTGCGGCGCTGATGCTGGCAGTGCAGGGCGGTTTGATGGGCTCCGGGTGGCAGGATGTATTCTCTGTGTCAATCTGGCGCGCGGTTCTGCAAACCCAGTTCGGCGGCGTCTGGCTATGGCAAATTATTCTCGCCCTTGTGACGCTGGTGGCAGTGCTTCTCGTTCCGCGAAATTTACCGCGACTGCTGCTGATTTTAGCGTTTGCCCAGTTTGCATTGCTGGCGGGCGTCGGCCATGCCACGCTGCATACAGGCATTTCAGGCGCGCTACAGCGGAGCAATCACGCGCTGCATTTGCTCTGTGCTGCGGCCTGGTTTGGCGGTCTGATGCCAGTCCTCTACTGTATGCGCCTGGCAAAAGGCCGTTGGCGTCAGCAGGCCATCGCCGCCATGATGCGTTTCTCGCAATATGGTCATCTCGCCGTGGCGGGCGTGTTGATCACCGGGATCGCGAATGTCGTATTTATTCAGGGATTCTCCCTCCCCTGGCGAAGCGGCTGGGGCCAGTTGCTTTTGTTAAAATGTGCACTTGTGGTGCTAATGGTGGCAATTGCGTTGCTGAATCGGTATGTTCTCGTACCACGGATGCGGCTGGGACATTGCCGTATCAATCAGTATTTTATCTGGATGACAAAAGTTGAATGGGGTATGGGAGCGGCGGTTCTGGCGATTGTCAGTCTGTTCGCGACTCTGGAACCGTTCTGAAGGACAGGCAAAATTCATGAAAAAAATGATTCTTTCTTTGCTGCTGTTGGTCAGCTCCGGCGCGGCGCTGGCGGCACCGCAGGTCATTACCGTTAGCCGTTTTGAAGTGGGTAAAGATAAGTGGGCGTTCAATCGGGAAGAAGTGATGCTGACATGCCGACCGGGAAACGCGCTGTATGTGATCAACCCGAGTACGCTGGTCCAGTATCCGCTTAATGACGTGGCGCAGCAGCAGGTGGCCAGCGGAAAAACCAACGCTCAGCCTATTCACGTTATTCAAATAGACGATCCGGCAAAGCCAGGGGAAAAAATGAGTCTTGCGCCCTTTATCGAACGCGCCGAAAAACTCTGCTAATTACCAAAAATATCTTTCTGATTTCCAATAAAAAACCGCAAGTATCGTCGAAACGCGCTTGCGGTTTTTGCTTTTTAGCACATGACGGATGCCTGTTTTTTCCAACCACTTTCGCCATGGACTGGAAAACCTGGCGTCGTCATCTATTCTTATAAGGCAAGGCGACTTAGCCTGCATTAATGCCAACTTTTAGCGCACGGCTCTCTCCCAAGAGCCATTTCCCTGGACCGAATACAGGAATCGTATTCGGTCTCTTTTTATCTGCCTGTAGGCGATATCGCGTGAAAGGCAGGCCCGTCATCACCAGTAAGCTGGCGTTACGGTCAGTTTTGTTATACCACAGCAAAAAACGGTTTAACATTTCTTTTACGAAAAATCAGTGCCTCTATCACGTCCAGTCGGCGACGCTGGAAGCAGAGTTGTCGTCGTGGAGTGGAGCGTCAACGGCCGAACTCACTTGTGTTGCGAAGTGAGCAAGCCTCCATTGTGAAAAAGTCCCTGCAGGTTACGAACGCCGACTTTCTGATAGATGCGCGATCGATGCGCATATATGGTTTTAGGGCTTACGTTAAGGGCTTTCGCGATGCTCTCAACCCGTTTACCTTTCAGAATCATACGAATGATCTGATGCTCGCGTCGGGTGAAACGCGACAATAGCTGATTGCTGGTGATGTTGATATTTTGTGGCGCGCGTTTTTGCAAAATAAAGTCTCGCAAATTTTTTTTGATCTCTGCCACTGGCGCGCCTTTAGCTAAGCAACAGTCAACCTCGGCAATAGGCAATTCCTTATGGATAACAAGCATCATCGAACCGAAAATTTTCATTCCCTGAATTAAGTTAAGCACCTGGGAATTGCCGATCAGCCGCACATCGTAATCTGCGATAAGCAGTCTGTCTTCATTTTGAATCATATCCTGAAAGTTCATGTGAAATACACTCTCACAATGTACGACGTTATAAAGCACTCCTTTTTCGCTCAGGATCTCTGGCAGCATTGAATGGATGATATGCTTTATCGCCATAAAGAAGTAGCGGTCAGTCGTAATAACAGTAATTGTTGACTCATGACATAAGCGTTCAGCGACAGGGCTCAATTTCTTACCCATTTTACTCTCCATAACGGGGCCATATCCTTTTATTACCTTTTCTCCATTCGCATGATTAATCACCACGTATAGAGAATCAATGTTTGTTTTTGCGGGAAAAATCCTGGCATAAAAAGATAACGATTTCTGGGTATTTACAGTTTAATGCAATGCGGCGACTAGCTTTTCGACTTTTACGCGAAAAGAAAAATATTTACACTGCCAATTTCTATTACGTATAATTATATGAATTCAATGGGAATTTTATGTTCGTCTTTTAACAAGTCTATTACTATTACGTAGATTAATTATCTTTTATTAACTATCACTGAATCTACTGACTGTGTCTGCATTAAGAAAACTCTTATTTTATGCGCGTTTTTCATGCCTGTATGTGCCATAAACGGGTTAAAATTGTATGCAAAAACACCAATACGGTGGATTTACTTTCTTTTGAAAGCATTATTTGTGAAAAATTATCTAATACATTACTTTTTGATATCATTTTGTTAACATTGTCGGGTGGGATAGGTTTCTTTTTTATTGACAGTAAACGGAAACTTGCCTGGTCAAATTCCTCGTACGTAGAAATGCGCCTTGACCATGTCATCAATAGGCATATTAGGATTTTTTTCTAAATTTTTTTGCGGTGTTGTGTTCTGTCTGGCAATTAGAATGTGTGCAGATAAATCATTTTCAATGATTTATCGTTCAACGCGTTCGAAATTGATTGTCAGACTAATTTCTTAATCTGCATTTTTATTTAAATTCAAAATAAAGAATTTTGTCCTATTTTTAAGCTAAAGTCTTAATCGACCTTTACTGAGATAATTCGCTGCTTTAGTATTTATTTGTCGAAGGCCTAACAAAACTTAGGGTACATCTACGTTCAGCCGCTGTGATATGTGGTCTGGGCTTATATCATCCTTCGCAAAGAAAAGGGTATTAATAGAAGTGGTTTAATACTCGTGCTACTGCAATTTATTCCGCGTGAATATTTTAATATACATGGAGTTTGTACAATGAGCATCAAAAAAACGTTTCTGGCTGCCGCTTTAATTGCTGGAGGATTTGGCACGCAGGCACAGGCCGCTGATGGTACGATTTATTTTGAAGGTAAACTGACCGGCACTACCTGTGATATCACCGTTGACGGCCAGGCTTCACCTGCAACAGTCGTTCTGCCGGAAGTCAGCACCTCTCTGCTGCAGACTGAAGGTCAGACAACGGCGGATACCGGTTTTAATATCCAGCTTGCTAACTGCACGGGCGTCACCAGCACATCAACGGCGGCGGCATTCTTCGAAAACGGTTCTACGGTTGACACGACTACCTTTAACTTGCTGAACACTGACGAAAGTGTGCCTGATGGCGCGACCAATGTTCAGCTGCAGTTGGTTGACAAACTGACAGACCTGCCGCTGCAGGTGGGCCACACTAACCAGACAACTACTACTTCACGCATTGATATGAGCAGCGGCGCAGCCAGCCTGCCTTACACCGTGCGTTATTACGCAATGGGCGCGACAACGCCTGGAACAGTGAAAAGCCAGGTTAACTTCAGTATCGATTACGAATAATCATAACGGAAAGATATTTTCATTATGACAGCAGGCGAGCGTAATGCTCGCCTGAAAAAAGGACTTGAGCGATGAAAATGAAATTACTGCCCCTTATCTTTGCCTTGTTTTCCACGCTTGTGGTCTTTTCCGCAAACAGTGCGGTTATTATTGCTGGCACTCGCGTCGTGTATCCAGAAAAGGATAAAGAAGTTTCCATCAAGATGACCAATAATGGCAAATCACCGGTATTAATCCAGTCGTGGATAGATTCCGGCGATCGTCATTCCCGTCCGGATAATGCCAGGGCTCCCTTTACGTTGACGCCTCCTATTAACCGCGTCGATCCCGGAAAAGGGCAGTCATTGCGGATACGTTATACCGGCGAGACCTTGCCAAAAGATAAAGAGTCTATCTTCTATCTCAATGTACTGGAAATCCCGGCAAAGGTGAAAAACGCCGAGGATAAAAGCATGCTGCAAATGGCTTTTCGTTCTCGTCTGAAGCTTTTTTATCGACCGTCCGGGCTGGCGATGACCGCCAGTGATGCCCAGCAGCAGGTGAAATGGACGCGTCAGGGCACGACGGTAACCGCCAATAATCCCACCCCATATTTTATTAATGTCGCTTACTTTTCTGAGGATCGTGACGGGAAAGTCAGTATTGGCAACGGCGGGATGCTGGCGCCAGGCGAGGTAAAAACCTTTCAGCTCAGCCGTGCTGCGGGTAATTACTATCCCTTCATCATTAACGACTATGGCGCTATGCGTCTTATTGAAACTGAAAAAAAGTAATGCCGAATACAAAATTATAAAGTGCAGTTACAGGAAGATATCATGGAACGGAACCTTAATTTAACCATCACCGGCACAATGACGCTTTGTCCTCTTGCGATTGCCATTGCTACCGCCTGTTTTTCTGTTGCCTGTGCGGCTGATACTTCTTTCGTTGAATTCAATACCAATTTTATTAGTCCTGATAGCAAAAACCGTATTGATATCGCTCGTTTTCAGAAAGGTGTCCCGATCCCCGGGAAATATAACGTTGAAGTGATTATCAACGACGTTACCATGGGGCAGTATGACCTGCAGGTATCAAATGGATCAGGTCAGAATGTCGACGGTGACATATGTCTGTCGAAAAAAACATTTATCAATCTTGAATTTAATACCGAGAAACTCTCAAGGGAATCGCTCACGCTCCTCAACCGCGCGGAGGATAATGACTGTTTGCCGATAAATCAGATCCTGCCCGAAGCATCGTTCGAGCTGGATACCGGTGAACAAACGCTTAGTCTCGCGATTGCCGATATCTACTTAATTAAGCGCCCGCGTGGTTACGTTAACCCGGCATTATGGGATCAGGGGATCACCGCCGGTATTCTGAACTACAATGCGAACTTTTACCGCAACGTAACCTCGCATAACGAAAGCGATGCGATTTATGCCGGGATTAACAGCGGTTTTAACCTGTTAGGCTGGCATTTTCGCCATAACGGCAGTCTGAGCTGGCAGGAAGACTTTGGCCGTCATTACCAGGCCCTGGATACCTACGTGCAGCGTCATATTCCAGAGATAAGCAGTAAATTAACGCTGGGCGATGCCCACACCACGGGCGAACAGTTTGATACCCTGGCGTTTCGCGGTATTCAACTCGCGAACGCGGAGCAGATGCTGCCTAATTCCCAGCGTGGCTATGCGCCGTTAATTACCGGTATCGCCAGAACCAACGCCAGGGTAAAAGTGATGCAGCAGAACCGTTTGTTGTACGAGACGACGGTTGCGCCTGGCGCGTTCGAAATTAACGATCTCTTTTCCACGGGTTACGGTGGTGAACTTGAAGTCATTGTGGAAGAAGCCGACGGTTCAGTACAGCGTCAGCTCGTGCCGTTTGCCTCCACCAGTAATCTCTTGCGCCCTGGCATCACGCACTACAGCGCTACCCTCGGTACGTTGCGTAAAGGCTGGGTCGAGGATGAACCTTTTCTCGCCGAGTTCACCTGGCGTCGGGGGCTGTCCAATCGATTCACCGCGTATACCGGTATTCAGGGAAACGAGGACTACAAAGCCGGGCAAGTGGGGTTGGCCATGGGGACCCATGTTGGCGCCTTTTCATTCGATGTGACCCATGCCAGGAGCACATTACCGAAAGAGTATGACCGCTTTGGCAAAACGATGTCCGGGGAAAGCTATCAGCTGAAATACAGCCATTCTATTGTACAAACCGGCAGCAATATCAGCGTGGCGGCCTACCGGTTTTCTACCGAAGGCTACATGGACTTTATGACGGCGATGCAACTGCGAGAGGCGCTGAATCATTATGATAGCCGGCTCGAGGTTTATCGTCCCAAGAGCCGTCTGGGGATCACGGCTAACCAGCGGCTTCCTGATGGTTGGGGGAATTTTTATGCCAGTATTTACCAACAGAATTACTGGAAACAGCATGGGCAGGATCGCCAGTATCAGCTTGGCTATAACAATCACATCGGCCGGGTTAACTATAGCCTGAGCGCCAGCCGTAACCGCAATGGCGAGGGTGACTATGAGACCCGTTATATGCTTAGCCTGAGTATTCCTTTCTCAAGCGGTAGTCCGTTTAGCCAGATGTCCGTCAACCTCAACCGCGACAACGATGGGCGCATGCGCGAACAGATTGGGATAAGCGGGACGGCGCTGGACAACAATGCCTTCAGCTACAGCGTCAGCGCCGCCAACGCCAATAAAGGCGGAACCCGCAGCGCGGCCTTTAACAGTTCGTTGCGCACCCCGTACACCACGCTACAGACCGCAGCAGGGGCAGGCAAAAACTACCACAACTATTCACTGGGCGTGAACGGTACGGCTGTCCTGCACAGCGGCGGTCTTACCCTGTCGCCATACACCGCCGATACCGTGGCGCTGGTCGAAGCGAAGGGGGCGAAAGGGGCGGCTGTCAGCAGCTATCCGGGAGTCAGCATCGATCGTTTTGGCTATGCCGTCGTGCCTTATCTGAACGCCTGGCAAATGAACGAAGTCAGCCTCGATCCGAAAGGCTTACCCGACGACATTGAGTTAAACCTGACCAGCCAGAAAGTGGCGCCATACAGCGGCGCGGTCGTTAAGCTTCAGTATGGCACCACAGTGGGAACACCGGTGCTGATTGTCCTGGACGAAAACAGCAAAGTACCGTTCGGCGCGGACGTCTATGACAGCAGTCAAAATTCTGTCGGCGTTGTGGGTCAGGGAAGACGTATTTTTGCTCGCCTGGCAGAGCAGAGTGGTCAACTGAACGTGCGCTGGGGAGAGTCGGCGCATCAACAGTGCCTGCTCAACTATCAATTACCGTCTCGCGATAAAACGGACAGCCGCGGCATGCTGACCATCAATGGTCGCTGTGTGTCGCAGTGACCCCGCGAACCGGCCATGTGATTTAAGGAAAAACGTCATGCAAATCAAACCCGCCTTTTGGCGCTATGTTGGCGCTACTGGTTTTCTGTGCTGCGCCATGCTGTATAGCCATCCGGCAAACGCCCTGGTGACCTGTTCAGGGACAAGAATAAATAATGTCGACAGTGAAATCATTCCTCAGGATTACGTCGAACTCAACGTTCCTATTCTTTCCGATCGCGTCACGGTAAGCGCCCTTCGCGATCTCCCTTTTGGCTCTGAGTTATTTTCGCAGCGGATAATAAACACGGGCGCTGTGAGCTTAGGATACAGTGATTGCACATCAAGTACGGGTAGCAATGAAACTTTTTACGTAAACGGTAGACTGGAATTTGAAAATGGCGGACCGGCGACCGTCGGTCAGTATCAGGGGTTTGACATTTATGAAACGGGAACACCTGGTGTCGGTTTTTCACTGGTCTGGCGCGACAATACCGTCAACCGTTCTCTTCCTGTCGAAAAAATCTCGTCGCCGAACTCGTTAGACATGCCCTTCGCCAACTCTGTCGCGCCAGGTTCCGGTTATATCATGTTTGTGCTGGTCAAAACGGGGGATATTCCTGCAGGGACATGGACGCTGCCTGTCACTATTCCCCCTATTATTACTTACGCTTTTCCCGGCCAAAATATGGCGGCGGACTTTCAGGTAAAGGGTCAACGTATTCGTATTAGCGGTAACCTTAATGTCGTTGCTGGCAGTTGTCAGACACCGGATGTGCATGTGCAGTTAGGGGAGTATGAGATAACTGATGCGATGAACCGATCTAACTGGTATTCGCCGTGGAAAGATTTCAACATTCAATTGATCAATTGCCCGGTGATGGCCGGACGCTATGAGAATGCTTTTAATTATTCGAGTCCCGGCAGCAGTTGGGCTGGTGAAGGCAGCAGCAATACCTTTGTTGAGGACCCCTGGTATCCCAGCGTCATCGCCTATCGCCTCGATCCGATTAACGAAGTGGGGGTAACCTACATTGGTCAACCCTGTGTTAAAACCGATCCTGAGCCGAATGGTTCAGAGGGGCTCTGTATTGAGATCGAGGATCCGATACTGCCAAATAATAAAAGCGCGTTAGCATCCAGCAGTTTCGATTGGCGAGGTAAGGCTTTTTTGAATCAGTATTACCTGGGCAGTAACGCGACAAGTTATACAATTCCGCTGCGTGCGCGCTATTCCCGCCTTCGCGAAGCTACCGGCGGCACCGTGCTTCCAGTAAAAGCCGGCACGGCCAATGCAGCCGTGGAATTTACCATCTTCTACGAGTAAACAATCGTTCATTAATACGCAGCTCCTGGCGGCTGCGTAGCTTTCTTCCCGCCAGGCAAGTGCTGTCATGGCTAAAAGTCGCTGTACTGCTGCGCGGGCATCCAGAATCCATCAATAAAATCTTCGACCGGAAAGCAGCCGCCGTGGCGAATCCGCTGATCGTCCATCGAATACAGGCATTGTTGCTCAGTATCGTATACATCCACCACGATATCGTCACAACCGCCATCCAGATAACACACAAACAGAACCAGTGCGAACATTCCATCCTCTATTTGTACAGCCGTATCAATAGTGTAGGAGGAATTTACGGAAGCGGGAAAGGGGAAGTAAATAACCCGCCAGGCCGACGGGTTCTTTTTGAATCAGGCAAGGCGCATGATCCAGGCATCAGACTGTTGATCGTAATGGTTGCGGAACAGCACCGAATGTTCCCCGTTGAGGATGGCAGGGATGCTGGTTTCGTCGTCCCAGGCATCCAGTTGCATACATAAATCCGGGTCGGATTTACACGGAATGGTTAACGTTCGGTCTCCTGGCGACTCGCCGTGTAATTCGGCATCGTCGATTTCAAAGGCGCCAATGCGCACACTGGTTTTCATCATCGTGCTCTCCGTTGGTTCACTGTTTGTGGTACGACCAGTTTAGCCGTCCATTTTTCAGCGTAGTCAACGCAGGCAAAAGCGCCAGTCAAAAAATGCGCAAAATTAGTTCTTTTGCGCGTTACCGGTAAACAATTTGCCGTCGCGAACCAGCTCGCGCGGATAGCTGTTTTTCAAACGCGAACCGATGCGTTTCGCCAGACCAATCGGCTGATGCTGAAAAGTGACCAGAACGTCATCCGTATCAGGCGTGTGCTGTGGGTAGACATCACGCCCGCGATACCACGCTTCGGCTTCCTCTGGGGTAAGTTCAAAGGCCGTACGATGGGTGACATCGGCAAGCGCAATCACCGCTTCGTGCTGCCAGCGGAAACCCTTGTTATGGGTCTCAGCGAGCTTAATGCCCAGACGTGAGAAACGGACTTTTCCGATCACGGGTTCGATCTCCGCCGGGAAAAGCCATAGCTCTTTATCGCGTTGCCACAGACGCATACCGTTGTCCCATTTCAGACCGAGGGCGTTCGCGGCCTGGACAATCTTTGTCGCGTCGCGGTCTTTTACCGGTGCAAAAGGAAAATTGCCTACCTTGTATGTTGGGGCCGGCAAAGGCGGGATCGACGCCGTTTTGCGCAGACGCGCCACAAAGAAGCCTTCGCAATCATAAATCTGCGGGAAAACATGCAGGAAACCCTCTGCCGTGAGCGCTTGTTTTGCTTGTGGAAAGAGGTCGGCGAGCGGCAGAAATTCGACGGCATCGCCATACTGTCCTTTCAGCCAGTGTACGACGGCTTCATTTTCTTCACGGTTCAGCGTACAGGTTGAATAGACCAGCGTGCCGCCAGGGCGCAGCGCATGGAACGCGCTGTCGATCAGTTCACGTTGTGTTGCGGCGATCGCATGATTGCTCTCAACGGACCAGTTTTTCAGCGCATCGGGATCTTTACGCACGACGCCTTCGCCTGAGCAGGGCGCATCAAGCAGAATGGCGTCGAACATTTCCGGCAGCGCCGCGCCGAATACGCGGCCATCAAAGTGGGTGAGCGCCACGTTACCGATCCCGCAGCGGCTGATGTTAGCGTGAAGCACTTTTACCCGGCTGGCGGCGTATTCGTTCGCCAGAATCGCTCCCCGGTTCCCCATCCGCGCAGCGATTTGCGTCGTCTTTGAACCTGGCGCGGCGGCAACGTCCATAACGCGTTCCGGCATATTCCCGTCGGCAAACAGCGCGGCGACCGGCAGCATCGAACTGGCTTCCTGAATGTAAAACAGCCCGCTCAGATGCTCTGCGGTACTGCCCAGCGGCAGTGAGTCTTCATCATCCCGCGCGATCCAGAATCCTTCCTCGCACCACGGCACCGGCGTAAGCGACCAGCCGTAAGGCGCGGTCAGGGTAAGGAAGTCGGCGACCGTGATTTTCAGGGTGTTGACGCGAATGCTGCGACGCAGCGGACGCTGGCAGGCGGCGAGAAAATCGTCGAAAGAGAGGGAGGCGGGCATCGCCTCGCGCATTTGCGTGAGAAAGGCTTCAGGAAAATAAACAGCGTTTTGAGTCACGGAGCGGCACCAGCGGCAGTAAAACAGGCGCGCAGTGTAGCATAAAGGCTCCGGCGCGAGCACGCCGGAGCAATGGTATTAGCGCGGCAGAGCCGTTCCCCATTCGCGCCACTCTTTCGGTTCGCTTTCCTGCAACAGGAAGTGTTTGCCTGCCTGCGCTTTCGGCGCCAGCGGTATGCCTGGCGGGGTAGCAAAGGCAATGCCGCCGCGAATGAACTGATTAAAGGTGCCGGTTTTCACGACGCCGCCCGTCAGGCCGAAGTCCAGACTGTAGCCGGAGGCCAGCCAGAAGACCGAATTATTGCGCACCAGATGCTGATAACGTTGGCTGATGCGCAGGGCAATCATCACGCGGTCCGACAGCGAACCCAGCGTCATGCCGGTCACCGTTCCGACCTCTATCCCGCGGAACAGGACCGGCGTACCGATAGCCAGCGAACCGGCCTCCGGCGCTTCCACCACAATACTTAAACCGTCGAGATAGCGAGAGTCGGTGATGGTGGCTTCCTGAAGTTCAAAGTTGCGACGAGGATTCCCGCGCCCCGGCTCCACGTTGATATAAGGTTGCAGGATGGTATCCAGATGCTCCACGCCTGCCGCCGAGATTTGCGGGGTGATCACCGAGAAACGGGTGCCCGCGCGGGCAAAGGTCTGCACGTATTCCGGGTATAACACCGCTTTCGCCTGAACTTCGTTGCGGGCGGTGATCAGTTCCAGGGTCTGGATCTGCCCGATATCAATCCCGAGGTAGCGGATCGGCATGCCGGCAGCCAGCTTCCCGGCATCAAAAGCGTGAAGGGTAATCTGGCCGCCAACGGCGCGGGCGGCGGTTTCCGAGGCGTACAGAATGCGTTTGTCGCCTTTACGCTGGCTGGCGCTCGCGCCGCTCAGGTTATCGAAGCTGATCGCGCCTTTCAGCGCCCGCGACAGGGGAGAGGCCTGAACGGTCAACCCGCTGCCGTTGAGCTGTACTTTCGCGCCGCCTTCCGCCCAGAACACGCTGTTGCTGGTCAGCAGGTTACGGTATTCCGGTTTGATATGCAGGTCGATATCAAACGCGTTGGCGCGCGGACGCACCGTGATCACTTCACCCACCTCAAATTTGCGATACAGCACGACCGAACCCGCCTGCACGTCAGGCAGCGTTTCCGCGCTGAGCGTCAGGGTGGTCGTAGGCAGATCGCTGAGGCTATTTTCCACCGCTTTTTCCAGATTGGCATACAGCGGATAGCTGGATTTCATTTCGCCTTTATTACCGGGCAGAATGCGAATACCGCCATTGATCCATTCGCTGGCGCTGGCGCCGAGAAACTCCACGCCGTCCAGTCCGACTTTGACGTCGACCCGACTATTGACGACAAATTTGCTGTCGCCTTTCACCAGATCGCGATGTTGCGGATCGATGGCGACGGTAAAAGTCACGCCTTTGGGGGTCAGTTTGCGGTCGATAACCTGGCCGACCTGAACGCCATGCAGGATCAGCGGCTGCCCCGCGTCAATGCCGTAGCTTTCCGGCGCGGTGAGAGTCAGGGTCAGAACGTCAGGCTCGTGCAAAAGCGCTTCTTCGCCGGGAACGACCACAAACTCGTTACGCGGTTCGCCGTCGCCGGGTACCAGCTCAAAGGTTTTGCCCGTCAGCAGCGAGCTAATATTGGCGTCGCTAAGCGAGAGTTTAGGACTGCGCAGTTCAATGCGGGTATTCTCACGCAATAACGTGACCACGCTGGGATCGACGGTCATTTCGCCGGTGACTTTACCACCCGGTTGTAATACCAGTTTGGTGAGTTCGCCAACCTCAAGCCCCTGATACATCAGCGGGGTGGAGTCCGCCTTCAGCCCTTCGCCGCTCGGCAGTTGCAGCTTCACAATAACGCCACGCTGGCTGTGGGCCAGATCTTCATACAGCCCGAACGAATCTTCTTGCTCCGCCGGTTTTGACGACTCCGGCGAGTCAAAGGCGATAGCGCCGTTAACCAGTGCGGCCAGGCTTTCGAGCTTCACTTTCGCCCCGCTCAGGCTGACGTCTGCGTCGATGCCCGACACGTTCCAGAAGCGACTGCCTTTTTTCACCAGGTTGGTGAATCGGCGTTCGATCAGCACGTCGATAGTGACGCCCTGTTTATTAGGATTGATGCTGTAGTCATACACTTTGCCGACCGGGATCTTACGGAAATAGACCAGTGAGCCGCTGTTCAGCGAACCGAGATCCGGGGCATGCAGATGAATCATTAAATCGCCATTATCAAGACGATATTTCGGCTGGGTGTCGAGAGCGACAAAGTGATCCTTCTCGGCGCCTTTGCCGGGCATCATGCCGATATAGTTGCCGCCGACCAGCGCGTCAAGCCCGGAGACGCCAGCAAGCGAGGCTTTAGGCGTGACCAGCCAGAACTGGGTTTCTTCGCGCAGGGCATCCTTCATGTCTGATTTAATGCTGACCCGCACTTCAATTTTGCGCAGGTCTTTACTCAGGCTGATATCCTGGACAGTACCGACTTCGACGCCCTGATAACGGACGGGCGTTCGCCCCGGCACAATACCGTCCGCCGACTGAAAGTCGATGGTAACGGTGTTTCCACGATCCTCGTAGCTGTTCCATATCAGCCAGCCCGCAATCATTAAAGCAATGAGCGGCAATAGCCAGAAAGGCGAGATACGGCGTTTTGTTTTAATTTGCGCTTCAGTCTGCGAAGCGGGCGTTTCCTGACTCATGTGCATCCCAAAGTAAGCGGCTGTCCAGCCATTCAACAGCAAGAATAGTCAAA
Source organism: Citrobacter sp. 50677481 (assembly GCF_001463265.1). NCBI lineage: Bacteria > Pseudomonadati > Pseudomonadota > Gammaproteobacteria > Enterobacterales > Enterobacteriaceae > Citrobacter > Citrobacter sp. 50677481. The sequence goes on from NZ_LNHZ01000027.1 coordinate 164,897, forward strand.
ATTACCGCTGCGCCGAAATAAAACGCAGCCGGTCCCATAGTAAAAGCAAGAATCTGGTCGCGGTTAATGAGCGACATGGTTAACGAAATAACAAACAGATCCAGCATCGACCAACGGCCGATCCAGGTCACCATCCGCAGCAATTGGATGCGCGTCCGCAGCCCCTGCTCACATTTGAAATGAATGCTGAGCAGCAGGGTAAACATGACGATCACTTTGGTAAAGGGCACCAGAATACTGGCGATAAAGACCACGGCGGCAACGGCGATATTGCTGCTGGCGAGCGACATAATACCGGACATGATGGTGTCTTCCTGACGCCCGCCGTTGACGTAGATCACCGAGATAGGCAACAGGTTTGCGGGCAGCAGAAAGACAATTGACGCCAGCAGCGCCGCCCAACATTTTTGTATGCTCTGGTTTCGACGTTCGCGCAGCGGAATGTGACAGCGCGGGCAGCGTCCCCGGCGATCCGGGTAGCCGGTAAAATGGCAGCCGAGGCAGACGCGGAGCTTTTCGTCCGGTCGATTTGCTGGCCGCTGCGGATAAAAACGCTCCCACAGCTGCTCGACGTTGAGGTGCGAGAGCGTCAGGATGCTCAGGATGACTAACGCCACGAAAGCGAAAAGGCCGACGCCCGGCTGTAAGAAGGCGTAATCCTGAACCTTAATTGACGCAACGCCAATGCCGACCAGGTAAATGTCCAGCATCACCCACTCTTTCAGTCTTTCCAGCATCAGCAGGACTGGGCGCAGATTCATGCCGAGGATATTGCCAAACCACAGATAGGCTATTGCGGTGACAAGGATCAGCGGCGCGCCGGCGACGCAAAAGAACACCATCGCGGCGGTGACAGGATCGCCCTGTTTGGTCATCTGCCAGATCCCCTGCATAACGTTGGCGTCAATGCGGATGCCGAGCAGATAGATGTGCAGCAGCGGCTCGCCCCAGGCAAAGGGCATCAGCAGCATCATGGTAACCGCCATCGCCGCGAGACGGGTTAACGACCAGTCGCGACCGTCGCGTATTTTCGCCTGGCAGCGGGGGCAATAGGCGCTCTGGTGAGAACGCATTTTCGGCAGACTAAACAGCAGGTCGCACTGAGGGCAGCGCTGATAGTGTGCACGGGGAAGAGCTTCGCTGATGGACCAGATCGCTATTTTTTTGGTTGGCGTAATGTGTTGAGTCTTGAGAGCCATGTATCGCGATTCAAAGTGTTAGATTAATGTAATATTAACTCATGACGGGAATGATCTTGAGCAATAACGCATTTAATGCTTATTTTAATAGTCCGGCAGTAAGCGTAAGACAACCAAGTGATTAAATAATGAACAAGACCGAGCTGTATGCGGATCTGAACCGCGATTTTCAGGCATTGATGGCAGGGGAGACCAGTTTTTTGGCAACGCTGTCGAACACCAGCGCGCTGCTGTACGAACGTCTGGCGGACGTGAACTGGGCGGGTTTTTACCTGCTGGAAAACGACACGTTGGTGCTGGGCCCGTTTCAGGGCAAAATCGCCTGCGTGCGGATCCCGGTGGGGCGCGGCGTATGCGGTACCGCCATCGCGCAAAATCAGGTTCAGCGTATTGAAGACGTTCACGCGTTTGATGGACACATAGCCTGCGATGCCGCGAGCAATGCGGAAATCGTGCTGCCGGTTACGGTAAACGCGCAGCAAATCGGCGTGCTGGATATCGACAGTACGGTGTTCGGACGTTTCACTGAAGAGGACGAAGCCGGACTTCGTGAGCTGGTAGAACAGCTTCAGACCGTGCTTGCAACGTCGGATTACAAAAAATTCTTTGCGAGCGTCGCAGGATAATCAACGGATAACGTAGCAATTACTGATGGCGTCATTATAATGACGCCTGTTCATGCCTGCGGCTTGTTGGCTACGTCCGTTGTAATCAGGAAATTTCATGGAAAATCAACCTAAGTTGAATAGCAGTAAAGAAGTTATCGCGTTTTTGGCCGAGCGTTTTCCGCAGTGCTTTAGTGCGGAAGGCGAAGCGCGCCCGCTGAAAATTGGTATTTTTCAGGATCTGGTGGAGCGTATTGAGGGTGAAATGAACCTCAGCAAAACGCAACTTCGTTCCGCTTTACGTCTTTATACTTCCAGCTGGCGTTACCTGTACGGCGTGAAGCCGGGCGCGACGCGTGTTGATCTCGACGGCAACCCGTGCGGTGAGCTGGATGAGCAGCATGTTGAACACGCGCGTAAGCAGCTTGAAGAAGCGAAAGCACGCGTTCAGGCGCAGCGTGCGGAACAGCAAGCGAAAAAACGTGAAGCTGCCGCTGCCGCAGGGGAAACCTCCGACGCGCCACGCCGCGAGCGCAAGCCGCGTCCAGCGCCGCGCCGTAAAGACGCGACCGAACGTAAACCGCGTGGAGAAAAACCGGCTGCAAAAGCGCCGCGCGCCCCTCGTGAAGAGAAGCTGACTCCGGTTTCGGATATTTCCGTCCTGAGCGTAGGCCAGTCTCTGAAGGTGAAAGCGGGTAACGATGCGATGGATGCCACGGTATTAGAAATCACCAAAGATGGTGTCCGTGTACAGCTGAATTCGGGTATGTCTTTGATTGTACGCGCAGAACACCTGGTGTTCTGAAACGGAGGCCAGGCCTGGCATGAACAGATTTTTTAGGCTTACCGCGTTAGCTGGCCTGCTTGCACTAGCAGGCCAGACCTTCGCTGTAGACGACATTACGCGTGCCGATCAAATTCCCGTCCTTAAGGAAGAAACGCAACATGCGACCGTCAGTGAGCGCGTTACGTCGCGCTTCACGCGTTCGCATTATCGTCAGTTCGATCTTGACGAGGCTTTTTCCGCCAAAATTTTCGACCGTTATTTAAATCTTCTCGACTATAGCCATAACGTATTGCTGGCTGGCGACGTAGAACAGTACGCGAAGAAGAAAGGCCAAATAGGTGACGAGCTACGTTCGGGAAAGCTTGACGTTTTCTACGACCTCTACAATCTGGCGCAAAAGCGCCGCTTCGAACGGTATCAGTACGCGTTAACGGTGCTGGAACGTCCGATGGATTTTACCGGCAACGATAATTTCAACCTGGACCGCAGCAAAGCGCCCTGGCCGAAAAATGAGGCTGAGCTGAATGTGCTGTGGGACAGCAAAGTGAAATTTGATGAGCTTAGCCTCAAGCTGACCGGCAAAACCGACAAAGAAATTCGCGAAACGCTGACGCGCCGCTATAAATCAGCGATTCGCCGTTTGACTCAGACCAACAGTGAAGACGTTTTTTCCCTGGCGATGACGGCATTCGCCCGCGAAATCGACCCCCATACCAACTACCTCTCGCCGCGCAACACCGAGCAGTTTAATACTGAAATGAGCCTGTCTCTGGAAGGCATTGGCGCGGTGTTGCAGATGGATGACGACTATACGGTTATTAACTCCATGGTCGCGGGCGGTCCGGCGGCGAAAAGTAAAGCGATTAGCGTTGGCGATCGCATTGTCGGCGTAGGACAGACCGGCAAGAGCATGGTGGATGTGATTGGCTGGCGTCTTGATGACGTGGTTGCGCTTATCAAAGGTCCAAAGGGCAGTAAGGTTCGCCTGGAAATTTTGCCTGCCGGTAAGGGGACAAAAACCCGCATTGTGACGCTGACCCGTGAACGTATTCGTCTTGAAGATCGCGCGGTTAAAATGACCGTTAAAACCGTCGGCAAAGAGAAGGTCGGCGTGTTGGACATTCCGGGCTTCTACGTCGGTCTGACTGACGATGTGAAAGTCCAGTTGCAGAAGCTGGAAAAACAGAACGTCAGCAGCGTCATTATCGATCTGCGTACCAACGGCGGCGGGGCATTGACCGAGGCTGTTTCGCTCTCTGGTCTGTTTATCCCTTCTGGTCCGGTGGTCCAGGTGCGCGACAATAACGGTAAAGTCCGTGAAGACAGCGACACCGATGGCGTTGTGTACTATAAAGGGCCGCTGGTGGTAATGGTCGATCGCTTTAGCGCATCGGCGTCGGAAATCTTCGCCGCGGCGATGCAGGACTACGGTCGTGCGTTAATCGTTGGCGAACCGACCTTCGGCAAAGGTACCGTTCAGCAATATCGTTCCCTGAACCGTATTTACGATCAAATGCTGCGTCCGGAATGGCCCGCGCTGGGCTCGGTGCAGTATACGATCCAGAAATTCTACCGCGTGAACGGCGGCAGTACCCAGCGCAAAGGGGTAACGCCGGATATCATCATGCCGACAGGTAATGAAGAGACGGAAACCGGTGAGAAATTCGAAGATAACGCACTGCCGTGGGATAGCATTGATGCGGCAACTTATGTGAAGTCAGGCGATCTCAAACCGTTCGGACCCGCGTTGCTGAAAGCGCACAATGCCCGTATCGCCAGCGATCCTGAGTTCCAGTACATCATGAAGGACATTGCCCGTTTCAATGCTATGAAGGATAAACGCAACATCGTTTCTCTTAATTATGCTCAGCGTGAAAAAGAGAATAATGAAGATGATGCGTTGCGTCTGGCGCGGATCAACGATCGGTTTACGCGTGAAGGCAAACCGGTGTTGAAGAAACTGGACGATCTGCCGAAAGATTACCAGGAGCCGGATCCGTATCTTGATGAAACCGTGAAAATCGCGCTGGATCTGGCGCGGCTCGAAAAAGAGAAGCCCGCAGAACAGCCCGCTCCCGCCAAATAACCCCACACAGGCACAAGAAATTGTGCCTGTTTTTTTAACACTCGCAGCAGGACGTCAGCCAACGGCAACAAAATGTAAAGTTGTGTCTTTCTGGTGACTTACCGCCCGCTGATGCTTGAAAATAACCATACGACCCATACGATGTGGGTAATCGCATAGTGCGTTTTGTTAAGTTGAGGTTAAAAGAAAATTATGATGCGAATCGCGCTCTTCCTGTTAACGAACCTGGCCGTCATGGTTGTGTTCGGTCTGGTGTTAAGTCTGACAGGAATTCAGTCGAGCAGCGTACAGGGCCTGATGATCATGGCGCTGCTGTTCGGTTTTGGTGGTTCCTTCATCTCTCTGCTGATGTCCAAATGGATGGCGTTGCGTTCCGTGGGCGGAGAAGTGATTGAGCAACCGCGCAATGAAAGAGAACGCTGGCTGTTAAATACCGTCGAAACGCAGGCGCGTCAGGCGGGTATCGCTATGCCGCAGGTGGCTATTTACCATGCGCCGGATATTAACGCCTTTGCGACCGGTGCGCGCCGTGACGCGTCGCTGGTGGCGGTCAGTACTGGCCTGCTGCAAAACATGAGTCCGGACGAAGCCGAAGCGGTCATTGCGCACGAAATTAGCCATATCGCCAATGGTGACATGGTGACAATGACCCTGATTCAGGGGGTCGTGAACACCTTTGTTATCTTTATTTCGCGTATTCTGGCGCAGATCGCCGCAGGTTTTCTTGGCGGCAACCGCGACGAGGGTGAGGGCAGCAACGGCAACCCGATGATCTACTTCGTGGTGGCGATGGTTCTGGAGCTGGTCTTCGGCATTCTGGCAAGCATTATCACCATGTGGTTCTCCCGTCACCGTGAATTCCATGCCGACGCGGGCTCTGCGAAGCTGGTCGGGCGTGAAAAAATGATTGCCGCATTACAGCGTCTGAAAACCAGCTATGAACCGCAGGAAGCATCCAGCATGATGGCGTTTTGCATTAACGGTAAGGGCAAGTCCCTGAGCGAACTGTTTATGACGCACCCGCCGCTGGATAAACGTATCGAAGCGCTGCGCAGTGGCGCATACCTGAAGTAAGACATGATGTCCGGTGGCGCTGACGCTTCCCGGACATCATGGTTGAATCTGAATGCGCGTCTTTTGACGCGCATTTTTTACGCCTGCGAACGAGGTTGAGTGATGCGTAATCCACTCACCACGGCCGCCACCGACGCCAGAATACCGGCTGCCAGCAGGGAAACGTGCGTGCCGTTATCACCGAAATGGTTGAGCATAAGGGCAACCAATGCCGCGCCCGTACTTTGTCCCAGCAGACGTGCTGTTCCCAGCATACCGCTCGCGCCGCCGCTGCGTTCGCGCGGGGCTGACGTGATAATGGTGTGATTGTTTGGCGACTGGAACAGTCCAAAACCCGCCCCGCATAAAATCATCGGCCAGATGATATTAAAGTCGGACGGCGCAGAAGGCAGCAACACCAGCGCGAACAGGCCGCATGCCATCACCACCATGCCCATCGCGCCAAGTAATCCGGCGTGAACACGCTCGATCAGATACCCCGCCAGCGGGGCCATCACCATTGTGGCCAGCGGCCAGGGGGTCAACAGCAAGCCGGTTTCCACTTCACTACGTCCCAGAACCGTTTGCAGATAAAAAGGCAGGGAGACCATTGCCAGCATTTGAGCGCAGAAAGAGCAGATGGATGTGCCAATCGACAGGGAAAAAAGCGGAATACGCAGCAGATCGACCGGCAACAGCGGCACAGGAAGGGCCAACTGTCGGCGGATAAATAAGTAACCTACCATCATCAGCGCCACCAGCTCCGCGGTAATTAACGTCAGCGATTGTCCTTGTGCAAAACCACTGAGGGCCGTGATTAACAGTCCAAACGTCAAGGCATTCATGATCGCGCTCGGGAGATCGAAGCGTGGTTTATTCTCCCGCGGCGCGTTGGGCGGCAGATAGCGGATTGCCAGCAGCAGGGCGATAATGCCCAGCGGGACATTAATTAAAAACAGCCACTTCCATGATGAGATGGAGAGGATGGCGGCGGCAATGGTGGGGCCAGCGGCAGACGAGACGGCGACAATAAACGAGTTAATCCCCATTCCGCGTCCCAGATGGCGCTGGGGGTAGATCAGACGGATGAGCGCCGTATTGACGCTCATTAACGCCGCGCCACCGAAACCCTGCGCCACACGCGCCACGGTGAGCATCTGTAACGAGTCGGAAAGCGCGCAGAAAAGCGAAGCCAGCAGAAAGACCACCAGTCCGCATTTGTAAATACGGCGATAGCCAAACATATCGCCAAGAAAAGACAGTGACAGTAACGAAACGACAATCGCGATTTGGTAAGCGTTAACCACCCAGATAGAGCTGGCGGCAGAAGCCTGGAGATCGGTGGCGATGGTGGGCAACGCCACATTAGCGATCGCGCCATCAAGCACGGCCATTGAGATCCCGATGACGATGGTAAAAATAGCACCGTAGCGCTGCGGAAGCGGCAGACCGTCGGCCTGTGATTTATTCATATGGTTGATAGTTTTTGCGAGGAGTATGATCAGGGTAGCGATTTTAGCACTGATATTCAGGCCTTATGTCGCAGATTTGTAACGAAGTAAGCAAAGATGGATTGCGGCCGCCTGGCGCTGAAATTATAATAAAAACTCGTTCTGATTTTTATAAAACACTCGTAATGAGGTGATAAATGGCTAACGCAGATCTGGATAAACAGCCCGATTCTGTATCTTCCGTGCTAAAGGTTTTTGGCATTTTGCAGGCGCTGGGAGAAGAGCGTGAAATAGGGATTACCGAGCTGTCTCAGCGCGTCATGATGTCAAAGAGCACCGTTTATCGCTTTTTGCAGACCATGAAAACCCTGGGCTATGTGGCGCAGGAAGGCGAATCAGAGAAGTATTCTCTGACGCTCAAACTGTTTGAACTGGGCGCGCGTGCGTTGCAAAACGTCGATCTTATCCGCAGCGCCGATATCCAGATGCGAGAACTTTCCCGTCTGACCAAAGAGACGGTGCACCTGGGGGCGCTGGATGAAGACAGCATCGTTTACATCCATAAAATCGACTCCATGTACAATCTGCGCATGTACTCCCGAATTGGCCGCCGTAACCCGCTGTACAGTACCGCGATTGGTAAAGTCCTGCTGGCCTGGCGCGACCGTGAGGAAGTGAAGCAAATTCTTGACGGCGTTGAGTATAAACGCAGCACCGAACGCACCATCACCACCACGGAAGCGTTGCTGCCGCTGCTGGATAAGGTGCGCGAGCAGGGCTACGGCGAAGACAATGAAGAACAGGAAGAGGGATTGCGCTGCATCGGGGTGCCGGTATTCGACCGTTTTGGCGTAGTGATCGCCGGTCTCAGCATTTCTTTCCCGACCCTACGTTTCTCTGAAGAACGCTTGCACGAATATGTTGAAATGCTGCATACCGCCGCACGTAAAATCTCTGAACAAATGGGCTATAACGACTATCCGTTTTGACAATCTACGGATTGAGATGACGCGTTAACGCAACGCGAGACGTGACAAGAAATACAGGGGCAAATCGTTCCTGTATTTCTTATTTGCTTCCTCTCCCGCTTCGGCAGAAGATTAATTATTATCCACCACCACTGCGCTTTTGCGTAGCAGCGGGCAGTTCGTTAAACCAATGATGCCGCTATCAGAATGAATATACTGCGCAGTCGCCGTGCCACGGGCCGTTAAGTATTTACACTGCAGGCCCAATCCGGCTGCATTCTCCTGGCTGCCGATCAGCACACCATACCCACTCAGTAACAGGCCAATCCAGACCAGCGCAAGCAAAACAATAGCGCGAACAATCAAACGCATTATGACCTCTTTTCTTTTGTTGGTGAGACTGAGCTTAACGGCTACAACTATTGAAACAAGTGAATGATTCCTAAAAGATGCTATTGTCGCTACAGTTAGCCCCGGTTTAAGTAGCGCATGGTAATTTAGCGCCATAAGGTGTTGAAGCGGAGAGTGGAGTGAAAAAGTTTCGATGGGTCATTCTGGTTGTTGTTGTACTCGTGTGCCTGCTGCTGTGGGCTCAGGTGTTCAACCTCATGTGCGATCAGGATGTTCAATTCTTCAATGGAATTTGCGCCATCAATAAATTTATCCCCTGGTGATGCCATTTTCGCATCCGTTGATTTCCTTCCTCTGGCGCGGTGGTAGAATAGCGCGTCTATTGTGAGGTGGTGAAATGAACGAAGTTGTAAATTCTGGCGTGCTCAATTTTGCGTCATTGATTGTATCGGTGGGGGTTCTGGTTGTCGGTCTGGTGCTGTGGTTCTTCGTTAACCGCGCCAGTTCTCGAACAAACGAGCAGATAGAACTGCTTGAAGCGTTACTGGAACAACAGAAGCGGCAAAATGCATTGCTGCGCCGCCTCTGTGAAGCCAACGAACCGGAGAAAACCACGGAAGCGCCAAAAGCAGTGAACGACGCAAAAGAGGATGATGGCATCATCCGTCTTGTTGCAGAGCGTTAATCCAGCGGTAAGAACGGGAGTGACGTTGCCTGCCATCGCGTCACTCCTGCATGTCGCTTTTGCAGGCGCACTTTATTTGTGCATTCCTCACCGCTTCGTTATATCCCTTTTTCCTCGTTCTATTAAACTGTTATCGTGCGCTGTCTCGGTATTATATTTTCTTAACCGGGAATAACGTGTTGGTTTTCGTTATGTGATAACGATCGGTTTTATTTTTATCGAAACGTTTCTCTCCCTTTTTTTGTGCATTGTCATCATTCTTTCATTAAATTAGTGCATAAGAAGAGAAGAAAACCCGGCAGGGTAAAATGTTTTGGAATTTATGCAACCCGACATTTTTGCGTTGAAACAATTTATGCATAACAAAGCAGAATTTGTGAAAACGCCGTAAACCAACAAAATGATCGGGGATAAGCTGGCGGTTCTGAAACTCCTGGTCTATGGTTAACAAGTCCTTGTTGCGCAACCGATCCGGCGAAGGTGCTGGAACGCCGCGGGAATATAACGATACGCGTGTTGACGCATAACTGTGCAGATACACCTTATCGTCTCGTGAGATTTGTGCGACGGATCGAGACACGTTTAAAAATGGCTTGCCATAATTAACGTTGTATGTGATAACACGTTTTGGGTTAAACGAGGTACAGTTCTGTTTATGTGTGGCATTTTCAGTAAAGAAGTCCTGAGTAAACACGTTGTCGTTGAATACCGCTTCTCTGCCGAACCTTATATTAGTGCCTCATGCAGTAATGTCTCAGTTTCATCTAGGTAATGCCTGCGGGCAAAGAAAACACTCTAAGGAATTTTGCAAATGGCAAAGATTAAAGGTCAAGTTAAGTGGTTCAACGAGTCTAAAGGTTTTGGCTTTATTACTCCGGCAGACGGCAGCAAAGATGTGTTTGTACACTTCTCCGCTATCCAGGGTAATGGCTTCAAAACTCTGGCTGAAGGCCAGAACGTTGAGTTCGAAATTCAGGACGGCCAGAAAGGCCCGGCTGCTGTTAACGTAACCGCTATCTGATCGACACCACTGATTTGAAGCGCTCGCGCGCATCACACTCAGATTTAAAGCCTCGCGAATGCGGGGCTTTTTAATTCATAATCCTTCAAAATATTTCAAAACCCTCATCCGTTAGTGGTTTGTTGCAAAGCCGCGACATTATTAGCATTGTTCCCCCCGCTTTCCTGCCGGATTTCTCGTTAAATCAATCACCTGAAAAGAATGAAAGCCGGAGTACAGGTGAAAAAGAAAAATGAAGGGGCGGCGAGAAACTTCACGCCAGCGCGCTTCGCGCTCCTCTGTCTCGCCATATTGCTCAGTCTTGGGCTGCTGCTGGGACGGGTGGCATGGCTACAAATTGTGACGCCCGACACGCTGGTAAAACAAGAAGATATGCGTTCGTTACGCCATGTGACCACGGCTTCGCCGCGCGGGATGATAACCGACCGGGAAGGTCGTCCGCTGGCGGTCAGCGTTCCGGTCAACGCCGTCTGGGTAGATCCGAAAATGCTGATCGGCAAGGGTGGGGTAGGATATAACGAACGCTGGCAGGCGCTGGCAAAAACGCTGCATCTTTCGCTGAGTACGCTGGCGGCCCGGGTCAATCGCGATCCGTCCAGCCGCTTTCTTTATCTCGCCCGTCAGGTCTCGCCGCAGCAGGCGCAGTGGATCGATAAGCTTAATCTGCCAGGGATCAATTTGCGCGAAGAATCCCGTCGTTTTTATCCCGCAGGTCACGTCGCGGCGAATCTCATCGGCTTTACCAATATCGACGGCCAGGGCATCGAAGGCGTGGAGAAAAGTTTTAACGCGCAGCTGATGGGCAAACCGGGGTCGCGCCTGGTGCGAAAAGATAAGTTTGGTCATGTGATTGAGAACATTACTGAAGTCAGTCCAGTCCCGGCGCACAATTTGCAGCTCAGTATCGATGAGCGGTTGCAAACCGTAACGGAAGACGCGCTGGATAACGCCGTCACCTGGAACAAAGCGGAGTCGGGGGCCGCTATTTTAGTGAGCATTGCCACCGGCGAGGTGCTGGCGATGGCGAACTACCCGGACTTTAACCCGAACAATCGTGACGGCGCGGTGCTGGATGATTTCCGTAATCGTGCCATCAGCGACACCTTTGAGCCGGGGTCGACGGTGAAGCCGCTGGTCATTATGACGGCGTTGCAGCAGGGCATAGTGCAGCCGGACAGCGTCATTGATACCCATCCGTTTACCCTCGATGGACATCGCATACGCGACGTAGGATTTTACCCGGAGCTTACGCTGACCGGTATTTTACAGAAGTCGAGTGATACCGGCGTGTCGCATTTGTCATTGGCGATGCCGGTTCAGAGGCTGATCGATACCTATAAAAACTTTGGCTTCGGTCAACCGACAGGGCTGGGACTTACCGGCGAAAGTCGCGGGCTGATGCCGCAGCGCCGCTACTGGAGCGATCTCGATCGGGCGACGTTTGCCTTTGGCTACGGGCTGATGGTCACACCGTTACAACTGGCGCACGTTTACGCCACGATTGGCAGTTTCGGTATCTACCGACCACTCTCTATTACCCGCATAGACCCGCCGGTGATGGGGAAACGGGTAATGCCTCAAGCGCTGGTTAAGCAGGTAGAGCATATGATGGAAAGCGTCGCCTTGCCGGGAGGCGGCGGGACGAAGGCCGCCGTGCGGGATTACCGGGTGGCGGTGAAAACCGGTACCGCCAAGAAGATTGGCGCTGACGGGAAATATGTTGATAAATATGTGGCCTATACCGCCGGTGTCGCGCCAGCAAGCGCGCCGAAATTTGCGCTGGTGGTGGTGATCAACGATCCGCAAAACGGTTCGTATTATGGCGGTGCGGTGTCCGCGCCCGTTTTCAGCCAGATAATGGGGGATGTGCTGCGTCTGGAAAATGTAAAACCGGACGGCATGCCTGCCGATTCCAGTCATCTGCTGGTAATGCATGGCGCGCAGGCGCCTGAGACCACGTGGTGACATATTCTCCCGGGGCGCAAATCGCGCTACACTTGCGCCCTTTAGCAGCCTGCCGGAGTTACTATGTCGTTTTCCTGCCCCCTATGTCACCTGCCCCTTAAGCAGGTGAAGAACAGCTATCTCTGTCCACAGCGTCATCAGTTTGACGTGGCGAAAGAGGGGTATGTGAATCTACTGCCGGTACAACACAAACGTTCACGCGATCCGGGTGACAGTGCCGAAATGATGCAGGCGCGACGCGCCTTTCTGGACGCGGGGCATTATCAACCGCTGCGTGACGCCGTGGTGGCGCAACTCTGTGGGCGTCTGGACGTTCCGGCCCCGTCGATTCTGGATATCGGCTGCGGGGAGGGGTACTACACCCATGCCTTTGCTGACGCTCTCCCTGCGGCTACCCTTTATGGACTGGACGTCGCGAAGGTGGCCATTAAAGCCGCCGCAAAACGCTATCCGCAGGTCACGTTTTGTGTGGCATCCAGCCATCGCCTGCCGTTTGCCGACGCCAGCCTGAACGCCATTGTCAGGATTTACGCACCGTGTAAGGCCGCCGAACTGGCGCGGGTGGTTAAACCTGGCGGATGGGTGATCACCGCCACGCCAGGGCCACGTCATTTAATGGAGCTGAAAGGGCTGATCTATAATGACGTGCGTCTTCATGCGCCGCATGCGGAACAGCTGGAAGGATTCACTTTAGTCGAGTCGGTTTCTCTCGCTTACCCCATGTCCCTGAGTGGGCAGGCAGCGGTGGCGTTGTTGCAGATGACCCCATTCGCATGGCGAGCGAAAGCGGAAGTGTGGACGGCGCTGGCCGACAGAGAGACCTTTGATTGCCAGACGGACTTTAGTCTGCACATCTGGCAACGCGCGGCTTAACCGTGAAAGTGCGTCCAGAGGATCTGGACGCCAATGCCAATCAGGACCAACCCGCCAAGTATTTCGGCCCGTTTACCGAGCAGGGGACCGATAAAACGGCCGACCATCATACCCGTCGTTGACATGATCAGGGTCGCGCAGCCGATAGCCAGCGCGGTGGCAATGATATTGACCTGCAGGAACGCCAGACCTACCCCAACAGCCATCGCGTCGAGGCTGGTAGCGATGGCGGTGGTCACCAACAACCAGAAGCCATGACGGCGCAAGGGTTCTTCATCCTCGTCGTTACCGCCGCGAATGCCTTCAATCATCATCCTGCCGCCAAGAAAAACCAGCAGGATAAAGGCGATCCAGTGGTTCCACTCCAGCACGAACTTACTTGCCAGCATCCCCAGCCCCCAGCCGATCAGCGGCGTCAGGGTTTCGACCGCGCCGAAAATCAGTCCCGTGCGCAGGGCTTCAGAAAATTTAGGTTTGTGCAGCGTGGCGCCTTTACCAATGGATGCGGCAAATGCATCCATTGACATACCGAAAGCGAGAATAATTGTGGCGGTGATATTCATGACAGCGTCCTGACCGGGGTTTCCATAAAACACACCACTGCCCCCAGTAAACATGCATGCCGGAACAACGTTCTGTGGCCTGCACAGCAGTTGATGCGCCTATGGTCTCGCCTGACTCAACTGACGATGAGTCCGTACGCGCCACGTTTTGCAACGAGTATGTTGACACGTACATTTCCGGAGTCTGGAAATCGGCTACTCCCCAATGACGGCGCAACCTTAACATATTTTGAGAATATAAAACAACTGCGGGAAAATATTATTTGACTTCTAATTGCAAACGATTTTCATTTGGCTTTAATTATTGAAAAAACGTTAAAATAAATAACATTTTCGAAGCGGATATATAGCCTGAGCTATGTTTAGGTTACCGAAAAAACAGTAAAACATTGCTCAGGCTATAACTGTAACTCACTGAGAAGAAACAAGAAGTTTATATATTTTTTCGAGGTCATCGATATTCCGAACGCGAATGAGTAAGCGCCGTTGCTCTAATTGCATCACCAGAACGCCATCTTCCGATAAATTCATCTCTTTAATCCGGTTATATTCTATCCACACATTGGCGAAGAAAAAGCCTTGCTGCTTGAAGATGATCCTGGGCGCACGGATCCAGAAAATATAAAAGCCCATCAACGCCAGCGCACATAATAACCAGGTGGTCAGAATTGCCCCATGGCTGGTGACGTTGTTATAGATCAGAATGGCGAGTAAACCGATGAAAATAACGCTGTCCACGCGTCCCCGACGCAGCAGGGGGATAGCAAGCAGAGTGGGGCCGTTGCGGCGGGGCATGATGAACTGATCGTAAATCGCGTATGCCAGTAACGCGGCGATAAAGAAAACCAGCACCAGGTCCGTGATCGACATCTGTCCTCCAGAGAAAATAAAAACGGGGCCGTTTGGCCCCGGTAGTGTACAACAGTCTTACTGGCCCAGCAGGCCGACGGCGTAACCTGCGATACCGATGACGAAGAAGCCAACGATAATCCACAGCGGGTTAACTTTCTTACGCAGCAGCCACATACAGGCGAAGGTCAGCAGCAGCGGCACCAGGCCCGGCATCAACTGGTCGAGGATGGTCTGAACAGTGGTGACGCGGGTCTGTCCGTCCTGACCGGTGATGGTGGAAACCACCAGTGGAATATTGACGTGCGTCCACTTGTTCACCAACGCCCCCATGACAAACAGGCCGAGGATTGACGCCCCCTCAGTCAGTTTTTGCAGGAAGCCGCCGCCCATATCCTTAACGATATCGACGCCTTTACGGTAACCGTAGGCCACGCCGTAGTAGCGGGTCGCCAGGCGCACCAGGTTAAACAGAATGAAGAACAGCAGCGGACCAAGCAGGCTACCGCTCATCGCGATCCCGGCGCCTAATGCCGCGAATACCGGACGTACGGTACCCCAGAAAATCGGGTCGCCGACGCCCGCCAGCGGTCCCATCAGACCGACTTTGATACCGTTGATCGCGCCATCGTCAATCTCTGCGCCGTTGGCGCGCTGTTCTTCCATCGCCAGCGTTACGCCGAGAACCGGTGCGGCAACGTACGGATGGGTATTAAAGAATTCCAGGTGACGTTTGATGGCCTGCTTACGCGCATCGTTGTTCTCCGGATACAGACGGCGAATGGCCGGTACCATGGAGAAGCAGAAACCCAGCGCCTGCATACGTTCGAAGTTCCATGAACCCTGAAACAGGTTAGAACGGATGAACACGCCACGAATGTCACTCTGAGTGAGTTTTTTCTCGGTGGTAGTTTTAGTCATATCAACCATTTCGTTCACCTGTTAGTCCAGTTCGTTATCGAGATCGTTGTTACCCGCGGCCTGTACTGGCGCACCTGCGACACGGTTATATTTCGGGCTCAACTGAATGTAGAGGATGGCCATGACCGCGCCAATCACACCCAGAGCAACCAGGTTGAAGTTAGTAAACGCCGCAGTGACGAAGCCGAGGTAGAAGAACGGCATCAAATAGCCTGCGCGCATCATATTGATGACCATCGCGTAACCGACGACCACAATCATACCGCCGGCGATGTTCAGACCGCCTGTCACCACTTCCGGAATCGCGTTCAGCATGCCCTGAACTTCGCTGGTGCCTACGGAGATCGCCACGATCACCGCCGGGATAGCGATACGCATCGCCTGCAGGAACAGGGAGGAAACGTGTAGCCAGGAGAGCGCCGTCAGGTTGCCGCTTTCCGCGGCTTTATCCGCAGCGTGCTGGAATGCGACAGTGATGGTACGAACGATAATGGTCAGCACCTGGCCTGCCGCGGCCAGCGGGATCGCCAGCGCAATACCGGCGCCAATGCTTTGATGACCCGCGATAACCAGAACGGTCGAGATAATAGAGGCCAGTGCGGCATCCGGTGCGACCGCAGCACCGATGTTCATCCAGCCCAGCGCGATCATTTCCAGGGTACCACCGATGATAATACCGGTTTTCATATCCCCGAGAACGGCGCCAATGAGCGTACAGGCCACCAGTGGGCGGTGGAACTGAAATTCATCAAGTACCGACTCCATACCCGCGATACATGCGACGATGAACACCAGCACAATCTGAAGAGTGGTAATCTCCATTGTACTTCTCCTATTGCTATACAGACATATGTGTGAAAGCTAATTAAATGCCGGTGGTTACTTGCCCACTTTGGCGATCAAATCCATCATTTTCAGTTTTGGATCGGTGGAAACTTTCCGCGCTTCAAGTTCAATACCGCGCGCGTTGAGTTTATTGAAGGCTTCGATGTCTTTCGCATCGACGGAGATTGCGTTGTTCACCTGGGTTTTACCCTGACGGAAAGCCATACCGCCAATGTTGACAGAGGTGATCTTCACGCCGCCTTCCACAATGCGTTCGACGTCGGTCGGATTAGTGAACAGCAGCATCACACGCTCGCCGGCATATTTCGGGTTGTTGTAAACGCGAATCATCTTGGCGACGTCAACCACATGGGCCGTCACGCCGGGCGGTGCGACCTGGGTTAACAGTGTTTTACGCACGGTATCCGCAGCCACTTCGTCGCTGACGACGATAATGCGGGTCACGTTCGTTTCTTTTGTCCAGCGGGTCGCCACCTGACCGTGGATTAAACGGTCATCGATGCGCGCAAGGCCAATCACCATATAATCATTTGGTCCCATCGGCTTCGCGGGGGCCGCCGCTTTAGGCGCAGCGGCGACAGGCGCAGGCGCCGCCGTTTCAACCGGTTTCGCTTTCAGCGCTTTCACGCCTTCGCGACCGGTTTCGACAGCAAGCTGCACCAGCTCGTCAAAGCTCGGGTTGTCGTCTCGCGCCATAAAGGTTTCAACCAGCATAGGAATATTGACGCCAGCGATCACTTCGTAATGCTCTTTGTCGACGACAATGCGGCTGGCAGCGTTAAACGGACTGCCACCCCACGTATCGACGAGAAACAGCACGCCGCTGCTGGTGTCGAGTTTTGCTAGCTGAGCGTTGTACTTTTCGATCAGTGTCTCGGCGTTTTCACCAGGAACGAAATCGATCCAGCCGACGTTTTCCTGCTCGCCTAACAACATCTCTGCTGTTTTGAGTAACTGCTCTGCAGCCCAACCATGTGTGCCTATCACAATAGCAATGGTCACTTGCTACCTCCTTTATTATCGTTAACACATCATTCAGTAAGATGTATTTGAATCGTCGTCCGCAATCGAATCGATTCAGATAAGGGTTACAATGAAAAAGCAATGAGTTTCGTGAATTATTTTAGATATCGAAAAAAATATTTTATGTGATGAAGATCCGTAATTTAGCTTTCGCCGATGAGAAATTTCGTAGAGTAAAATATCCCCGTTACATTTCTTTGCAAAGGAAGGTAAATCTTTGCCAAAAATACATTCTCTCTGTTATGTTTAACGTCCGTTTAACTTATCAGGAGTATAGGGCACCAGCCCGCTATATGGATCGTCACCGACGTCATTTCACTTTCAGGCCGCAACGCGCCTGCCAGTCTGGCATTTCGTGTCACACTTTTCGTCTGCATATTGCCGTATCGCCTGTTAACCATTCCTTAAGCAGGAGCTTGTCATGGAATTCTTAATGGACCCTTCAATTTGGGCGGGTTTGCTCACGCTCGTCGTTCTTGAAATTGTTCTGGGTATCGATAACCTGGTCTTTATTGCAATTCTTGCGGATAAGCTGCCGCCAAAGCAGCGTGACAAAGCGCGCCTTATCGGTTTATCGCTCGCGCTGATTATGCGCCTGGCGCTACTGTCCATCATTTCCTGGATGGTGACCCTGACCAAACCGCTGTTCTCCGTTATGGATTTCACCTTCTCTGGCCGCGACCTGATTATGCTGCTGGGGGGGATATTCCTGCTGTTCAAGGCGACAACAGAACTGCATGAACGGCTGGAAAACCGTGAGCACGATTCAGGGCATGGAAAAGGCTACGCCAGTTTCTGGGTGGTGGTCACGCAGATCGTTATTCTTGACGCCGTGTTCTCACTTGATGCGGTGATTACCGCGGTCGGTATGGTGAACCATCTGCCGGTGATGATGGCGGCCGTGGTGATCGCCATGGCGGTAATGCTGCTGGCGTCGAAGCCGCTGACCCGTTTCGTCAACCAGCACCCAACGGTGGTGGTGCTCTGTCTCAGCTTCCTGCTGATGATCGGTCTGAGCCTCGTGGCGGAAGGTTTTGGTTTCCATATACCGAAAGGGTATCTGTACGCGGCGATTGGTTTCTCGATCATCATTGAGGTGTTTAATCAGATTGCGCGTCGCAACTTCATTCGCCATCAGTCAACGCTACCGCTGCGCGCCCGTACCGCCGACGCCATCCTGCGTTTGATGGGCGGTAAACGCCAGGCTGCCGTGGCCCATGAGCCGGACAGCCAGACAGCGGTGCCCATTCCGGAAGGCGCATTTGCGGAAGAAGAACGCTATATGATTAACGGCGTCCTGACCCTGGCCCAGCGCTCGCTGCGCGGTATCATGACGCCGCGCGGGGAAATCAGTTGGGTGGACGCGAACCTGAGCGTGAGTGAAATTCGCGAGCAACTGCTTTCTTCGCCGCATAGCCTGTTCCCGGTGTGCCGTGGCGAACTGGATGAGATCATTGGTATCGTGCGGGCGAAAGAATTGTTGGTGGCGCTGGAAGAGGGCGTTGACGTGGCGGCGATCGCCTCGGCTTCGCCTGCGATAGTGGTCCCGGAAACGCTGGATCCTATCAACCTGCTCGGCGTACTGCGCCGCGCCCGCGGCAGTTTTGTGATCGTCACCAACGAGTTTGGCGTCGTACAGGGGCTGGTGACGCCGCTGGACGTGCTGGAAGCTATCGCCGGAGAGTTCCCGGATGCTGACGAAACGCCGGAAATCACCGCTGACGGTAACGGCTGGTTAGTGAAAGGCGGCACCGATCTCCACGCGTTGCAACAGGCGCTGGCGGTGGACAATTTGGTTAATGAGGATGAAGATATCGCGACGGTGGCCGGTCTGGTGATTGCTGCGAAGGGACACATCCCCCATGTTGGAGAGGTGGTTGAGGTCGCCCCGCTCAGCATTACCATTGTCGACGCTAACGACTATCGCGTGGATCTGGTGCGAATTGTTAAAGAGCAGCCTGCGCACGATGAAGAGGAGTAATCGCCTCTAGCGCAGCGGTATCACGGGCGTCATGCGCCCGTTATGCCTGGCGGGAGGCGGCAGGCTTCCCGCCAGCCACTGCGGAAAATCACGCAGCGGCATGGGTTTCGCATAAAGATAGCCTTGCAGCAAATGCACGCCATGACGGCGCAAATACTGCGCCTGTTCCTGCGTTTCCACTCCTTCCGCGACCAGTTCAATGTTCAGTCGTTGCCCGAGGGCGATAATAATGTCGGTCACCGTCGAGTTAACGGCGTCGGTGCCAATGGCATGGGTGAACGACTTATCAATTTTCAGCACGTCCGGGCGCAGCTTTTCCAGCCATGACAGCGAGCTATTACCGGTGCCGAAATCATCGATCGCCAGTTTGATATGCTGGCGCTGCATTTCGCGAACGGTACGATAGTCCACATCCCGCAGGGCATCGCGTTCCGTTAGTTCAATAACCAGTTGCTGCACAGGCTGTGCGCTGAACCAGTACTGGTCCAGATCCCTCAGTAGCTCACCCTTATGAAAGTGGCTGGCGGCAACGTTGATGCCGATATGAAACTGGTGGCTCATCGGGAAAAAATGCCGTTGCCGAATGGTTTCCGCTATCACATACCGGGTCAACGGCGCGATGAGATGATGTTCTTCCGCGATAGGAATAAACACGTCCGGTGAGATCCAGCCCTGACGCGGGTTATTCCAGCGCAGCAAGATTTCCACCCCTGTACACTGCTGCGTGTGCGCGTCCAGTAGCGGCTGGCAGAACAGTTCAAACTCCCGCTGGGCGATGGCGAGGTTAATTTCCCAGGAGAAACTCACCCGGTTGGCGGTGACCAGCCACATGAGATACCCCACCAGCAGGCTTAGCAGGAGGGCCAGCGGCAACTGGGTCGGTAACGTCCTCAACGCCAGCGCCTCTGCACCCGGGCCGGTGACGCTGATGGTAAAGGGAAAGTGCTGCGAGTGACGTTGATAGCGCTCATCTCCATCGAGAGGAGGCAGAGTAGCGACGACACCCTTACCGTAAAGGAGATGGCGGTTGCCGACCGTCAGACTGGCGTGGGTAATTTGCGGTTTTCGCGGCTCCAGCAATAAAGAGATGAGCAGGTCGATGTTTATCACCTCCAGCAGACCGTCTTTGCCATCGGGCGAAGCGGGATACCACTGGATCAGAATAGGGGTGCCAGCAATAAGTACCGCGTCTGTGGAAAGCAACAGCCTGGCATCCGCAGCTGGGAGATCGGGCTGAAGCTGGCGGATTGGGACATCGCGCAGGCCAAGCACGCTGGAGCAATACAGCACGCCGTTTCGCACCAGCGCGATAGCCCGTACCGTTTGCAGCCGGGCGACTTCTTTACGTAAAGGCAGGTGCGCCGAGGCGCAGGGAAGCCCAATTAAAGGTAGTAGATTGTCGCGTCCGTTTTGCAGGGGACGGAGGATCTCATCCAGTGAGGCCACCGCGCGGGAGGCAAAGGTGGCGGTGCGCTGCTGATTTAAATTCCGCTCCGAAATAAATCGAACGCTCAGCGTCAGAATGAGTGTCGCCAGCGCACAAAGCGTGCAAAGAATAAAACGTCTGCGGCGATATTTTTTTATGATCCGTTGTGCTGTCTGCATGCAGGCCACCCGAAAACCGTCGGCCAGAAAAGCCAACCGTAACAGAGCAAGTGTAGTGGGGAAAATGCGGGCCGACGAGAGAGGGCAAAAAATTTCGCCCATCCGTGGCAGATGGGCGAAAGGAAAATTATGCGTGTGAGTGGGCGGGCTTAGTCACACTGCACTTTGATCGCCAGACCGCCGCGAGAGGTTTCCCGGTATTTCGCGTTCATGTCTTTACCGGTTTCGTACATCGTTTCGATGACTTTATCCAGCGAGACGCGGGGCGCGCTGGTACGGCGCATGGCCATCCGCGCAGCATTGATCGCTTTGACCGAGGCAATGGCGTTCCGCTCGATGCACGGAACCTGAACTTGACCGGCAACTGGATCGCAGGTCAGCCCCAGGTTATGCTCCATGCCGATTTCCGCGGCAACGCATACCTGCTCCGGACTGGCGCCCAGCAGTTCCGCCAGGCCTGCGGCAGCCATTGAACACGCCACGCCGACTTCACCCTGACAGCCCACTTCCGCGCCGGAAATGGAGGCGTTCATTTTATACAGCGCGCCGATCGCCCCGGCCGCCAGGAAGTAGCGGGTATAGATATCCGGGCTAACGGATTCAATAAAGTGATCGTAATAGGCCAGCACAGCAGGCACGATCCCGCACGCCCCGTTTGTCGGCGCGGTAACCACGCGCCCACCGGCAGCGTTTTCTTCGTTGACCGCGAGAGCAAACATGTTCACCCAGTCAATCACGTTCATCGGATCGCTGGACAGCTTATCGCTGGAAACCAGCATCCGGCGCAGCGCGGAAGCACGGCGCGGTACGCGTAACGGCCCCGGCAGCACGCCTTCGGTGTTCATCCCGCGATCGATACAGGCCTGCATGGTCTGCCAGACGTGACCAAAATAGTCTTCGATCTCTTTCTTGCTGTGCAGCGCCAGTTCGTTTTGCATGGCCAGCCCTGAAAGCGACAGACCGGTGCTGTTGCAAAAGCCCAGCAGCTCGGTAGCCGATTTGAACGGATACGGCACACTGACTTCACCGGCGGCGTCCTGACCGAAATGTTCTTCATCGACGATAAATCCCCCGCCGATAGAATAATACGTTTTGCTGTAGACAACGTTATCCCCGCTGTAGGCGTGGATCTGCATGCCGTTTTCATGCAGCGGCAGGTTGCCATTGTGAAAACGCATCCCGTCATTTTGCGGGAAGTCGACTTCATGCTGGCCTTGCGCCAGCAGCAGGCGACCGCGATTTTCAACATCGCGAATGAAACCCGGAATGCTGTCAATATCTACGGTGGCAGGTTCGTTGCCTGCCAGGCCCATAATAATGGCGATATCGGTGTGGTGACCTTTACCCGTGAGCGACAGTGAACCATACACGTCGACGGCAACACGGGTAACGCTATCCAGTAATCCTTTTTCGACCAGGTCATCGACGAACTGTTTACCCGCCTTCATAGGCCCTACAGTATGGGAAGATGAGGGACCAATCCCCACCTTAAACATGTCGAATAGACTAATCACGATAATACTCCTGACAGGGTGACTGGAAACTTCCAGAAACGATGTAATAACTGCGCATAGTGTAAGAGGGAACGTCGGCATCAGCTTAACTATTCACATGAATTAAACTAATGAGTAACCGCGTTTTTACTAATGTTGTGACGGGAGTTTCAGGTTGTGTTGTTTGCGCGTAAAGATAAGTATAGCTTGCGGGACTAGAGGGGGGTAATTTCCCTGCCGGTGTAACAGATACCCTTTTCAGATTACAGGATATCTCTCCATGTAACCCCGCAGAAAGGTTCCGTTCGCCCCATGTTCTGTGCCTCTCAGGGCGTCCGTCTCCCGCGAACGTGTTAAGGGCGTTCTCCGCCACGCCCTTAACAATCCCGGCTCCCGGTCGGAAAATTGCCGCTTCGCGGTGCCCTCCGCTTATTCCTTCAGGCTGTCGGGTCGGGGGTGACGCAGCGTCCCTGCTGCGCACCCCCTGAAGCCGCCTCCCTGCGGCTTCCCCCGGCCTTACGGAAACACGTCGGCAATTTTCAGCCGGACCATCCACACCTGACCTCCACAGCGGCGGGCAGGGGATAACAGCATCAACCAGAACCGTAAACCTGTTAGGGTACAGCGCCAGCTGCTCATCACAGCGAAACTCATCTCCCTGAAAAGCAGAGCGTGGCAGCGATGATCCGGTCCGGCGTGAAAATCGATGAGCCGTTGACGGCTGACCGGGGCCGCCCGCAGGGAAGCGGGCGGAGGGGGCGGCCTGCGGGGAGGCAGGCTCGCCCCCGACCCGACAGGCAGACGGCAAAAGGCGAATGCACCACGCAGTGGCGATTTTCCCTGCCGGGAGACTGGGTTGCAAGGGAGGCGGCGGTGAGCCTCCCTTGCGCGTTCACGGGTGCTGAAAGTTCAGAGAAGCACTGCCCGTATGGTGAACGCAACCTGTTGCCGGTGTGACAGATACCCTGTTCAGATCGCAGAATGTCTCTCCATGCAACCTGTTGCCGGTGTGACAGATATCCTTTTCAGATCGCAGGATGTCTCATCATGCAACCTGTTGCCGGTGTGACAGATATCCTTTTCAGATCGCAGGATGTCTCATCATGCAACCTGTTGCCGGTGTGACAGATATCCTGTTCAGATCGCAGGATATCTCATCATGCAACCTGTTGCCGGTGTGACAGATATCCTTTTCAGATCGCAGGCTATATTTTCCGTTTGGCCTTGCGCCATAACCCTACGGCTTCACGCCAATCTGCAATGCCAGTTCACGAATGATGCCCGCGGTCATACCCCAGACGAAATAATGCTCATACCATGACAGCCATACGCGGTGAGAATCGCCTCGACGGTAAACGTCCAACGGATGGTAACGCCCCAGATGCAGCGCCTGTGCCAGCGGCATTTCAAACACAGCGGATACCTCATCCTCACTGGCGCGATAAGGTAGGTTTGGCGGGATCACGCCCACCACTGGCGTCACCTGGTACCCGGTGACGCTATCCACGGGCGGCAAAACGCCAATCACTTCCACCACTTCCGGCGGAATAGCCACCTCTTCCTGCGCTTCACGCAGAGCGGCGGCGATAAGCGACACATCAGTACTGTCTACCGCGCCGCCGGGAAAGGCCACCTGTCCGGCATGCTTGCGCAGATGCACGGAACGCTGGGTCAGTAGCAGCCCGGGCTGAGGACGACGCACCACCGGAATGAGAACCGCAGCCTGGCGCTGATTGAGCGACGCACGATTGATCTGCGGTCGCAAAAGTTGGAAGCGTGATAAAAAATCATCCAGCGTCAGGCCTGTGTTTTCCACGGGTTAGTTCTCCAGTTGATGCAAAATACGGTTCACTTTATCAAACGTTTCCTGATATTCCGCCTGTTCCTCGCTATCGGCCACAATGCCGCCTCCGGCAGAGCAGTATAGCTGACCGTTAACCGCTGTGAGGGTGCGAATAGTAATGCTGGTGTCCATATTGCCGCACACGCTCAGGTAGCCGATGCTGCCGCACCAGGCGTTGCGGCGATGGGGTTCCAGTTCATCGATAATCTCCATCGCCCGCACTTTTGGCGCGCCGGTAATGGAGCCGCCCGGGAACGCAGCGCGAAGGAGATCCGTGGCGTGGCGCGTCGCGGGCAGTTGCGCGGTGATGGTGCTGACCAGGTGATGTACCGCCGGAAACGGTTCAACGACAAACAGTTCCGGCACTTTCACCGTGCCGGGAATCGCCACGCGGCCGATGTCATTACGCATCAGGTCGACGATCATCAGATTTTCGGCGCGATCTTTTGCCGAATGCGCCAGTCTTTGCGCCTGTTGGCGGTCGGCCTGCGCGTCCGACAGTCGTGGCAGGGTTCCCTTGATCGGCCGGGTCTGGATTTCGCCCTTATCCAGCAACATAAAGCGTTCCGGCGACAGGCTCAGAATCGCCCCTTCGTCAAGACGTATAAAGGCGCTGAACGGCGCGCGGTTGGCCTGATTAAGCTGCGTAAAGGCCAGCCATTCATCCCCCTGATACGCCGCCTGAAAACGCTGCGCCAGATTCACCTGATAACAATCGCCGCTGTGCAGGTACGCCTGCACCTGACGGAATTTTTCCCCATACTGTTCGCGGCTCATATTCGACTGCCAGCCAGAGGTCAGCGCAAACGGCGTCCGGGCGGGGGAACGCTGGCTTTTCAGCCAGTCGTAGCGTGCCTGTACGTCGGTATGGCTGAGCAGCGTCACCGTGTGGCGGTGATGATCGACAATCAGCGTCCAGTCGTAAATGCCAATCGCCATTTCCGCAAGAGGGATATCCTGCTGCGCAATAGACGGCAATGACTCAAAACGTCGCCCAAGGTCGTAGCCGAATAATCCCAGCGCGCCGCCCTGAAACGGAAGCGCGTCATTAGGCGACGGATGAAGCTGCAGCGTATCCAGCGCCGTTTGCAGTAACGCCAGCGGATCGTCGTGGCTGTCGCGAACGCCATTCGCGTCGCGGATTTGGGTTGCGTCGCCGTGGGTGGTGAGCGTACAGCATGGATCGGCCACCACGATATCAAAACGGCTGTGCGGATGATTCGCATGGCCGGAATGCAGCAGCATCGCCCAGGGTAAATGGCTTAGCGGGGCAAAATAGTATTCGGCGGCGTCCTGACGCCAGGGGAGCGTAATAATCGCGGGAGATAACGTCTTCATTGATCCTGACTGTACTGGCTATGTGACGGGTTGCATGAAATAATTAGCGCAGACAATTTAGCAGGAGTTGACGATGTTTGCAGGTTTACCTTCACTCAGCCACGAGCAGCAGCAGAAAGCGGTTGAACGAATCCAGGAACTGATGTCCCAGGGCATGAGCAGCGGTCAGGCGATTGCGCTGGTGGCGGAAGAGCTACGCGCCACGCATACCGGCGAACGGATCGTGGCGCGTTTTGACGATGAAGACGAATAGCGACTCAGACCGCCGCGATAATCTTTATCTCAACTTTATATTTCGGGTTCATTAATCCAGCCTGCACCGTGCAGCGCACCGGAGCGTGTCCGGCAACGACCCAGGCGTCCCAGGCTTTGTTCATCGCCGCAAAATCGCTTTTATCCGCCAGGAAAATGGTTGCATCAAGAATACGTGACTTGCTGCTGCCCTGCTGCGCCAGCGCGGCGTCGATCTGAGCCAGCGTATTGGCCGTCTGTTCAAACGCATCGGCGTCCAGATTCGACGGCACGCCGGTGTAGTACAGCGTGTTGTTGTGGATCACCACGTCGGACCAGCGGTCTTCGGCATCAATACGAATAATCGTCATACATTCTTCCTCTTTAACGTTCTGCATACGCGGGCAAACTGCCATATTGTCAGGGCGTCGACATTTCTTCAACTGGCGTAAGACTCTCCGGCCTGACATAATCCCTGTTCAAATTAACAGGGGGTAGTGTGACGGACGATTTTGCACCAGAAGGTCAGCTGGCTAAAGCGATACCGGGTTTTAAACCGCGCGAACCACAGCGACAGATGGCGGTAGCCGTCACACAGGCCATTAAACGTGCGCAGCCGCTGGTGGTGGAAGCCGGGACGGGGACGGGGAAAACCTACGCCTACCTCGCGCCAGCATTGCGCGCGAAAAAGAAAGTGATTATCTCTACGGGGTCGAAGGCCTTGCAGGATCAGCTGTACAGCCGCGATCTGCCGACGGTAGCAAAAGCGCTACAGTACAGCGGCAAACTGGCTCTGCTGAAAGGGCGTTCAAACTATCTTTGCCTCGAACGCCTGGAGCAACAGGCGCTGGCGGGGGGAGACCTGCCGGTGCAGACCTTAAGCGATGTGATCCTGCTGCGCTCCTGGTCGAACCAGACCGTAGATGGCGATATCAGTACCTGCGTCAGCGTAGCCGAAGATTCCCAGGCCTGGCCGTTGGTTACCAGCACTAACGATAACTGCCTCGGTAGCGACTGTCCTCTGTATAAAGACTGCTTCGTGGTAAAAGCGCGTAAAAAAGCGATGGAGGCGGATGTCGTGGTGGTGAACCATCATCTGTTTCTCGCTGACATGGTGGTCAAAGAGAGCGGTTTCGGCGAACTGATCCCGGAGGCGGAAGTGATGATTTTCGACGAAGCCCACCAGCTTCCGGACATTGCCAGCCAGTATTTCGGACAATCGCTTTCCAGTCGCCAACTGATGGATCTGGCGAAAGATATTACCATTGCCTATCGTACCGAGCTGAAAGACACCCAGCAGTTGCAAAAATGTGCCGACCGTCTGGCGCAAAGCGCGCAGGATTTTCGCCTGCAGCTGGGCGAACCGGGGTATCGCGGCAATCTGCGCGAATTGCTGGCAGATCCGCGCGTGCAGCGTGCCTTTTTACTGCTCGATGACACCCTCGAGTTATGTTATGACGTGGCGAAGCTGTCGCTTGGCCGCTCGGCGCTGCTTGACGCCGCCTTTGAGCGCGCCACCCTCTACCGGGCGCGCCTGAAGCGGCTGAAAGAGATCAATCAACCCGGTTACAGCTATTGGTACGAATGCACGTCGCGCAATTTTACCCTTGCGCTGACCCCGTTGACCGTGGCGGACAAATTCAAAGAGGTGATGGAGCAGAAGCCGGGGAGTTGGATCTTCACCTCCGCCACGCTGTCGGTGAACGACGACCTCCACCATTTTACCGCACGTCTGGGTATTGAGCAGGCGGAATCGATGCTGCTGCCCAGCCCATTTGACTACAGCCGTCAGGCATTGCTGTGCGTGCCGCGCAATCTGCCGCAAACCAACCAGCCAGGCGCGGCGCGCCAACTGGCGGCAATGTTAAGACCGATCATCGAAGCCAATAATGGGCGCTGTTTTATGCTCTGTACTTCTCACGCCATGATGCGCGACCTGGCGGAGCAGTTTCGCGCGACCATGACGCTGCCGGTACTGCTGCAAGGCGAAACCAGTAAAGGCCAGCTGTTACAGCAGTTCGTCAGCGCCGGTAATGCCCTGCTGGTGGCGACCAGCAGTTTCTGGGAAGGGGTGGATGTGCGCGGCGATACGCTGTCGTTGGTGATTATCGATAAGCTGCCGTTTACCTCGCCGGACGATCCGCTGCTGAAAGCGCGAATGGAAGACTGTCGACTGCGTGGCGGCGATCCGTTTGACGAGGTGCAATTACCCGATGCGGTGATCACCCTGAAACAGGGCGTAGGCCGCCTGATCCGCGATGCCGACGATCGCGGCGTGCTGGTGATTTGCGACAACCGGCTGGTAATGCGCCCCTATGGCGCGACGTTTCTGGCCAGTCTGCCGCCCGCGCCGCGTACCCGGGATATCGCCCGCGCGGTCCGTTTTCTCGCTATGCCTTCAGCGGAGTAATTTACGCTGGAGTATGGTAAGATGCGGGCCATTTTATTGATCTAAGCACGAAAACCCATGCGAATTCTGGCTATCGATACCGCCACAGAAGCCTGTTCTGTCGCTCTGTGGAACGACGGTTCCCTCACGGCTCATTTTGAGCTTTGTCCACGCGAACATACGCAACGTATCCTGCCCATGGTGCAGGACATCCTGACCCGAAGCGGCCTTTCACTCACTGAACTTGACGCGCTGGCCTTTGGACGCGGGCCGGGCAGTTTTACCGGCGTGCGTATTGGTATTGGCATTGCGCAGGGGCTGGCCCTGGGGGCGGAACTGCCGATGATTGGCGTCTCCACGCTGGCGACAATGGCGCAGGGCGCCTGGCGCAAAAGCGGCGCAACCCGCGTACTGGCGGCCATTGACGCGCGCATGGGCGAAGTCTACTGGGCTGAGTATCAGCGTGACGAAAACGGCCTCTGGCACGGCGAAGAAACGGAAGCGGTGCTCAAACCGGAGCAGGTGGAAGGACGGCTGCAGCAGCTCGACGGCGAATGGGTTACCGTGGGAACCGGCTGGCCTGCGTGGCCCGATCTCGGTAAACAGAGCGCTCTGGCGCTGCGTGACGGCGGCATTTTGCTGCCCGCAGCGGAAGACATGCTTCCTGTTGCCCGCCAATTGTTGGCGGCAGGAAAAACGGTCGCTGTTGAACATGCCGAACCGGTTTATTTACGTAACAACGTGGCCTGGAAGAAACTTCCGGGCAAAGAATGAATCTCAGTAGTATGTATGCCCTGGAAATGCACTGGAACTTCGGGGCAGTGCGCTGAGAAAAGGAGTCGCAGTATGGCGGTTCAAAAACAAGTTGTTAAAAATCTGCTGGCGGGCGCGATCGTGCTGATGCTCAGCGGGTGTGTGACCGTTCCGGATGCCATCAAAGGCACCAGCCCGACGCCGCAGGACGATCTGATGCGGGTGATGAATGCCCCGCAGCTGTACGTTGGTCAGGAAGCGCGATTTGGCGGTAAGGTGGTGGATATACAAAACCAGCAGGGCAAAACCCGACTGGAAATCGCTACCGTCCCGCTGGACAGCGGCGCGCGCCCGATCCTTGGCGAGCCGTCACGCGGACGTATTTATGCTAACGTGAACGGCTTTCTTGATCCGGTCGATTTTCGCGGTCAGTTAGTGACGGTCGTCGGGCCGATCACCGGCAGCGTGGCGGGGAAAGTCGGCAACACGCCGTATAACTTCATGACCATGGACGTGACGGGCTACAAGCGCTGGCGTATCGCTCAACAGGTCGTCATGCCGCCGCAGCCTATCGACCCCTGGTTCTATGGCGGACGAGGCTGGCCCTATGGCTACGGCGGCTGGGGGTGGTATAACCCTGGGCCTGCTCAGGTTCAGACGATAGTCACAGAGTAACCCTTTGTATTATCAGTAAAAGAAACAGCGGCACGTCCGCTGTTTCTGCGTTAGTCATGTCATAAGAAAAATAAATAGTGACGCGCTTCGCAACCTTTTCGTTGAGTAATTAATAAACTGGTACGCTGAGTTAATATTATGTTAACGACTTGTTTATTATATGGGGTTGCGATGACGACGAACACTCATTTTAGAGGTGATGCAGTGAAGAAGGTTTGGTTAAACCGTTATCCCGCGGATGTGCCTGCGGAGATCAATCCTGACCGTTATCAATCCCTGGTAGAACTGTTTGAACATGCTGTCGCGCGTTACGCCGATCAGCCCGCGTTCGTTAATATGGGGGAGGTGATGACCTTCCGCAAGCTGGAAGAGCGGAGCAGGGCGTTTGCGGCCTATTTGCAGGAAGGGCTGGGTCTGAAAAAGGGCGATCGCGTCGCGCTAATGATGCCAAACCTGTTGCAGTATCCCGTCGCGCTGTTTGGCATTCTGCGTGCCGGGATGATCGTGGTGAACGTCAACCCGCTATACACGCCGCGCGAGCTGGAGCATCAGCTCAACGACAGCGGCGCGGCGGCGATCGTCATTGTCTCGAACTTCGCCCACACCCTGGAAAAAGTGGTTGAGAAAACTCAGGTTCAACACGTTATTCTGACCCGCATGGGCGACCAGCTGTCGACGGCGAAAGGGACGCTGGTGAACTTTGTGGTCAAATACATCAAACGTCTGGTGCCAAAGTACCATCTGCCGGATGCCATCTCGTTTCGCAGCGCGCTACATGCGGGCTACCGCATGCAGTACGTGAAGCCGGAAGTGGTGTCTGAGGATTTGGCTTTCCTGCAATATACCGGCGGCACGACCGGCGTGGCGAAAGGCGCGATGCTCACCCATCGCAATATGCTGGCTAACCTTGAGCAGGTGAAAGCGACCTATGGACCGCTCCTGCATCCGGGGAAAGAGCTGGTGGTGACCGCACTGCCGCTGTACCACATATTCGCGTTGACCATGAACTGCCTGCTGTTTATCGAACTGGGCGGACAGAACCTGCTGATTACCAACCCGCGCGATATTCCGGGGCTGGTGAAAGAGTTGGCAAAGTACCCGTTTACCGCCATGACCGGCGTGAACACCCTGTTTAACGCGTTGCTGAATAATAAAGAGTTCCAGCAACTGGATTTCTCCTCCCTGCATCTTTCCGCCGGCGGGGGTATGCCGGTGCAGCAGGCGGTAGCTGAACGCTGGGTGAAACTGACCGGGCAGTATCTGCTGGAAGGCTATGGCCTGACCGAATGCGCGCCGCTGGTCAGCGTGAACCCGCATGATATTGACTATCACAGCGGCAGCATTGGGTTGCCGGTGCCGTCTACCGAAGCTAAGCTGGTGGACGATGATGATAACGAAGTGCCGCCGGATCAGCCCGGCGAACTGTGCGTCAAAGGTCCGCAGGTGATGCTCGGTTACTGGCAGCGTCCGGATGCGACCGACGAGATCATCAAGGACGGCTGGCTGCATACGGGTGATATCGCGGTGATGGACGATGAGGGTTTTTTGCGCATTGTCGACCGTAAGAAAGACATGATTCTGGTCTCAGGTTTCAACGTTTATCCAAACGAGATCGAAGATGTTGTGATGCAGCATCCGGGAGTCCTGGAGGTCGCGGCCGTCGGCGTGCCGTCCGGCAGCAGCGGCGAAGCGGTGAAGATTTTCGTGGTGAAAAAAGATCCGTCATTAACGGACGAGGCGCTGGTGACTTTCTGCCGCCGCCAGTTAACCGGCTATAAGGTGCCGAAGCTGGTGGAGTTCCGCGATGAATTGCCAAAATCCAATGTCGGAAAAATTTTACGTCGAGAATTGCGTGACGAAGCCCGCGCCAAAGTAGACAATAAAGGCTGAGCGTTAAGCAACACGTCAAGCGCCGGATAATCCGGCGTTTTTTTTGGCGTAAAACAAAGAGAAAGCAATTTGAATTACCAAATGATCACCACTGACGACGCGCTGGCGACCCTCTGTGAGGCGGTTCGCGCGTTTCCTGCCATCGCCCTTGATACCGAATTCGTTCGTACGCGCACCTATTACCCGCAGTTAGGGCTTATCCAGTTGTTCGACGGCGAACATGTTGCGCTAATCGATCCGCATGGCATCACCGACTGGTCGCCGCTGAAGGCGATTTTACGCGATACTGCTATCACGAAATATCTGCACGCAGGCAGTGAAGATCTGGAAGTGTTTCTGAATGCCTTTGGCGAGCTGCCGCAGCCGCTGATCGACACGCAAATTCTGGCGGCTTTCTGCGGTCGCCCGCTGTCGTGGGGTTTTGCCTCAATGGTCGAAGAGTTTAGCGGCGTGGCGCTCGACAAGAGCGAGTCGCGGACCGACTGGCTGGCGCGTCCACTGACGGAACGCCAGTGTGAATATGCGGCGGCGGACGTATGGTATCTGTTGCCGATCGCCGGAAAACTGATGGCGGAAACCGAAGCTGCTGGTTGGCTGCCCGCAGCGCTGGACGAATGCCGTCTGATGCAGCAACGTCGTCAGGATATTCTGGCGCCGGAAGAGGCGTGGCGTGATATCACCAATGCCTGGCAACTGCGTACCCGCCAGTTGGCCTGTCTGCAACTGCTTGCCGACTGGCGGTTGCGAAAGGCGCGCGAGCGCGATCTGGCGGTGAACTTCGTGGTGCGTGAAGAACATCTGTGGTCGGTGGCGCGCTATATGCCCGGCAGCATGGGGGAACTCGATAGCCTCGGGCTTTCCGGCAGTGAAATTCGCTTCCATGGCAAGACGCTGCTCGCGCTGGTTGCCAAAGCGCAGGCGTTACCCGAGGAGGCGCTGCCAGCGCCGCTGCTTAATCTGATCGACATGCCTGGCTATCGGAAAGCGTTTAAAGATATTAAAGCGCTGATTGCCGGAGTGAGCGCCGGGCATAACGTCAGCGCCGAACTGCTGGCGTCACGCCGCCAGATCAACCAGTTGCTTAACTGGCACTGGCAGCTCAAACCGCAAAACGGCGAGCCAGAATTGATCTCCGGTTGGCGCGGCGAGTTGATGGCCGCGCAGCTTCATGCGCTGCTGGCGGAGTATCCGCGTCAGGGCTAATGTCAGCCCGCTCCGGCTGGACATCCGCCATGTACGGCCTTCGCTTACTGCATGGACCGTATCCGTTCGCAGACAGCCTCGCCTACCTGCCGGGTTGAGGCGTTCCCCTTCATATCAGGCGTTTTCGGTCCGCTGGCAATCACTTGCTCGATCGCCGCCAGGATACCGTCATGGGCAGCGGTATAGCGCGCATCGCCTTCCCCAAGGAAATCGAGCATCATCGCGCCTGCCCAGATAGTGGCGACCGGGTTGGCAATGTTCTGGCCGTATATGTCCGGCGCGGAACCGTGGACCGGTTCGAACAGGGAGGGGAAAGTGCGCTCCGGGTTCAGGTTGGCGGAAGGCGCGATGCCAATGGTACCCGTACACGCCGGACCGAGGTCAGACAGAATATCGCCAAACAGGTTTGAGGCGACCACTACGTCAAAGCGTTCCGGCTGCATGACAAACCGGGCGCACAGAATATCGATGTGCTGCTTATCCCAGCGAATAGCGGGAAAGTGCTGCGCCATTGCTTCCACGCGTTCATCCCAGAATGGCATACTGATCGCCAGCCCGTTAGATTTGGTGGCGGAGGTCAGCGTTTTACGCGGGCGACTTTGCGCCAGTTCGAACGCATAGCGCAAAATGCGATCCACGCCGCGGCGGGTAAACACCGACTCCTGGATCACCAGTTCATGTTCGGTGCCCGGATTAACCCGTCCACCCAACGCCGAATATTCGCCTTCAGTATTTTCTCGCACCACGTAGAAATCAATATCGCCAGGCTGCTTGCCCGCGAGCGGGCAGGGCACTCCCGGAAAGAGGCGTACCGGTCGCAGGTTAACGTACTGATCGAATTCACGGCGGAACTTCAGTAGCGATCCCCACAGGGAGATATGATCCGGCACGGTGTCCGGCCAGCCAACCGCGCCAAAATAGATGGCATCAAACGATGACAACTGTGCGTGCCAGTCATCCGGCATCATCTTGCCGTGTTGCTGGTAGTACTCACAGCTGGCCCATTCAAAGGTTTCAATACTCAGAGACAGCCCCCAGCGCTCGCTGGCGGCCTTTAACACCCGTAGCCCTTCCGGCAGAACCTCTTTACCAATGCCGTCTCCGGGGATGGCGGCAATGCGACAGGTTTTGTTCATTTCAGATCTCACTTATCGGCTCAGAAAATTGACTTCACCGCTATCCTATAATTGACTGAACGGCAGTTAATGAGACCAACTGGTGAAACATAAAACACAGATCATGAATAATCTGCCGTTGTTAAATGACTTACGCGTCTTTATGCAGGTTGCCCGGCGTTCGGGATTTGCCGCGGTGGCGCAGGAGCTGGGCGTATCGCCTGCCTTCGTCAGCAAACGTATCGCCCTACTGGAACATACGCTCAACGTGGTTCTGCTACATCGCACCACCCGGCGGGTGAGCATGACCGAAGAGGGCGAGCGCATCTACGCCTGGGCGCAGCGTATTTTGTATGATGTGGATCAGATGATGGACGAGCTTTCTGACGTACGTCAGGTGCCGCAAGGGATGCTGCGGATCATCAGTAGCTTTGGCTTTGGCCGACGCGTGGTAGCGCCCGCGCTTTCAGCACTGGCGAAGCAGTATCCCCAGTTGGAATTGCGCTTTGATGTCGAAGATCGGCTGGTGGATCTGGCAAATGAAGGCGTCGATCTGGATATTCGCATTGGCGATGATATCGCGCCGAATCTTATCGCCCGCAAACTGGGTACGAACTATCGTATTCTTTGCGCCTCGCCGTCATTTTTAGCGCAGCACGGCACGCCAAAGCAACTGACGGAGCTGTCCGCCTGTTCCTGTCTGGTAATAAAAGAGCGCGATCACCCATTTGGCGTTTGGCAACTCCAAAATAAAGAGGGGCAACATGCCATCAAAGTGACAGGCGCGCTGTCGTCGAACCATGGGGAGATCGTTCACCAGTGGTGCCTGGACGGCCAGGGGATTGCGTTACGCTCATGGTGGGATGTCTGTGACAATATTGCCAGCGGTCAACTGGTGCAGGTTCTGCCGGAGTATTATCAACCAGCAAACATCTGGGCCGTTTATGTCTCCCGGCTGGCGAACTCCGCGAAGGTACGAATTACGGTTGAGTTTTTGCGGGATTATTTCGCCGACCGCTATCCGACATTTTCCGTGAAATGAATTCAGGTCATACTGTATAAATAACCAATATTTTGAGCAGAAAAAATGTTTATTACGATTTTCTTATACAAATAAAAAAAGGCAGAAAGTTCCGCCTTTTTTTCCAGGATTTTTCTGAGCGAAAGCGTTATTTCGACTCTTCCGCTTCTGGCAATGT
The DNA here is from genome assembly GCF_001463265.1 of Citrobacter sp. 50677481. Lineage (NCBI taxonomy): Bacteria > Pseudomonadati > Pseudomonadota > Gammaproteobacteria > Enterobacterales > Enterobacteriaceae > Citrobacter > Citrobacter sp. 50677481. Next base: position 199,858 of record NZ_LNHZ01000027.1, read on the forward strand.
CACGTTAAGTTCGAGAATAGAAATGTCGCCGTCTTTTTGTTCAAGCTGAACGGTGACCATTTCAGGATCGATTTGTACGTATTTACAAATGACCTCAAGAATATCTTTGCGTAACTGCGGTAAATAATGCGGCTCGGCGTCGCTACGACGACGCTCTGCGACAATAATCTGTAATCGCTCTTTCGCGATGTTGGCTGTACTCTTTTTCCGCGAGAGAAAAAAATCCAGTAATGCCATAACTTATCCTCCGAACAGGCGTTTGAGGAAACCTTTCTTCTCTTCTTCAATGAAGCGGAAAGGACGTTCTTCTCCCAACAGACGATCTACCGTATCGGCATACGCTTTACCCGCGTCTGCATTGATATCCAGAATGACCGGCTCGCCCTGGTTAGAGGCGCGCAGTACAGACTGATCTTCCGGGATCACCCCGACAAGCTTAATGCGCAGGATTTCCAGCACATCTTCCATGCTGAGCATATCGCCTTTATTCACCCGGCCCGGGTTGTAGCGCGTCAGCAGCAGATGTTCTTTGATCGGTTCTTCGCCATTTTCGGCGCGGCGGGATTTCGACGCCAGAATCCCCAGAATGCGGTCGGAGTCACGAACCGAGGAGACTTCCGGGTTCGTGGTGATGATCGCTTCATCGGCGAAGTAGAGCGCCATCAGCGCGCCGGTTTCAATCCCCGCCGGGGAGTCGCAGACAATGAAGTCGAAATCCATCGCTTTCAGATCGTCGAGGACTTTCGCGACGCCTTCGCGGGTCAGGGCGTCTTTATCGCGCGTCTGAGAGGCAGGAAGAATAAAGAGGTTTTCAGTACGTTTGTCCTTGATTAACGCCTGATTCAGCGTCGCATCGCCCTGAATGACGTTGACGAAATCGTAAACGACCCGGCGTTCACACCCCATGATAAGATCGAGGTTACGCAGGCCGATATCAAAATCAATAACGACAGTTTTCTTTCCCTTCTGGGCCAAACCAGTAGCGATGGCCGCGCTGGAGGTGGTTTTGCCAACGCCCCCTTTACCCGAAGTAACTACAATAATGCGTGCCATAGAAATTCCTTGTTAAAAAGGGATCAATTCAACGGTTGAACTGTCAAAGCGTTGTCTGCTAACTGCAAACGGGCCGCTTTGCCATAAAATTCTGCTGGGATTTTATCACTCAGCCAGTAAACACCTGCGATAGAGACCAGTTCTGCCGTCAGATGGGTACAAAAAATTTGCGCTTCCCGATCGCCGCTTGCGCCCGCCAGCGCACGGCCTCTCATCATGCCGTAGACATGAATATTACCGTCAGCGATAAGCTCTGCGCCAGCGCTGACGTGACTTGTAACAATCAGATCACATTGTGGTGCATAAATGCGCTGACCGGAACGAACCGGCACATCAATAAATCGCGTTTTTGTGACGGAACCAGCGTTTTGCGCCGGGGCGACAGGGGCGACGGGTTCAGCTGGCGCGGAACGCGCGGCTTTTTCTTTCCCTTCAGTCAATAAGGGAAGGCCCATCTGGTCGATTTCCGCTTTTAAACGGGCGTCTTTGCAGCCGCTGACCCCGATAATCCGCAGTCCTGTGGAGGTCACCACCTCCTGCAGAACCGGCCAGTTTACCGGCGCGTCCAGACCGCTGACGTTAATCACCACCGGGGCGTGTTTTAAAAAAGCGGGAGCCTGAGCGATTTTGTCTTCTAACGCCTGACGAATAACCTCGGGTTCGGCTTCATGCAAATGAACCACTGATAAGGTGAAGCTACTGCCTTTAAGTTCGATGGGCGTGTTTGACATCCTGGCCTTACTCAATTTGCTATTTATCATCCCCGATATGGGATGATATTCCGAAGTCCAGAAGGCATGTTATAGTCACTATTATATTGAGGCAAGTCGCCAACCGTTTAATTCAGAGTAAAATGTATGTTTTGTGTGATCTACAGAAGTACCCGACGTGACCAGACCTATTTATATGTCGAAAAAAAAGACGATTTTTCACGCGTACCTGAAGAGCTGATGAAAGGATTTGGCCAGCCAAAACTGGCAATGATATTGCCGCTGGATGGTCGTAAGAAGTTAGTCAACGCCGATCTGGATAAAGTAAAGCAAGCCTTAGCGGAGCAGGGATATTATTTACAATTGCCTCCGCCGCCGGAAGATTTATTGAAGCAACATCTTTCAGCCTCCTCGCAGCACGCTCCAGAAACGGATAAATAAACGGTATCCGGCGTTAAGCCTTGCCGGTGCCATTACTGACCATCCAGGATGACAGATTAGGGGAAAAGCATGTATCAACATCATAACTGGCAGGGCGCGCTGCTCGACTTCCCGGCAAGCAAAGTGGTTTGCGTAGGCAGCAACTACGCAAAGCATATTAAAGAGATGGGAAGCGCGACGCCGGATGAGCCGGTGCTGTTTATCAAACCGGAAACAGCGCTTTGCGATCTGCGCCAGCCGTTGGCGATTCCAACGGCGATGGGCGCGGTGCATCATGAAGTCGAACTGGCGGTTCTGATTGGCGCTACGTTACGCCAGGCGACGGAAGATCATGTGCGTAAAGCCATTGCCGGTTACGGTGTGGCGCTCGATCTGACGCTGCGCGACATACAGGGCAAAATGAAGAAGGCGGGGCAGCCATGGGAAAAAGCCAAAGGCTTCGATAATTCCTGCCCGTTGTCGGGGTTTATTCCGGCTGCTGAATTTAACGGCGATCCGCAGGATACGCCGCTTAGCCTGACGGTAAACGGCGAGGTTCGCCAGCAGGGCACGACCGCCGACATGATCCACAAAATCGTGCCGCTGATTGCGTATATGAGTAAATTCTTTACCCTTAAGGCCGGAGACGTTGTATTGACCGGTACCCCGGAAGGCGTCGGGCCGCTTGCCAGCGGCGACGAGCTGGAGATTCATTTCAACGGCCATTCCCTTACGACTCGCGTTCTGTAAAAGCCCTTTGCCGCCTTTTTTGGGCGGCAAAACTTGCATCAGCGTGCCAGACTGGTTATAAGGTGCAGCTTTACAGCAATGGCGGATACCCTGATGAGCGATTTACCTTTCTGGCAAAGTAAAACCCTGGATGAAATGACCGATGCCGAATGGGAGTCGCTCTGTGATGGCTGTGGTCAGTGCTGTCTGCATAAGCTGATGGACGAAGACACTGACGAAATCTATTTTACCAATGTCGCCTGCCGACAGTTAAACATCAAAACCTGCCAGTGTCGCAACTACGAACGCCGTTTCGAATACGAGCCTGACTGCATTAAACTCACGCGTGATAATTTGCCGACTTTTGAATGGCTGCCGATGACCTGTGCGTATCGTTTACTGGCGGAAGGGAAAGGGTTACCCGCGTGGCACCCTCTGCTGACGGGGTCAAAAGCGGCGATGCACGGCGAACGCATCTCGGTGCGCCATATTGCGGTAAAAGAGTCAGAAGTCCGCGACTGGCAGGACCATATTCTGAATAAACCTGAATGGGCGGACTGAGCCGCCCATGCTGAGAGCGGATGTTATGCGTTTTTCGCCTGATACATCTGCTCGCCTTCGTGATCTTCATCGACCCAGAAGTTGATATTAAACTGAGCGTCATCGCTCAACTCGACCCGGTGCCAGTACTGCGGTGGGCTGGTGGCGAACTGGCCGGCGTTGATCACCACTTTCACTTCCGGTTCTTTTGCTTCTTCGTTAGCGAAACCGTAATAGGTGACCGTCCCTTCCATGACACACAATTGACCGAAAACGCCGGCGGCAGTGTTGTGGTGGGAGAGAAGCGCTGCGGGGACGTTATCTTTGGTGAAAAATGGGGTTGAACGTTTGATTTTCCAGTTTGCCGGGATGCGTAGATGTGACATAAGGACTCCCCCTGGTGGGCTTTATAAGATGCATTTAATATACATCTTATAAAGCGTCGCACGCAATGATTTTCCGGCAAAAAAAACGCCCCCGGGTGGGAGCGTTGCGGATTAACGACCAAACAGATCGCGTCTTTTCGGCTTAAACGGCTGCGCGATTAACACCAGAATCGCCACCACCAGATAAGCGGCAAAAATGCCCAACAACCACTGCGGCATTTCGAGGCTTAAAAATTCCCACTGACGTTCCGCACAGTCGCCAGAGGCAACAAACACTTGCGGCAACCATTTATCCAGCGGCAGCCAGCCCGGGAAGCGCGCCATAAAATCACAGGTCATGAAGGGGGAAGGATGTAACTGAATCATGGTGTGTTCCCATGCCAGTTGAACGCCGCGGATGGCGCTGTAGATCCAAATCACCAGCGCGACATAGCGTAACGGCGTTTTCGGCGCGATGGCGCCGACTAACCCGGCGCCCATGATGCCAAACAGCGCGCAGCGTTCGTAAATGCACAACACACACGGTTTAAGTAGCATGACATGCTGAAACCACAGCGCGACCAGTTCGAGCGCCAGGGCAGTCAATGCCATCAGTAACCATGCGCCCCGACCCCGTGAGCACTGGTTCAAAAATCGCAACATAGTTATTTCCCTGCAATATGCGTAGACACGGCAGTGTAAACCAATTCAATAACTGCGCCACCAGGAGAAAATGAAATATTGTGTAATTGGATAATTATCACGCAAAAAGGCAAACCGGGCAGTGAAATGCCCGGTAAGTTGTTATGGAAGTGTAGCTAAAAGGCCGATCCGGGTCATCCATTCAGTGTACGGGGCGAGAGTGAACTCCACGCACAGCAGACCCACCAGCGTCAGAACAACGGTATAAGGCAGCGCCATCCACACCATCCGACCATAAGAGAGGCGAATCAATGGCGCAAGGGCAGAAGTCAACAGGAACAGGAAGGCCGCCTGGCCATTTGGTGTGGCGACGGACGGCAGGTTGGTGCCGGTATTAATGGCCACCGCCAGCAGTTCAAACTGTTGCAGTGAGATCGCGCCGCTTTCCATCGCCGCTTTGGCTTCGTTGATGTAAATCGTGCCGACGAAGACGTTATCGGAGATCGAAGAGAGCAGCCCGTTAAACAGATAAAACAGCGTTAACTGGGCATGCTCCGACGCCTGCAGGACATACTGGATGATAGGCGTAAACAGATGCTGGTCAATGATCACGGCGACAATCGAGAAAAACACGGTCAGCAGGGCGGTAAAGGGCAGTGACTCGGTAAACGCTTTGCCGATGGCGTGCTCGTCAGTAACGCCGGTTAGCGAGGTCGCTAAAATAATGACCGACAGGCCAATCAGCCCCACTTCCGCCAGATGCAGCGCCAGGGCAACCACCAGCCAGACGCCGATAATCGCCTGCACCACCAGTTTCAGTCGGTCCTGACGGGTGCGCTGATGGCGGTTTTGATCGTCAAACTGCTGCAAGACTTCACGCACTTTTTCCGGCAGCGTTTCGCCATAACCAAACCAGCGCATTTTCTCTACCAATACGCAGGTCAGCAGGCCGCAAATCAGCACGGGGAGGGTGACAGGCGACATGCGCAGAAAGAAGTCGCCAAAATGCCAGCCGGCGGCTTTTGCAATAATCAGGTTCTGCGGTTCGCCCACCATGGTCATCACGCCGCCAAGCGCGGTCCCAACGCCTGCGTGCATCATCAGGCTGCGTAAAAAGCCGCGGAACTGCTCCAGCACCGTTTTGTAATGCTGATCGATATGGCTGTCGTCCAGAATATCGTTATCTTCACCGCGCGCGGAGGCTACACGGTGATAAATACCGTAAAAGCCAACGGCAACGCTGATCACGACGGCAACCACGGTAAGCGCATCAAGGAAAGCCGAAAGAAAGGCGGCGGCAATGCAGAAGGCTAGCGATAGCATGGTTTTGGAGCGAATACTCAACAGCAGGCGGGTAAAAATAAACAGCAGTAACTGCTTCATAAAGTAGATGCCCGCCACCATAAACATCAGCAGCAGCAGGACTTCCAGATTGGCCGCGACTTCTTCGCGCACATGGGCGGCGCTGGTCATGCCGATCATCACCGCTTCAATCGCCAGCAGTCCGCCCGGCAGCAGCGGGTAGCATTTCAGCGCCATGGCCAGCGTGAAGATAAATTCCGCCACTAGCAACCATCCCGCTACAAAGGGGTTGATCATGAAAATCAGCGGGTTAACGATCAGAAATATCAGTAGAGCGAGTTTGTACCAGTCTGGCGACTGGCCTAAAAAGTTGCGCCAGAATGCGCGACCCCAGGAGATCTCCATGGCGGTTTCCCTTACCTAATTAAATGAAATGATGTTTTTATGTTTAGCCGCAAAGCTTAGCGGTCAGCGGTAAACCAGGCAAGTCCTTAACCTTATATACCGGCGCGGCGTTATCCGGAAAATGAAGCCTTGATCCCCTTTTTCTTTGTTGCCTGCGCTATCGGGGTTGTAACCCGTCTGGTATGATGAGTGTAACTATGTTTTGCTGTGTAATGGAAATCTCACTATGGTCATTAAGGCGCAGAGCCCGGCGGGTTTCGCGGAAGAGTACATCATTGAAAGTATCTGGAATAACCGCTTCCCCCCGGGCACTATTCTGCCTGCTGAACGTGAACTCTCCGAGCTGATCGGGGTGACGCGTACCACTTTGCGTGAAGTGCTTCAGCGTCTGGCGCGTGATGGTTGGTTGACCATTCAGCACGGCAAACCGACGAAGGTGAATAATTTCTGGGAAACGTCCGGGCTGAACATTCTTGAAACCCTGGCGCGTCTCGATCATGAAAGCGTTCCGCAACTGATTGATAATCTGCTGTCGGTGCGAACCAACATCTCAACGATCTTTATCCGCACCGCATTTCGTCAGCATCCTGACAAAGCTCAGGAAGTGCTGGCGACAGCGCAGGAAGTTGCCGACCACGCCGACGCCTTTGCGGAACTTGATTACAACATTTTCCGCGGCCTGGCGTTTGCCTCCGGCAACCCGATTTACGGCCTGATCCTCAACGGCATGAAAGGGCTGTACACCCGTATCGGGCGTCACTATTTCGCTAATCCGGAAGCGCGCAGCCTGGCGTTGGGGTTCTATCACAAGCTGTCGCAACTCTGCCTGCAAGGCGCGCACGATCAGGTGTATGAAACGGTACGCCGCTACGGTCACGACAGCGGCGAGATCTGGCACCGGATGCAGAAAAACCTGCCGGGCGATCTCGCGATTCAGGGGCGATAGGACATAAAAGAAAAACCTCTCTGCAGAGAGGTTTTTTGCGTTTATCCAACCCGGCGGTTTCCCCTGCGGGCGACAGGGCGATTACAAACTGTTCACTCTCGCCGGGCAGCGTTCCAGTAGCTCAACGCTGCCGTCTTCGTTCTGCTGTTCCAGCGTCACGTCAAATCCCCATAGCCGATGCACGTGCTTCAGCACCTCTTTACGACCCTTGTCCAGCGGCGCGCGGTTGTGCGGAATGTAGCGTAGCGTCAGAGAGCGATCGCCGCGCAGATCGACATTCCACACCTGGATATTTGGCTCAAGATTGCTCAGGTTATATTGTGACGACAGGCGATTGCGGATTTCACGGTAGCCTTCCTCGTTATGAATCGCAGAGATTTCCAGATAGTTATGCCGATCGTCGTCCAGCACCGTAAAGAAGCGGAAATCACGCATCACCTTCGGCGACAGGAACTGGCTAATGAAGCTTTCATCTTTAAAGTCGCGCATCGCGAAATGCAGCGTCTCCAGCCAGTCTGATCCCGCCATATCGGGGAACCAGTAGCGATCTTCTTCCGTTGGCGACTGACAGATGCGCTTGATGTCCTGGAACATCGCAAAGCCCAGCGCATAGGGATTAATGCCGCTGTACCATGGGCTGTTATAGGGCGGCTGGAACACCACGTTAGTGTGGCTGTGCAAAAATTCCAGCATAAAGCGCTCGGTGACTTTGCCTTCGTCATAAAGATGATTCAGGATCGTATAGTGCCAGAAGGTGGCCCAGCCTTCGTTCATCACCTGGGTCTGCTTCTGCGGATAGAAATACTGGCTCACTTTGCGTACGATACGCAGGATCTCACGCTGCCAGGACTCCAGCAGTGGCGCGTTCTTCTCCATAAAGTAGAGCAAGTTCTCCTGCGGCTCCGACGGATAACGTCGCGCCTCGGCCACCGTTTTTTCTTCCTCTTTCTTCGGCAGTGTACGCCACAGCATGTTTACCTGGCTTTGCAGATATTCTTCACGGCTTTTCTGACGGGCTTTCTCCTCCTGCAAAGAGATTTTTTGCGGACGCTTGTAGCGATCAACCCCGTAATTCATCAGCGCATGACAGGAGTCCAGCAATTTTTCCACCTCATCAACGCCGTAACGCTCTTCGCACTGAGTGATGTAATTGCGGGCAAAAATCAGGTAATCAACAATCGAGCTGGCGTCGGTCCAACTGCGGAACAGATAATTGTTTTTGAAGAAAGAGTTATGCCCGTAGCAGGCGTGAGCCATTACCAGCGCCTGCATGGTAATGGTGTTCTCTTCCATCAGATAAGCGATACACGGGTTCGAGTTAATGACAATCTCATAGGCCAGACCCTGCTGCCCGTGTTTATACAATCTTTCGGTTTCGATAAACTTTTTGCCAAATGACCAGTGCGGATAATTGATCGGCATCCCGACGCTGGAATAGGCGTCCATCATCTGCTCGGAGGTGATGACCTCAATCTGGTGCGGATAGGTGTCCAGTCTGTAGAGTTTTGCCACACGGTCTATTTCTGCCAGGTAAACATCCAGCAGATCAAACGTCCAGTCGGGTCCATCGCTCAACCGTGTGGTGTCCTTGTTCATGGAATCAATCGTAGCCATTCGCGCACCCTCATTGTTGGCGGCGCTCTCTGTGTGGAGCACCTCATTTCAAGCATAGAACACCCTGTTAAAAACCGTGTTGGCGATGCGATCTTTTCTTCGCGATTTCTGCTGGTTATCCCGCCAGAAATTGCCATCGCTACGCTATTTTATGCTGGATAAAAATGCGGCATAGCAGGAGATGCCAAACAATCGCTATCACCCTGCAATCGGCTATCTGTGAGGCAGGTCACCATAAAAAAGCCATATGTTGAATAATATTTTCATCTGGGTTATCAAGATGTAATTAGAAGATTGTTCTTTTACTGTTAACGGAGTGGCTATGCGAGTTGTCATACTGGGAAGTGGCGTCGTTGGCGTGACCAGCGCCTGGTATTTATGTCAGGCCGGGCACGAGGTTACCGTCATCGATCGTGAACCCGGTCCGGCGCTGGAAACCAGTGCCGCGAACGCTGGACAGATTTCACCAGGCTATGCCGCCCCCTGGGCGGCGCCAGGCGTTCCTTTAAAGGCAATTAAATGGATGTTCCAGCGCCACGCGCCGCTGGCCGTGCGTCTGGACGGTTCGCCGTTTCAACTTAAATGGATGTGGCAAATGCTGCGGAACTGCGACACCCGCCACTACATGGAAAACAAAGGCCGCATGGTGCGTCTCGCGGAGTACAGCCGCGACTGTCTGAAAGCGCTGCGTGCGTCAACCGGCATTCAGTACGAAGGACGTCAGGGCGGGACGCTACAACTCTTCCGCACCGAACAGCAGTATGAAAACGCCACCCGGGACATCGCGGTGCTGGAAGACGCGGGCGTGCCGTACCAGTTGCTGGAATCTGCCCGGCTGGCGGAAGTGGAACCGGCGCTGGCGGAAGTGGCGCATAAGCTGACCGGCGGGCTGCGGTTGCCGAACGACGAAACGGGCGACTGCCAGCTTTTTACCCAGCGACTGGCGCAAATGGCTGAACAGGCTGGCGTCACGTTCCGTTTCAACACGCCGGTGGACAAGCTGCTCTGTGAAGGCGAGCGTATCTATGGCGTGAAGTGCGGCGACGAAATCATCAAAGCCGATGCGTATGTGATGGCCTTTGGCTCCTATTCCACGGCGATGCTGAAAGGCATTGTCGATATTCCGGTGTATCCGCTGAAAGGCTATTCGCTGACGATCCCTGTGGCGGAAGAGGACGGCGCGCCTGTTTCGACTATTCTTGATGAAACCTACAAAATCGCCATTACCCGTTTCGATCAGCGCATTCGTGTCGGGGGCATGGCGGAAATCGTCGGCTTTAATACCGAACTGCTCCAGCCGCGTCGGGAAACGCTGGAGATGGTGGTGCGCGATCTCTACCCGCGCGGTGGACGCATTGAACAGGCCACATTCTGGACCGGGCTGCGCCCAATGACGCCGGATGGTACGCCGGTCGTGGGGCGAACCCGCTTTAAAAATCTGCTGCTGAATACCGGACACGGGACGCTGGGGTGGACCATGGCCTGCGGCTCCGGACAGCTCCTGAGCGATATCCTCTCTGGCCGCACGCCCGCGATCCCGTATGAGGATTTGAGCGTGGCGCGTTACAGCCCGGGGTATACGCCATCCCGGCCACAGCAACTTCATGGCGCACATCACTGATAAGGATGCGAAATGACCCGCCCTATACTGGCCAGCCTTGACCTGCAGGCGATGAAGCAGAATTTGAGTATTGTCCGTCAGGCTGCACCGGACGCCCGCGTCTGGTCAGTGGTTAAAGCCAACGCCTACGGACATGGCATTGAACGTATCTGGAATGCGTTAGGCGGCACCGATGGGTTTGCGCTGCTCAATTTAGAAGAAGCGATAACCCTGCGAGAGCGCGGCTGGAAAGGACCGATCCTGATGCTGGAAGGCTTCTTTCATGCAGACGATCTGACCGTATACGATACCTGGAGGCTGACAACGTGCGTACACAGCAACTGGCAGTTGAAGGCAATCCAGAACGCGAAACTCAACGCGCCGCTGGACGTGTACGTGAAAGTGAATACGGGGATGAACCGTCTTGGTTTTCTACCGGAACGGTTGCAGACAGTCTGGCAACAACTGCGGGCCATGCCGAACGTCGGCGAGATGACGCTGATGTCGCATTTTGCCGATGCTGAACACCCTGACGGCATCAATGAGGCGATGGCGCGGATTGCGCAGGCGACGGAAGGGCTGGAATGCCGCTGTTCGCTGGCGAATTCTGCGGCAACCTTGTGGCATCCGGAAGCCCACGGCGACTGGGTGCGACCGGGGATTATTCTGTACGGAGCGTCGCCTTCCGGCCAGTGGCGTGATATCGCCAATACCGGGCTGAAACCCGTCATGTCCCTTTGCAGCGAAATCATCGGCGTACAGACGTTGAAAGCCGGCGACCGGGTTGGTTACGGCGGGCGTTTCACAGCCCAGCACGAACAGCGGATCGGTATTGTCGCGGCGGGGTATGCCGACGGCTATCCGCGCCATGCCCCAACGGGAACGCCGGTTCTGGTTGACGGCGTGCGCACGATGACGGTGGGTACGGTCTCTATGGATATGCTGGCGGTGGATTTAACGCCCTGTCCGCAGGCGGGGATTGGCACGCCGGTTGAGCTTTGGGGCAAAGAGATTAAGATTGACGACGTCGCAGCTGCCGCCGGCACCGTCGGTTATGAGCTAATGTGCGCTCTGGCGCTGCGCGTGCCGGTTGTGACGGTGTAACTTATTGAACGATGCCGGGCGACGGCTACGCGTGTCCGGCATCGCCATCGTTATTCTTCGTCTTCTTCTCCCGCCACGCGCACCCCGACTTTGCGCACTGCGTTATCTTCTTTTTCGGCGACCGTCCAGATCATGCCGGCAAATTCAACCTGGTCGCCCACGACTGGCGCGGCGCCGAGCAACTGCTGGACAATTTCACCCAGCGTTTGCTGTTTGTCACGATACTCGGTTCCGTCTTCCAGCCCGTAAATCAGCGCCACATCGGCGAATTTCGCACTCGCTTCCAGAATGAAATCACCGAAGAAACGCTGGTCCAGCGCCACCGGCGGTGACTGGCTGAACAGTTTGCCTAGCGCAGGCAAATCGCGTTCGCGTCCTATCACGCAGAGCACATCGCCTTCCTGTAAACGGGTGCTGCCGGTTGGGTGAAACAGCTCATTGTTGCGGAACAGCGCTGCAATGCGCGTCTCCTGCGGCATATGCAGATCGCGAAGGGCCGCGCCCACACACCATTTGTCGGCGCTGAGCTGGTAGACAAACTGCTCCCAGGGGTTTTCCGGATGAATATCCAGCCCCACCCGGGAAACCGGCCAACCCACGGGCGGCACCACGACCTTCGCTTTTTTCGCCGCCCACGAGAGCGAGGTGCCCTGAAACAGCAACGAGATCAGCACCACGAAGAAGGCGACGTTGAAAAACAGGCGCGCGTTGTCCAGACCAGCCATCATCGGAAACACCGCAAGAATGATGGGAACCGCGCCGCGCAGTCCAACCCAACTGATGAATACCCGCTCGCGCAGGTTAAAGCCGCGGAACGGCAGTAACCCGGCAAAAACCGAAATGGGACGGGCAAAGAAAATCATCCACGCCGACAGCATCAGCGCCGGGACGGCTATGGGCAGCAGGTCAGACGGCGTAACGAGCAGTCCCAGTACGAGGAACATGGCAATTTGCGCCAGCCAGGCCAGCCCATCGAAGTTTTGCAGTATCGCGTAACGGTTGCGGATCGGGCGGTTGCCCAGCAAAAAGCCGCACAGGTACACCGCCAGGATCCCGCTGCCGTCCAGCGCGGTGGTTAAGGCGAAAATCAGGATCCCGCCGCTCAGGGCCAGCAGCGGATACAGTCCGCCGGGCAGGGAGATGCGGTTGATCATCTGTTGAAGCAGGTAGCCGCCGCCTAAGCCAAGCGCGATCCCGAGACCAAACTGCTGAATGATATGGACCGCGAACATCCAGCTCAGGCCGGTCTCATGCTGCTGGATCATCTCAATCAGGGTAATGGTGAGGAATACCGCCATCGGGTCGTTACTGCCGGATTCGATTTCCAGCGTTGAGCCCACGCGTTCGTTCAGCCCCTTGCCGCCGAGCAGCGAAAAAACCGCAGCGGCGTCGGTAGAGCCGACAATCGCGCCAATCAGCAAGCCTTCGATCAGGTCCAGCTTAAACAGCCACGCCGCCATCATGCCGGTCAAGCCAGAGGTGATCAGCACGCCGACGGTCGCCAGCGACAGCGCCGGACCCAGCGCGACGCGAAAGGAACTGGCCTGGGTACGCATCCCGCCATCCAGCAGGATAATCGCCAGCGCCAGGTTACTGACCATATATGCAAACGGATAGTTGTCGAACGGTATACCGCCCACGCCATCAACGCCTGCCAGCATGCCGATGGCGAGGAAAATAACCAGAATGGGGATACCGAGACTTGACGAAAATGAACTGAGTAAGATACTGCTGGTGACGAGGACGGACCCCAGGATAAAAAGACTGATTATTGCAGTGGCGTCCAACGGTCGTATTCTCCTCAATTATGCTTTTTTATTCATTAAGCCTAACATATTAACGACCGTTCCCGCGGATTAGTTAGCCCTCGCCAGCGCTTTTTTTAAGATTTCAACACCGGATGACCGGACAGCGTAAGCTGAGCGCCATTGGCGTCATTACGCAAAACCGCATGCGCACCCAGCGGCAGCGTCACGGTGCGTTGTTCGTGGCCAAAATCAAGCCCGGTGATGAGCGGAATAGCGAGGCGTTCGCGTAAGAATGCATAGACGGCGTTGAGATCGTATCCCGCGTCATACTCATTTGGCGCGCTACCGCTAAAGCTACCCAGCACAATGGCGTTCTGACGGTTGAGGATGCCCGCGTCAAAGAGTTGCAGTAGCATACGCTCAACGCGGAAGGGGTGCTCGTTGATATCTTCCAGCACCAGAATACCGTTTTCAATTTTCGGCATCCACGGCGTGCCGATGAGGGAAATCAGCATCGCCAGGTTACCGCCCCAGAGAGTGCCTTCGGTATGACACGCCGGGCCTTCGCTGCGCCACGCCACTGAATACACCGCGTTACGTAGCGCCCGCCAGAAATGATCTTCCGTAAAACGGTCCAGCTCCGGCGCGCCAAAATTGCCTGCCAGCATCGGACCGCTGAAGGTAATGACCTTACCCAACGCCAGCAAACCGCACTGGATCGCCGTAAAATCGCTGTGTCCGCATATGAGCAGCGGATCCTGCTGCTGACGCGCGGCCAGCGCCTGCCAGTCGATATGCGCCAGCAGACGGCTCGCGCCGTACCCGCCGCGCACCGGCATGACGATAGTACCAGGCATCGTCAGGTTAACCAGTTCAGTGATATCCGCCAGGCGCTCCGCTTCGGTACCGGCAAAACGCTGATAACGTCGTCCAACCACGGCGGTATTTTCTACCTGGTGACCAGCCTGTTCCAGACGTTGAATACCCAGTGAAGCCGCTTGCTGATTAATGCAATAGCCCGAAGGGGCAATTAAGTGAAACCGGGACATGGCAATTCCTTGCTACAACAGAAACCTAATGTATATCATGCCGCCTATAGTAGAACGTTTTGCCGGATAACGCCTGGCTTATCCGGCCTGCATTGTTGTATTGACGCCGAATAAACGCCCGATGCGTCGGCCATAAGGACAGATGACGTGAAATTGAGATGGTTTGCTTTTTTGATTGTGCTGCTTGCTGGCTGTAGTTCAAAACCCGATTATAAAAATCCGCCGTGGAACCCGGAAGTGCCGGTAAAACGGGCAATGCAGTGGATGCCGATCAGTGAGAAAGCCGGCGCAGCCTGGGGTGTCAGCCCGAAGCTGATTACCGCGATTATCGCCATTGAATCCGGCGGCAACCCCAGTGTGGTAAGCAAATCCAACGCCGTCGGGCTAATGCAGCTTAAGGCGTCCACCTCCGGGCGCGATGTGTACCGCCGTATGGGCTGGAGCGGCGAGCCTTCCACCAGCGAACTGAAAAACCCGGAGCGTAACATTTCGATGGGCGCCGCTTACCTGAGCATTCTGGAAAACGGTCCGCTCGCAGGCATCGAAGACCCGCAGGTGATGCAGTACGCGCTGGTGGTTTCGTATGCGAACGGCGCGGGTGCGCTGCTGCGTACCTTCTCCTCCGACCGTAAAAAGGCGATCGAAAAAATTAACGATCTGGATGCGGACGAATTTTTTGAGCATGTCGTCGATAACCATCCCGCGCCGCAGGCGCCGCGCTATATCTGGAAGCTACAACGCGCGCTGGACGCGATGTAATTATGTGCCCAGGTTGCGGGATTTCGACGGGTTATCGGCAGGGCGCGGTAGAACCTAAGACAACCCTTATCTATACCACAAGGAATAATTGCACTGCCCGGTTCGGCGTGGATCAACGACTTGCCTATACTTAGCGTACGGGCGCAAGAAGGTGTTGCGTGTGGTTTCACTGAACAGAGGGCCTCAACATGGGGATCATTGCCTGGATTGTTTTCGGTCTGATTGCCGGTGTTATTGCCAAACTGCTGATGCCGGGGCGCGACGGCGGCGGGTTTATTCTCACCTGCATACTCGGTATTGTGGGGGCGGTAGTGGGGGGCTGGCTGGCGACCATGTTCGGCATTGGCGGCAGCATCAGCGGTTTTAATCTGCACAGTTTCCTCGTCGCGGTGGTGGGCGCCGTTGTGGTGCTGGGCGTTTTCCGGCTTGTGCGGCGCGACTAACCCTCGGCACAACGGCTCCTGCGGGAGCCGTTGTTTTATGCGAAAAAATATACCGTAGAAAGGGTGTTGTTGATTTGCAAATAAAAATGAGAATAATTGCTATTCCTATTTCATATTATAACGATTCTCATGATGATAACCCCTTCACGCTTTCGCTTGCGCGCGCTCTCTGGCTGTATCTCACTGGCTCTGACCACTTCCTGTTATGCCGCAGAGGCAGACGAAGCCACTATCGTGGTGTCCGCGTCGGGGCAGGAGAGCTTGCTGCCTGCCTGGACCAACAGCGCGACCAAATCCGCAGTGCCTGAAAGTAAGACGCCGCAGGTGATTAATACTCTCGATAAAAAAGAAATCACGCTGCGCCATGCAACGTCGGTTAACGAGATATTGCGCTACGCACCGGGCGTGTCAACGGAAATGCGCGGCAATACGACCTACATGAGCGAGTACAAAATCCGCGGTTTCACCGTCGATCAAGAGTACTACAATGGCTTACAGTTGCCGTATAACGTCACGGGCAACACTAAAGCGCGCATCGATCCGCTGCTCATTGAACATGTCGATATTCTCAAAGGCCCCGCGTCGGTGCTGTACGGCAACGGCTCGCCGGGCGGACTGGTGAATATTCAGGGCAAGACGCCGCAGGCGGAGCAGAAAACGGAGTTGGGTGTTATGACCGGTACGCGCAACCTGAAAGAAGGGTATCTGGACGCAACGGGAAACATCCGTGACAGCGACTGGAATTATCGCCTGCTCGGGAAAGCGACGGAAGGGAACGATCAGCCATATACCACGCGCTATGAAGATTACCTGCTTGCACCCTCCGTGAGCTGGCAGCCGGACGGCAGAACGCGTCTGACGCTGGATGCGCTGGTACAAAATACGCCGTCGCTGTCGCCGTCGAATCCATTGCCTATCGCATATCTGCGCTCCGGTTATGCCGACCGTCGGGACTTTGCAGGCGATAAGTGGAGCGGCTTCAAACAACGTCAGTGGATGCTGGGCTACCATCTCGAACATGCGTTCGAGAGCGGCTGGGGATTCAGCCAGAAAGCGCGGTATTTTGACGTCGATACCCACCAGCGCAGCGTCTATGCCACCGGCAATGGCGTCAACCCGGTCTGGATGCTCGATCGCTTTGCCTACACCACTGATGAAGATCTTAAGAGCGTTAACATTGATAACCAGTTAACCAAAACGGTGCTGTTGGGCGACTGGCAGCATCACCTGCTGGCCGGTTTCGACTACCAGAAACTCGACAGCCATTATTTCTATCGTTATGCCAGCGCCACGCCGGGCATTGACATGCGCCATCCGGATTTCCACCAGATTCATACTGACGATCTCGGCCTGTACACCGCGCAAAAAAATCGTCTTTCTTACCAACAAAATGGTTACTATCTCCAGGACCAGATCGTCTTTGGCGGCGTAAACCTGCTGGCCAGTATCCGCTACGATGACTATCGCTCGACGACCACTGACGCGCTGCAGAACGGCGAGAAAACGTGGATCTCCCAGGATCGGGTGACCAAACGTATTGGCGCGCTGTACGCTTTTGCTAACGGAATATCCCCGTTTATCAGCTATTCTGAAGGCTTCAGGCCGATTTCGCCGCAGGGCTCGCTGACGACCAAAGACGTGAAGCCGACCACCAGCAAACAGGTGGAGGGCGGGGTGAAGTATCTGCTGGCTGACTATGCCACCACCTTTACCGCTTCGGTATTCACTATTCGTCAGAAAAATGTCTTTTCGGCGACGCCAACATGGGATTACCGCCAGACTGGCGAAATTGAGTCAAAAGGCGCTGAGCTGTCCCTCATCAGTCGTCCTGCTGACAACGTCACGCTGATCGCCAACTACGCCTACACCCATGCGATTAATACGAAAGATGAAAGCTACGAAGGAAAACGGCCCACTCAGGTACCGGAAAACGCCTTTACGCTGTGGGGCGATTACACCTTCGATAGCACTGCGCTACGCGGGCTCACGCTGGGCGCTGGCGCGCGCTACACCGGACCGATGGAGATTTCGCCGGATAACACAGCCGGGAAGCTGGGCGGCACGACGCAGTACGATCTGGCAATGTCTTACCGCCTGGGCGAAGCGCTACCTTCGCTCAGCGGCGTGACGCTAAAGGCCAGCGCGCAGAATGTCACTAATAAAGAGACCTTCAGTTGCTACGACAGCACCAACTGTTGGATCGGGCGCGACCGGACTGTTCAGGTTGGCGCCAGCTACAGTTTCTGACAGAGATCTGCGAACCGGCCTGGCGCCCCAGGCCGGTTCGCGCCATGATTACGGCGTGGCTTGTGTTTGCGCGTTTTCAGCGCTTGTCGGCTGAACGGCAGGCCGGGTGGAGGGGACGCTGTCGCAGGGTTTTTCCTGCGGACAGATCAGGTCGAGCATTTTCAGCGTGACGCCGTTCGTCCAGCCAAACCCATCCTGCAGCGGATATTCACCGCCGCCACCGCCGGTGCCAGTGCTGCTGACGTCATACTTCTCTACCAACTTCTGTTCCCGATCGTAGGTGTGCTGAACATTAGTCAGGAAACGCCAGGTCACCTCCATCGCCACTTTTTCCTGCCCGTAGTTCTGCAATCCTTCGGTGGCGACCCACTGGAGCGGCGCCCAGCCGTTTGGCGCATCCCATTGCTGACCGCTTTTCACCGACGTAGTGGCAAGGCCGCCAGGCTGGAGCAGGTGCGCCTGGGTAGCGACGGCCATTTTGTGGGCGCGATCTTTCGCGGCGGCATTGACGTACAGCGGGAACAGCGCGGCGGCGGTAAGCGGATTACGTACCTGTTTGCTCTTAAGATCGTAGTCGGCGTACCAGCCCTCTTTGTCGTTCCACAGGTAATGTTCGATGGCTTTCTGACGTTCGTTCGCTAACCGATCATAATGACTGGCCTGTGCGTCGTCGCCTGCTGCTTTGCTCGCGCGGGCGAGGATTTTTTCCATCTTGTAAAGCAGGGAGTTGAGATCCACGGGCACAATGCTGGTGGTCCGAATCGTACCGAGCTGCTGCGGATCATCCATCCAGCGCGAGCTGAAATCCCAGCCAGAGGCCGCAGCCGAACGCAGATCGCGGTAGATTTCCGTGGCCGGACGATTGGGGTTGCTTTTCGCGGTGGCGATATCCTCCACCCAGGATTCGGGGCGCGGCGTATCCCGGTCGTCCCAGTAGCGATTGAGTACGGCACCGTCATCCAGTTTCACCACCCGCTTATGCTGTTGGCCTGGCTGTAACGTGTCGACGCCTTCCATCCAGTAGCTGTACTCTTTTTGTAACTGCGGCAAATATTTTTTCAGCGTGTCATCGCCTTCATGCTGCGCCAGTAATTCGACCATCAAAGAAAAGAAGGGCGGTTGCGAGCGGCTCAGATAATAGGTGCGGTTACCGTTCGGGATATGCCCGAAGGCGTCAATTTCCCAGGCGAAGTTCGCCACCATATCGGCAATTTTGTCCCAGTGACCGCTTTCGGCCAGCCCCAGCATGGTGAAATAGCTGTCCCAGTAGTAGATCTCGCGAAAGCGCCCGCCGGGCACCACATAAGGTTCAGGCAGCGGCAGCAGGGAGTCCCATTTACCCGCGCTTTCGGTTGAACGGGTCAGTACCGGCCACAGTCCGTCAATATGTTCGCGCAGCGACTGCCCCGCTGGCGGGACATATTTTTCCCCTTCTTTCGGTAAGGTGAAGTTGACGTTGACGAAGTGGCGCAGGTCAAAGCTGGACTGGTTTTTCTGCATCCGATAGTCCGCAAGGATGGTCAGCGGATCGTTATTCGGTACGGCGTCAGCAAAGGTTTTCTGATCGGGAAACAATTTTGCGTTTTGCACATCATTAAACAGGGGACCGAGCAAAATGTCGGGCGGCTGCGGCGGGTTGGTCATCGGTTCTTCTGCATTGGCCGACAATGAGGCAAAGGTGAGAAGGGTGCCGGTCAGCGCCAGTTTAATGGCCCAGGATAGCGCGCCTGTATGGCGAACAGCAGGGGTAAGCATTGAATAATCTCCTTAGTGCGTACCGGATTACGGCATTTATCATGAGAAAATCGTAGTTCAGGATCGCCTGCTGCGCGTCGTTGAAGCCGCATTTTGCGAAGCTACAGACATTTTTGTTATCCGGGTATGACGTAATGGCGGGAAATATATTCACCAAAATAATAACAACAGCCGAAGCGCACGCAGGTTATGAAGAGCGATCACAGAAGATAAAAAACATAAGAAATGAATCAAAAAACATAATAGACCGAAAAAAGCATCTGTGAAGAAATGCACGCACCGGGATGTTGTGTGCTGCTTTTATTATTTTATTAAGGATAAATTATGTCTGAAGTGGAACAATTACCCATAAAAGAAAAAATAGGTTATAGCCTGGGCGACGCCGCAAGCCATATTGTCTTTGACTCTTCCGTTGCCATTCTGGCCTATTTTTATACCGATATTTATGGCCTACCGCCCGCCGTAATGGGGACCATGTTTTTGCTGGTCCGTCTGCTGGACGCCATTACCGATCCGGTGATGGGCGCAATTGCCGATGCGACCGCGACGCGCTGGGGCCGCTTTCGTCCGTGGCTGCTGGCAATCTGTATCCCTTTTGCCGTGAGCTGCGTACTGGTCTATTCCACGCCAGATTTTAGCGACAGCGGTAAAATAGCCTATGCCGTCGCGGCTTATATATTTATGACATTAATGTATACCGCCATTAATATTCCTTACTGCTCGTTAGGCGCGGCATTAACCGCCGATCCCAATGAGAATTTATCGCTGCAATCCTGGCGGTTCGCCATTACGCCGATTGGCGGCGCGTTAGGCACCGCCTTTATTCTGCCGGTGGCGGATTACCTCTCGCCTGGCGACAGAGCGAGCGGTATTCAACTGGCGATGGCGCTGTTTGGCGCGATTGGCTGCGTTATGTTTTTGATCTGCTTCCTGACTACCAAAGAACGCGTTCAGCCGATTAAAGAGGAGAATATGAACATCGCCCGCGATGTGAAAATCCTTTTTCAAAACGAGCAGTGGCGTATTTTGTCGGTCTATAACTTTATGATGCTGGTGGCGGTAGTGATCCGCGGCGGCGCAGTGGTGTATTACGTTAACACGGTGCTGAACAAAGGTGCGGATGTGATCACCTGGTTTATGCTTGGCGGGATGTTTGCATCAATGCTCGGTTCGGTGCTGGCGAAACCGTTTGGCACCCGCTTTTGCAAAATTAAGCTCTCTTTCTGGATCAATATTCTCAACGCCGCGCTCGGCGTAGCCTGTTATTTCCTGCCGGTAGCATGGTGGATTGTCCCGCTGCTGGCGCATCTGGCGATCCAGATTATTCAGGGCGGCAATGGCGCGATTCAATGGTCGATGATCACTGATGCTAATAACTACGGTGAATGGAAAACCCGTCGGCGAATCACCGGAATGAACGTCGCGGCGAACATTTTTGTCATCAAACTTGGCGTTGCGGTTGGTGGTGCGATTATCGGTTGGGTACTGGCGTTTTACGGTTACGCCACCAACAGCGACACCCAGCCGGACGGCGCCGTGGATGGCGTGATAATGCTGTTTACGCTGTTGCCCGCGCTGTTTTATTTACTCACCGCGGTGTCGATTAAGTTTTACCAGCTCACTGCCGACAAAATGCATGCTGTGGTTCAGGACCTGCAAAAAGGTCAGTTTGCGGGCTAACGGTAGGGTAAGCGTGTATCCGGCCCACTGAACACTGCGGACCGGATACCGGCAGGGTCATTTCTGTCGTAAGACGCGCTGCCCCGCGACGTCGAGCGTCAGCGCCTCGCCGGTTTGTACTGCATCCAGCGCATGGCCCTGCTGACAAACCCAGGCGATGCCCATTTCACGGGCGATAAGCGCGCCGTGCGCAAGCGGGCTTCCGCCACGCAGACAAATGCCTTTCACCACCGCAGGGTCAAGCGCCACCACGGTGGAAGGGCAGAGATCGTCCGCCACCAGAATCGCCGGAGCAGTAAACTCAGGCAACGTAAGCGGGCATTGTTGCAGATGACGCAGACTACGCTGCAACAGATCGTCAATGTCGATATCGCGCGCCCGCAGATAAGCGTCATCAAGCTGGCGATACTGCGCGCTCATCTCCGTTAATACCTGCTGCCATGCGTACTCTGCGGTACAGTGCTCGCTTCGCAGTAATTCACAAGCGCGGGTAAACAGCTCCGGGTCGTCGAGCAGCATATGGTGGCTGGAGAAGATCGCCGCCAGATCGCCCGGCCAGCTCGCCTCGACGCGGGTTACCAGTGACATCAAATCCAGCAGGGTGAGATCCAACGCGTTGCGCAGGCGTGACTGTTCTGCCGTGACGCTCAATTCGCTCTTTTTAACGACGGGGGGCAGCGTCGGCGCATAGCGGTATGCTTTTCCCGTTACCGCCGCCGTCGCAGTCTGCATTGCCGTCGCTGCTGCCGACTCGCCAAAATTCGCGGCCGCCAGTTGGCTGAACGCCGCCAGCGCGTCATCCGCCTGCTCGCCACGGGCTAACAGGCGAATAGTGTCATTACAACGTATCTGCAACAGCGCAATCTGATTCAGGCTGTCCGGGGTCACGCATTTGCCGTTCTTTTCCAGCAGAAGGGCGGCGTTAAAGCCGGACAGCGTCGAAACCAGCCGCGACGCCGGACGCACATGCAGCCCGTTGTGATTCTTTACCACCACCGAAACCGACTTCGCTTCGCCGTCCGCAAGCGCGAGCGAGGGCGCGGCCTGCGTCTGGGCGGCTGGGGAAGGTAAACCTAACTGCTCACGTTTCGCCTCCAGCGCATTCATCGCATCAGCAACGACTTTATCGATATCCGCGCCTGCCGCAGCACTCACCGTGGCCGCCAGCGTGCCCTCCACCAGCGGCGCGGCGCACAGGCGAACTTTCGCGGCAACAGCCGGTTCGAGCAGTTCCAGCGCTGTTTCCGCGCTCAGCAATGCGCTGCCGATATCCATCATCACCAGCACGTTGTCGGCATCGGCAACAGACTCGATAGCCGCCATCACTTTTATCGGGTCGGTGCCGATAGGGTTTTGCGGATCGTCGATCCCGGCGGCAATGGCGATCTTACAATCTTCGCCCATTAACATTTGCCGCGCTAACTCGCCGACCCCTTCACCCAGCCGGGCGCTATGAGAAACAATCACCAGGTTTACCATCACACCGTCCTTACTCTTTTGCCGCTGCGCTCAGCATCTGGGTAATAAACATGACCGAGGTTGCGCCAGGATCCTGATGCCCAATGCTGCGCTCGCCCAGATAGCTGGCGCGCCCTTTGCGTGCCTGCATCGTAATCGTACTTTGCGCGGCGGCTTCCGCCTGCGCGGCGGCGGCGTCCAGGGCGGCGGGTATGGACAGATTTTGTTCGCAGGCCAGACGCAACGACTCGACCACCGGCAGCCAAACGTCGCACATTGTTTTATCCCCCGGTTCCGCTTTGCCCCGGCTGATGACGCCATCTGCGCCTTCGCGCATCATCTGATAAAGTTCTTCCAGCGACAGACTCTGGTGGGCTTGTGTCACCTGGGCGGCGCGGATTAAAAAGGTACCAAACAGCGGGCCGCTGGCGCCGCCGACGCTGGAAAGCAGCGTCATGCCGGTATTTTTCAAAATAAAACCGATATCTTTGTCGGCAATAGCGGGTAATTTTTCTACCACCTTGCTAAAACCGCGATGCATATTCAGACCGTGGTCGGCGTCGCCTATTTCGCGATCCAGCCCGGTGAGATAATCGCTTTGCTGGTTGAAAATGTCGCCGCAGCGATAGAGCCAGTTGACGATTTGCGTTCTGGTCAGTGACATAACGTTCTCCTTAGTTTCCCCAGTTCAGGGCCGGGGTGTGAACCGGGGCGTCCCATAATGCGAGGGTGTCGTCGTCCACTTTCAACAGGGTGATGGAAAAGCCGGACATATCGAGCGACGTGCAGTAGGCGCCGATCAGATTGCGCTCGATAATCATTCCTGCCTCCTGGCAGCGCGTTTCCAGGCGATTGTAGACGCCGTAGAGTTCCGAAAGCGGCGTCGCGCCGAGATTATTGACCAGCGCAATTACCCGGTCGCCGCGCTGTAAAGGCTGCTTGTTTTGTTTGTCTTCCAGCCAGACGCCCTGCTGTGGATCCCAGTGGCGCAGCGTACGGCTATAGGCACCGTTTTCCAGCAGCGTATCGAACATCTGATCCACGGTCTCATCCAGCGAGGAAAAGGCGCGACGGTCGATACCTGGCTCACCGTGAATACCCACGCCGAACTCCATTTCGTTGTCGTTCAGGGTGAAAGATGGTTTACCGGCGGCGGGAACCGTGCAGGCCTCAAGAGCGACGCCAATCGAATGACCGTGATTATTCAGTCTGCGACCCAGCGCAGCGCAGGCTTCCAGCGAGTCGCCGCGCTCTGCCGCCGCGCCGACCAGCTTTTCTATCAGGACCGTATTGGCGACGCCGCGACGTCCGGCGGTATACAGGCTGTCTTTGACCGCCACGTCGTCGTCAACCACAACGGTGGTGACCTTCACGCCGCTGTCGTGGAGCAGTTCGGTGGCGGTTTCAAAGTTGAGGATATCGCCAGTGTAGTTTTTAATAATCAGCAGCACGCCTTCGCCGCCGTCAATCTGCATGGCGCACTCAAACATTTTATCCGGCGTCGGCGAGGTGAATATTTCGCCGGGGCAGGCGCCGGAGAGCATTCCCCGCCCAATATAGCCACAGTGCATCGGCTCATGCCCGCTTCCGCCGCCGGACAGCAGCGCCACTTTGCCCTGAACGGGGGCATCCGCGCGGGTGACATACACCGGATCCTGATGCAGGGTCAGCGTAGGGTAGGCTTTCGCCAGACCCGCCAGTTGTTCACTCAGTACGTCTTCCACACGGTTAATTAGCTTTTTCATTTTTTGCTCCGGGTTATCTCCAGGGACAGGACGTGTTCAACATCACGGCGACCGCGCGCTGCCGATAGCGCAATTGTGCCCCAGCGCGCGAAAAAGAAAATTCATCGGTGTTATGTTTCATAATGGAACCAAACTGAGCAGAAATGTTTCATTCTGGAACGTATTTGACGGAAAACAAGCAAAAATGCGAGCGAGCGCACCCTGACTGGAGATAACCGGCAATGGCTTCACCTGATGACGAGATTCCTGCGTTTCTGCGCGCTTCATGGTTGCGCTGTGCCAGTATTATGCGCCCTGATTTCTGGTCGAGGCCGCACCGGGCGCAGGGGCTGACCTTTGACACCATTTGCCGGCGTAAAGCGGCGCTGCTGACGCTGGGACAGGCGGCGCTGGAAGATGCGTGGGAGTACATGATGCCGCGTCGGTGCGGGCTGTTTATTCTTGATGAAAGCGCCTGCGTGTTGAGCTGCTGCGGCGATGCCGGGACGCTTGAGCAGCTTGCGGCGCTTGGGTTTGTTGAGGGGACCTACTGTGCGGAAAGCATTATTGGCACCTGTGCGCTGTCTCTGGCCGCTCTGCTTGGGCAGCCGGTAAAAACCCGGGGTTCCCATCATTACCGGCACGCGTTGCGCCCGTGGTGCGTCTGCGCGACGCCGGTTTTTGATAATCACGGACGTCTTACCGGTTCGATCGCGCTGGTTTGCCGGGCGGGCGACGATACCTCATCCGATCTGCCGCTCACGCTGGCGATAGCCCGCGAGGTGGCTAATTCTCTGCTCACCGACAGTCTGCTGGCGGAATCCAACCGTCACCTTAACCATCTGAATGGTC
The DNA here is from genome assembly GCF_001463265.1 of Citrobacter sp. 50677481. Classification (NCBI taxonomy): domain Bacteria; kingdom Pseudomonadati; phylum Pseudomonadota; class Gammaproteobacteria; order Enterobacterales; family Enterobacteriaceae; genus Citrobacter; species Citrobacter sp. 50677481. Next base: position 225,003 of record NZ_LNHZ01000027.1, read on the forward strand.
TGTTAGAAAGCATGGACGATGGCGTGATGACCTGGAATGCCCAGGGCCACGTGCAGTTTATCAACGCAAGGGCGGCGCGGTTGCTGCATCTTGACGTAGCGGCAGCCCAGGGGAAAAACCTGACGGAGTTATTCACGTTGCCCGCAGTGCTGGTGCGGGCCGTCCGGCAACATCGTCCACTTCATCATGTCGAGGCAACGTTCGAAAGCCAGCATCAGTTTGTGGATGCGGTGATCACCCTGAAACCGATCCAGGACGCACAGGGCGCAGGCTTTATTTTATTGTTGCACCCGGTGGAAAAAATGCGCCAGCTCATGACCAGTCAGTTGGGCAAAGTGAATTATACCTTTGCGCAAATGGCGCAGAACGATCCGCAAACCCAGCGGCTCGTCCACTTTGGTCGCCAGGCGGCGCGCGGCGCTTTTCCGGTGCTATTGCGCGGTGAGGAAGGCGTGGGTAAGGAGTTGCTGAGCCAGGCGATCCACAATGACAGCGAGCGGGCGGAAGGGCCGTACATAGCAGTAAACTGTCAACTGTATGCCGAACGGGCACTGGATTTTGCGTCAACGACGGCGGGTGAGGAGGGCGAAGGACGCCTGAGTCGGCTGGAACTGGCGAACGGTGGAACGCTGTATCTGGAAAAAATCGAATACCTCGCCCCGGCACTGCAGTCGGCGCTGCTGCAGGTCATCAAACAGGGCGTGATTACCCGTCTCGATGCCAGGCGCGTAGTGCCGGTCGATGTGAAGGTTATCGCCGCCACCACGGCGGATCTGGCGCTGCTGGTGGAACAAAACCGCTTCAGCCGTCAGCTTTACTATGCGCTACATGCTTTTGAGATCACTATTCCGCCGCTGCGGATGCGTCGCAGCAGCATTCCTTCGCTGGTCGATCACCGGTTACGCCGTCTTGAGAAACGCTTTTCCACGCGGCTCAGGATGGACGATGACGTGCTGGCGCAACTGGTCGCCTGCGACTGGCCGGGAAATGATTTTGAACTGAACAGCGTCATTGAGAATACGGCGCTGCGCAGTGAAAAAGGGCGCATTCACCTCAGCCACCTGCCGGACTATGTCTTCAATGAACGGCGAAATGCGCCTCTGGCGGAAGAGCGGCGGTCTGCCAGCTTATCGTTCGCGGATGCCGGGAAAGAGGCGATTATTCACGCCGCCAGACTCACCGGCGGACGGGTACAGGAGATGTCCGCGCTGTTAAAAATTGGCCGGACGACGCTTTGGCGAAAAATGAAGGTCTATGGCATTGACGTCGGCCAGTATAAATCGCTGCGTGATAACGATTAGAAGCGTGATGGCAGATGGTTAATCGCGATCAGCTTGCCCTGGCTCAGTTCGATATAGCCCCCTTTTTTCAGCGCCGAGAGAATTTTCATGACGCTGCTGCGTGAGATATGCGTTCTGTCGAGAATAAACTGATAAGCGGCCACGCTTTCCCGGATACTGTCCGGCTCCTGATTCAGCGCCAGCAACTGCTTACAAAGAAGATCATAGGCGGTTGGCGCGGTCGCCATCTCATTTTGTATAAACAGCTTATTCATCACGACGATCATATGCTTCGCCATGATTTCCCAGAGCTGTTTCTCCTCAATGCGCGCCATGACGGTATCAAGGGGCACGGTGGCGACCTCACACGGCTCCAGCGCACGCAGCAGCAGCTTTTCGGATAAGGCGCTGGTAAAACCCAGCGAGACAGGGGCGGATGCAATGCCGAGCGCCAGGTGATTTTCCTGGTTTTCAATGCTGACCACACCGCTACGGATAAACTGACAGCAGTGCTCGCCCGCGCGAATAAAAACAAACCGACTGCCTTTAGGATAGCAGCGAAATTCCTGCTCCTGCGTCAACTGCTTTAGCAGTTCCGGGGCATAAACGGAAGGCTGCTTGAGAAGATTAAACGATGATTGCTGCGACATGATGGCGGTCCGGTCATGATTAACGCTTTGAGAACCTGCGGTATCAGGTTCTTACTTTGACGAGCATAGTCTACGGCTAATATTTCAGGGGAATATTTTGCTGTATCTGGAGAAGTACGCCACGTTCCGTGATGATATAGCCACCTTTTTTAAGGTCGGCAAGAATTTTCATAATGCTGCTGCGTGACAAAAAGGTTCGGCTCTGAATGTAGTTCGCCGCGGTAATGTTGCGGCGGAACTCAACAGATTCCTTCATTAACTCATAAAGTTGTGAGCGAATAATATCGTAGGAACTGGGCGCGGTAATACGCGTACAATGATCGTAAACCCGTCCTGCGGTGTAAACCAACAGCGACGCCAGGCTTTCCCACAGATTCTCTTTCGTAATGACCTCATTGACTTTTGTCAGGGGTAATACCGCCACCCGCGAGCACTCCTCACTGCGCATAAAAAGATAACTGGCATCACAGAGTTGATTACTTAAGCCAAAGACAAACGGCGCGACTTCGGAATTAAACATAAAGCTATCCCGCGTTCTGAATATTGAAATGGTTCCTTTCAGCAGGAGTAAGCATTGATGGGAGTTATTGTTCTTATAGTTAATTATTTGTCTTGGTTTTGTTTCGTATATGTTAGCGTGCGGCAGAAGTTTATCTATTATCCGCTCAATGTGTTTTACCGGTTTTATCGGCAGGTCTTTATATGCAATTGATTCAGTAGCTATTTTGCGTGCAGGCATCATTGCTCTCCCATGGCATTATCATAATTGGAATAACGTAACTTACTGCTTGATTTAGTAATTATGGGGAGTGCAAATTAATAAGTGAATCTGGAATAAAGTGTAAAATTACACCAAAAAATCACTTGAGCGAATATATGCAGCTATATGAAAATCATCATTAAGCAATATGACAACGTATTTGGTTGCTGCTTGCAGAAAGCGGAATGACGTGTAACCCGATAACGTGGTTTTGACTTATGGCCTGGCATTTTTCAAAGACATAGCGGAAATGTTCTCGCTAAAGAGGCGGTTTTCGCACCGGTAAATTAACCGGATTATAAATAAACAAAAGTTAAGGATAGCAATGATGAAAAAAAATAGCGTAGTGATGGCGTTATCCGTCGCAGGTCTTTTGACTATTTCAAATGCCATCGCCTATGACGGCACGGTTAATTTTATGGGACAAATTCTCGATACCGCATGTACCGTGGATATTGGTTCCAATAATATCCTGATGGTGGATATGGGCAGCGTTTCCAAAACGGCTTTTGTCAGCGTTGGCGATGAGGCATCGACAACGAAATTCACCTTAAGATTGATCAATTGTCCGATCAGCGTGACGTCGGCAAAGGTCAAGTTTGATGGCTTAGTTGATGCGTTTGACAACAGTTTACTGGCGATAAACCCGGATCCGGGTGCGGCGAGTGGCGTGGCAATTCGACTGAAAACAGCGGATAAAAGCAACCTTGGGCTGAACGAGGTGAACGGCTATTCGTATCCATTATCCAGTACCGCGGATAATCATCTGGATTTTTACGCGGCTTATGTCGCCACCAGCGCCACTGTGATGGCGGGGCCGGCTAACGCTGTCGCCAATTTTACCGTTAACTATAACTGATTTACCTGCGCCGTTTAAGGGCCAGTATTTGGCCCTTTCAGAGGTTTAGTATGAATGCATTACGTTGTTGCGTCCTGTTCCCCGTGTTTTTCGCGATGGGTATTTCGATGACTCACGCTGGCGTTTCCGTTGGCGGTACGCGCGTTATTTATGATGGTGAAAAAAAAGAGGCCTCTTTGAGCGTCAGTAATCCCGATACCATCCCGTATTTAATTCAATCGTGGATTGAATTACCGGATGCGGCTCGAACAAAAGCCCCGTTTATTATTACGCCGCCGCTTTATCGTCTGGATAACGGTCAGCAAAACGTAATGCGAATTATCCGCAGCGGAAATTTGCCGGAAAATAAAGAATCGTTGTTCTGGTTGAACATTAAGTCAATCCCGTCGGCAGCGCGAAAGGACAATACGTTGCAAATCGCCGTAAAGACACGAATAAAGCTCATTTATCGTCCCGGTCAACTGCGTCAGTCGACGCCGGAAGCGCAGGCAGAGAAATTAATCTGGCGGCTGGACGGAAAGTTTATTCAGGTAAAAAATCCTTCCGCATACTTTATTAATTTTAATGAAATTACCGTGGCAGGTAAAAAAGTGAACGATGTGACATTCGTTGCGCCGGAAAGTACCGCCCGTTTCGCGCTGCCGTCCGGCGTCAGTGGCGGCGCCGTCACCTTTAAAATCATTAACGATTATGGCGGGACAGGCGACGCGCATCGCGCTGCAATATAGCCAGGGATGGCTGTCGGGGAATAAAGTCAATGATGATAGCAAATTACAGAAATCACCTTCCCCCGATCCGACTGGCGATGTTTATCTCATTAATGATTTCAGCTGTGCTGAATGAGGCGAAGGGAAGAGATTATTTCAACCCGGCGTTACTTGAACGAACCCAAAGCGCATCCGGGGAAATTGACCTTTCTGGTTTTGAAACGGGTCAGCAGGCAGAAGGAACCTATCGGGTCGATATTCTCCTTAACGGAGAGCTCCGGGAGACCCGGGAGGTCGACTTTGTCAGGGATGATGACGGAAACCTTCAACCCTGCCTGAGCGACGTTATTTTACAGCGCTACGGGGTGAGAACTGACGTCTATCCGGGGTTAATGGCGAAAGGCGACTGTGCGGAGCTGTCAGCGATCCCTCAGGCATCCAGTGAACTGTCATTTTCCTCCCAGAAACTGATGCTAAGTATGCCACAGGCTGCGCTTTCCGCCCACGCCCGGGGCTATGTCGCGCCGGAACTGTGGGACGAAGGGATAACCGCGGCAATGCTGAATTACAGCCTGAGCGGGGACAATAGCCGGGAAAAAAATACCGGCTTAACCCGCAACAGTCAGTACGCCAATCTGCGACCGGGCATGAATATCGGCCCCTGGCGTCTGCGTAACTACACCACCTGGAATCGCGACAGCGAGGGCAACGATCGCTGGGATACGGTTTACACCTATCTGCAGCGCAACATTATTCCCTTGAAAGCGCAGGTGGTTCTGGGCGACAGCGCCTCGCCAGCCGATGTTTTTGACAGCATTCCGTTTCGCGGCGGTCAGCTTGCGTCAGATGACGACATGCTGCCGGATTCGCTGAAAGGTTATGCGCCGGTGGTCCGGGGGATCGCCCGTACGCATGCGCAAATTATTATCCGGCAAAACGGCTATCAGATTTATCAAAGTTACGTCGCGCCCGGCGCGTTTGAGATCAGCGATATGTACCCGACTGGCGGGGCCGGCGATCTTGAGGTGACCCTGAAAGAAGCCGACGGCAGCGAGCAGCATTTCACCGTGCCGTTTGCCTCATTACCGGTGCTCCAGCGTGAAGGACGCTTCAAATTTTCGCTTACCGCGGGACGCTACCGTACTTACGACAGCCGGGTGGAGCGCGCTCCATTTTCCCAGGGGACGGCGATGTATGGTTTACCCCACGCGTTTACCGTTTACGGGGGAATACAGATCGCTGAACGCTACCGCGCGATGGCGATAGGGGTGGGCAAAAACCTCGGTGTCGTAGGGGCGGTTTCTGGCGATGTGATTCAGTCATGGGCCCGACCACATGAGGCCGGGAAGGCGCAGGGACAGTCCTGGCGCATTCGCTACAGCAAAAACAGCGTGGCGACCGGAACGAATTTCGCGATTGCCGGTTATCGCTACTCAACACGCGATTATTACGCCATGCAGGACGTGTTTGATACCTACGGTGGCGGTAACGTGCTGTCGCAGAAGCGGCGTAATCGCATGGAGGCTAACGTCAGCCAGAGTCTTGGCGCAGGCGCAGGTTCGCTGTCGCTCACTGCGGTGCGGGAAGATTACTGGCATTCAGGTAAACCCATGCAGTCGCTGAGTGTCAGCTATAACAACACCTGGAAGCAACTCAGCTACGGAATTAGCTGGACGCAGAGTCAAAACAGTCAGTCAGGCAATCACGGTCATGCGGAGAGCGATCGCCAGATAGCCCTTAACGTCAGCATGCCGCTGACGGCGTTTATGGCAAATACCTGGGCTCATTCTGGCCTGAATCACAGCCGCAGCGGCGGCACGACCCAAAGCATCGGAGTCAGCGGTATGGCGCTGGCAGGAAATGCCCTGAGCTGGAATATCCAGCAGGGATACGGTTCGGATGACGTGGGTTATACCGGCAGTCTGAACGCCGACTATAAGGGAACCTATGGGGAACTGAGCGGCGGCTACAGCTACGACCGCGCGAGCCAGCGGGTGAACTATGCCCTGGCCGGCGGCGTGTTGGCGCACGCTGACGGCGTTACGCTGTCCCAGCCGCTGGGAGAAACTAACGTGTTAATTAAAGCGCCGGGCGCAGGCGGTGTCGGGGTGAAAAATCAGAGCGGCGTCAAAACCGATTTTCGCGGCTATACCCTGGCCAGTAACGTATCGCCGTATCGTAAAAACGATATCGGACTGGATACGCTAACCGTTCCCGACAACGTGGAACTGGCGTTGACCAATAAAAACGTTGTGCCGACGCGTGGCGCCGTCGTGCGCGCGGAGTTTATCGCCAGCGTCGGGCAGCGCCTGTTGCTGAATTTACGCCGTGATAACGGGCTACCGGTGCCGTTTGGTTCCGTTGCCAGCGTTAGCGGCGCAAAGGGGCCGGGGTTTATTGTGGGCGATGACGGACAGGTTTATCTCAGCGGAATGGAACGGCTGGGTACGCTGGATGTCGTCTGGGGAGACGGCCCGCGACAGCGCTGTCGCGCCGCTTATTCGCTGGATGCGACAGAACAGTATTCCGGCGTCAACGTCGCCAACAGCCTTTGTCGCTGAATACTTCACTTATGGCAATGAGAACAATACCGTGCGGCAATTTCATTTTTTATTCGGCGCGTTAATCCTGGCCTTTTCCGGTCTGTGTTCCGCCGACGTGTGCGAAATAACGGCGCCGCTGATTCGAACCGTGTCGGCAGGCAATATTCTGGTGCAGCGTGATACAGGCGCAGGCGCGGAAATTGCCCGCGTCCGGGTCTCCGGATTTGTTGAACTGGCGTCGTTTTCATCCACTGGCGTCGCGAGTTGCAATGGCGGCTATACGTTTAATTACTTATCCGCCACGCCCGCGTCCATGAGCGGAGTGTATAACACTAACCTCGACGGCGTCGGGATCCGCACGTCGTTCGACGCCGGTAATTTCATGCTGCCATCTTATGGCGCGAATATTAAGACGCTCTATTACCTCGGTAATTATGACGTCATTTTTTATAAAACCGGAAACATCACCTCTGGCCCCTTAACCCCTGGATTAATTGCGCAGGGCTGGTATGGCGCGCCAGATAATCACTTTGTGCAAATTTCGCTGGACGCCGCAAGTCAGGTCACGGTATTAGCCTGTTCGCTTTCCAGCCAGGTGATTAATTTTAATCTCGGCGATATTAATGCCAGCGCATTTTCAGACCGACCAGGATTTATCCCCTCGCGCGGCGATACGCAAACCCTGGGATTGAATTGCGATCCTTCAACCAATATCAACATTGAACTGAGCGGAACGCCAAACCCGGATGTCAGCGGCGATTCCGGCGTTCTGGCGCTCAACGGGCAGGGGATGCCCGGCACGGCGGAAGGTGTTGGGGTGCAACTGGTTTACAACACGATTCCGCTGCAGCTGAACAACCGCATCCTGCTGAAACAATCGGCGGGTGGGCAGGAAGCGTTTCCCCTGACGGCGCGTTATTACCAGACCCGGGCTGTTGTTAAGCCGGGCAGTGCGAATGCCACGGCAACGCTGGATGTAACGTATCAATAGCAGGTGATGAAAATGCCCGGTAAACAAGGACTGGCAATAGCGATGTTATTTTCTGCGCCGGCGTGGAGCATTGGCGATCCGGTGGCGCTGTACGTCACCGGCAACGTAAAAGCGGCGCCGTGTCAGATCAGCAGCGACAGCGTAACGAAAACGGTCGACCTTACCGCCGATCAATCGGTTACCGCGTCGTCCATGTACACCCCGGGCTCAACCACGCCATGGGTGGCGTTCGATTTGAGTGTGGAAAACTGTCCCGCTGGCACTACTCAGGTTACCGTCATGTTTAATGGCAGTCCGGATCAAAACCAACCGCAGGACCGATATCAAAACGTCGGAACGGCGACGCCGGTGGCGGTACAGCTTCAGAGCCGCGATGGACAGCCGCTTGGGGATGGAAAATCACTTAGCGGTCAGGTGGAAAGTCAGCGTTATACATGGCAACTGCGCGCCCGCATCGTGAGCCAGCAGGGACATGTCATGCCGGGCACCGTTAATGCTGTCGTAACCGTTTCAATGACCTATCAGTAAAACCTTGACAGGCGCTTTATGAATATCATTATCCGCTGTGATGATAGCTTTTATAAATTTGGGCTGACCGCGCTGCTGGCGGAAATATTCCAGCAGGAAGACGAACAGCAGACGGTCATTTTTGCTGATTATCATCCAGATAAAATCAGGGCGGCGGATATTCTCGTTGCTGTTCTGCGTCCGGGAGAGGCCTATCTGTGCCATCCGGAATTATTACATTGTAAGGCCGGGTTGATGATTGGCATTGTCGAACAGCGTCACGTTCCCGCACGCGGCGAACTGCCGGATTGCCTGCACCAAATTGTGTTGATGGCCCATAACGCCACGGTTGACCATCTGCGCAATACGATAGCACATCACTGGCCGTTAACCCGGCAAGATAAAGATGAGGACGTTAAACGCTCCTGCGTCAGCTGTTCCCATAAGCGCGTTTCCGATAAGCAGCAGCATCTGATACGCCTGTTGCTCTCCGGCCTGACGTCCCGGCAGATCGGCGCGCAGATGAACATTGGTCAGAAAACCGTACTGGCCCATCGCCATGCGCTCATGCATAAATTCAGGCTCAGGTCGGACTGTGAACTGATGCAGTTTCTGGTGGCGAAGGAGGAAAAATATCCGCACCGGGGCGGGGAAGAAGGAGGATGATGATCTGGCCGGGCAGGGGAGGCCGCCGCCCGGCGCAGGGCAGGATCAGCGTCCTGCTTTCAACTTCTGATAATACTCTTCGTAGATTGCGCTGGCCGCGCCTACGTCGTTCTGCCATTCCCCTTTGCTGACGGTTTCCGCATCCGGGTAGAGCGATTTGTCATTGGCGACTTCCGGGCTGAGTAGCTTACGCGCCGCCAGGTTTGGCGTCGGGTAACCGATGGTTTCCGCCACTTCTTTCGCCACATCCGGGCGCAGCAGGAAATTGATCAGCTTAAGCGCGCCTTCTTTATTTTTCGCGTTTGCCGGAATGGCGAGGCTGTCCATCCAGAAGATACCGCCTTCTTTCGGCCAGACGACTTCCAGCGGCGTACCCGCCTGGCGCGCCACGAACGCAGATCCGTTCCATACCATCCCGAGGTTGACTTCACCCTCCATGTACGGATTTGCCGGGTTGTCGGAATTAAAAGCCGCCACGTTTGGCATCAGTTTTTTCAGCTCGTTGTACGCCGCTTCAATCTCTTTCGGATCGGTGGTGTTGCCGGAATAACCCAGCTTGCGCAGCGCCATCTGGAACACTTCTCGCGCATCGTCGGTCAACAGAAGGCTGCCTTTGTATTCCGGTTTCCACAAATCGGCCCAGCTGATGACGGTTTTCGGGTCAATGCTGTCGCTGTTGACGCCAATAGCCGTCGCCCCCCAGATATACGGAATGGAGTAGTCGTTGTTTGGGTCAAATGGCTTGTTCAGCATGTCAGGGTCAAGGTTGCTGAAGTTGGTCAACGTCGACTTGTCGATCTTCTGGATCATGCCTTCTTTGCGCATTTTATCCACGTAATAGGTGGACGGAACCACCAGATCGTACGCGCCTTCTTTATAGGTTTTGAGCTTGGCGTACATGGTTTCATTCGACTCATAGGTCGAATAGATAACCTTAATGCCGGTCTCTTTGGTGAACTGTTCCAACAGCCCTGGCGGAACATACTCGGTCCAGTTGTAGAAATAGAGCGTTTTACTGTCGTCCGCGTGCGCGGCGCTCATACCGATAGCGAGAGCGCCTGCCGCGAGCAGGTGGCGTGACCATTTTTTCATTTAACGTCCCCTGAGATTAACGCCTGACTCTCCAGGCGGATTGAACAACACTTACGCCTGACGAGACAGGCTCTTCGTTTTATCGCGAGCGATCAGCTGGCTGGCAATCACCATCACCAGCGACAGCACCAACAGGATTGTCGCCAGCGCATTCACCTCCGGTGAGACGCCGACTTTCACCATGGAGTATATTTTCAATGGCAGAATTTCATAACCCGGTCCGGTGACGAACGACGAGACCACCACATCGTCCATCGACAGCGTAAAGCTCAGTAGCCAGCCTGCCGCCACCGCCGGCATTGCCAGCGGCAGGATGATTTTACGCAGAATAGTCAGTTCGCTGGCGCCCAGATCTTTTGCCGCTTCCAGCATTCGCACGTCAAACCCTTTCAGACGCGAGTAGACCGTCACCACCACGAAAGGCAGACAGAACGTAATATGCGAGAACAGCAGCGACCAGAAGCCGAGCTGGATGCCAAGCAGCATAAACAGGACCAGCAGCGAAATCGCCATCACGATATCCGGCGACATCATCACCACAAACAGCATACCGCTGACGAACGGTTTCCCGCGAAAACGGTAACGATACAGCGCTACCGCGGTCAGCGAACCGATGAGCGTGGCGAAAGTAGCCGAAAAGATCGCCATCGTCAGCGAGTGCTGAGCGGCCTGCAGCAGGCTGTCATTATTCATCAACAGGCCATACCATTTTGTGGTAAATCCCTGCCAGTTAATGCCGAATCGCGAGCTGTTAAAGGAATTCACAATCAAAATAATGATGGGAATATACAGGTACGCGTAGATAGCGGTCATAAAACCGCCGCGGAGCAGTCGACCGATCATTCGAGTTCCACCTTCTTATTCAGCAGTCGCGACGCGCGCCAGTAAACCAGCAGCATCAGGCCCATCACGATGGTCAGCGTAATGCTGGTCGCTGCGCCGAACGGCCAGTCGCGGATGTTCAGGAACTGTACCTTAATCACGTTACCGATCAGCAGGTTTTTCGCACCGCCCATCAGATCGGAGACGTAAAACAGCCCCATCGCCGGCAGCATCACCAGCAGACAGCCCGCGATAATGCCTGGCATGGTCAGCGGAATGATAATGCGGATAAAAGTTTGCAGCTTGCTGGCGCCGAGATCTTTCGCCGCTTCCAGCAGCGGTTTATCGAGCTTTTCGATGCTGGAATAAAGCGGCATAACCATAAATGGCAGCAGGATATAGACCAGACCGATAATCACCGCCCCCGGCGTAAACATAATGCGAATAGGCGTGTCGATGACTCCCAGCCACAGCAGAAACTCGTTAAGGTAGCCTTTGGTGCTAAGGAAAATTTTCAGCCCGTAAATGCGGATCAGCGAGTTAGTCCAGAAGGGGACAATCAGCAAAAACAGCAGCAGCGGACGCACTTTTTGCGGCAGTTTCGCCAGAAACCAGGCAAACGGATAACCCAGCGCCAGACAGGCGAGGGTGGCAATCAGCGCCATATTCAGCGAGTGCAGCAGCACGTCGAAATAGAGCGGATCGAGCAGACGCGTGTAGTTGTCCAACGTAAAGACCATTTTGACGAAATTTGCATCGTCACGGGTCAAAAAGCTGGTGCCAATGATCATCAGGTTGGGCAGAAAGACAAACAACACAAGCCAACCGACGATAGTGATAATCACCACATTCTGGAATTTACTTGTGTTCTTCATCAGCCAGTACGACCTCCCAGCTTTCTACCCAGTTAACGGCCATTTTCTGGTCGAGCGAGTGGTCAAAGTCGGGATCGTCTTCATTGAAGAATTCACTGACCATCACCATCTTACCATTTTCCAGTTCGACAACCGACTCAAGGGTCATCCCCTTGTAGTTGCGCTCGCGCACGTAGCCGATAAGCCCTTCGCCAGGCGAATCGTCGTTAATTTCTTCCACGCGCAAATCTTCCGGGCGCAGGAGAACGTGCAGTTGTTGCCCTGGCTCAACGGCAAAATTCACGTAGATATTGCACTCGCGGCCTTCAACGTTCGCGCGTACCCGCTGTTCGTCTAACCGTTCAATGACCGTCGCATTGAACATATTAATTTCGCCAATGAATCCGGCAACGAACAGGTTTTTCGGCTCTTCGTAAATTTCACGCGGCGTGCCGTCCTGCTCAATGCGTCCGTCGCGCATGACCACAATGCGGTCGGACATGGTGAGCGCTTCTTCCTGGTCGTGGGTGACGAAGACGAACGTGATGCCGAGCTTACGCTGCAAGGCTTTCAGTTCGTTCTGCATCTGCTTTCGCAGTTTATAGTCCAGCGCCGAGAGGGACTCATCCAACAGCAAAAGACGCGGTTTATTGACGACTGCCCGGGCGATGGCCACGCGCTGCTGCTGACCGCCGGAAAGCTGATGCGGTTTGCGCTGTGCGAACTCTTCCAGTTGCACCATCCGCAGCGCTTCAGTTACGCGCGGGGCAATTTCCGCCGCCGGGGTTTTTTGCATACGTAACCCAAAGGCCACATTTTCAAAAACGGTCATGTGGGGGAATAACGCATAGCTCTGGAAAACGGTGTTTACGTAGCGGTTTTCTGCCGGAACGTGGGTGATGTCCTGGTTATCCAGCATAATCTGACCGGAATCCACGGTTTCCAGACCGGCTATCAGGCGAAGCACGGTTGTTTTACCGCAGCCTGAAGGACCCAGCAGCGTGAGGAACTCGCCATTATTGATAGTCAGATCCAACTGGGAAATGACCTCTTTGCCATCGAAGCTTTTGCTGATACCTGATAAAAGAACCAGCGGTGAAAGCGAACGCGGTTGTTTATTCAATTTTTTTCTCTGTCCCATGTAGACGTATCGGATGGCTGACCGATACGGGGTTTGTGGTTGACCACCTTGGTGACTCTTAAAGAGGGCGGTCATTCTACGGCAAACCACTGTAATCGCCAATCCTTGTTATAGTCAGTAGGGGTCTGAAGAGAAATATTCTCGTTTGCGGGGATAAAAGTGACCTGACGCAATATTTGTCTTTTGTGGCTTCCTGATAATGTTGTCACAAATAGTGAGGATGACTGCATGGATAAACTACTTGAGCGTTTTCTACACTACGTTTCGTTGGATACCCAGTCGAAAGCGGGTGTGAGACAGGTTCCCAGTACAGAGGGACAGTGGAAGCTATTACATTTGCTCAAACAACAGCTCGAAGAGATGGGGCTGGTCAATGTGACGTTAAGCGACAAAGGGACGCTGATGGCGACGCTGCCGGCGAATATCCCCGGCGATATCCCTGCTATCGGTTTCATTTCACATGTGGATACCTCACCAGATTTCAGCGGCAAAAACGTGAATCCGCAAATTGTTGAAAATTATCGCGGCGGTGATATTGCGCTCGGCATTGGCGATGAGGTGCTGTCGCCGGTCATGTTCCCGGTGCTGCATCAGTTGCTGGGACAAACGCTGATCACCACAGACGGTAAAACGCTGCTTGGCGCGGACGACAAAGCGGGCGTGGCGGAAATCATGACCGCGCTGGCGGTACTGAAAGAGAAAAACATCCCCCATGGCGATATTCGGGTGGCCTTTACCCCGGATGAAGAAGTGGGCAAGGGGGCGAAGCACTTTGATGTCGCGGCGTTTAACGCGAAGTGGGCTTACACCGTTGACGGTGGCGGCGTCGGCGAACTGGAGTTTGAGAACTTCAACGCGGCGTCCGTGAACATCAAGATTGTCGGCAATAACGTTCATCCCGGCACCGCGAAAGGGGTGATGGTGAACGCCCTGTCGCTGGCGGCGCGTATTCATAACGAGGTGCCCGCAGATGAAAGCCCGGAAACCACCGACGGCTACGAAGGCTTTTATCACCTGGCGAGCATGAAAGGCACCGTCGATCGCGCCGATATGCACTACATCATTCGCGACTTCGACCGCAAACAGTTTGAAGCGCGGAAGCGCAAGATGATGGAGATCGCCAAAAAGGTGGGCAAAGGGCTACACCCGGACTGCTATATCGAACTGGTGATCGAGGACAGTTATTACAATATGCGAGAGAAAGTGGCTGAGTACCCGCATATCCTCGACATCGCCCAGCAGGCCATGCGCGACTGCGATATTGAACCGGATATGAAGCCGATCCGCGGCGGCACCGACGGCGCGCAGCTGTCGTTTATGGGACTGCCGTGCCCGAACTTGTTCACCGGCGGCTACAACTATCATGGCAAACATGAGTTTGTGACGCTGGAAGGCATGGAAAAAGCGGTACAGGTGATTGTGCGTATCGCTGAGCTGACGGCGAAGCAGCCGTCGTCTTGTTGAGACCGGATGGCGCCGTATTGTCCGGCCTACGGGAGGTGATCTTGCAGGCCGGATAAGCGAAGCACCGACTTACCCTTCGAAGAACCAGTAGCCGCTGTTGACCAGCGCGGCCAGCATCGCCAGGAAGGACGGATCGTCCAGCGCATCGCCAAAGTTTTCGGCGGTGAGCACGATGTGGCTGGCAAGCGCTTCCAGCGCCGGACGATGCGGAGAGTCTATCTTCTCGCCGTTGGCGTATACCTCACCGTCCACGCGCAGAACGCGCAGACCACCCAGGCGTACCAGCACGTCGCCCTGCTTCAGGGCATCGTAGATTTCGTCGGGCTGATACGGCGGCTCCGGCGGGGCGATATCCAGCTCGTGGCGAGACTGGGAGATAAATTCCCCAAACCATTGCTTGAAGTGTTCCGGTTGGTTAATCAGATCGAGCATCATCGTGCGCAGTTTGTCCATTTCCTGCGGTAGCACGTCAGCCGGGTGCTCACGTGGGGGAACGTCCGGGTCGCTGTAATACGTGCTGCCCAGTTCGCGTTGCAGCACATAGTCGGCAAACCCGCTGATCAGTTCGCGGGTATTCGGTGCGCGGAAGCCGACGGAATAGTTCATTGCGTTTTCCAGCGCATAGCCTTCGTGCGGGAATCCCGGCGGGATGTACAGGATATCGCCCGGCTCCAGTTCTTCATCAATGATCGCCTCAAACGGATCGACCTGTAAAAGGTCCGGATGCGGGCAATGCTGCTTCATTTGCAACTTTTCACCGACGCGCCAGCGACGGCGGCCAGTCCCCTGAATGATAAAGACATCGTACTGATCCAGATGCGGACCCACGCCGCCGCCGGGTACCGAGAACGAGATCATCAGGTCGTCAATACGCCAGTCCGGCAGGGCGCGGAAAGGGCGCATGAGCGCGGCGGTGGGCTCGTGCCAGTGGTTAACGGCCTGAACCAGCAGCGACCAGTTGTTCTCGCCGAGATGATCGTAGCTTTCAAACGGACCGTGGCTGACCTGCCATTTGCCATCCTGATGGCTTACCAGACGGCTGTCGACTTCGCTTTCCATCGCCAGCCCCGCCAGTTCGTCAGGAGAGAGCGGATCGATGAAGTTATTAAAGCCGCGTTTCAATACCACCGGGCGTTTTTGCCAGTGGCGTTCAAGAAAGTCGGGCCAGTTGAGAGTTAATTGGTATTCCATATTGCGCATCCACAGGCTGTTCGTTGCAACCGATTATAACGGATGCGTAACAGGATGAATGTAGTGAGCGCATATTTATTAGCGAAGGTCCCGTGATTTTCAGCGTTAGTCGTCTTTTTGCCCCGGCTGCTGGTGACCAAAAATCACCTCCATTCTGGCGCCGCCCAACAGACTGTCGCTGGCGATAATCTTGCCGTCGTATTGCTCGGTAATTTCACGGGCGACCGCCAGTCCCACGCCTTGGCCCGGACGCAGTGTATCCACCCGCTGACCGCGATCAAACACCAGATCGCGCTTGCTCTGCGGGATGCCGGGACCGTCATCTTCCACCACAATATGCAGATGGTCGTCGGTCTGGCGGGCGGAAATTTCGACAAATTCGAGGCAATATTTGCAGGCGTTATCCAGCACGTTGCCCATCACTTCGACAAAGTCGTTCTGTTCACCGACAAAACTCACTTCCGGTGAAATATCGAGGCTGATAGTGACGCCTTTACGCTGATAAACCTTATTGAGCGCCGAGGTCAGGTTATCCAGTAAAGGGGCCACCGGATGCAGTTCCCGGCTGAGCAGTACGCCACCGCCACGCATACTGGCGCGATGCAGGTAATAGCCAATCTGCTGAGAGATACGGCTGATTTGTTCAAGCATCACCGGCTCGGCGTCGCTAACGCTCAGCTTTTCACTGCGCATTGAACGCAGCGTACTTTGCAACACGGCCAGCGGCGTCTTCAGGCTATGGGTCAGGTCGGTCAACGTGGTTCGGTACTTATCGTAGCGTTCGCGTTCGCTTTTCAGCAGACGATTAAGGTTGCGCACCAGGCTGGTCAGTTCGCGCGTGGTTTCCGGGTTTAACTGTTCGCGATGGTGTTCCTCCAGTTCCCGGACTTCGCGCGCCAGCGCCTCGATAGGGCGCAGGCTCCACCAGGCCGCCACCCACAGCAACGGGATCACCAGCAGCAGGTTGGCTGCCAGCACGTAAATAAACCAGCTCCAGACCATATAAGAGCGTTTAAGCTCAATGGGGATCGTGTCGACCACCACAATCGTCAACTGCGGCATACGCGCCGTCGCCGGGTAGACGTTTACCGCGACCGAGTGGGTCATTTCCGCGTCGTCATCGTCTTCCCGTACCTCTTTCAGTTGCGCCTGCACCGAGTGGTCTTCGTTTACCAGCGTGCTGGTGGCGTCAATATCGGCTTCGATTTCGTGAAAACCGTTGGTTTTCAGCCAGTCGGGATGAATAAGTTTTACCAGCCACGGCACATTACGCTGCGCCCAGAGCAGCTTGCCGTTTTCATCATAAATCAACGAGATCGTGGGGCTTTGCATATCGAGATGTTCCGGGATCTCGACATGGATCTTGTTGTCCTCCCACCTGGCGAGCGTGTAGAAAAGATTGCTCTCGCCGCGCAGCAGGCGAAAGGTCGTTTTGTCAAAGCTGACGCTATAGCCCACCAGCGCGACTGCGCCATAGGCCAGAGACAGCACCAGCACCACCCCTGCAGTCGCCAGTAAAAAGCGTAGCCGCAGAGACAGCGGAAAAAGGTGACGCAGCAGTTTATTCATTAGCGCAGTTCGAACAGATATCCCTGACCACGGACGGTGGTAATCACGTCATGGGGATACAGCGCCTGAATCTTCTTGCGCAGACGGCCCATCAAAACGTCAATGGTATGACTTTCACGCAGTTCAGCATCCGGATAGAGCTGTAACATCAGCGCATCTTTACTGACCACTTTGCCGTTATTACGGATCAGCGTTTCCATAATGGTGTATTCAAAGGCGGTCAGCTTAATGACTTCATCGTTCACCGACAGTTCACGGCGAGAAAGATCGACCTGGAAAGGGGGAATGGAGATAATCTGTGACGCATGGCCGCTGTTACGCCGCATCAACGCCTGCATGCGTGCCACCACTTCCTCAATGTGAAACGGTTTGGTGACATAGTCATCCGCCCCCGCGCTCAGTACCTCCACTTTGTCCTGCCAGCCTTCGCGCGCAGTCAGCACCAGAACCGGTAGGGAAACGTCATTCCCGCGCCAGCGACGGATCAGCGACAGCCCGTCTTCATCGGGTAGTCCGAGATCGACGATCGCGATATCTGGCACGTGTTCGTTAAGATAATAGTCGGCCTCTTTGGCATCTTCAGCGTCATCAACCTGATGTCCTGCATCCTGAAGTTGCACCTTCAGGTGGTGGCGTAACAACGCATTATCCTCAACAACCAGTACGCGCATCATCTTTTCTCCCTATATATACGGTATGAATAGTTTAACGCTGATTATGTTGCTGTGGGGATAAACATTTAATAAACCGGGGAAGGGGAAATGCCGGAAGCGCACCGGCACGGAAAACACGTCTGGTCATTGCAGGCCGGATAAGATGCCGTTGCATCATCATCCGGCACAGGCGGGTGGCTTATTTTAGCTCATCAACCATTGTCACGGCGCGACCAATGTAATTCGCCGGGGTCATCGCTTTCAGCCGCGTTTTTTCGTCTTCCGGCAGCGCCAGACCGTCGATAAACTGCTTCATCCCTTCAGCGTCAACGCGTTTGCCGCGGGTCAGCTCTTTCAGCTTTTCATACGGTTTTTCAATGCTATAGCGACGCATTACGGTTTGGATCGGCTCTGCCAATACTTCCCAGTTGTGATCCAGTTCGTCCAACAGACGATCGCGGTTCACTTCCAGTTTGCTTACCCCTTTCAGGGTGGACTGATAGGCGATCAGCGCGTAACCAATGCCCACGCCCAGGTTACGCAGCACGGTTGAATCCGTCAGGTCGCGCTGCCAGCGGGACACGGGCAGTTTGCTGGCCAGATGTTGCAGAACCGCATTTGACAGGCCCAGGTTACCTTCGGAATTTTCAAAGTCGATCGGGTTTACTTTATGCGGCATGGTGGAAGACCCGATTTCGCCCGCAATGGTTTTTTGCCTGAAGTGGTTCAGCGCGATGTAACCCCAGACGTCACGATCGAAGTCGATCAGAATGGTGTTGAAACGGGCGATACAGTCGAACAGTTCGGCGATGTAGTCGTGCGGCTCAATCTGGGTGGTGTACGGGTTCCACTGAATGCCCAGCGAGGTGACAAATTCTTCGCTGAACTGGTGCCAGTCAACCTCCGGATACGCGGCGATGTGTGCGTTATAGTTACCGACCGCGCCGTTGATTTTACCCAGTATTTCTACCTGATTCAGCTGGCGGAACTGGCGCTCCATGCGGTAGGCCACGTTTGCCATCTCTTTGCCCATGGTCGACGGTGTTGCCGGTTGACCGTGAGTACGGGAGAGAAGGGGGATGTCGCGATACTGAACGGAAAGATCTTTTACCGCGTCGATCATTTTGCGCCAGTACGGCAGGATCACTTCGTCGCGCGCGGTTTTCAGCATCAGCGCATGTGACAGGTTATTAATATCTTCTGAGGTGCAGGCAAAGTGAATGAATTCGGAAACCGCGTGCAGCTCAGGCACCTCCGCCACTTTCTCTTTCAGGAAATACTCGACTGCTTTGACGTCGTGGTTGGTGGTGCGCTCGATGGTTTTAATGCGCGCGGCGTCTTCTTCATTGAAGTTTGCCACGATAGCGTCGAGGAAACCGTTTGCGTCGGCAGCAAAAGCAGGAACTTCCTTGATCGCTGCGTGCGCGGCCAGTTTTTGCAGCCAGCGTACTTCTACCTGTACGCGGAATTTCAGCAAACCGTATTCGCTGAAAATCCCGCGCAGCGCGCTGACTTTATCGCCGTAGCGTCCATCGACAGGGGAAACGGCGGTCAGTGAGGATAATTCCATAGATCACAACTCCGGGGTTAAATGAGCAAGAATTTGTTTTGCCTGAGTGGTCAGGCGATTACGGGAAAACATGAGTTGCAGGCGGCCTCCGCCAACCTGATGCCAGAGCACGGCGGCGCGAATCCCTGCCAGCAGTGAGGCGCGCACTTTGGCCTGCACCTGCGGGCTTTGCAGTACGGCGGGGGAACCCGTCACCTGAATACGCGGTCCCAGCGGGCTGATGACGTCGACATAAATGCCGGCCATGGCGCTCATCAGCGTTTCCGATTGAAGATCGAAGTGTTCCAGCTGGCGCTGCAGGCCATTAATACGATCGCCCAGGGTATCCAGCGCGCCTTTGGCGGCGGAGAGTTTGCGCTCCAGCACCATCAGGCTCAGGGTATAGCGGGTTAGCTCTGCGTTTAGCCCCTGGCGACTGCTGGCGTTGAGCACGCCGAGCAGGGTCTCCAGGCCGAGGCGCAGATTGGCTTCGCTACCGCCGAACACCCCCAGCGTTGAGCTGGGGTTCATATCAATGACGCTGTTCAGTGAGACGTGGAGCGCATCGGCATCACAATGTCCCTGGTGCGCCAGTTGTTGCACCAGGCGTGCCGACTGGCAAATACCTGCCAGGGCGAGGGTGATGTCATAGTAATTTTTTGCCACGTTCACTGCTTCCTTGTATTTAAGAGGTAAAAATTAGACCGGCAACGGCAGGCGCTGTTCGATAATGCCGCCGCCGAGGCACACTTCGCCACGGTAAAAGACCGCCGACTGGCCCGGCGTGACCGCGGCAACCGGTTCGTCAAAGATCACTTCGATGCGTTCGTCATCCAGCGCGTTCACGGTGCACGGAATGTCAGTCTGGCGATAGCGTGTTTTCACCGTGCAGCGCATTGTGCCGGTGAACGGCTCGCGATCGACCCAGTGCAACTGTTGCGCCACCAGGCCTACGGACATCAGGCGCGGGTGTTCATGGCCCTGCGCGACAACCAGGATGTTGTTCTCAACGTCTTTATCGACCACGTACCAGGGATCGTCGGTCCCTTCTTTGGTGCCGCCGATGCCGAGTCCTTTACGTTGTCCCAGCGTGTGATACATCAGCCCCTGGTGCTGGCCAATCTCTTCGCCGTCTACGGTAACGATTTTACCCGGCTGTGCCGGCAGGTAACGGCCAAGAAACTCGCGGAACTTACGTTCGCCGATAAAACAGATGCCGGTGGAGTCCTTTTTCTTTGCCGTCACCAGGCCCAGATCTTCGGCTATTTTACGCACCTGCGGCTTGGCCAGTTCGCCTACCGGGAACAGGCTTTGCGCGATTTGTTCATGGCTGAGGGTATACAGGAAGTAGCTCTGGTCTTTATTGCCGTCGAGCCCGCGCAGCAGACGGCTTTTGCCGTCCACATCAGCGCGGCGCACGTAGTGCCCGGTGGCGATAAAGTCAGCGCCTAAATCTTCTGCGGCGAATTCGAGGAACGCTTTAAACTTGATCTCTTTATTGCACAGAATATCCGGGTTTGGCGTACGTCCGGCTCTGTACTCCTCAAGGAACAGCTCAAAGACGTTATCCCAGTATTCTGCGGCAAAGTTAACGGTGTGCAGTTCAATGCCGAGCTTATCGCAGACGGCCTGCGCGTCAGCCAGATCGGCCGCCGCGGTGCAGTATTCCTCACCGTCGTCTTCCTCCCAGTTCTTCATGAACAGGCCTTCTACCTGATAACCCTGTTGTTGCAACAGCCAGGCGGAAACGGAAGAGTCGACACCGCCGGACATCCCGACGATCACTTTTTTTGGGCTTTCTGACATTGGAATACTCACGACATTGAACTTCAAGGCGGCGTATTCTATCACGCACCCCTTTTAGTTGACACCCTCAGTAAACGGCCAGTTAAATTCACCGACCATTTCCAGTGGATAACGCTCTGGCCGCTGATAGCTGCGAATACTTTCGGCCACCAGCGGCGAACGCAGGTTCGGGGCGCGAAGAATCTCTTCTGCGCTGACCCAGCGGCAGCAATCGATATCGCTGTCATGCGGTTCAGTGTCGCACATATTGGCAAGTTCAATAGAGAACAGAAAGCGGAGAAAGGGCGTTTTGTCGGGCGCAATCCATTGATGCATACGAATAAAGTATTGAGGTTGCGCCTTAATCCCGGTTTCTTCCCACAGCTCGCGCGCCGCCGCTTGCACCAGCGTTTCGTCGGCTTCCAGATGTCCGGCAGGCTGATTCCACAACGCTTTGCCGTTTATCGTTTCTTCGACCACTAAAAATTTGTCTTCTGCATGGACGATGCAGGCAACCGTGACGTGTGGTTTGAACATACTTTATCCTTTATTTGCATTGGTGACGTCTCGCCACTCGCCGTTAGCGAGATTATCCAGCGTGTAATCCCCCATGGCATAGCGAATCAGACGCAGCGTCGGAAACCCGACGTGCGCGGTCATACGCCGCACCTGCCGGTTACGCCCTTCATATAAGGTGATCTTCAGCCAGCGGGTAGGGATGGTTTTCCGCTCACGAATCGGCGGGTTGCGCGGCCACAGCCAGTCAGGCTCCGCGACAAGCTCGACGCCGGCGGGCAGGGTGGGGCCATCGTTCAGCGTGACGCCATCGCGCAGCGCGTTCAGCGCTTGCGCCGTAGGGGCGCCTTCGACCTGTACAAAATAGATTTTGCCGGTGCGTTTGCCCGGCTGCGTCAGGCGCGCCTGTAGCGCGCCGTCGTTGGTCAGCACCAACAGTCCTTCGCTGTCCCGGTCCAGACGGCCTGCGGCATAAATCCCCTGTACGGGGATAAAATCTTTTAAGGTGCGCCGTCCGGCCTCGTCAGTAAATTGTGGCAAAACATCGTAAGGTTTATTGAATAAAACCACGCGTTTTGGCTGGTTTTCTTTGCGCCGCTTAGTGGCTTGTCGCGAGCTGAATCGCTCAACCCGGTGATTTCTAAAAGAAGTTTTCTGCATGGTATTTTCAGATTATAGCAATTGCCGCATTATAGCCTAATCACGAGCGTCTTTCATGGCGGCGAACATTAGGGTAGTATTGACATGCTCATTACAAAACATTAACAAAAAATTGCTCTAACGCATTCGTGCAGCAGGACGCAATGGCACATGCAGCGCGATGACAGACGAGCAAACCAGAAGCGCTCGAAGGAGAGGTGAATGGAAAGCAAAGTAGTTGTTCCGGCGGAAGGTAAGAAGATCACCCTGCAAAACGGCAAACTCAACGTTCCTGAGAATCCGATTATCCCGTTTATCGAAGGCGACGGTATCGGTGTTGATGTAACCCCTGCCATGCTCAAAGTGGTCGATGCCGCGGTCGAGAAAGCCTATAAAGGTGAGCGTAAAATCTCCTGGATGGAAATTTACACCGGTGAAAAATCCACCCAGGTTTATGGTCAGGACGTCTGGCTGCCCCCTGAAACCCTGGATCTGATTCGTGAATACCGTGTGGCGATTAAAGGCCCGCTGACTACCCCGGTCGGTGGCGGTATCCGCTCTCTGAACGTTGCGCTGCGTCAGGAACTTGACCTGTACGTTTGCCTGCGTCCGGTGCGTTATTACCAGGGCACCCCAAGCCCGGTTAAACACCCGGAACTGACCGACATGGTTATCTTCCGTGAAAACTCTGAAGACATCTACGCAGGTATTGAATGGAAAGCGGACTCAGCGGACGCTGAGAAAGTGATTAAATTCCTGCGCGAAGAGATGGGCGTGAAAAAAATCCGCTTCCCTGAGCACTGCGGTATCGGTATCAAGCCGTGTTCTGAAGAAGGAACCAAACGTCTGGTGCGCGCGGCAATCGAGTACGCGATCACTAACGATCGTGACTCCGTGACCCTGGTCCATAAAGGCAACATCATGAAGTTCACCGAAGGCGCGTTTAAAGACTGGGGTTACCAGCTGGCGCGCGATGAGTTCGGCGGCGAGCTGATCGATGGCGGTCCGTGGGTGAAAATCAAGAACCCGAACACCGGCAAAGAGATTGTCATTAAAGACGTCATTGCCGATGCGTTCCTGCAACAAATCCTGCTGCGTCCGGCGGAATACGACGTTATCGCCTGTATGAACCTGAACGGCGACTATATTTCCGATGCGCTGGCTGCGCAGGTTGGCGGCATCGGTATCGCCCCGGGCGCGAACATTGGCGACGAGTGCGCGCTGTTTGAAGCGACTCACGGCACCGCGCCGAAGTACGCAGGTCAGGATAAAGTGAACCCGGGCTCCATCATCCTTTCTGCTGAAATGATGCTGCGCCACATGCAGTGGTTCGAAGCCGCAGACCTGATTGTTAAAGGCATGGAAGGGGCGATCGCCGCGAAGACCGTGACCTATGACTTCGAACGTCTGATGGAAGGTGCTAAGCTGCTGAAATGTTCAGAGTTTGGCGACGCGATCATCGCCAATATGTAATTCAGATTCTGGGTGACACCATAACGGGAGCCAGTGGTTCCCGTTTTTATTTTTTCCGATAACGTCTGCCAGGTATAGACTGACTGCGGGCTGTTAGCGAATGGCTAATGATGCACCACGGTTTTTCCTGGGCGAAGGGTGTTAATACAGATTACGAAAGATAAACATTCGCTGCTGAAGGGCCATGCAGACCGTTTATTCGGCAAAACTCAACGCGTAACCCAGGGGTCAGTACTTCTGAATCGCGAAGGCTGAGTGCGGAAATGTGAAGCTGAACATCTTTGCGGCCATCGGAGGGGCTGATTAGACCTTTACCGCTTTTGCAGTCAAAGGTTTTGACAATTCCTGTCATTTTACGGGACAAACAAATTCCTTAATGCTAATTACAGGGTGCACTATACACGTGCTTAAAGAGAACGCCAGAGTTATTTTCTGGCTATAAGGATATCCGGATGGCTAAAATAAACATTGCTTAACGGAGACGTCCATGCGTTAATGACCTCATCGGTTTAAGAACAAACGATCTATAAAGTTGTTTACTCAAGCAGTTCTCATTTCAGGTATATTCTCTTTGTCCCTTCTTTGAGTCTTCCCACTATTCACTTCGTCGTTTCTGTAAAAACCCTACGCCGGAAGGCTCAAATTAAGGTATCGATCATGTCAATTAAAAAGACTGGCTTAGTAAAAGAATTCAACGCTGAAAAAGGTTTCGGCTTTATTGCTCCGGCTGATGGCAGCAAAGATGTGTTTGTCCCTTCTTCTGCAATTCAGAGCGACAATTTTAAAACGTTAAATGAGGATCAGGACGTCGAATTTAGCGTAGACCAGGGCCCCAGAGGCCCGCACTTTAAGGTGACCGTTATGACTCCTCATATCCACTTCAGATGTCCATGTTGTCATGGTTCTCAGTACAGAACCTCTGCTTTTGATGTTACCGAGAAAAACCCTTTCGGCGCAAAATGCATTTTTTGCAAATCTGTCATGGTGACATTTGACAATATTACACAGTACATTCGTTCCGGTCAGACACCGGTAGACTACCGAAAATAATTGAGGCTCCGCCGGGAGCCTTTTGGCATTTTTATTTCCCTTCCTTTTTGTGATGAAACGCGGCTAATCAGGATTATGGTACTCAAGTCGGTATCCCTCCGGACACCTCTGCGCGCAGGGTGGCATTTGTTATCAGCGGGCCGGAAGATGTCGGTGTGAAAGAGGTTATTTTCCGTCCGACGACACAGGCGCTGTAAACGGCGTCTTCACATTTTACGCTACCTTACTTTCTGGAATTAATAAAAGCGAGAGCCAAAAGGTTCTCGTTTTTTATTGTCGCGAATACGGTATAAGCAACATAATTCGGGAAATGTTGCCGTGTTAATAAGGAATTTCCGTATTATTTTGCCTTGTTGCGCAGGTCCCGGTTTACTATTGGTTTACATTATCTGTGTTTAGATGGACGCGTTTGATTTAAGCCTGTCATTGGTTTTTATTCCCTCCCGTGCGTGATTATGCGCAGCAGGTCAATTGTCTTTTAATGAAAGGATACGTCTGGTTTACTGTTGTTATATCAGGTTTTGCCGTGGCGTCCCTGAAGTGAGAAATTAAATGAGCACACAAGGATGGTCAGCAAATACCTCCGCAAGCACTCTTATTCATCATGTTGTTGCCTCTACGCTGGCCTGCGGTTTTGCGGTGTTGTCGCCCGCTGTCGGGGCGGTATCATTAATTCCTGTAGAAACAGAAACGACGAATGAGCGTTGTAATATTAACTGCCTCATTTCTGGCGAGACAGTAATATACAATGGAGATGCTGTCGTAAAAAATATTGTTGTCGAAATGTCTGTTCCGCAAAAAATTAGTGGTGTTTTAGAATTACAGGATAACGCCACGTCTTACGGTACGGTTCTTAACGATAAAGGTTTTGAAAATGTCAGAGATAACGCCGTTGCCAGGGGGACGATTATCAACAGCAATGGTACGCAAAACGTTTATTCTGAAGCGGTGGATACCGTTGTTCAGGGGAGCGGCGGACGCCAGTATGGTTATGAAAATGCGCTAATCACCGGCACTCAGCTCAATAACGGCGGGCAGCAATGGCTCAAGGATAACGCGCATGCAAAAAACACAACGATAGAGGAAGGCTCTTCACAATACCTGAGTGACAGCGCGCGGGTGACATACACCACGATTAATCACGGCGCGCAGTATATTTCTGGCTTAAATGCGGTTGCAGAAGGTACAACCCTTAACGGAACGGCTCGACAGCAGCTTACCGGTGGTTTGGCGGTGAATACCACTCTCAACGGAAACAGTGTTCAGACACTTCAATTCCAGACCTGGGCGCCGGGCTTCGTGGAAAATACGATACTGAATGATAACAGCGTTCAGTATGTTTACTTTTCCGCCTCCACGGCGAAAAAAACGCAGCTTAATGATACGTCGCGCCAGTATATTTATTTCGGCTCGCAGGCCGAAGACACGCATATTAACGGCGGCCATCAGATCGTTTATAGCGAAGGTTATGCGGACAGAACGAGGATTGACGCCGGGATCCAGTCGGTGGCGAATAATGCCATTATTAATGACACCACAATCAATGGCGGTCGTTCTTATTTATATGATGGCGCACGCGCGACCGGTTTTATGAATGTCGGGCAGGCGGGAGGCGTCTATATGGATGCCGGTGCGGTAGCTGATAACATCACGCTAGCCGGTACGCTGTACATTACCGACATTGATAACGACACCGCGGATCTGGACCCGGCTTATGTCGGCAATCTCATTCTCCAGGGAGGAAACGTAAGTTTTCTGCTCGACAGTTACGGCGAATATGCGGCTCTGACCATTGATAATCTTAGCGGCTCAGGTCACTTTTTATTTAACTCATCGCTGGCTAAAAAGAACGCGAATTTTGTCGAGATAGGTCAGGGCGCTGGCAGCTTTACTATCATGGTTTTTGACTCGGGACATGAAATCGCCGACGACAGGGACCTTACGGTGAATCTTATTCACGATCAACGCGGTGAAGCGGAATTTTCTCTGGTGAGCGCTAATTATCATCGCTCAGCCGCGATTGATGGCGGTACGTATCTTTATACGCTGTATCATCAACAGAATAAGGATGGCTACAGCGGCAATGTCTGGTATCTCGGCGCGATGACCGATGGCAATGAAGGTAACGAAGGCGATGAAGATAATGAAGATAACGAGGGCGACGGCGGCAGCGAAGGAGATAATGGGAATAACAATGGCAATGGCGGCGGTTCGCTGATTACGACCCCCTCTACGGATGCAGTCCTGAGCCTGGCGACCGTCGGCCTGAATGTTATGCGTTCAGAAATGGACGGCCTGCGCAGTTACCGTAATCACTCAGGCCGTGAGCGAAAGGCGGACGAGGGGAATGTCTGGGGCCATTATCTGGGTAAAAAGAGCCACGTTTCGGTCAGTAGCGGTGCTGAATATACGCTGCACCAAAACGGTTTGGAACTGGGCGGAGACCGAATGGCGGAATATCAGGATGGAACGCTTGTTAGCGGCGCGTTTATCACGCTGACCAAAAATCATGTCCTGCACGCCCGGGGCGGAAAAAGCCATGTGGACAGTTACGGTATTGGCGGCTACGCCACCTGGTATCATCACAACGGCGTTTATATTGATGGCGTGGTTAAAGCGAATAGATTAAATAATAACCTCAGGGTGCGTATGACCAATGGCGGTAATGCAACGGGAGAATGGCATCAATATGGTCTGAGCGCCGCGACTGAAAGCGGAATACTTTTCCAGCCGGATGATACCATCACCGTTGAGCCATTTTTTCGCCTTACCGGGACGCAAATTAATGATGCGGATATTCGTTTGTCAAACGGGATGAGGGCGAAGACAGGCGCGGCGCGTTCTCTTATTGCCGGGATGGGTATACGCACGGGAGGCCATTTTTCCAGCCATGACACTGTTATTGCGCCATACATTCAGGTGGAGGTTGAACAGGAATTAGCAAAATCGAATCGCACGGTAATCAATAATGTGAATCGTTTTGATAATAATCTTAACGGTATCTCCGGTAAGTATGGCCTGGGTCTGTCTGCCGACGTAACTCGCACCGCCACGCTGTATGGTGAAATGAATTACCGACAGGGTCGCCATATTGAGGAACCCATTCAGGGTGTTGTTGGGATACGGATGCGCTTTTGATTTGCTATCGGCGCGCAAATAATAAGCAAACAGTGAATTAAAGGTGTTTCAAAAGGACTTTAGCTCTTGCAGGGTTAATTTGAGTTATGTATTATTCAGCCCGTTATCACTGATGAGTAAATTCTCAATCAGATAATGATAAACGGCTAACCGCCATTAGCTCATCTGGAAGAGCGAACGACTTTTGTTGTAGGGAACGGGGTTCGAGGCCTCGATGGCGGCCCAAATTTTAAAGGCCTGGACATTTGTCCGGGCCTTTTTCTTTTGTCAGACCAGCGGGTGAATACTGTTCACTACGGACTTATTTTTTCGCATCTTTATAAATGTCGGCGACCGCTTCAAAATTCGGGCCATGCTGACGGGCAGCGATGATGTGATAATATTTGGCGCCTTTTTCATCCGTCAGTTTCGACAGTTCTTCACGCAGATCGCTTGGTGAGGAGATGGCTCCGCCGCTCTGCGAAACGTTTACCGTCCCCACTTTTTCCAGTTTAAAATGATCAACTTCTTCTTTTGAAACCTGGTCAGCGGCAATGGCGCTGAAAGAGAAGGCTGAGACAAGCAGTGTGGTAGCGAAAGCAATTTTTTTCATATCGCGCATCCTTGTTAGGTTGATTGGTGAGAGTGAATTCACACATTTTTTAGTGTAGACCAATTTTCCAGCGAAGCGCTGTTTTCCGCACAGACACCGTCAGGTGTCTGCGCAGGGTTCTGTTCAGAGAAATTACTTTCCTTCCGTCACAATTTTCGCCGCCGCGGCCAGGACATCTTTACGCCATTTCGCATCCTGCCGTGGCTGTGTGAAATAGGTTACCAGCACCAGCGGGGCGCGGTCTTCCGGCCAGATCACCGCAATGTCATTCGTGGTGCCGTAATCACCCGCCCCGGTTTTATCGCCCACCACCCAGCGTGCAGGAAGGCCGGCACGAATGCTCTGGCCCCCGGTGGTGTTGCCTTTCAGCCAGTCGACAAGCTGCGCGCGCTGGGGACCTGCCAGCGCGTCGCCCAGCGTGAGTTTACGCAGACTTTTGGCCATGGCCAGCGGCGATGTTGTGTCGCGCTCATCGCCGGGAATGGCGGTGTTTAATTCCGGCTCTTTGCGATCGAGACGAAACGTCGTGTCGCCAATGGAACGTGCAAACGCCGTGACGTTGCCGGGGCCGCCGAGATGCGCCAGCAGTTTATTCATGGCGGTATTATCGCTGTACTGTAACGTCGCCGCGCTTAGCTCAGCTAATGTCATCGTATTACCCACATATTTCTCTGTTACGGGATTCCAGTTGGTCAGATCGGCTTTTTTAATGGTCATTTTTTGCTGCAAAATACCGTCATGGGTTTCACTCTGTTTTAATACCGCGGCGGCGGTCATGACCTTACTGGTGCTGCACATCGCAAAACGCTCGTCTGCGCGGTACAGCACCTGCGAATTATCCGCGGTATTAATCAGCGCCACGCCCAGGCGTCCGCCAGATTGCTTTTCCAGCGCCGCCAGCTTTTTCTGAACCTGCTGCACGTCTGACGTCGCCTGCGCATGCAGTGAAGTGCTACTAAAAATGAAGGGCATAACAGCGGCAGCGATAAATACCGTCTGGCGAAACCGTTCTTTAAGCATACAAAACCTTCTTAATCGTCAATGAATGGGTAAATAAGGGCACTTTTGTTTTTGAGGCAGAAATATCCAGGCCAGAGACATCAATAAAAATAAAATGTTTCCCGGTTGCCGGCGTGATGCACTATCTCCATTCAGCGCTTGCTTAACAAGCGAGAAGAATTTACCCTGGATAAAAGAAAATCTTATGAGTCTTTTCGATGCGTTCTCATCTTCCTCTCAATGCGCTACGCGCCTTTGAAGCTTCCGCCCGTCATTTGAGCTTTACCCGTGCCGCGCTTGAACTTTGCGTAACGCAGGCGGCGGTCAGCCAACAGGTACGAATACTTGAAGATCGCCTGAACCGGGTGCTGTTTAAGCGTCTGCCCAGAGGGCTGGAGATGACGGATGAGGCGCAGGCGCTGTTTGCGGTGCTGACCGATGCGTTTGGGCAAATCGACACCATTTTCCGCCAGTTTGAAGGAGGAGAATACCGTGAGGTGCTCACCGTCGCGGCGGTTGGGACTTTCGCTGTTGGCTGGCTGCTACCGCGCATTGAACAATTCCGGCAAGCGCATCCGTTTGTCGATCTGCGTTTGCGCACCAATAACAACGTGGTAAACCTGGCCGCAGAAGGGCTGGATTTCGCCATCCGCTTTGGTAGCGGTCAGTGGCCCGCCACCCATAACGAAATGCTGTGCGAGGCGCCGCTGACGGTGCTTTGTTCGCCCGATACCGCGCAACGACTGTCGCATCCCGCCGATCTCCTGCAAGAGAATCTTTTACGCTCTTACCGGGCAGATGAGTGGGATACCTGGTTTGCGGCCGCAGGGGTTGGCGCTGAGCGAATCAATGGCGCAATGTTCGACTCATCGCGCCTGATGGTTGAAACGGTCATCCAGAGCGGCGGCGCGGCACTGGTTCCGGCAAAAATGTTCAGCCGTGAGCTGGCGAGCGGGCAGCTTGTGCGTCCTTTTGCTAATGAAGTCGATATGGGCAGCTACTGGCTCACGCACCTGAAATCGAAGCCAGTGACCCCGGCAATGGAAATCTTTCGGGACTGGATTGTAAAGGCAGAATAAACGGGAGCCAGCGGACTCCCGTTCGGGGATCAGCGTACCACTAACACCGGGCAGTGCGCGTGGCGAACCACGGCCGCAGCGGTTGAGCCCAGCAGATAGGTTGAGATGCCTGGCTGGTGCGAGGCAATAATCACCAGATCGGCGCTCACCGCCTCCGCCACCTTCAGGATTTGATCTTTAGGTGGACCATACACCACGTGCGTTTGCACTCTGCCTTCAGGGATAGTGAATTGCTTCACGATCTCTTCCAGCTTCTGCAAGGCTTTGGCCTGTAAACCGTTCCTGTCCGGTAATTCACCGGAGTAGGCAAGCCCCATGGAAGCATAGAAGGGGACTGACGGGATCACCGCCAGGAAGTGGACTTTTGCCGCTTTGGTGTGCGCCTCAACCTGGGGGATGAGCTGGCGGGTCAGATCGGATTCAGAGATATCAATTGGAACCAGAACAGAACGATACATAGTATTACCTCCTGTTTTTTATGTCCGCCTCCATCATACCGAATCCGGTTTTTGTAGAAAAAGTGACCCGATCAAAGTTCTGGACAACGGGGCGTGGAATATGTGATTGCCGACACGAAATGGAAAAGGATTCTGCTATTCGGAAAAAAGTGAATGCGCCTTACCGCCTGGCGAGGTGGGAAATTTTGTGCAGACTTATTTACTCCTCTGACAAAAATAAGGAGTGAGTTATGCAGCAAGAACACCGTGAATGTATTGATATGTGTTATGCGTGTGCGGCAGCATGCGATCACTGTGCTGCGTCATGCCTGAATGAACAAGATATCGATATGATGAGAGCGTGTATCCGTCTGGATACCCAGTGTGCCGCAATGTGCCGTCTGGCGGCGCAATTTATGGCCCTGGACAGCGATTATCTCAGTCAGGCGTGTCGTCTTTGCGTGGACCTGTGCAAGGCCTGCGCCGAGGAATGTGCCCGACATGAGCACCAACACTGTCAGGCGTGCGCCCAGGCCTGCAATGCGTGCGCCGACGCCTGCCTGAAGATGGCTGCCTGACAGCCTCCTGCCATTGGCCACCCGCGCGGTGGCCGTTGATTTTCGGCCTGCTTTTCCTCGTTGTTTTCATCGGGACAGTTGAATATCTTCTTTTGTTATAATATAACATTGCATCTTTATGGATGAACTGAGGGTGCAATTGTGGTTATTCGTTTTAAAAAACTATCGCTGTTTCTGGGAATGCTGCTGGCGAGCGGTTATGCCTTCGCACACGGTCACCATTCACATGGCGCTCCGCTGACAGAGGTGGAACAGAAAGCGGCCGAAGGCGTATTCGACGATAAAAACGTTCGGGACAGGGCGTTGACCGACTGGGACGGTATGTGGCAATCCGTTTACCCGTATCTGGTCAGCGGCGAACTGGATCCGGTGTTTACGCAGAAAGCAGAGAAAGATAAGCGTAAATCAGCAGAGGAAATAAAAGCGTATTACCGCAAAGGATATGCAACGGATGTCGAAACGATCGGTATTGAAAACGGCGTGATGGAGTTCCATACCGGCGATCAGGTCGCCTCCTGTAAATATGACTATGCTGGACACAAGATCCTCACCTATACCTCGGGTAAGAAAGGCGTCCGTTATCTGTTTGAGTGCAAAGAGGCGAACAGCAACGCGCCGAAATATGTGCAGTTTAGCGATCATATCATCGCTCCGCGTAAGTCGAGCCATTTCCATATCTTTATGGGCAATACCTCACAGCAGGCGCTGCTGGAAGAGATGGATAACTGGCCAACCTATTATCCTTACCAGCTTAAGGCCCAGGCCGTGGTGGATGAAATGCTGCATCATTAAATCCTGTGAACCCGTCGCATGCCGACGGGTTTTCAGTTGGCGCTTTTATAATCATTCGAATGAGCCGCACAAAATTTTTTTCTCCCCGTAAATAAATAAAATCAACATGCTGCAGTTTAACGCCCGCCAACACGCGCTGTTCGCCGCTTGATCTCGCCTTTGTTTAAATCTACTGTATATAAATACAGTAAATATATGGATGTGTGATGATGATGTTCTACAGACCCGTTGACTTGCGCCAGATTGTAACGACTCCGCTTTTTGCCGATATCGTTCAGTGCGGATTTCCCTCTCCCGCGCAAGATTATGTGGAACAACGGATCGACCTTAACGAACTGCTTATTCAGCATCCCAGTTCAACCTATTTTGTCCGCGCCGCTGGCGACTCGATGATTGAGGGCGGTATTGGCGACGGGGATTTGCTGGTGGTGGACAGCGCGCTTCAGGCGACGCACGGTGACATTGTGATTGCGGCAGTTGAAGGGGAGTTTACGGTAAAGCAGCTACAGCTGCGGCCCACGGTGCAGTTAAACCCGATGAACAGCGCCTGGTCGCCTATCCGCGTGAGCAGTGAGGATACGCTGGATATTTTCGGCGTGGTTACGCACATCATCAAAGCGACAAAGTAATCATGTTTGCGCTGGTGGATGTGAATTCCTTTTACGCATCCTGCGAAACCGCCTTCCGGCCGGATCTGAAAGGTAAGCCAGTGGCCGTGTTATCAAACAACGATGGTTGCGTCATCGCCCGAAGCGCAGAAGCAAAGCGGCTGGGCGTGAAAATGGGCGATCCCTACTTTAAGCAAAAAGATCTGTTTCGTCGCTATGGCGTCGTCTGCTTCAGCAGCAACTACGAACTGTACGCCGATATGTCTAACCGGGTAATGACCACGCTGGAAGAGCTGACGCCGCGCGTGGAAATATACAGTATCGATGAAGCGTTTTGCGATCTGACGGGGGTACGTCATTGCCGGGATCTGACCGATTTCGGCATGGAGATTCGCCGCACGCTGCTGCAGCGCACGCATTTGCTGGTTGGTGTCGGGATCGCCCCAACCAAGACGCTGGCGAAGCTGGCGAACCACGCGGCAAAGCAGTGGCCGCAGACAGGCGGGGTGGTGGATCTGTCGAACGTGGATCGCCAGAGAAAGCTAATGGCGTTAATGCCGGTCAGCGAGGTGTGGGGCATTGGGCGGCGCATTGCGAAAAAGCTGGAAACGATGGGCATCGAAAACGTACTGCAGTTGGCGGAGACGGATATTCGCTTCATCAGGAAAAATTTCAGCGTGGTGCTTGAAAGAACGGTGCGCGAGTTGCGCGGCGAACCGTGTCTGGCGCTGGAGGAGTTTTCAGCCGCCCGGCAGGAGATTATCTGTTCCCGCTCTTTTGGCGAGCGGGTGAGTGACTACGAGCAGATGCGTCAGGCCATTTGCAGCCACGCCACGCGCGCGGCGGAAAAGCTTCGCGCGGAGCATCAATACTGTCGGCATATTTCCGCCTTTGTGAAAACCAGTCCGTTTGCGGAAAATGAAAAATATTACGGCAATTATGGCTCGGTCGAATTGTTGACGCCAACGCATGACAGCCGGGACATTATTAACGCGGCGATCCGCTGTCTGGACGCGATCTGGCGTGACGGTCACCGTTATCAAAAAGCGGGTGTGATGCTCGGCGACTTTTTCAGCCAGGGCGTGGCGCAGCTTAATCTGTTTGACGATAACGCACCCCGTCCGGGCAGTGAAAAGTTGATGAGCGTGCTGGATAAGCTTAATGCGCAAGAGGGAAGGGGAACGCTCTATTTTGCCGGGCAAGGCACTACCCAGCAGTGGCAAATGAAACGGGAGATGCTCTCTCCCCGCTACACTACGCGCGTATCGGATCTGCTGGTCGTCAGATAAAACACCCGCCAACGCGGAATCTCCGTTTAAGGGATTTCCCTTTCCATCATCAGGTGCATTGGTTAGCATATTGTTTCGCAGCTAAGCGTATGTGTTGTTTCAGGAAGAGGTTAACGTGTTTGCAGAGTATGGCGTACTGAATTACTGGACCTATCTGGTGGGGGCGATTTTTATTGTATTAGTGCCGGGGCCGAATACGATATTTGTTTTAAAAAACAGCGTCGGGCGAGGGATAAAGGGCGGCTATCTTGCCGCGAGCGGTGTGTTTATTGGCGATGCGGTGCTGATGTTTTTAGCCTATGCGGGCGTTGCGACGCTGATTAAAACCACGCCGGTGCTGTTTAATATCGTGCGCTATCTCGGTGCGTTTTATCTGCTTTATCTTGGCGCGAAGATCCTCTGGTCCACGCTTAAATCAAAGGGCAGTGGGGCCTCTGAAGACGCCGTGCCTTTCGGTGCGATTTTTAAACGCGCGCTCGTACTGAGCCTGACCAATCCAAAAGCGATTCTTTTCTACGTCTCCTTTTTTGTGCAGTTTATTGATGTTAACGCGCCGCACGCGGGACTGTCATTTTTCATTCTGGCGGCCACGCTGGAAGTGGTGAGCTTTTGCTATCTGACTTTCCTGATCCTCTCCGGCGCGTTTGTCACCCAGTACATCCGCACAAAAAAGAAATTGGCGAAAGTGGGAAATTCACTGATCGGCCTGATTTTCGTCGGATTCGCGGCACGACTGGCAACGCTGCAATCGTAAATCTGTTAGCCCGCTATACAGCGGGCTTTTTTGTATCGGAAGCGCAGAGAAACAGTGAGCCATAGCGGTTCACTTTTAAATAAACTCGTGTAAAATCCGTGCTTTATATTTTATTGGCAGGGTAATGGATGAAATATCGTTCAGATATTGACGGCATCAGGGCGATTGCCGTATTGCTGGTGGTGCTATTTCACGCCGGGTTTACAGTATTCGCATCCGGTTTTATTGGGGTTGATATTTTCTTCGTTATTTCTGGCTTCCTCATTGCCTCGATAATCAAAGACAGAATGGATGCGGGTAAATTTAGCTTTAGCGACTTTTACCTACGCAGGCTATGGCGCTTGCAGCCTGCTATGCTGGCGATGATGGCTTTTTGTTTCGTCCTGGCTTCGGTATTCTGGTTACCTGAAGATTATGCACCTTTTCTTAAAAGCATAAAACAGACCTTACTGATCGTCTCAAACCGCTATTTTGGTGATGAAACGACCGCGTATGCAGCGCCTGACTCGAACGCGATGTTATTGCTTCATACCTGGTCACTGTCTGTTGAGTGGCAATGGTATCTTTTTTTTCCGATTATTTATTATTTTTTCCGTAAGAAAACAAATGAGCGAACGATTAAGTACGGCTCGCTGCTGATAACGGTAGTGGGTATCGCAATTACCTGGCATTATACATCTGCACAGCCGACGAAAACCTATTATTTTTTCGCTTCCCGGTTCTTTGAGTTTATGCTTGGTGTCTGCGTATGTATTTACCTGCCATTGGCAAAGAGAGTAAATACAGTTGCGCTTAATATTATTTCACTGCTTGCGATTATTGTTATTTTTACTATCAGCTTCAGAACGGATGTCATTCTGGGTTATCCCAACGTTTATACGCTGGCGGTTTGTCTCAGTACAGCAATAGTGATTTTTAGCGGCTCCCGGGAAAATATCCTAATCAATAATTGCTTATCATTCTCCCCTCTCGTATGGCTCGGTAAAATCTCGTATTCACTGTATCTTTTCCACTGGCCTATTTTCGCGACATTGCACTATATAGGGATTACCCATGTCTATGCCCGACTGGCAGGCCTGTGTTTGTCTATTCTTTTAGCGGTGGGATCATACTATTTTGTTGAAAAACCCTATAGAAAGCCCCGGCAGTCTTTGAAAAAAACGCTGATTATCTTGCTGGTCGCGCCACTGCTCGCCATTATCGTTTTGATCCCTGTCAGCAAGCATTTTGATGGTTTTAGTTATCTCCGGTTTGGTGAGACGCTTCATCATATCAATAGCGTTCTGAAAGAGACAAAGTTAAAACAGCGGCAGGACTGTATGAATGCGAATGTATCAGGAACCGATATGGCGTGTGTGGTAGGGGATAAAACGTCTTCAGAGCGTGCGATACTGATGGGCGATTCGCATTCCAATCAGTACTGGAATTTTTTTGATGTCATGGGAAAAAATGCAAAAGTTGCTGTGGATATGAAAGCGACTTCGTTGTGTCTGGCGATTCCGGGCGTATACCATGATGATTTGTATACTTATAAAGGCGATCATTATCAGATTTGCCACGAAAACGTCGAAAAATATTATGACGCTATTCGAAGCCATAAATATAAATACGTCATCATTTCTCAGGTATGGGAAAACTATGCGGCGTTCAGGGTGAGAGATCATATTAATGATACCCCGTCACAAACTGAGTCCATCAATATTGTGACCCGCGCGACCGGGCAGGCTGTACAAGCCATTATCGATGCTGGCGCGCAGCCGATTCTTGTGAAAAGCATGTTCCCGATGCCGGAAAATTATCTGACTTGTTTCTATGAGCATTTTAAAACACGGGGCGAGTATGAGCATCAATCCTGTAATCCGCAGCCGCAAATCAATCCGGCGGTGTGGACAGAAAAAATGTACGCAACGCTGCAGACAAAGTTTCCATCTCTGATCGTTATCGATCCAAAAAGGGTGCAATGTCCTGACGGAATCTGCAAAACAGAAATTAACGGGATCCCGTTGTACCGTGACGTTGGGCATCTGAACGATTACGCCACTAAAAAGTTAGCAGAGAGCTGGCTGAAACAATACGGCAATCCGCTCATCCCGCCGGTTAGATGATGTCATGGGGCGAGGCGCACAAGTAGGCGTGTCGCCCCGACAGTGGAAAAGAAGCATGTGCCCCTTTTGGTGTATTTAAAATGCCAGTTATGAGGCGTAACCTTTCTGGAACAGCGGGTTAAACACAACCGCATCTATCGACTGGATGAGGGAAGAACATGCTTCAGATTCCACAAAACCATATCCATACGCGCTCCACGCCGTTCTGGAATAAAGAGACCGCGCCTGCCGGAATTTTCGAACGCCACCTTGATAAAGGAACCCGACCGGGGGTGTATCCCCGCCTGTCGGTGATGCAGGGGGCGGTCAAATATCTCGGCTATGCCGATGAACACAGTCCGGAACCGGAAAAAGTGATGATCATCGAAGCCGGTCAGTTTGGTGTTTTTCCACCTGAAAAGTGGCACAACATCGAAGTGATGACCGATGACACCTATTTCAATATCGATTTTTTCGTCGCGCCGGAGGTTCTGCTGGAAAGCGCAAACCAACGAAAAGTCATTCATACCGGGAAGAAATAATCATGGGAAAAGCAACCTATACCGTCAGCGTGACGAATAACAGCAATGGTGTGTCTGTCGATTATGAAACCGATGCGCCGATGACCCTGCTGGTGCCGGAAGTGGCCGCTGAGGTGGTCAAAGATCTGGTGAATACGGTTCGTTCATACGATACGGAAAACGAGCACGACGTCTGCGGCTGGTAAGACCGTCGGAAATAACAACCGTACTGCATACAGGCGATGCAGTACGGTTTTTTTTGTCTTTTCGCAATGTTTGACACATCACAGAAATGAATTGAAACGAAACCTTAAGAAAACCTTAAGTTCACCGCATGGATTGCTAAGGTAAGAATATTCGTAAAATTTATGATCGGGTAACAGAACCTTAACAGAACTGATACCCATGAAACTTGACGCACGTTTTTCCTCCACAACCGGCTTTCTTACGCTAGCTGCCGTCGCGATCCCGTTCACCGCAAACTGGCATTTGCCGCTTTTTCATGGCGCGCTTGTCGCGTGGGTTGAGAACGGACAGGCGCTATGGCTACTGTTTGGCGCGTTGTTCACCGCCTGGTATATCCGACCGCTTTCCCGACCTGAAGGCGCGAAACAGTTCTGGTTATGGGCGGTGGTCTGGTGGGTAGTGCTGCTGGGGCGAAGCACCAGTTGGGGACGCGATTATTTTCCTGACGAACCCAGAATACTGTTTCGGGGGATCTCGGTCATACTGATTGCCGCGCTGGTGTTACCGGTTTGCCTGTCTGCTTCACTGCGCCGGGAGATTACGCGTCGTCTGCGTGAGGAACCGCTTCCCGTGTGGCTGTTTGCGCTGACGGCCTGTTCGTTTTTAATTTCGGATACTGTCGAACATCACCGTCTGCTGGCTCCACTCTTTTTGCACGACGTCAACTATACCGATTTGATTGAAGAGTTGTATGAATTGCCCTTTATGGCAGGGCTGTTTTTTATCACGCTGGGGTTTATGCGGAAGGATAAACGGCGGGAAGCGCGCGTGCTGTCGCTGGGCGAGCCGCAGCACGTCGGCTATTGAACGCGGCCTGAACCCGCACTGCGGGTTCAGGTGCAAACGCAAACGCTGTCAGGCGATCGCCTCACACAGTCGCATTTTCATCTCGCTGTAGGTCTGCGCGGCGTATCGTTCAGCCCACTGTTGATCGGTAATTTTTTCTACCTTCACCGCGCAATACTTGGTTTCCGGCGTTTTTGAGATAGGGTCGAGGTTGTCCTGCGTCAGTTCGTTGCATGCGCCAATCCACCACTGGTAGGTCATATACACCGTGCCGCGGTTAATGCGCTCTGAGACATCGGCCCGGCTGATCACTTTGCCGCGTCGCGAACTGACCCACACCAGATCGCGATGGCGGATCCCCAGTGCCTGTGCGTCCTGGGCGGCAATCTGCACATAGCCCGGCTCATCGGCAAGCGCCTGAAGCGCCGCACAGTTCCCGGTCATCGAGCGGCAGGAATAGTGACCCACTTCGCGTACCGTACAGAGCACCATCGGGTACGTCTCATCCGGAACTTCCGCAGGCGCGCGCCACGGTGCGGCAAACAGC
Organism: Citrobacter sp. 50677481; assembly: GCF_001463265.1. NCBI lineage: Bacteria > Pseudomonadati > Pseudomonadota > Gammaproteobacteria > Enterobacterales > Enterobacteriaceae > Citrobacter > Citrobacter sp. 50677481. The sequence goes on from NZ_LNHZ01000027.1 coordinate 264,214, forward strand.
TTGCCTTTGCCGTCTGGCGTGTCAAAGCGACTGTTGGCGTACAAATAGGGCGTTCCGGGGTGATCGAGGTCCGGGCAGGGCCATTGTACGTGGCCCATTTCACCCATTTTTTCGTACGTTACGCCATAGAACAGCGGACACAGTTCGCGCATCTCATCCCAGATTTGCTGATTGTTGTCATAATGCATGGGATACCCCATTTCGCTGGCCAGCAGGCTGATAATTTCCCAGTCGCGCTTCACGTCACCGGTCGGTTCAATGGCTTTTTCAAAACGTTGAAAGCCGCGGTCGGCGCAGGTGAATACGCCGCCGTGTTCGCCCCAGGAGGTTGCCGGTAAAATGACGTCGGCCATCTCTGCGGTCTTGGTCATGAAAATATCCTGTACCACGACAAAATCCAGCGCCTCGAAGCCTTTGCGAACCAGGCTCGAATCAGCTTCTGTTTGCAGCGGATCCTCCCCCATGATGTAGTAGGCTTTGATTTTACCTTCCAGCGCCAGATGCGGTACTTCGGTGATGCGCGTCCCGACGTGTTCGTCCATCCGCTCAGGATTGATACCCCAGGCATGGGCGAACTTCTGACGAATAACCGGATCGGTCACGCTCTGGTACCCCGGGAACAGATTAGGTAACACGCCCATATCACAGGCACCCTGAACGTTATTCTGTCCGCGCACCGGTCCGACGCCGACGTAAGGGCGCCCCAGATTACCGGTCAACAAAGCGAGGCTGGATAACCCCCGCACCACGTCAACCGCCTGGCCGAACTGCGTCACGCCCATTCCCCACATCACGGTTGCGGAAGGGGCGGCGGCAAAGGTGCGCATTGCCTGGCGCACCTGCAAAGCCGGAACGCCAGTCAGATGTTCCACGGCTTCAGGGGAATAGTCTTTCACCGTCTGCCAGTAGGCATCCAGGCCCTCTGTATGCTGCTGCACATACGCTTTGTCGTATAACTGCTCGTCAATCAGCACGTAGCCAAAGGCGTTAACCAGCGCCATATTGCACCCGTTTTTAAGCTGCAGATGCTGATCGGCAATGCGGGCAGTTTCAATACGGCGAGGATCGCAGACGATAATTTTTGCGCCATTCTGACGCGCTTTAATGACTCGGCGCGCCACGATAGGGTGAGAGTCCGCACAGTTATAGCCAAAGATCAGCAGGCATTTGGAATGTTCAATATCGCTAATGGCGTTACTCATTGCGCCATTGCCCAGGGTTTCCTGGAGTCCGGCGACGGAAGGACCGTGGCATACGCGGGCGCAACAATCCACATTGTTAGTATGAAGAACCGCACGGGCGAATTTCTGCATGACATAATTGGTTTCATTCCCCGTTCCGCGGGAAGAACCGGTCGTCATAATGGCGCGTGGACCAAAGGTATCGCGGATAGCCAGCAAACGATGCGCGGTGTAGCGGATGGCTTCATCCCAACTGACCGGGGTAAATTTAGCGCCTTTTTCATAGCGGATCATGGGGCGAGTCAGACGGGGCGTCAGCAGGCGGGTATCGTTCAGGAAGTCCCAACCATAGTAACCTTTCAGGCAGAGCTGGTTCTGGTTAGTCACACCCTCAGCCGCTTCAGCGCGGATGATTTTGTTATTTTCAACAACAAGCTTGAGCTTGCACCCGGCCCCGCAGTAGGGGCACACACTGGTGATTTTTTTCATCAATAACAGACCTGTTAAATGCTGAAATAGCGCGAATTGTAGAGGAAGCGTCAGCACTGTCGCCGACGCTTCGGATTGTCATTATGACGCATGGCGATAAGCATAATGCGTGCCAGAATGAAGAAACCCGCAGTGGCGCGGTTCTGGAACAGGAAGGGTGAGGAAATGACAGCCCGTTCGACATAAATGACGAGGCAACGTCAAAAAAAAGCCCGCACAGAGGCGGGCAAGAAATACTGGAAGCAATGTGAGCAATGTCGTACTGAATACTTGAGCTTTTTGCTCAACTATTCAGTAATGAGAAAGATAATCTTTATCATTTGAATATGCAACCCCAACTTTTGTAGGAGAACAACGCAGGGTAAATAAAGTGATTTTCATCACAAATTTCAATTTCCTGATGATGTGCTATGCTTTTTAACGGCGACTAAACCGCTAACGTAAAAACATAAGTGAGGAAAAAATGGGCATTCTTTCATGGATTATTTTTGGTCTTATTGCAGGTATTCTGGCGAAGTGGATTATGCCTGGTAAGGATGGTGGTGGTTTCTTCATGACGATCATTCTGGGGATCGTCGGCGCCGTCGTCGGCGGCTGGATCAGCACGCTTTTGGGCTTCGGGAAAGTGGACGGCTTTAACTTCGGCAGCTTCGCCGTCGCGGTAATCGGCGCGATTGTCGTGCTGGTTATCTACAGAAAAATCAAAAGCTAAACGGTAAAATTTGCAGACAAAAGGCTACCTCAGGGTGGCCTTTGTCATTTAGACCAGCGTCACCACCAGCCTAACGCGGTTCCCAGCACAGCGACCATCGCTACGGCGATCATTATCAGGGTTGTTTTTTTCATGAATTATGCTCCCGGCGCGGCATAGCCGCCGATAAAAAACCACGCCAGAAAAACCACGGCCGTAATAAAAATGACGACGGGAAACAGAATGCCCAGTCTCATGCGCTCACCTGTCAGAAGTATGCAAAGAGCCGCAAGGATAACAGGGGTTAATGAGTGACAAAAGAGAATGTCCGCACGCTTTTAACGACGACGCAGGAAAACATGGAGACCGGAAGGCAGTCGCGGTACGCTAGTGCGCTATCACCGTTAACGGAGGGAATATGAAATCACTGCTTATTGCGCTGTCATGCGCCTGTTTATTGTCAGCCTGTACGACGGCATCGCAACCCGATGCGCCAAAGCCACCGAAGGTGGGGATGGCAAATCCTGCGGCGGTCTATTGTGAGCAAAAAGGCGGGACGTTAGTGCCGGTGCAAAGCCCGCAGGGCGTGCGCTCCGATTGCAAACTGCCGGGCGGCGAAGTCATTGACGAATGGGAACTGTGGCGTCGCGATCATCCGCAATCCACGAAGTGACAACAGGGGGCCTGGCAGGCTATCATCTCTCGGAATAGTCTTAATCTACAATACAAGAGCGTAACGAGAGAAGTATGTTCCAGTTAAAGCCAGGCACGCTGGCGATGATTATTGGCGCGAAAACGTCCGCCGGACGTTGCAATATTGGCAAGTCGGTAGAACTGTTTCACCTGTGTCAACCGGGCGAGGTGTTTATCAACCCGGTGAATGGCTTTACGACCATGCTGCCAAAAGAGACGCCGCGGGCGCTCTGGCTGGTGACAGGCGATGTGGTTGCCGCGAATGGGCAGCAGGGGTTTGCCTGGGTACGTGCGGAGCACCTGATGCCACTGTTACCCGACGCGCAGCCTGATGCAGTCAATGCCCGCGAATCACAGCTCGCGTAGCCAGTCCGCCAGCACAAGGGCGTGATTCTGTTCGTCGTTTTTGGCCGCGTACAGTAACGTCAGCGTTTGCTGACGGGCAATCTTCGCCAGCCGTTCCCCTTCCTGGCGCTCGGCGGCGAGTTCCGCACGATACAGCCCGGCAAAGTGCGTAAAATCAATCGTTGCGGCATGAAACATCTTACGCAGTTCGGTCGACGGGGTAAGCGTTTTGACCCATTCATCAAAAGCGAGATCCGCTTTTTTGATGCCTCGCGGCCACAAGCGATCCACCAGCACGCGGTAACCGTCGCTTTGTTCTGCGGGTTCATAAACGCGCTTACACTGAATTTTCATGTTTATCTCTCTCTTCAATCCAGGCGCAAAAATCAGCTAACTGCTGGTCGGAAAAAACGGTAATGCCGTGCTGACGCAGCAGCGCGGTAGCGACCCCCATGCCGGAATGACGTTTGCCGCTAAACGTGCCGTCGTAAATAAACTGGCTGCCGCAGGTGGGGCTGCCATCGGTAAGTAACGCGACCACACATCCGGCTTCCTGCGCGGCGCGAAGGGCAAGCCAGGCGGCAAGTTGATAATGCGCGGTGGCATCGTTGCCGGTCTTTTCGTGTACTTTTGCGCGCCCTTGCATGACTGCATCGCCATTGGCAAAGACAATTTCTGCCGGTGGGCGGGGTATCGGCATGCCAGCGGCCAGTTCGGGGCAATGAACGACCAGACGTTGTTCTTCCTGCAGACGCGAAAGCACCGCGTTTAAAGGGGTTTTCTCGCTACCGTTATAGCGAACCTTAAACCCCATCAGGCATGCGCTAATCAGTATTTTACTTTTCATCATGATTCAGGCGTCAAAACGAAAAAAACGTTACCACTATAGCACTTCGTGGCTCGCCATCCCTAAATTAAGGGATTGTGATAGCGGGAAAAGATCGGTAGGCTGAGGTTCCTTATGTTGTCCCCAATTGCTCTGACGTAAGGAATTCTTCATGGAAATATCCCCTGTAAAAGATACGCTGCGGATCGCGCTGGTCGGTGATTATAACGCCAGCGTCACGGCGCATCAGGCGATTCCCCTGGCCATCGACGATGCCGCCGCGGTCCTTGAGCTGATCGCGGATTACGACTGGCTTGCCAGTACGGAAATTAACAGCGCAGAAGATCTGGTGGGGTATGACGCAATCTGGGTCGTGCCGGGCAGTCCTTATCAAAATACCGACGGCGCGCTGACCGCCATTCGCTATGCCCGGGAAAACAGCATTCCTTTCCTGGGAACCTGCGGAGGGTTTCAACATGCGATAGTGGAATACGCCCGTAACGTGCTGGGCTGGCACGATGCGGCGCATGCTGAAACCGACACCGAAGGGCGGATGGTTATTATGCCGCTGACCTGCTCGCTGGTCGAAAAAACGGACGCAATTGAACTGCGCGCCAATACGCTGATCGCCAAAGCCTATGGTCAGCCGATCGTTACGGAAGGCTATCACTGTAACTATGGTATTGCGGACGCGTTTGCCCGTGAGCTGGAAAGCGGCGATCTGCGGGTGACCGGCTGGGATGACAATGGCGATATCCGCGCGGTCGAGCTGGTGACGCATCCGTTTTTTGTGGCGACGCTGTTCCAGCATGAACGTGGCGCGCTGGCGGGTAAACCGGTTCCGCTCGTTCAGGCGATGTTGCGCGCCGCGCGGGGGTAAACGTCAACTGCCGGAGGTCGTCGTCGTCCGGCAATCTCGGGGGCCATACGTTACGCTGTGGCAATCTCCTTGTTGCGTCCGGCATAGAGGCCGAACACTGCCATCAGCACCGCCAGCGCCGCGACAGCCAACAGCGGGAGCTGCCAGTCGCCCTGCGCATCATGAATATTTCCCATCAGCGGCGGTCCGCAGGCCGCCAGCAAATAGCCAACGGACTGCGCCATACCAGAGAGCGCCGCGGCCTGATGCGCGGAACTGGCGCGCAGGCCGATAAAGGTCAGCCCGAGGATCATTGTGGCTCCCGAGCCGAATCCAAATAGCAGCGTCCACGCAACCGCCTGGACGGGCATGAACCACAATCCCGCGGCGCCACAGGCGCACATCAGCGATGCCAGTACGGCGATGCAACGTTGGTCGCGAAAGCGGTGCAGGACAAGTGGAATAAGCAAACCGGGCGCCGCGGTCGCCAGTTGCAGCAAACCATGCAGGGAACCCGCCTGCGCTTCGCTGAAACCATGACTGATTAATATCGCGGGCAGCCAGCCGATAATCACATAATAGATCAGTGAGTTAATACCAAGAAACAACGTCACCTGCCAGGCCAGCGCGGAGCGCCAGATACCGCGAGCCCGCAAGGTGCGGGAGGAGGTCAGGGTTGCAGTGGCGGCGTTGCGCCACTGCGGCAGCCAAATCAGAAGGGCCAGTAAGGGAAAAATCATCAGCGTACACAGCGCGCCGCGCCAGCCAAAACCGCTCAGCGCCAGCGGCACCACCAGCGCGGAACCTAATGCCGCCGCCGCGCCCATCGTCAGAGAGTAGGCGCCGGTCAGTCTGGCGACATGCTGTGAAAAATCGCGCTTGATCAGTCCTGGCAGCAGTACATTGCCCAGCGCTATCCCGCAGCCAATCGCCGCCGTTCCTGCAAACAACAGCGGGGCGGAAGGCCATGAGCGCACGGCTATACCGGCGCAAATCAGTAGCATCGCAATAAACAGGCTGCGCTCCATCCCAAAACGCCGGGCAACGTTTGCGGCCAGTGGTGAAACCAGCGCAAAAGCCAGCAGCGGCAGAGTGGTTAACAGGCCGGTCTGGGCGGTGGTGAGGTGGTAGTCCGCGCGAATCGCGTCCAGTAATGGCGCCGCGCCGGTGAAGGTCACGCGTAGCGTGGTGGCAATCATCAGGATGCCCGCAATCATCAGGGCGCTGTGTTTGCCGCGTGGTGAAGAAAAAGTCATTGTTATCTCATATCAACGGGTGAGGGCGTACCATACCGCGTTTGCCGGAATAACAAATCAAGCTAAAATGACAGTTTATCGCTAAAAACGGACAAAATGATGTACAGCCTGCGACTTGATGGATATGAACCCGATCTCCACCATGACCCTGCCGTGGCATTTCGTATTCGGGTGCAGCCTGAGGAACTGTTCAGTAAGCTGCACCAGCATCGTAAGGGGCAGTTGATTATGGCGCTGCACGGCGCGATTACCTGTGAGGTGGAGCGGGCGATGTGGATGGTGCCGCCGCAGTACGGCGTCTGGATCCCCGGCGGTATTCCGCACAGTAACCATGCGACGGCCAACGCGGAGCTCTGTTTTCTGTTTATCGAACCGGACGCGGTGACGCTGCCTGATCGCTGCTGCACGTTACAAATTACGCCGCTTTGCCGGGAACTTATTCTGGCGCTGGCGACGCGCAGCGACAGCCAACGGGCTGAGCCGCCCACCCGGCGTCTGACCCAGGTGTTGTTTGACGAACTGCCACAGCAACCGCAGGAGCAATTGCAGCTACCGGTTTCCGCCCACCCTAAAATTCGCCGGATGGTCGACACGATGGCGCGCGAACCCGCCCGCTGGCAAACGCTGGGACAGTGGGCGGATGCCTTTGCCATGAGCGAGCGTAATCTTGCCAGGCTGGTGGTCAAAGAGACCGGCCTCAGCTTTCGCCGGTGGCGGCATCAGTTGCAGCTTATTCTCGCGCTGAGGGCGCTGGTGGACGGAAATAACGTGCAGCAGGTCGCGCAGTTACTGGGGTATGACTCCACGACGGCGTTTATTACGATGTTTAAAAAAGGCCTGGGCCAGACCCCAGGCCGTTATCTGACGGGATTAACTACTGCTTCCCGACAATAAGCGAGACCAGACCGGCGGCGATAAGCGGTCCCACCGGGACGCCGCGAAACAGCGCCACGCCAAGCACAGTACCCACCAGCAGACCGGCGACCAGTTGCGGCTGGTTGCCCATCAGCGTGACGCCGCGCCCGCCGAGCCACGACACCACCACGCCGACCGCAATGGCGACCAGCGATTTCCAGTTCAAAAAGGAGTGGATAAGCGTGGAAGGCGGAAGCGTACCGCTGGCGATGGGGGCCATAACGCCAATCGTCAGGATAATAATCCCGATGGTTAGCCCCTGTTTTTCTATCCACGGAAAATAAGCGTTGAGAGGGGTAACGCGGACGATGATCAGCACCAGAATTGAAACGGCGACAGTGGTGTTATGGCTGATAAAGCCCAGAGCTGCCAGTCCGAGCAGGATCAGCAGAGTGACATCAAACATCGTGGTTTCCTTGCCAAAAAAAGTAAGCCTGTTAACTCTACGCTCAAACGCGTGAGTGAACAGACTTTTTTCATCCCGGTTGGCCATTTCTGGCAAATGCATAATGCGGCGAAACAGCGACGTGCTCAGGTTGGGCGACGGAAAGCGACCTGTTCAGGCTGGGCGATACGCAGGTAGTCGCGGGTATTAAGGATTATCGATTTATCGAGCACGCCGGCGTTAAAGGCGATCTCATCGAACCGTTCGAACAACAGCGGGTCGGCGACCAGCTTAAGCTGCGGATGAAAGCTAAACGGTGGAATAGCGCCGAACACGCAGCCGGTGAGCGCATCCACTTCGGCAGGGCTGGCGAGTGATGCGCGAAGTCCGCCAAGATGGGTGGCGAGAAGCGAAAGATCGGCTTGCTGGTCGGCGGGTAAGATCGCCAGCACATGCTGATTCACGCCGTTGCCCTTAACCTTGCAGACCAGTGCTTTTGCGCCCTGACCCAGTGCGGTTCCCCGAATTTCCGACACGGCTTCACATTTACCCACCGCTTCGTGACTGACAATGCGATAACGCGCGCCTTCCAGCGACAGCAAATCAATCAAACGCTGATGGGTTACGCTGCCCTTCACTAATTCGCTCATTTTTCACTCCTGTTAGCGCGAAAAAACAGGTTAAAAGACTATCACGAACGCTGATGGTTTTGCTGTTTATTGCGGTACAACTGTTCATCCGAGGCTTTATAGGCGTCATGAAGCGTATCGTCCGGCTGCATGCTGTATACGCCTGACGAAAAACGGATCGCTTTTTCCGGCGCGACGGTGTGCAGATGCTGGCTGATTCGCTCTGGTAAACGCGCGGCCATGTCAGGTTCCGCATCGATCAGGATCACGCAGAATTCATCGCCCCCCAGCCGTATGGCATAGTCGCTTTTGCGCACTGACGCCTCGATCGCTTTCGCCAGCAGGGTAATAGCCCGATCGCCCTCCTGATGTCCCTGGGTGTCGTTGATCTGCTTAAGCTTATCGAGATCGATCGCAATGAAGGTGACCGGCGTACCCGCGCTGACAAACCGCTGCAACCGCTGTTCAAGGGTGGGCGTTAAAATTTTACGGTTGTATAAACCGGTCATCGCGTCGCTAATATTTTCCCGCGTCACGTTATGATAAAGACGAAAATGGAGCCTGACCATATTAAGCAGCAGGGCGGTAGCTATCAGGTAAAAAAGAAAAATTTTCCACGCCGACATCAGGAAGTAGAGAATATCGAGCGACAGTGCGACATGGAGCCCGCCGGGGAGATCAACAACGTAGCGGACATACGGGAAAAGATTATTTTCGCTCTGATGGATAATAATGGTTTTACCGGAATCGGTATCCGTCACCGCGGCATTCAGATAGCGCCAGACAAGGGGGCGATCGTGGGGATAAAGAATATTCTGCAAGTTCTGTTTGTTAATATCCACCATGACCATCCCTTTTAACGTGCCGTCGAGGTAGACCGGCGTTAAAAAGCTCATCACGTTCAGTTCGGTGCGATCGTCCTGATAAATACTCGACAGCACGGTGCGTCCGGTAAACACACCGTCAATATCCGCCATATTTATTCCTAGCGAGCCTTTTTGTAAGAAATGCCAGTGATGCATGGCGAACTGACGTGTATTAACCCGTCGATAGAAATAAATATAGTGGTCCTGCAGATCCAGATAATAGCGGAATTTTGTTTCCCGGGTGGCTAACCCGTTACCGTAATCGGCTTGTTTATAGTTCACCAGGACGGCCCGATCAAACGCGGTTAAGCGTAATGCTTCGGGGGCAATCTGTTCGCAGTCTGCTGAGGCCGTTTGTAGCGTACCGTGAAGCGCCGGGTAGTTATGGCGCGTCAAATTCAGGCCATATACCTGATTCACATGTTCGTAAGCCTGACAAATCGCGCGACGTTTTTCTGGCGGCGGCGTTTTTTGTGGGCTGGCAAAGGTTCGCATCAGGTGAGCGGCGATACTCTGATTCTGATATTTGTCATACAAAAAAGAGGAGTCGGCCTTTTCTATCAGATAACGCATATAGGCGTTCATCATTTTGTGGCTATTGACAAGCTCATAAATCAGAAACGAGGAGGTTAAAACAACAACGCTTGCAGAAATAAAGAGCCTGAGCGCTTTGTGCGGCAATTTCATGATAAACAGCAACTCTCCTGGTCAGACACTCTATTTTATCACACGCGCCAGTTTCAACCTAATGACCCCGGAAGGAGAGGATGTAACAGAGAATAAATGAACCCGCCAGGCGCAGATTTGCCTGGCGGGTCATTGTTTAACTGGCGCTGGTGGCGCCTTGCTTATGAAAAAGCTCACGGAACACCGGGTAAATATCGTCTTGATCGCGAATATGCTGCATGGCGAAATTGTCAAAACTCGCCTGCAGATGTTCGTATTCGCGCCAGAGCGTCTGGTGCGCGCGGCGGGTGATTTCGATATAGCTGTAGTAACGCACCACCGGCAGCAGTTTTTTCGCCAGGATCTCATGACACAGCGGGGAGTCATCGGCCCAGTTATCGCCGTCCGAGGCTTGCGCGGCATAGATGTTCCATTGCGCGGGATCGTAACGCTCTTTTACCACCTCATCCATTAGCTTCAGGGCGCTGGAAACGATTGTCCCGCCGGTTTCCTGCGAGTAGAAGAACTCATGCTCATCGACCTCTTTCGCCTGGGTGTGATGGCGGATATAAACGACCTCCACGTTTTTATAGGTCCGACTCAGGAACAGATAAAGCAGAATATAAAAGCGCTTCGCCATATCCTTGGTAGACTGATCCATTGAGCCTGAGACGTCCATCAGGCAAAACATGACGGCCTGGCTGGAAGGATCTGGACGCTTTTCGTAATTTTTGTAACGCAGATCAAACGTGTCGATAAACGGCACCCGCTCGATTTTCGCCCGCAGTTCGGCAATCTCTTTACGCAGGCGTTCTTCTTCCAGCAGTTGCGCCGGTTCGCGTTTGCTGAGGGTCTCTAATTCTTCTTCCAGCGAATGCAGTTCGCGACGCTTACCGGCGGTCATCGCCGTGCGCCGCGCCAGCGAATTTTGCAGCGAGCGAACGACGCTGATATTGGCCGGAACGCCATTCGACGTATATCCCGCGCGATGAGTTTTATACTCCGTCAATTGGCGCTGCTGGTTTTGCTTCAGGTTTGGCAGCGCCAGGTCTTCGAACAGCAAATCGAGATACTCATCTTTCGAGATCTGGAAGACGAATTCATCCTGCCCTTCACCGTCCTGGCTGGCCTGACCCTGTCCGCTGCCGGAACCGCCGCCACCGCCCTGTGGCCGCTCTATGCGGTCATTCTGCACAAAGTGATCGTTACCCGGATGTACGCGATGGCGCAGGCCGCCGCGTCCCTGATGAAACATCGGTTCGCTGATGTCTTCCGTAGGAATCGAGACAGACTCACCGCTGTCTACGTCGGTCACCGAACGCTTGTTGATGGCTTCGGAGATCGACTGTTTGATTTGCGCTTTATAACGGCGCAAAAAGCGCTGGCGGTTAACCGTGCTTTTGTTTTTGCCGTTGAGTCGTCGGTCTATGAACCAGGTCATATGCCCCCCGTACTGCATTTGCCAACACGCAGTGTCTGTAGATACCGAAGGACGCTCGCGCGTCTCCGGCCTACGGAACGTTGTAATAGGCCCGGCAAGCGTGCGCCGCCGGGCAACGGTTTATGACGATTTACGTACGCGCAAATACCATTCGCACAGTAAACGCACCTGCTTACGGGTATAGCCTTTCTCCATCATCCGGTCGACAAAGTCGTCGTGTTTCTTCTGCTCATCGGTCGACGTTTTGGCGTTGAACGAAATGACCGGCAACAGCTCTTCGGTATTAGAGAACATTTTCTTCTCGATGACCGTGCGCAGTTTTTCATAGCTGGTCCAGTTCGGATTACGCCCGCTGTTGTTCGCCCGGGCGCGCAGAACAAAGTTGACTATCTCGTTTCGGAAATCTTTTGGATTGCTGATCCCCGCCGGTTTTTCAATTTTTTCCAGTTCAGCATTCAGCGACTCGCGGTCAAACAGTTGACCGGTATCCGGGTCACGGTACTCCTGATCCTGGATCCAGAAATCGGCGTAGGTGACATAGCGGTCAAAAATGTTCTGTCCGTACTCAGAATACGATTCCAGATAAGCTGTCTGAATCTCTTTGCCGATAAACTCGGCGTATTTGGGGATCAGATAGCCTTTCAGGAACTCAAGATAGCGTTCGGCCTGCTCCTGTGGGAACTGTTCACGCTCGATCTGCTGCTCAAGTACGTAGAACAGATGCACCGGGTTGGCCGCCACTTCCGCATGATCGAAGTTAAACACGCGCGAGAGGATCTTAAACGCGAAGCGGGTCGACAAACCGTTCATTCCTTCGTCCACGCCAGCGTAGTCCCGGTACTCCTGGTAAGACTTCGCTTTCGGGTCGGTGTCTTTCAGGCTTTCACCGTCATAAACGCGCATTTTGGAGTAGATGCTCGAGTTTTCCGGTTCTTTCAGACGCGACAGGATCGAGAAACGCGACAGCGTTTCCAGCGTGCCCGGCGCGCAGGGCGCATGGGTGAGCTCACTGTGATTAAGCAATTTCTCGTAGATTTTGATCTCTTCGGAAATGCGCAAGCAGTACGGCACCTTCACGATGTAAACACGGTCGAGGAAGGCTTCGTTGTTTTTGTTATTACGGAAGGTCACCCATTCCGATTCGTTCGAGTGGGCAAGAATAATGCCGTTAAACGGCAGGGCGGAGATCCCTTCGGTACCGTTATAGTTCCCTTCCTGAGTCGCGGTCAGCAGCGGGTGCAGTACCTTAATTGGCGCCTTAAACATCTCGACGAATTCCATGATCCCCTGGTTCGCGCGGCACAGGGCGCCGGAATAGCCATAGGCGTCCGGATCGTTCTGGGCGTGGTTTTCGAGCTTACGAATATCCACCTTGCCGACCAGCGCGGAGATATCCTGGTTGTTTTCATCACCCGGCTCCGTTTTGGCGATGGCGATTTGTTCCAGAATCGACGGCCAGACTTTCACCACGCGGAATTTAGTGATATCGCCACCGAACTCGTGCAGTCGTTTCGCCGCCCACGGCGACATAATGGTGCCAAGATAGCGGCGGGGGATGCCGTACTCTTTCTCCAGAATCTGGGCATCTTCCTGCGGGTTAAACAGGCACAGGGGATGATCGTTGACCGGGCTGCGTTCTCCGTTCGCGCTCAGTACGTAAATGGGAACCCGCTGCATTAACGATTTCAGTCGCTCGGCCAGCGACGACTTCCCGCCGCCTACAGGCCCCAGCAGATACAGGATCTGTTTCTTCTCCTCCAGCCCTTGAGCCGCGTGTTTCAGATAAGAGACAATCTGCTCAATCGCGTCTTCCATGCCGTAGAACTCTTCAAATGCCGGATAACGGGCGATAACCCGGTTAGAGAAGAGTCGGGAAAGTCGAGGTTCCTGGGCAGTATCGACCATGACAGGCTCACCGATAGCCATCAATAGCCGCTCTGCCGCATTGGCATAAGCACTGCGATCTTGCCGACAAGTGGTAAGAAATTCCTGCAGTGTGAACTCTTCGTCCTTGGCAGCTTCATAGCGCTGGCGATAGTGATCGAATATATTCATGGTATGCCGTCCTTTCGTTTTTTAGCACAGGTTAAGAGCCGTTCATATGAATAGTAGAGGCTCCCGGAAGAGGTAAACTGAACGACGTCACTTACTGTCTCATCAGAAAAAACAGCAACTCTCATGCCATCTTGCTAAGCAGGAGATCAACGTGCCCGGTGATACACCTTCTAAATTTAAGCGTAGATGGCATTTGCAAAACTTGCCTGTGGGAGCAAATGAATTTCAATGGCATATCAATAACTCATCCACAAAAAGTGCATAGCTAATGTAAATAAAACAGCAGAAGATCATGCGTTATTCACGCGGCTGCAAGCAGACTGTCATCTCTGCCAGGGAAATTAAACGGTTACATTCTGTCAGTTATTTGTAAAATAGTTGGGTTGTTGCGTATTGGCGGTTACACTTTTGCCGCGAAACATTTGAATAAGGAATGATGGATTGTGACCAAACTCAAACTTCTGGCACTTGGCGTGCTTATCGCAACGTCTGCTACGGTAGCGCACGCTGAAAGCAACCTGACGCTGGGCGCAGGCGTTGGTGTGGTTGAACACCCTTATAAGGACTATGACGCTGACGTTTATCCGGTTCCGGTTATTAACTATGAAGGCGATAACTTCTGGTTCCGTGGTCTTGGCGGCGGTTACTATTTGTGGAATGACACGACCGATAAACTGTCGATTACCGCCTACTGGTCGCCGATGTACTTCAAGCCTGGCGACAGCGATGATTATCAAATGCGTCGTCTGGACAAACGTAAGAGCACCGTGATGGCGGGCTTGTCGTATGTGCATAATACGGAATACGGTTTTCTGCGCACCATGCTGTCAGGCGATACGCTGGACAACAGTAACGGCATCGTCTGGGATCTCGCCTGGCTGTACCGCTACACCAACGGCGGTTTAACGCTGACGCCAGGCATCGGGGTTGAGTGGAACAGCGAAAACCAGAACGAATACTACTACGGTGTTTCACGTAAAGAGTCTGCCCGTAGCGGTCTGCGTGACTATAACCCGAACGACAGCTGGAACCCGTATCTGGAGCTGAGCGCCAGTTACAACTTCCTGGGCGACTGGAACGTTTACGGCACGGCGCGCTATACCCGCCTGTCTGATGAAATTACCGACAGCCCGATGATCGACAAATCCTGGACCGGTCTGATCTCCACCGGGATCACCTATAAATTCTGATTGTGCATCATCACAATGCATTTTGTGCATCAAAACAGGGCGCTTGCGCCCTGTTTTGCTTTACGGTAGTGCATGACGGAGGAGAGTGCGATGACAGAGAAACAGATTGTATTTGCCGGACATCCGCCGCTGGCGGCAATCGGCCAGGGCACCTGGTATATGGGCGAAAACGCAGGCATGCGCAAAGCGGAGGTGGCTGCACTACGAGCGGGCGTGGAGGCTGGGCTGACGCTGATCGACACTGCGGAGATGTATGCCGACGGCGGTGCGGAGAAAGTGGTTGGCGAGGCGCTGAGCGGATTGCGTCAACAGGTGTTTCTGGTGTCGAAAGTCTATCCCTGGAATGCGGGAGGGCAGAAAGCTATTGCCGCCTGCGAGGCGAGTTTGCGGCGGCTCAATACGGATTATCTGGACCTCTATTTATTGCACTGGACGGGCAGCTATTCTTTTGCGGAGACCGTCGAGGCGATGGAGACGCTGATGGCGCAGGGTAAAATCCGCCGTTGGGGCGTGTCGAATCTCGATTACGACGATATGCAGGCGCTGTGGAAAGTGGAGGGCGGCAGAGCCTGCGCCACCAATCAGGTGCTTTATCATCTGGCTTCGCGCGGTATCGAATACGATCTTCTGCCATGGTGTCAGCAGCAACACCTTCCTGTGATGGCCTACAGTCCGCTGGCGCAGGCCGGCCGTCTGCGCAACGGTTTATTTAATCACCCGCAGGTGCAGGCGATCGCGCAGGCGCATCACGCCAGCGTAGCGCAAGTTTTACTGGCCTGGGTGATCAGTCATCAGGGGGTGATGGCGATTCCGAAAGCGGCAAGCGTAGAGCACGTGAAGCAAAATGCGGCGGCGCTGACGATGACGCTGTCCGCCGGCGAAATTGCCGCTCTGGAGAAGGCATATCCAGCGCCAACGGGGAAAACCGCGCTGGATATGGTGTGACGAAAACGGTTCTAAACCTGCAGACCAGATGACGGCTGACCAGGTTCAGCCGCAGCTACCGTTAGCGTTTCGCAACGCGAATGGTCTGTGCCAGACGGGACGGTTTTTCTTCCGTCGCTTTTTGCGGTGCGCTGGCATGCGCAGTCTCGACGCAGACAAACGTTTTATAGCCATCATCCGGCATGTCGCCCATGCTCACGGACAGCGCCGGGCCCGGGTTCCAGCCAACAACGTTGATATGGTGATGATGGATAACGTTAATATTCCGGTTTAGCGCGGTGTCGTGAATCACGCTGCATGCTTCCGGGTTCAGATAAACGCGGTCAGTGCGATCCGGGAACGCCTGAACGCCGTCGGTCAACGCATCTTCTTTCGCATCGTTCACTTTATCAATAAAACGATCGCCCAGACCGCTTACTTTCACCGCCGCGATATCGCCAACGTTGAAATAGGTGTGCAGGGCGGATGTTGTTTCGAAATCGCCGTGCGCTTCCAGTTCGATTTCGCAGGTTTGACCCACTTTAAAACGCGCCAGCAGGGTGAAGTCGTGCGGCCAGTACTGACGGGTCGCTTCACTGCTTTGCAGTTCAAAGGTTAGCACCGCGCCGTTGTCATCTTCATTGTGAGCTTTCAGCGTCCAGGGCAGGTTACGGGCAAAACCGTGGGAAGGAAAACCCGGCTGTGTGGAGGGACCAAACCAGGGCCAGCAGATCGGTACGCCGCCGCGCAGGGGGACACCGTTTTTAAACGGCGTGATATCACTCAGCCACAGAACGTCCTCTTCGCCAGCGGGTTTCCAGGAGAGAAGATGCGCGCCCTGAAGAGCAAAAGAGGCTTTGACCTGCGGGTGGTCGACAACAATCAGTTCGAGTTCGTCCAGCTGACGGCGCGACAGAACAGGGGTGATTTGTTCGATTATCGGAAGAGCAAAAATTTTAGTAATCATCACGCAATCCTTTAATTTCAGACAAAAAAAAGAGCGACCGGAGTCGCTCTTACAATTTATGGCTTCATCTCAACT
The DNA here is from genome assembly GCF_001463265.1 of Citrobacter sp. 50677481. Classification (NCBI taxonomy): domain Bacteria; kingdom Pseudomonadati; phylum Pseudomonadota; class Gammaproteobacteria; order Enterobacterales; family Enterobacteriaceae; genus Citrobacter; species Citrobacter sp. 50677481. Next base: position 280,667 of record NZ_LNHZ01000027.1, read on the forward strand.
TATTTGGAGATGTGAGCAATCAGATCCAGAACTTTGTTGGAGTAGCCGGTTTCGTTATCGTACCAGGATACCAGTTTCACGAAGTTGTCGTTCAGTGCGATACCTGCTTTAGCATCGAACACGGAAGTGCATACTTCGCCGTTGAAATCGGTAGAAACAACGTCGTCTTCGGTGTAGCCCAGAACGCCTTTCATTTCGCCTTCGGAAGCAGCTTTGATAGCTTTCTTAATTTCTTCGTAAGAAGCAGCTTTTTCCAGACGAACGGTCAGGTCAACAACGGATACGTTCGGAGTCGGAACGCGGAACGCCATACCGGTCAGTTTGCCATTCAGTTCCGGCAGAACTTTACCGACAGCTTTAGCTGCGCCGGTAGAGGACGGGATGATGTTCTGAGCCGCGCCACGGCCGCCACGCCAGTCTTTGTGAGACGGGCCGTCAACGGTTTTCTGAGTCGCGGTGGTCGCGTGAACGGTAGTCATCAGACCTTCGATGATGCCGAAGTTGTCGTTGATAACTTTTGCCAGTGGAGCCAGGCAGTTAGTGGTGCAGGATGCGTTGGAAACGATGTCCTGGCCAGCATATTTGTCAAAGTTAGCGCCTTTAACAAACATCGGGGTGTCGTCTTTAGAAGGACCCGTCAGAACCACTTTTTTCGCGCCAGCAGTGATGTGCTTACGTGCGGTTTCGTCAGTCAGGAAGATACCGGTCGCTTCAGCAACTACGTCAACACCAACTTCGTCCCATTTCAGGTTAGCCGGATCGCGCTCAGCGGTAACACGGATTTTTTTACCGTTAACGATCAGATGACCGTCTTTCACTTCAACGGTGCCGTCGAAACGACCGTGAGTGGAGTCATATTTCAGCATGTAAGCCATGTAGTCAGCGTCTAACAGGTCGTTGATTGCAACGATCTCGATGTCAGAACGTTTCTGAGCAGCACGGAAAACAATGCGACCGATACGGCCAAAACCGTTGATACCTACTTTGATAGTCATATATTCCACCAGCTATTTGTTAGTGAATAAAAGGTTGCCTGTAAAATTACAAAAACCTTACGCAGCGTCAAGCGGAATCGTGTCAATCATTGCGACAAATCAATCCTCTGCACAAGCTTTGCGCGGCTGACTCGCCTCACTCTTCCTTTGGGCTTGAAACCACATGGGGGCGGCGCCCCGAATTTTAAAGGGCAACTGAGATAAAAATGTGATTTTCATCACGATTCACGAGCTGCCATTTCGCAAGGATCAAGTTTAGAACAAAAGTTGCGACTGAGGTGTTAATGTTTTGTTAGAATCGGTGACGCAATTTGAGTGTTCCAAAAGCGAGATGCGAGCAAAATGGCGAACAAACCTTCCGCAGAAGATCTGAAGAAAAACCTGACTGAAATGCAGTTCTACGTGACGCAGAATCACGGTACCGAACCGCCGTTTACCGGGCAGTTATTGCATAACAAGCGTGACGGCGTGTACCACTGTCTGGTCTGCGACGCGCCGCTGTTTACCTCCCAAACGAAATACGACTCCGGCTGCGGCTGGCCGAGCTTTTACGAGCCGCTGAGCGAAGACGCGATCCGCTATCTGAAAGACGATTCACACGGAATGCAACGCATCGAAATTCGCTGCGGCAATTGTGATGCCCATCTGGGCCACGTCTTCCCGGATGGTCCACAGCCGACCGGGGAACGGTACTGTGTTAATTCGGCCTCCCTGAGCTTTACCGACGATGAAAATGGCGATCAGGTGAAGGGTTGAAGAATCGATTCAGCAATTTATTCCACAGGAGGGGAGCGTATGAATCTTGATGAGATCATTAACAGCATGACGCCGGAAGTGTATCAGCGCTTATCAACCGCCGTTGAGTTGGGAAAGTGGCCGGACGGCGTGGCGCTGACGCCCGAGCAAAAAGATAACAGTCTGCAACTGGTGATGCTCTGGCAGGCGCGGCACAACACTGACGCGCAACACATGACCATCGACACCAACGGTCAGATGGTGATGAAAAGCAAACAGCAGTTGAAAGAAGATTTCGGTATTGCGCCGAAACCGATCGCGACATTTAAATCCTGATACCGCAAAACGCCCGACAGCGTGCGCCGTCGGGTGTTGATCGGAACGCGTGAAGGGTTACTTCTTGTTCATCATCGACTTGAGATCGGCAAAAGGATTGTAGGTTGCCTCGCCGACGCTCTTTTGCGCATCTTCTCCCGCTATGACCGTTGAGCCGTACTGATCGGCTTCCGTGTATTTTGAATGCTCGTGGTCGTGGCAGTACAGGCACAGCATCTCCCAGTTGCTGCCATCTTCCGGGTTATTGGAATGATCGTGATCGATATGGTGTACCGTCAACTCACGAAGATTGGAATAGACAAATTCACGTGAACAACGTCCACAGACCCAGGGGAAGAGCTTAAGCGCCTTTTCGCGATAACCCACTTCCAGACGGGCGTAATTTTTAGGGATAAAAGCCATAAGCCCCATGCCTCCTGTCGAGAAAGAAAAAGCGGCGTAAAAATACCGCAGCGGATACGCCAATCTTAACCCGAATGACACGGCGTCGCACAGTACGGGAGACGCCCCACAATGAATCCTGGGGCGTCTCACCGGATCACGGCGTAATCGCTAAGGATTCCGCCAGCTGTTTTGCTAACTGGTTATTATCATCCGCGCCATATTCCCAGAACATCGCGCCCGCCAGTCCGCGTTTTTTGATGTAGTCGGCTTTGATCGCCACCGAACGCGGATCCTCGTAGGAGAGGGCAAACAGCGTTTTGCCTTCAGCGGATTTTACCGACAGCCAGGGAACCTTCGCGTCGTCATCCCAGTGCCTGGTAAACCGCTTTTGCGGATCGTTAAGAAAGGTTTTCACGATATCGTTGTACTTCACGTAGGTATCTTTCTTCAGGTCAATACCGAGCGAGCGAAACAACGCCACTTCCTGCTCGCCGAAATAGGGCTGGGTGACAGGATTTTTCTGCGCGTCCGGTTTGCTCCAGTCAATTCCTGGCTCCACAGAACGCTTGGGAACGCGGCCATAAAAACCGATGCCAAGATTCATCTGCTGCGGTTTAAGTCCGGCGGCAAGATAGTTATTGACCACAAAGTCCACGCTGTATTTGTCGGCAGCGGCCACCGTTGGCCACGCCTTTGAATCGTACAGGTTGGCGTTGAAATACTGGGTGCCATAGGCCATGTCATACGTCATCAGATTGATATAATCGAGCAGCGGCGCAATGGCCTTCACATCTACCCAGCTTTTCGGACTTTCCGCATTCGCCCCGACGGCAATGGTCACCAGTTTGGCTTTGCCGAACGCCTGGCGCAGTTCTTTAAGCAGCAACGTGAAGTTATCCCGGTCCGCTGGCTGGCTTTCTACCAGCCCCCATGCGCCGTTGACCGGGTATTCCCAGTCAAGATCGATTCCGTCAAGACCATACTTTTTAACAATTTCCTGCGCAGACTGAATAAATACCGCGCGGGTTTCCGGTGTGGCCGCCGCGCCGGAGAATCCACGCGCTCCCCAGCCGCCTACCGATAACAGCACCTTCAAATTCGGGTTTTGTTTGCGCAGAACGGGAAGCTGGGCGAGGTCCGACTGGACTTTTGGCGACAGCCAGATCTGATGCCGCATTGCCGGATCTTTCAGCGCGACATTGGTTTCTTCTTTTTCGCCGTTATGGATCAGGCCAAAGGAGTAGTTCAGGTGGGTGATTTGGCGCACGTCCAGCTTATTAATATCACCGCCCGGTCCGGCGGTGACGTCCCCGCCGCCGTTAAAATAGCCAACGGACATCATTGAACTGGCGGATGCGACGGACGCGCAGAGCAGGGGTAATGCTGCCAGCAAAGGCAAATGTTTCATAATCGATCCTCTTTGACGTTTAAAAAAGCAAACACGCCACGGAAATGGCGTGGCGAAAAAACAGCCATCAAAGAGTAGCACCCGCGTGTCGTTGCCGCTGCGATATAGTTCACTTTATGTGACGGAAGACAAACGGGATTTTTTATGCGAGGGGGAGAGACGTTGGCCGGATAAACGCAGCGCCATCCGGCCATCACATCAGCGGTGCGTCTCTTCCCAGTCATCCAGCGTATAGAGCGTAGCGCCTTGCGCCGCCATCTCCATAAACGCATAGCTGCTGTCCTGGGGGTGCAGATTCACCCCGCGGCAGCCGTCGGTAATGACGTTTACGCGGTAGCCCAACTGGAGCGCATCCTGCACCGTAAATTTCACGCAGTAATCGGTCGCCAGCCCCATGACGATCAGCTCCGTAATACTGTGCGCCTTCAGCCAGTCGTCCAGCGCCGTTTTTTGTCTGCGGCCGTTATCGAAAAAAGCGCTGTAACTGTCAACCTGCGGATTCTCGCCTTTGTAAAATACGGTTGCGATCGCTTTCTGGTTTAACAGCGGATGCAGCGCCGCGCCTTCGGTGTTTTGTACGCAGTGATCCGGCCAGAAGGTTTGCGCCAGCCCATCGAGTTGGCCTTGCGAGTAAGGTTCCACCTGGTGCTGGCTGGCAAAACTGCCGTGATTCGCCGGATGCCAGTCCTGGCTGGCGATCGCCGCCTCGCCGCGCGCCTGACACCACGCTATCAGCCGGTTGGCGACATCCACGGTGCTGTCGCCTTCGGGTACGGCAAGCGCGCCGCCCGCGCAAAAGTCATTTTGTAAATCAACCAGTAACAGAGCGCGCTGGGTCACAGGATCCTCCTTAGTCGTCTGGCGTCAGTTCGCCGCGCAGGTTCTGGGTCATCGCCACGCGAATGGCCGCGGTGTCCAGGCCCTGGCTCAACAGATAGTGCAGCTTGGTCAGCGTGGCTTCAACAGTCATATCCGCACCGCCAATCACCCCGGCATGCGCCAGCGCGTTCCCGGTCGCGTAGCCGCCCATATTCACTTTACCTGACATACATTGGGTGAGATTCACCACCACGATGCCACGGTCGCTGGCTTCGCTCAGCTCTTTAAGAAATTCTTTATTCTGCGGCGCGTTGCCGACGCCATAGGAGCGCAGGATCAGCGCTTTTACCGGCTGGCGCAGGAAGTTTCGCACCACCCCGGCAGAGATCCCCGGGTAAATCGTGACCACGCCGATCGGTTGCGGCGTGATAGGGTGCACAATAAATGGTCCATCGCCCTGCGGTGCTGGCGACGTGCCCGTACGACGAATATGAATCCCGGCTTCCAGCAACGGCTGGAGGTTAGGGGAAGCAAAGGCGTCAAAGCCGTCAGCGTGGGCTTTTGTGGTGCGGTTTCCGCGGTAAAGGCGATTATTAAAAAACAGCGTAACTTCGTTGATCGGATAATTAGCGGCGACGTACAGCGCGTTGAGCAAATTAATTTGTCCGTCGGAACGCAGCTCGGCTAAGGGGATTTGTGACCCTGTCACAATAACCGGCTTACCGAGATTTTCCAGCATAAACGAGAGAGCGGACGCGGTGAACGCCATGGTGTCGGTGCCGTGGAGGATCACGAAACCATCATATTCATCGTAATTAGCGTGGATGTCATTCGCGATATGCTGCCAGTCTTCAGGCGTCATATCGGAGGAGTCCATCAGCGGGGCGTATTCGTGGATAGTGAAATCCGGCATCTCCGGACGGTGGAATTCAGGCATCAATGCCAGTTGCCGTTGAAGATGACCGGAAACCGGAATGTATCCCTGTTCAGAACGCTGCATACCGATGGTACCGCCGGTATAGGCAACGTAAATAGATTTCTTCTGCATGGCGATGATCTTACGAAGTGAAGAGTGTTTTTGTGCCGGATAGAGACGCTTGCGCGACGTATCCGGCATCACCGTTTAACGCACGTTAGCGCAGGTCAGACAAAACGCATAACGGTTTTGCGGGTCGTTAAACGCCGCCAGTTTGTCGCCTTCCGCTTTCACCGTGCTGGCGGCAGAGGCCAGCGGCGCGGGAAGCATCGCCTGAATAGCCTGCGGCAGCATTGCGCGTACCGAACCGGACATGCTGTCCATCACCCTGTCGAAGAAAGTCGGCTCATCCTGATAGTAGTCGATATGCCACTGTTTGAGTTTCGCCAGCTCCGCGGCTTTCGCCACCGCGTCGTCGAAGTCGCCCAGACTGTCGACCAGACCGTTGGCCTTCGCATCCTGCCCGGTCCAGACGTGGCCCTGGGCGATTTTATCAATCTGCTCAGGCGTTGACTTGCGCGCAGTGGCAACCAGGGTGATAAAACGTTGATAGCCATTCTCGATGCTTAGCTGCATCATCTGCTGCACTTCCGGCGGCAGAGCTTTGGTCATCGAAATATCCGCCAGCGGCGAGGTGGCCACGCCATCCGTATGTACGCCGATAGCGTTGAGGCTATTTTCAACGGTATTAATGACCCCGAAGATCCCGATAGAGCCGGTCAGGGTGCTTGGGTTCGCCACAATGTAGCTGGCGGGTGTGGAGATCCAGTAGCCGCCGGATGCCGCCATGCCGCCCATCGATACCACGACAGGTTTTCCGGCAGCTTTTGCCGCAGCCAGTTCAGAGCGAATCACTTCGGAAGCCGTCACGCTGCCTCCCGGGCTGTTGACGCGCAGGACGATGGCTTTCACTTTCGGATCCAGTCGGGCGTCGCGAATTTGTGAGGCCGTCGTGTCGCCGCCAACGTTCCCCGGGGTTTCTTCGCCGTCCATAATCGCCCCGTTGGCAAACACCACGGCAATGGCGCTACCGGTGTCCGCAGGGGGATTCAGGGAATAATCGTAATAGCTGATTGCGCGATAGTTATTTTCAGACTTGCTCCAGCCAAATGCTTTGGTCAGGGCTTTTTCCATCTCAGTGCTGGTGAGCAGCGCATCCACCAGCTTATGGTCGAGGGCATATTTCGCCGTGTCGCCGCCGGCCTTTGTCAGCCCGTCCAGTACACCTTGCGCGCCAGGGAATACCTGCTGAGCCGGAATTTGACGGTTGGCGGCGATGGTATTCAGGTAATTCTGCCACAACTCGCCAATCCAGCGGCTATCCGCTTCACGTGCGGCGGGAGACATATCGTCGCGAATAAAGGGCTCAACAGCGGATTTATAGGTGCCGACGCGGAAAACGTGGGTGGACACTTTCAGCTTATCCAGCAGCGATTTGTAGTACAGGCCATTTGTGGCAAAACCGTGAATATCGACAGCCCCTTGTGGCGTAAGCCAGATTTTATTGGCAAAACTTGCCAGATAATACTGGCCCTGGCTGAAGTTATCGCCAACGGCATAAACCGGCTTACCGCTGTCGCGGAATTCGCGCAGCGCTTTACCGATATACTGCATCGACGGCTGATCGGCTCCGGCAAAATCTTTCAAATCCATGACGATGCCGGTGATATTGCTGTCTTCTTTCGCCTGACGGATCGTATTGACGATATCAAACAGGGAGTTTTCCTGCAGGCGATCGGAGCTTGCGCCAAACAATTGACGACCAAGCACGCCTAAACGATGGGTACTGGAGGGTTTATCGACGATCACCCCGGAAATATCCAGGAGCAGGGCGCCGCGACTGACTTTCTCCCCCGAATTCCCGTTGTTCACCTGCATCCAGATCCCGACACCCACAAGGATCAGGAAAATAAAGAACAGGTTAAGCACCATTTCGCGGACAAAATTGAGCAGTCGCCACGTCCATTTAAAAAAACCGGCAATAAATCGCCACAGGGTTCGCATGTCTTCTCCCAATCATTACCAATACTACATCCGGTCAGGATGTATGAGATGAGGCTATCCTAATGACCCGACAGGCAGTTGTCAGCAGGAATCACCGTCTGCGCTGTAACAAATTCTGCTCTCGTGTTAATTTTGTGAATATTCACCATGACAGGAGTTAACCAAATGGATGCACTTGAATTACTTGTTAACCGTCGTAGCGCCTCTCGTCTGGCAGAGCCTGCCCCTGCCGGTGAGCAACTTCAGAATATCCTGCGGGCAGGAATGCGCGCACCGGATCATAAGACCCTGCAACCCTGGCACTTCTTTGTGATTGAGGGCGAAGGACGCGAGCGCTTCAGCGCCGTCCTGGAAAAAGGGGCCATCGCCGCTGACGGTGATGAAAAAGCGATCGAGAAAGCCCGCAGCGCGCCGTTCCGTGCGCCGCTGATTATTACCGTGGTCGCCAAATGCCAGGAAAATCATAAAGTACCGGTCTGGGAACAGGAAATGTCCGCCGGATGCGCGGTGATGGCAATGCAGATGGCGGCGGTGGCCCAGGGTTTTGGCGGTATCTGGCGCAGCGGCGCGCTCACCGAAAGCCCGGTGGTTCGTGACGCGTTTAACTGCCGGCCGCAGGATAAGATCGTCGGTTTTCTTTATCTTGGCACGCCGCAACTGAAAGCCTCAACGACGATTAACGTGCCGGATACCGCGCCTTTCGTGACCGTTTTTTAAAATAATCCGCAAAACTGTCTGGATTCTGAGCAAAGACGCCGGAATTCAGACACTCTCTCTTACCACATCAGGGAATGAGCGCTACCATAGCCCGATTGCAATGACAGGAGATGTCCATGAGCGAGCACGCTATTCGTTTAACGCAGTACAGCCACGGAGCGGGTTGCGGTTGTAAAATTTCCCCCAAAGTGTTGGAAACCATTCTGCACAGCGAGCAGGCGAAGTTTGTCGACCCGAACCTGCTTGTGGGCAATGAGACCCGCGACGACGCGGCAGTCTACGATCTCGGCAACGGCACCAGTGTGATCAGCACCACTGACTTCTTTATGCCGATCGTCGATAACCCATTTGATTTTGGCCGTATTGCGGCAACCAACGCCATTAGCGATATTTTTGCGATGGGCGGGAAACCGATTATGGCGATTGCCATCCTCGGCTGGCCCATCAACACGCTGTCGCCCGATATCGCCCGCGAAGTTACCGAAGGCGGACGTTTCGCCTGCCGTGAGGCGGGGATTGCGCTGGCGGGCGGCCATTCCATCGACGCGCCAGAGCCGATCTTTGGCCTGGCTGTCACCGGCATCGTGCCGACCGAACGGGTGAAGAAAAACAGTACCGCGCGGGCGGGATGCAAACTCTTCCTGACGAAGCCGCTGGGTATTGGCGTATTGACCACCGCAGAGAAAAAATCACTGCTTAAACCCGAACATCAGGGGCTGGCGACGGAAGTGATGTGTCGAATGAACATTGCCGGAGCCGCCTTTGCGGACATTGACGGCGTGAAGGCGATGACTGACGTGACCGGTTTCGGCCTGCTGGGCCACCTCAGCGAAATGTGTCAGGGCGCAGGCGTTCAGGCACAAATTCACTACGACGCGATCCCGAAATTGCCGGGCGTCGAGGAGTATATCCGGCTTGGCGCCGTACCGGGCGGAACCGAGCGAAACTTTGCCAGCTACGGGCATCTGATGGGCGAGATGCCGCGTGAAGTGCGCGATCTGCTTTGCGATCCGCAAACCTCCGGCGGTCTGCTGCTGGCGGTGACGCCGGATGCTGTCGACGAGGTGAAACTCGCCGCCGCAGAGTTCGGCATCGACCTGACGGCGATTGGCGAACTGGTTGACGCGCGTGGCGGTCGTGCCATGGTTGAGATCCGTTAATTCAATGCGGTTGTTTATTGCCGAAAAGCCGAGTCTGGCCCGCGCCATTGCGGACGTGCTGCCGAAGCCGCACCGCAAAGGCGATGGCTTTATCGAGTGTGGGAACGGTCAGGTGGTGACCTGGTGTATTGGTCATCTGCTTGAACAGGCGCAGCCCGACGCGTATGACAGCCGCTATGCGCGCTGGACCCTCTCTGATCTGCCCATTGTGCCGGAAAAGTGGCAATTGCAGCCGCGTCCGTCGGTGACCAAACAGCTCAATGTCATTAAGCGCTTTTTACATGAGGCCAGTGAGGTCATTCATGCCGGAGACCCCGATCGCGAAGGTCAGTTGCTGGTGGATGAAGTGCTTGACTACCTGCAACTGGCGCCGGAAAAACGCCAGCAGGTGCAGCGCTGCCTGATCAACGATCTCAACCCGCAGGCGGTGGAGCGCGCCATTGACCGGTTGCGGTCGAACAGTGAGTTCGTGCCGCTGTGCGTCTCGGCGTTGGCGCGTGCGCGCGCCGACTGGCTGTACGGTATCAACATGACCCGCGCCTACACGATTCTTGGACGTAACGCCGGGTATCAGGGGGTCCTGTCGGTTGGGCGCGTGCAGACGCCGGTACTCGGGCTGGTGGTGCGTCGTGACGAAGAGATCGAGCATTTCATTCCAAAAGATTTCTTCGAGGTGAAGGCGCACATCGTTACCCCCGCCGACGAACGGTTTACCGCCATCTGGCAGCCGAGCGACGCCTGCGAGCCATATCAGGATGAAGAAGGGCGCTTACTGCATCGCCCGCTGGCGGAGCATGTGGTGAATCGGATAAACGGTCAACCGGCCATTGTCACCAGCTATAACGATAAACGGGAATCGGAATCCGCGCCGCTGCCGTTTTCGCTTTCTGCGTTACAGATTGAGGCGGCAAAGCGCTTTGGCCTGAGCGCGCAAAACGTGCTTGATATCTGTCAGAAGCTGTATGAAACCCACAAGTTGATCACCTATCCGCGTTCTGACTGCCGTTATCTGCCGGAAGAACACTTTGCCGGACGCCATGCGGTGATGAACGCCATCGGCGTACATGCGCCGGATCTGTTACCGCAGCCGGTCATTGACCCTGATACCCGCAACCGCTGCTGGGATGATAAAAAGGTTGATGCGCATCACGCCATTATTCCTACCGCGCGCAGTGCGTCGATTAACCTTACCGACAATGAAGCGAAAGTGTATAGCCTGATCGCGCGCCAGTACTTAATGCAGTTCTGCCCGGACGCCGTTTTCCGTAAGTGTGTGATCGAACTCGACATCGCCAAAGGCAAATTTGTCGCCAAAGCGCGGTTTCTGGCGGAAGCGGGCTGGCGCACGCTGCTCGGTAACAAAGAGCGAGACGAAGAAAACGACGGGACGCCGCTGCCGGTCGTGGCGAAAGACGACGAACTGCTGTGCGAGAAGGGTGAAGTGGTTGAACGTCAGACCCAGCCGCCGCGCCACTTTACCGATGCCACGCTGCTGTCGGCGATGACGGGGATTGCCCGCTTTGTGCAGGACAAAGATCTGAAAAAGATCCTCCGCGCCACCGACGGGCTGGGTACGGAAGCGACCCGCGCGGGGATCATTGAGCTTTTGTTTAAGCGCGGTTTCCTCACCAAGAAAGGGCGCTATATTCACTCCACTGACGCCGGAAAGGCGCTGTTCCATTCGCTGCCGGAGATGGCGACCCGTCCGGACATGACGGCGCACTGGGAGTCTATTTTGACGCAAATCAGTGAAAAACAGTGCCGCTATCAGGATTTTATGCAGCCGTTAATCGGTACGTTGTACCAATTGATCGACCAGGCGAAGTCCACGCCGGTGCGTCGCTTCCGCGGGATCGTCGCGCCGGGTAGCGGCGGCGGTAGCAGCGAGAAGAAAAAGGGTGCGCCGCGTAAGCGAGCGGCGAAAAAAAGCCCGCCATCAGCAGAGGCAGGCATCTAGTTCGTTGGGGAAGAATTAAATCACTCCCTGACCAAACATCGCGTCGGCGACTTTCACGAAGCCCGCGATATTCGCGCCGCGCACGTAGTTAGTCTGCTTGCTTTCACCGCCGTACTCCACGCAGGCGTGGTGAATATCCAGCATAATGTGGTGCAGGCGCGCATCCACTTTTTCCGCTTTCCAGCTCATGCGCGCGGCGTTCTGCGCCATCTCCAGACCGGAGGTCGCCACGCCGCCAGCGTTTGCCGCCTTACCCGGAGCAAACAGTACGCCCGCATCCAGGAACAGATCGGTCGCTTCGATGGTGGTCGGCATGTTGGCCCCTTCGGCGACCGCCTTCACGCCGTTGGCGATCAGCACGCGCGCGGCGTCGACATCCAGCTCGTTCTGCGTCGCGCAAGGCAGGGCGATATCCACCGGGACTGACCACGGTTGTTTACCTTCCAGCCAGGTCAGGCCAAACTCTTTGGCATACGCGGACAGGCGGCTGTCACGATTTGCTTTGATTTCGCACAGGCGCGCCAGCTTTTCTTTGCTAAAGCCGCTTTCGTCAACCACAGTACCGCTGGAGTCAGAGGCGGTGACCACGCGGGCGCCAAACTCCATCGCTTTTTCAATCGCATATTGCGCCACGTTGCCGGAACCGGACACCGCCACGCGCATACCTTCAAAGCCCAGACCATGACGTTTAAGCATCGCTTCAGTGAAATAGACCAGGCCGTAACCGGTGGCTTCCGGGCGGATAAGACTGCCGCCGAACGAAAGACCTTTACCTGTAAACACACAGGCGCTGTTATTGGACAGCTTGCGCATCATCCCGGCCATAAAGCCCACTTCACGCCCCCCGACGCCGATATCACCCGCCGGCACGTCGGTGTCCGGACCCAAATGGCGATACAGTTCGGTCATTAGCGCCTGGCAGAAACGCATCACTTCGCCTTCGCTTTTGCCTTTTGGATCGAAGTCGCTGCCGCCTTTACCCCCGCCCATTGGCAGGGTAGTCAGCGCGTTTTTAAAGGTTTGCTCGAAGCCGAGGAATTTAAGGATCGAGAGGTTAACGGACGGGTGGAAACGCATGCCGCCCTTATAGGGGCCGATCGCTGAGTTAAACTGGACGCGCCAGGCACGGTTGACCTGCACCTGATTACGATCGTCGAGCCACACTACGCGGAACTGAATCACACGCTCTGGCTCAACCAAACGTTCAAGCAACGACATTTCACGGTAACGGGGATTTTGCTCAAGGAAAGGCCACAGGGTGGTCATCACTTCGCGAACGGCCTGCGCGAACTCGGTTTGATTCGGGTCGCGCTTTTGTACATGGTTGAGGAATGATTCCAGAGAGCGTGTCTGATCCATAGATAAACCTTATATTTAAACGATTGTAATTGTGTTTTTAATGAATATGTATTTGCAGTTTTTGACTATACCACCAGGAATGTGACGGGAAGCAAGAAAAAAATGGTGCCGCTAAGCAAATTAATAACCGGGCGTGGGTCATAACAAAAAGCGATGAAGGGCGGGATTAAAGTTTTCGCCATGAAAGACCGTTATAGTGAGAACAGTCCCGCAATAATAAGGAATTTCTATGCGCGCTTTCGCCCTCGCCGCCGCCGTGATGACCCTCGCTTTTTCCGCGACAGCTAACCCGATCTCTCACCCGCAGGTCGAGGTCAACGTGCCGCCGGAGGTGTTCAGTACGGGTGGCCAACGTGTGCAGCCCTGTCTACAGTGCTGCATTTATCAGGATCAGTATTATTCGGAGGGCGCGGTGATTAAAGTGGAAGGTGTGCTGTTGCAGTGTCAGCGCGATGAAAAAACGATCAGCACGAATCCGCTGGTCTGGCGTCGCGTAAAAGCATAAACGCCTTGAGCAGGGGGATATCGGCGGGAGCAAGCGGATATTCCTGTGCGACGTGCGGCTCGCACCATACCAACCGCTGATGCGCATGGGCGGTTAACGCGCCGCTGAATGCCGGAACATGCCAGGCATGCAGGTGAATGATGCGGCCCGAAACTTCACGCTGATGGCTGGCAACATAGGCTCCGACAGTGGCGCAGATACCCAGTTCTTCCTGTAACTCACGGGCAAGCGCCTGCGGCTGTGTTTCGCCAGGTTCGACTTTTCCACCCGCAAACTCCCATAACCCAGGTTGATCCGCATGGGCAGGGCGCTGGGCGAGCAATATTTTGCCATCACGCTCGATAATGGCGGCGACAACGTCGAGGGTTTTCATCATATTCATCAATGTCTAACGGGATAAAGTGACATACTATCGTTATCTTTGTTTGACCTGAAGTCCCAGGAGTTTCCCTTGAACGATCCGCAATCGTGGGTTAAGCCGCTGACCCGTTTACCTTTACCGCTTAAGCCGCTGGTTCAAACCCAGAAAAAACATTACGGTGAGGTACTGCACCCGACGCGCTGGTGGGGGCGGATGCCGTTTCTGTTCTGGCTGGTGGCGCTGTTTGTCGGTTTTCTGGAGCGCAAACGGGCGCGGCTGACGCCGGACATGCGCGCGCTGTTGATGACCCGCGTTTCTCAGATATGTCACTGCGCATTTTGCGTTGATGCGAACAGCCTGAGGTTGGCGGAACGCTGTGGCGCGATGGATAAAGTGCTGGCGGTGGCAAACTGGCAGACGTCCGCGCTGTTTAGCGAGGAGGAGCGCGTGGCGCTGGCCTACGCTGAAGCCGTCACCGCGACGCCGCCGAAGGTTGATGACGCGCTAAAGGCGCAAATGACGGCGCAGTTTACAGACGAGGTGATTAGCGAAATGACCGCGCTGCTGGCGTTTCAGAATCTTTCGGCGCGCTTTAACGCCGCGCTGGATATCCCCTCACAGGGCTTGTGTGACAGCCTGAAAGGAGCGCCGCGTGCTTGACCGTCATCTGCATCCGCGCTGCAAACCGTTTTTGCACCGTTGCGCCGGGCTGCTCGACAAACCAGGGGTATCAGCGGACGGCGTAACGCTGTTTGGCTTTGCCATCGGCGTACTGGCGCTGCCGTTTCTCGCGCTGGGATGGTATTTTGCGGCGCTGGTCGCCATCGTGCTGAACAGACTGCTGGATGGGCTGGACGGCGCGCTGGCCCGGCGCAGGGGACTGACCGACGCGGGGGGATTTCTCGATATTTCGCTCGATTTTCTGTTTTACGCGCTGGTGCCGTTTGGTTTTATCCTCGCACAGCCGGAGCAAAACGCGCTGGCGGGCGGCTGGCTGCTGTTTGCTTTTATTGGCACCGGCAGCAGTTTTCTTGCCTTTGCCGCCCTCGCGGCGAAACACAATATCGATAATCCCGGTTACGCGCATAAATCGTTTTATTATCTGGGCGGGCTAACGGAAGGGACGGAAACCCTGTTGCTTTTTGTGCTGTGCTGTCTGTTTCCGGCCTGTTTTGCGCCGTTGGCGTGGATCTTTGGCGCGCTCTGCTGGTTGACCACGTTCACCAGAATCTGGAGTGGATACCAGACCCTGAAAGCGATTCAGCGTCAGAAATAAGGTTGCGCCGGATGGGCCATGCGCGCATCCGGCCATTTGCGGTTACAGGCTGCTTTGCGGACCCCGTTCGCCACGGGCAACCGGGTTTTTCGGATCGCTGCTCCATTCATACCAGCCGCCATCGTACACCGACACGTTCTGCCACCCCATCGCCCGGGCGTACATAAACGTTTCCGAAGCGCGCCAGCCGGTGCCGCAATAAAAAGCGATCTGTTGATCCGGCAGAATGTTCCACTGCTTCCACATTGCGGCAATGTCGTCTGCGCTGCGCATGGTGCCGTCCGGGTTATGGAAATCTTCCATATGCGTGGAGTCGCTGCCCGCATGACCCCAGCGCGCGCCGGCAATTTCGCCTTTTGGCTTAATGTAGCTATACCCGCTGGTGGCGCCGATAAATTCCGGCCAGGAGCGAATGCTGACCAGCGAGGCGTCCTGCCTGTGCAGCAGTCCGCGCGCCTGCTGTGTGTCGATCATCAGCTGTGGCTGCGCCGGAATAGTCACGCCGAAATCCGGCGCGGGTTTGACTTTCGCTGGCATCCCGCGTTCCACCGGTAGCCCGGCGTCAGACCAGCTCTGCCAGCCGCCGTCGAGCAGGCGAACGTCCTTCACCCCGGCGTAGAGCAGAATTTGCGCCACGCGGGCGGCGGCATAGACATCGCGCCCGTAGAGAATCACCGTCGTGTCGTGACGAAGACCGTGTCTGGCCAGCATCGCCTTAAGATCGGCATCGGGGACTTTATTCCACAGCGGCTCGCTTTCCACTTCGTTGGTATCGATATAGCCCGCGCCCGGAATATGGCTGATAAGATAACGCTTCGGCGCGCCCCAGGCGGCTTCGATCACTTTCCAGTCACCGGCAGGTTTAGCGGCGACCGCGTTGCCTTGTTGCAGTTCGTGCAGCCACTGCGGGTACACCAGTTGTTCAAAATGCGCCAGCCGCTGGAGGCGAGCGGGATCCTGAAGCGCGTCGGTGAGCGTAGAAACCGGGTTAAGACCGGCTTTTTCCAGTCGGTTTTTCACCGCCTGAATCGCCGTTTCACTGCCATAGAGCGCGACCGGGGTGTTGGCGCTAAGGTGATGTTGTTGGATCCACGCCTCGATCTGTTCATCGCTCATGGCGTCGAGCCAGCTGGCGGAGAGATTCAGTGCCGATGGTTCATGGCCGGAAGGGCCGTTAGCGCTCTGCGGCCAGCCGTTATAAAAAGCGCTGGGGCGGGTGTCAATGGCGATGCCATTTTTCTGCATGAGCTGGTGGAAAGTGATCGCCTGCGTCATATCAGCAGCCCAGGAGGAAGCGCAAGCCAGCCCTAAAGCCATTGCCAGCGCGGTCAGTTGAGAAACACGTTTCATCGAATTGCCCGACGTTGAGATAAGAGGGCGACATTTTCTGCTTCCTGGAGGCGAAAAACTTTGCGTTAACACAGGATGCGCGCATATTTATACGGCGCTGGTCAGCCGCAAAATCTGTCCGCCGGCCGGCACATCTTCCGGGTCGTGGGTGACCTGAACCACGGGAATCTTCAGGCGGCGGACCTCTTCAAAGACCCATTGTCGAAAATCAGCGCGCCGGTCGGCGTCAAGACGCGCGAACGGTTCATCTAACAGTAGCGCCCGTGGCTGTGCCAGCAGGGCGCGGAGCAGCGCCACCCGGCCACGCTGGCCACCGGAGAGCGTCGCCGGATCGCGTGACGCGAACCCCGCCATTCCCGCGCGTTCCAGCGCATGTTGTACCGCCTGTTCGCGCGCCGCGCCTTTCACGGCGGCCGGTAGCGCCAGCAGCAGGTTCTGTCCTACAGTGAAGTGATCGAACAGCAAGGCATCCTGAAATAATATACCCACCTGCCGCGCGGCGGTGGGCAGCCGATCCAGTCGCCGATCGTCCAGCCACAGTTCGCCAGATGCCGTCAGCGGCAGTGACAGCGCACCAACCAGCCAGGCCAACAGCGAGGATTTTCCGCAACCGGAAGGGCCCATTAACGTGACAATGTCACCTTTTGCCGCCTCAAACGTTAATGGGCCGAACAACGGGGTCTGTTTCAGGTACAGAGAAAGATGACGAACAGTTAGCATTATCGCATTCCTTGACGGGCACGACCGACCCAGGTTGAGATGCCGGCAGTCAGCATAAACACCAGCAACGGTAACAACAGTTGCCACAGCGCCTGCGCCGCCAGGATGCCGGTGCTGCCGCCGCTACTGAGGGCAACGGCTTCTGTCGTCAGGGTCGGAAAGCGCCCTGCGCCCAGCCACAGCGTCGGCATATATTGCGCAATGCTCACAGAAAAACCGACCGCCAGCGCAATCAGCGCCGGGCGCAGCATCAGCGGGCATTTCAGGTAGCAGAAAATTTTTACTGGCGACCAGCCCAGCGTTTGCGCCACCAGAATCAATCGCGGGTCGATGCGCCGCCAGGTCGGTTGCAGTATGAAAAGCATCCATGGCGCAACCCACAGCAGGTGGCCCCAGATGAGGGTGGAAAACTGTCCGTCCTGCCCGGTGCGCAGTGCGACAGCATACTGACCGACCACCAACGGTAGTGCGGGCAGCAGGATCGGTAACCAGACCCAACGATGCCTGTGCCGTGGCCCCCATTCCAGCCAGAGCAGTAACATAACCAGCGCCAGTACGCTGGCGAGCGCGCCTATTTGCAGGCTGTTGATCAACGCGTCGACGTCGGGCGTGGCATCTCGCGCGAGCACAGCCAACAAAAGCGCGCATAGGAGTCCCGCCAGCGGCAGTGCGCGCGACAGCGCCTTTCCGCTCAGGGCCGGAACGTGAGGCTGACGCAGACCGTGGACGGAGGGCAATGTTCGCCGCCAGAAACGCCAGATCAGATACCCAACCAACGCAAAGAGGGCGAGTAACATGACCAACAGCAGGCTGGCCAATGCCCCTTTACTCTGTTGGTCGCTGTCGCCCTGGCTTAGCCATTGCCAGCTTAGTACGGCCAGCGTGGGCGGGTTACCAGGGCCGAGAATCATCGCGACGTCTACTGCCGAAAGCGTCCACGCGACCACTGCCAGCATCACCACGCCCAGTGCCGGGGCAATTGAGGGAAGGATCAACCAGCGCATCGCCTGGTAACGGTTGTAGCCCAGTGAGTCGAGGATAATGACCTGACCGCTGAGACGTGTTTCGCTCAACAGGACCGTCAAAATCCACAGTACAAAAGCGCTCTCTTTCACTGCAAGCGTGACCCCCAGTCCAATGCCATAGCTGTCCATCGGCGGCGTGAACGCCGGCAGTGCGCGCCAGAGTAAGCCGCCTTCGGCAAACAGCAGGAGCGTTGCGCTGGCAAAGGCGACGTGAGGGATGGCCAGCAGCCACGGCAGTCGACCGGCCAGGCTGCGCCATCGGTCGCCTGGCCAGAGCGACACGACGATCGCCAGCGCGATGAACAGCGCGCCGACGGCGGCGACGATGGTGGAAACCACGGTGGCCAGCAGCGCTTGCGGTAACTGCGGATCGGCAAACAGCGCCTGCCAGTGCGCGAATGACAGGGCCGGGGAGATCAGCAGTACGCTGGCGGGCACTAATGGCGCGTAGACAACCAGCATGCACAGCCAGGCCAGCAGCGTTAGCGCGTACCGTAACGGCGCAGCCATTCCTGCTCCAGGGCGTTGATCCAGGCGGCGTGAGGTTCAGGTAACACGGCAGGCAGGCCGCCCGGCGAGCGCGCAGCCAGCGCTTCTCGTTCGGCAACAGGCAGCGTTTGCGGGTCCAGTACCGAAGGATCGCCCCAGACTGCCGGGTCAGCTTTGCGCAGTTGCGCCTGCGGCGAGAGCAGGAAGTTTGCCACCACCTTCGCACCTGCTTCGGCACGGGCGTTGGCGGGAATCGTCACAAAATGAACGTTGCCAATCATGCCATCAGAAAAGCCAAAGCTGTAGCTGCTGTCTGGCAGTTCGCCATTGGCGACTTTTTGCTGCGCGTGGGCCGGGTTAAAGGTCAGCGACAGGCGCAGCGTACCGCTGTTCAGCAACGCATCCATGCGCGCCGGAGAAGCGGGAAAGTCTTTCCCCTGACGCAACAGATGCGGGTGCAACGCCTCGAGATAGCGCCACAATGGCGCGGTTACCTCCGCAAAACGGGCGGTGTCGGGCGCAACGGTTAGCGCTGCCGGCGTGCGGGTCAGCGAGATGAGTAACTGTTCGAGAAATGCCGTACCGGTGAAGTCCGGCGGACGCGGATAGCTTACGGTACCCGGGTGGGCTTTGGCGAACGCCAGTAGCGCCTGCGGACTTTGCGGCGGCTGCGGCGTGATGTTTGGATCCGCAATAAAGGTGAGCTGTGCGCCGCCCCAGGGCGATTCCGCACCGTCGGTAGGCACGGAGAAATCTTCCCGCACCGGCTTTTGCGTATCGACATAACGCCAGTTTGGCAGCGTCTCCGCCCACTGAGTTTGCAGCAGTCCCGCTTCTTTCAGCGTGCGGAAATTTTCGCCGTTTACCCACAAGAGATCTACCGAACCGCCGTCTTTCCGCCCGGCGGCGGCTTCGGTCTGAATACGTTTAACCGCGTCCGCAGCGTCGGCCAGACGGACGATTTTCAGGTCAATAGCGTAATGGGTTTTCATTTCACCGCTGACCCAGTCCAGATACCGGTTGATCGCCGGATCGCCTCCCCAGGCGTTAAACCAGACTGTCTGGCCTTTGGCTTCTTCTTTAACCTGCTGCCAGCTGTCAGCGGCATGAACCTGAGCGCTTAACAGCAGGCCTGCAATAACGCATCCCCAACGCATAGTTACTCCTGAAAAAAACGTGTTGCCAGCCAGCGCGAGGCCAGCGGTAAAAGCCCGAGCAGCGCAAACGCGGCCAGCATAGCGGGTGAGATAATGTCACGCATGGATGTCAGTTGACCCAGTTGCCTGCCGGCATTGAGATACACCAACGTGGCGGGCAGCATTCCCAGTTGGCTGACCCACCAGTAGCGGCGCACGCTAATGGATGTGACTCCCGCCAGCAGATTCACCACCACGAACGGGAACAACGGCATCAGGCGCAGCGCAAAGAGATAGCCGACGCCGTTGCGCGCGATCCCGCGATTCACCGGCTTCATCTGGCGGGAAAAACGGTGCGATACCCAGTCACGCAGCAGATAACGGCTGGTGAGCATAGCGAGCGTGGCGCCCAGCGTCGAGGCAAATGAGACCAACAGCGTCCCTTGCCACAGACCAAACAACGCGCCGCCGAGCAGGGTTAACAGCGCCGCGCCGGGTACAGACAGGGCTGCTACGGCGGTATAGAGCAGGAAATAGAGCGTCGCGCAAAGCAACGGCCACTGGCGCTGCCAGTCCACCAGCAGAGCGTGGTTGCGCCTGAGCGTATCAAGCGTGAGAAAGCCGGGGGGCGTGAGCCACATCAACCCGGCTATGAAAAGGACAAGGATACCCGCTAACAGGTATTTTCGGCTGTTCACCGGTCTCTATCAAACGTGAAACTTCGCCCATACCGGCGCGTGATCGGAGGGTTTTTCCATACTGCGGATATCGTAGTCGATGCCGGTTTCGACGCAACGTTCCGCCAGCGGCTGGCTTGCCAGTAGCAGATCGATGCGCAGGCCGCGGTTGTCATCAAAGCCTTTTGAACGGTAATCAAACCACGAGAACCGATCCACCGTTTCCGGGTGCGCGTGGCGGAAGGTGTCCACCAGTCCCCAGTTCAGCAAACGTCCCATCCATTCACGTTCTTCCGGCAGGAACGAACATTTTCCGGTGCGCAGCCAGCGCTTACGGTTTTCTTCGCCGATACCGATGTCCAGATCGGTCGGGCTGATGTTCATGTCGCCCATGATCAATACCGGATTATCGCGCTTCAGTTCAGTGTCGAGATACTGCTGCAGGTTTTGATAGAACCGTTCTTTCGCCGGAAATTTGACGGGGTGGTCGCGGCTTTCACCCTGCGGAAAATAGCCGTTAATCACCGTCACGTTGCCCAGAGGCGAGGGGAGTTCCGCCATGATAATGCGGCGCTGCGCTTCTTCACCGTCGCCAGGGAATCCGCGACGGACGGCGACAGGCGTCTCTTTTGTCAGTAGCGCCACGCCGTAATGGCCTTTCTGACCATGATAAAACACGTTGTAGCCGAGTTTCGCCACGTCCTCAAGCGGAAACATGTCATCGTGAACTTTTGTCTCCTGAAGGCCGATGACGTCAGGTTGGTGTTTTTCGACAATGGCTTCCAGTTGATGAGGTCTGGCGCGCAGGCCGTTGATATTAAAAGAGACAAATTTCATAGTCGCTGCCACTTTGCTGGGTGAATAGTGCAAGGATGGTAGCAGAATTTACGTTGGCTGACTGCCACTTGTCGCCAGATTCCTGCAATGAATGCGAATGGTGTTAACGATGGTGCAACATTTGCCCGCTTTCAGGGCGCATTGCGCCAGAATGGCGCAGCAATTTCCGGTAAATTTCGCAGACGATCACATTTCCAGAATTATATTTGGCATGTGCATAATATTGCGGATTTTCATCCATTTATTCACCTTTCCAGCAAACATATTCACTTTTTATGCAGTAAAAGTGAATATCGACAGGATATAACCCATTGATTTTGTGTTTCTCCATCCCGTTTATGCATTTTTTCGCTGGCTGGCATGAAGCCTGCAATCTACATTTACAGCGCAAACACACTATTTATTAACATATAAATAACTTTTTATTTACCGTTGAGGTTGCTATGTCTCAGTCAATTACGCGTGAAAATTTTGATGAATGGATGATGCCCGTTTATGCCCCGGCGCCTTTTATTCCGGTACGTGGCGAAGGTTCACGCTTGTGGGATCAGCAGGGTAAAGAGTATATCGATTTCGCCGGGGGGATTGCGGTCAATGCCCTCGGTCATGCGCACCCGGAACTGCGAGAAGCGCTAAATGAACAAGCTGGCAAATTCTGGCACACCGGTAATGGTTACACTAACGAACCGGCGCTGCGGCTGGCGAAAAAACTCATCGACGCCACCTTTGCCGATCGCGTTTTCTTTTGTAACTCCGGGGCGGAAGCTAATGAAGCGGCGCTGAAGCTGGCGCGAAAATATGCCCACGATCGCTACGGCAGCGAGAAGAGCGGCATTGTGGCGTTCAAAAATGCTTTTCATGGCCGCACGTTGTTTACCGTCAGTGCTGGCGGGCAACCGGCCTATTCTCAGGACTTTGCGCCGCTGCCGCCGGATATCCGCCACGCGGTATATAACGACATTAACTCCGCCAGCACCCTGATCGACGACACCACCTGCGCGGTGATCGTTGAGCCGATGCAGGGCGAAGGCGGGGTGTTGCCCGCCACGCCTGCGTTCCTGCAGGGCTTGCGCGAGCTGTGCGATCGTCACAACGCGCTGTTGATTTTTGACGAAGTCCAGACCGGCGTCGGTCGCACCGGTGAGCTGTACGCCTATATGCATTACGGCGTTACGCCCGATCTGCTGACCACGGCGAAAGCGCTCGGCGGCGGATTCCCCATCGGCGCGCTGCTGGCACGTGAGGCCTGCGCCAGCGTGATGACCGTCGGTACGCACGGAACCACTTACGGCGGCAATCCGCTGGCGACCGCAGTCGCCGGGAAACTGCTGGACATTGTGAATACCCCGGCGATGCTGAACGGCGTCAAACAGCGCCACGACGGGTTTGTTGAGCGCCTGAACGCCATTAACCAGCATACCGGCCTGTTTAGCGAAATTCGCGGTCTGGGTCTGCTGATTGGCTGCGTGCTGAACGCCGGGTATGCCGGTCAAGCCAAACAGATAGCGCAGGAAGCGGCGAAAGCGGGCGTGATGGTGCTGATTGCCGGGGCTAACGTGGTACGTTTCGCCCCTGCACTGAACGTCACCGAAGAAGAAATGACCACTGGGCTGGATCGCTTCGCGCAGGCCTGCGCACAGATCAAGGCTGGAGGTTCCTCATGAGAGTAATCCGTCCTGCTGAACAGGGTGATGTCGCTGCGCTGATGCAGCTTGCCGGTAAAACCGGCGGCGGCCTGACGTCGTTACCGGCGAATGAAGGGACGCTGGCAGCGCGCATCGATCGCTCAATTAAGACCTGGCGGGGAGAACTGCCGAAAAGTGAACAAGGGTTCGTGTTTGTACTGGAAGACAGCGAAACCGGGGAGGTGGGCGGGATTTGCGCCATCGAGGTGGCGGTCGGGCTGAATGATCCGTGGTACAACTACCGTGTAGGGACGCTGGTGCATGCCTCGAAAGAGCTGAACGTCTATAACGCGCTGCCGACGCTGTTTCTCAGTAATGACCACACCGGCAGCAGCGAGTTGTGTACGCTATTTCTCGATCCGGACTGGCGCAAAGAAGGCAACGGTTATCTGCTGTCAAAATCGCGCTTTATGTTTATGGCGGCGTTTCGCGACAGGTTTAATGAAAAGGTGGTTGCGGAAATGCGCGGCTTCATTGATGAGAACGGCTACTCTCCGTTCTGGGAAAGCCTGGGTAAGCGCTTTTTCTCAATGGAATTTAGCCGCGCGGATTTCCTGTGCGGTACCGGGCAAAAAGCGTTTATCGCGGAACTTATGCCCAAACATCCTATTTATACCCATTTTCTCAGCCATGAGGCGCAGGCGGTGATAGGTCAGGTCCATCCGCAGACGGCGCCTGCCCGCGCGGTGCTGGAAAAAGAGGGATTTCGCTATCGTAACTACATCGATATTTTCGATGGCGGGCCGACACTCGAGTGTGATATCGACCGGGTACGCGCCATTCGTAAAAGTCGGCTGGTGGAGGTTGTCGAAGGGCAGCCTGCCCCTGGGGATTATCCGGCCTGCCTGGTGGCTAATGAGAATTACCAGAACTTCCGCGTCATGCTGGTGCGCGCGGACCCGGATACGCAGCGGTTGGTGCTCACGGCAGCACAGCTGGATGCCCTGAAATGTCAGGCGGGGGAAAGCGTGCGCTTTGTCCGTCTTTGCGCTGAGGAGAAAACGGTATGACGTTATGGATTAATGGTGACTGGCTGAGCGGTCAGGGGGAGCGTCGGGTAAAACGCGATCCGGTGAAGGGGGACGTGCTTTGGGAAGGTCACGATGCGGATGCCGATCAGGTGTTGCAGGCCGTTCGCGCTGCCCGCGCGGCGTTTCCGGCATGGGCAAAACGTCCTTTTAGCGAGCGTCAGGCGATTGTAGAGGCGTTTGGCGGGCTGCTGGAAAACAATAAAACGCAGCTCACCGCGATTATCGCCCGCGAAACGGGTAAGCCTCGGTGGGAAGCGGCCACGGAAGTGACGGCGATGATCAATAAAATCGCCATTTCGATCAACGCGTACCACGCTCGTACCGGAGAGCAGCAGAGTGCGTTGCCGGACGGCGCAGCGACGCTGCGCCATCGTCCGCATGGCGTGCTGGCGGTGTTTGGCCCCTACAATTTCCCCGGGCATCTGCCGAATGGCCATATCGTCCCGGCGCTGCTGGCTGGCAATACGGTGCTTTTTAAACCCAGTGAACTCACGCCGTGGACCGGTGAAGCCGTAATCAAACTCTGGCAGCAGGCCGGATTGCCCCCCGGCGTCGTGAATCTGCTTCAGGGCGGTCGCGAAACGGGACAAGCGCTGAGCGCGCAGGACGATCTGGATGGTCTGCTGTTTACCGGTAGCGCGAATACGGGTTATCAACTGCACCGCCAGCTTGCCGGACAGCCGGAAAAAATTCTCGCGCTGGAAATGGGGGGAAATAATCCGTTGATCGTCGAAAACCCGGCAGATATCGACGCCGCCGTGCACCTGACTTTACAGTCGGCGTTTATCACTGCCGGACAGCGCTGCACCTGCGCGCGCCGTTTACTGGTCAAAAAAGGGGCGCAGGGCGATGCCTTTCTTGCGCGGCTGGTCGAGATGAGTCAGCGGTTACAGCCGGGGCGCTGGGACGCTGAGCCGCAGCCTTTTTTCGGTGGGCTGATTTCAGCGCAGGCGGCGAAGCACGTCTACACGGCCTGGCAACGTCTGGCGGCGCTTGGCGGTAAGACGTTGCTGACGCCGCGTCTGATTGAGGACGGCACGTCGCTGCTGTCGCCAGGGATCGTGGAATTGACCGATGTGGCAAATGTGCCTGACGACGAAGTGTTTGGCCCACTGTTGGGCGTCTGGCGTTATGACCGTTTTGAGGACGCGATAGCGCTGGCGAACCAGACACGCTTTGGCCTGTCGTGCGGACTTATCTCGCCCGATCGTGCACAGTTTGACCAGTTGCTTCTGGAAGCGCGCGCGGGGATCGTCAACTGGAATAAACCACTGACCGGAGCCGCGAGCACCGCGCCGTTTGGCGGAGTGGGGGCATCCGGTAACCATCGCGCCAGCGCGTGGTACGCCGCGGATTACTGCGCCTGGCCGATGGCGAGCCTCGAATCACCGACATTGACGCTACCGGGCGTCCTGAGTCCCGGGCTTGATTTCTCTCGTGAGGAAGGATTATGAACGCGCGCGAGGTCAATTTTGACGGGCTGGTGGGGCTGACGCACCATTATGCCGGGTTGTCGTTTGGTAACGTGGCGTCCACGCAGCACCGCTTTCAGGTATCGAATCCGCGCCTGGCCGCAAAGCAAGGATTGCTGAAAATGAAGGCGCTGGCCGATGCCGGGTATCCGCAGGCAGTGATCCCGCCGCATGAACGGCCATTTATTCCGGCGCTGCGCCAGCTCGGGTTTAGCGGTAGCGATGAGCAGATCCTCGCAAAGGTGGCGCGGCACGCGCCGCAGTGGCTTTCCAGCGTCAGTTCAGCGTCGCCGATGTGGGTCGCCAATGCGGCCACGGTCGCACCGTCTGCTGATACTCTGGATGGTAAAGTTCATTTGACGGTGGCAAACCTCAACAATAAGTTTCACCGATCGCTGGAGGCTCCGACGACCGAAGCGCTGCTGCGAGCCATTTTTCACGACGATCGTTATTTTTCGCTTCACTCGGCGCTGCCGCAGGTGGCGATGCTTGGCGATGAAGGCGCGGCGAATCACAGTCGTCTGGGGGCTAACTATGGCGATCCTGGCATCCAGCTGTTTGTGTACGGGCGTGAAGAGGGCAATCAGACCCGGCCTTCTCATTATCCGGCGCGCCAGACCCGTGAGGCCAGCGAGGCGGTCGCGCGGCTGAATCAGGTTAATCCGCGGCAGTGCATTTTTGCCCAGCAGCATCCTGATGTGATTGATCTCGGCGTTTTCCATAACGACGTTATTGCGGTGTCGAATCGGCAAGTGCTGTTTTGCCATGAGCAGGCTTTCGCCAGCCAGGATCAGGTACTGGACCAACTGCGCGCCCAGGTGCCGGGTTTTACGCCTGTCGTGGTGCCTGCGTCAGAAGTATCTGTTTCCGATGCGGTTGCCACCTATTTGTTTAACAGCCAACTGCTGAGCCGTGAAGATGGCTCGATGATGCTGGTGCTGCCGCAGGAGTGTCGTGAACATGCGGGGGTATGGCGTTATCTGACAAACCTGCTGGAAGGCGACAACCCGATCCGCGATATGCGCGTGTTTGACCTGCGTGAAAGTATGTCCAACGGCGGCGGTCCTGCGTGTCTGCGCCTGCGGGTCGTGTTGACCGATGCGGAGTTGCGGGCGGTGAATCCCGCGGTGATGATGAACGACACCCTGTTTTCCGCCCTCAACGACTGGGTGGATCGTTACTATCGCGATCGGCTGACCGCCGCAGACCTGGCGGACCCGCAGTTGCTGCGGGAAGGTCGCGAAGCGCTGGACACCCTGACGCAGTTGCTGAAACTTGGTTCTGTCTATCCGTTTCAGCAGGCAGGAGAGCGACATGGATGATTTCCTTGCTGTTACCCTGGCAGGCGTGATATCGGAGGTCTCTGAAGGGAAAGGCCCGGGCTTTCACTGGCGTCAGACGGCGCCGGGCATCCTTGAACTGATCCCGGAAGCGGCGACCGATCGGGCGTTAGTGATTTCGGCCGGTATTCACGGTAATGAAACGGCGCCGGTGGAAATGCTTAGCGCGCTGCTGACGAGATTAATGGCGGGTGAGATCTCTCTGCGCTGGCGGCTGTTGCTGATTCTGGGCAACCCGCAGGCGCTGGCAGAGGGCAAGCGCTACTGTCACAGTGATATGAACCGGATGTTCGGCGGGCGCTGGCAGCAGTTTGAAGAAAGTGGTGAAACGCTACGCGCGCGGCAACTGGAACGATGCCTGGAGGATTTCTGGTGTCGGGAAGCAACACCGACCCGCTGGCATCTCGATCTTCATACCGCCATCCGTGGTTCTCATCATCTGCGGTTTGGCGTGTTGCCGCAGCGTCCGATTCCGTGGGATGACGGTTTTCTCGACTGGCTCGGCGCCGCCGGGCTTGAGGCGCTGGTCTTTCATCAAACACCAGGCGGTACGTTTACGCATTTTAGCGCAGCGCATTTCGGCGCGCTTTCCTGCACGCTGGAGCTGGGAAAGGCATTACCGTTCGGGCAAAACGATCTACGCCAGTTTGCGCCTACCGCAGACGCGTTGTCCGCTCTGCTGGCCGGGAAGGGAGAAAAGCGCAGCGGCGTGCAGCCGGTTCGCTATCGTGTAGTATCACAAATTACGCGACGCAGCGAAGCATTTGTGCTGCATATTGATCGTCAGACGCTGAACTTTACACCGTTTCAAAAAGGCACTCTGTTAGCCGAAGACGGCGCCGAGCGCGTTATTGTACGCCACGAAGTTGAGTACGTTCTTTTTCCCAACCCTGCCGTCGCACCCGGTTTACGCGCCGGACTGATGCTGGAAAAAATCAACTGACCTATTTACCGCAGGCTCTCTTTGCCTGCGGTTCTTATTATATCGTGCGTCTGTGAAATATTACGGATTATTCCTGGTAAATTGCTTTATTATTCATCATTGCTGAGTTATAGTTCTTCATATTTCCTGCAAAATCATCCGCTTGTCATTTTTTCTTGCCATTCTTCGCCATAATTTCTTTTTTTCTCCACAATTGGCGAAAAGTTGTTTTTTATACTTTCATTGTTTTACCGATACTCTGACTAATTGACGATAAAGCCGCTAAAGTTAATCTCGTCAACACGGCACGGCTCTTGTTGGTAAGAGTTAAGAAAGCCGTAAAAAATAACTGAAAGGAAGGATAAAGAATATGCGTAAATTAACTGCACTGTTTGTTGCTTCTACCCTGGCTCTGGGCGCTGCTAACCTGGCTCACGCAGCCGAAACCACCGCCGCCGCGCCAGCGGATGCAAAACCCATGATGCACCATAAAGGCAAATTTGGTCCGCATCATGACATGATGTTCAAAGACCTGAATCTGACCGATGCGCAAAAGCAGCAGATTCGCGACATCATGAAAGAGAAACGCGCCGACATGAAACGCCCGTCTTTAGATGAGCGCCGCGCAATGCACGCGATCATTGCCAGCGACAGCTTCGATAAAGCCAAAGCTGAAGCGCAGATCGCAAAAATGGAAGAGCAGCGTAAAGCCAACATGCTGGCGCACATGGAAACACAGAATAAGATCTACAACATTCTGACCCCGGAACAGAAAAAGCAGTTTAATGCCAATTTTGAGAAGCGTCTGACAGAACGTCCGGCGCGAGACGGTAAAATGCCCGTACCTGCTGAGTAATCGCTGAGCAAACGGATCCGAAAACCGCCGGTCTTGTTCATCCTCTCCCATGAGGCGATGGACAGGCCCGGCGGTTTTTTTTACCGCAGTAGGCCATTCCACCCTGACGCCAGTTATCTGCTGTTCATTAAAGCATCCGGGCTGAGGTCGATGATCTCGCAGGTGCCGGAAATCAAGGGCTTGCAGAGGATTTTGTAGCCATCATGATCAAAACCTGCCGGCGTTTGTACCAGCGTCGACACGTTATCCAGAGAGTCAACCGCGCCCAGCCAAAGCCAGTTATTAATAATGTGGTACTGCGTCATCCCCGGTCGGCTCTCTTTGAGCGCAATAGCGTTTTTCCACGGCCAGCAAACAACACGCAGTTTCTCCAACGAATCCAGCAGGCGGGTCGCATGCTGGTCAGGACTTTCTTTGCCGCAACAGGCCCCCGCGCAGCGCTTTAGCGCTGAGCGAAAACAGGCGCGACCGCGACTCAGCGGCTCAAGACCGAGCAGTCCATAACACAGCTTTTGTTCATCAGCGAGGGTCTGTAAGGCCTGCAACGCGGCGCGACGATTGGCAAAAAGACCAAACAGGTTGGCCGCGTGTGAAAAGTCGACGTCGCGTGCATAAACGACGTCAACGTTTTGCCCGCGAAGCTGGAGGGCGCAGAGTTGGCGGTTGCGCCGGAGTCGTTTGTTAAACAACGGCTGCTGTTCTTTAATAAGCCGGGCTTCCAGCAGCAGCGCGCCGATTTCTCCCGCGGTGCAGATCCAGCTAATGCGTCGGGACTGACGCAGCATGGCGGCTTCATCGGCGGTGCGCAGATGTGACAGTACCCGGCTGCGAATATTCACGCTTTTGCCTATGTACAGAGGCATGGCGTCGCTGTCGCCATGGAACAGATACACGCCGGGTACGCTGGGCAACGCATCAAGGAAAGGGCGCAGATGTTCGGGGTATTTGTAAATTGCTGCTGCTTCAAATTCTGGACGAGGGGCTGATTGACGCCGTACCACGGTTAACTCCGGATGCTGGTTATTCATCCAGTATAGCAGCGCAGCGGAGAGTAAAAAAGAGGCGATTTTGTGGAGGCTGGCCGGACAGCGCGCGTGGCGACATTATCCGGCCAGGTAAAATCACTGTTTCCAGAAATCGTCAAACACCGTAATGGGCGGACGGCGTTTATGTTCCGTCTTCAGGTACCAACCTTCGATGATATTGGCAACGGCGGGATCGACGGCTTTCCCTTCCAGATAGTCATCAATATTGTCGTAGCTGACGCCGAGCGCGGTTTCATCCGGCAAAGAAGGGCGATCGTCTTCCAGGTCGGCGGTCGGGGCTTTCTTGTAAAGATGTTCCGGGCAGCCTAACGCGGCCAGCAACTGTTTGCCCTGACGTTTGTTCAGGCGGAACAGGGGATTAATGTCGGTGCCGCCGTCGCCATATTTTGTAAAGAAGCCAGTAATAGCTTCCGCCGCATGGTCGGTACCTACCACGACTCCGCTGGTCATTCCGGCGATACTGTACTGTGCCTTCATACGTTCGCGGGCTTTTTCGTTACCGCGCACAAAATCGCTCAGTTCAATCCCCGCGTCGCGCAACGCCTGTTCACTCGCCAGCACCGCGCCCTTAATGTTGACCGTCAACACACGATCCGGCTGGATAAAAGCAAGCGCGTCCTGGCAGTCCTGCTCGTCGAACTGCACCCCGAAAGGCAGGCGGACTGCAATAAATTGCAGCGCGTCATTACCTGTTTCTTCGCGCAGTTCGCTGATCGCCATCTGACAGAGTTTTCCTGCCAGCGTGGAGTCTTGCCCGCCGCTGATTCCCAGCACCAGGCTTTTCAGGAAGGAATAGCGTTGCAGATACGCTTTCAGAAAATCCACGCTGCGGCGAATTTCTTCTTCTGGATTAATGTGCGGCTTTGCGCCCAGCGCCTGGATGATCTCTTGTTGCAGAGACATGTAACTCCTCCCCAATATGAAATAAAAAAAAGCAGTCTGTAATAAAGCTAACCCTTTGTCGCGCAAACGACAAGTCGGGGCGGGCCGTGTGGCGTTTAAAACGACATCCTGGTGACTTATTAGAATCATCCGAAACCAACTTCGTGTGGAGTGGTCGCTTGAAAAAAGTGGAGATGTATTCCAGGCTTACTTAACACGCTGAAAAACAAGAGGACGGAAAATGAACAAGAACGTAGCAGGAATTCTGAGCGCAGCGGCGGTATTGACTATGCTGGCAGGCTGTACGGCTTACGATCGTACAAAAGACCAATTCGTTCAGCCGGTAGTAAAAGACGTGAAAAAAGGCATGAGCCGTTCACAGGTTGAACAGATTGCCGGTAAACCTTCTTCTGAAGTCAGCATGATCCATGCTCGCGGTACCTGCCAGACCTATATTCTGGGTCAACGTGATGGTAAAGCTGAAACCTATTTCGTCGCCCTTGACGATACCGGGCATGTCATTAACTCTGGCTATCAAACCTGCGCCGAGTATGACACCGACCCCCAGGCTCCGAAGCAGTAATGACTGTCTAAAGCCTGAACAGCACGAAGAACCGGCCATTGCGCCGGTTTTTTTGTAGCGGCATGATCTTAATTATTGAAGCGAATTATTTGCCTGAAATGTGAAGGGGGTCATAACGTCAGGTCAATGAGAGACAATTTAGTTGGTCAAGGAAATACCATCCGCGGGTCCGATACCGTATACTCATTTCAGACACAGAAATAAGTCTTTCGATTACGCAAGTTGTCCAGTGCATGGATGCAGGTTTGAGACTTGCGGCGTGTCTGGTTAACAGATAATCGCACTTGAGGAACGTTTTATGGAAAAGAAACACATTTATCTGTTTTGCTCTGCGGGCATGTCTACCTCTTTACTGGTGTCGAAAATGCGCGCACAGGCTGAGAAATACGAAGTACCGGTTATTATTGAAGCATTCCCGGAAACCCTTGCCGGAGAAAAAGGCCCGGCGGCAGATGTCGTATTATTAGGACCGCAAATTGCTTATATGTTGCCCGAAATTCAGCGTTTGTTACCTGACAAACCTGTAGAAGTGATTGACTCGCTGCTGTATGGCAAAGTCGATGGTTTAGGCGTGCTTAAGGCTGCGGTTGCAGCAATTAAAAAAGCCGCTGCGAATTAATATTTTAATTTTTTCCCGTCAAAGAGTTATTTCATTTACATATACCGCAATGTCACATTGCGGTTTTTAAGGGTATTTTTCTATGAGTAACGTCATTGCTTCACTTGAAAAGGTACTCCTTCCTTTTGCTGTAAAAATAGGAAAGCAGCCACACGTTAATGCAATCAAAAATGGTTTTATTCGTTTAATGCCGTTGACCCTCGCTGGGGCCATGTTTGTATTAATTAATAACGTTTTCCTGAGCTTTGGGGAGGGGGCGTTTTTTTATTCCCTCGGCATTCGGCTGGATGCGTCTACCATTGAGAATCTCAATAGTCTGAAAGGCATCGGTGGGAACGTCTACAACGGTACGTTAGGCATTATGTCCCTGATGGCGCCGTTCTTTATCGGTATGGCGCTGGCAGAAGAACGTAAAGTCGACGCCCTGGCAGCCGGCTTATTATCTGTCGCGGCATTTATGACCGTTACGCCCTATAGCGTCGGTGAAGCCTATGCGGTGGGCGCAAACTGGCTGGGCGGCGCGAATATCATTTCCGGTATTATTATCGGTTTGGTGGTTGCGGAAATGTTCACATTCATTGTCCGCCGTAACTGGGTGATCAAATTACCCGATAGCGTACCAGCATCTGTCTCCCGCTCATTCTCCGCGTTAATTCCAGGTTTTATTATCCTCTCTATCATGGGGATCATCGCCTGGGCGCTGACCACCTGGGGAACGAACTTCCACCAGATCATTATGGATACCATTTCTACGCCGCTGGCGTCGCTAGGCAGCGTGGTGGGTTGGGCTTATGTTATCTTCGTTCCGCTGCTGTGGTTCTTCGGTATTCACGGCTCCCTGGCGTTGACCGCGCTGGACAGCGGCATTATGACCCCGTGGGCGCTAGAGAACATCGCTATTTACCAGCAGTACGGTTCCGTTGACGCCGCGCTGGCCGCCGGTAAGACCTTCCACATCTGGGCAAAACCGATGCTGGACTCCTATATTTTCCTCGGCGGCAGTGGCGCAACGCTTGGCCTGATCATTGCTATCTTCATTGCGTCTCGTCGCGCCGATTATCGTCAGGTCGCCAAACTCGCGCTGCCGTCAGGCATCTTCCAGATTAACGAACCGATTCTGTTTGGTCTGCCGATTATCATGAACCCGGTGATGTTTATCCCGTTCATTCTGGTACAACCGATTCTTGCCGCGATTACGCTGGTGGCGTACTACCTGGGCATTATCCCGCCGATTACCAACATCGCGCCGTGGACCATGCCCACCGGCCTGGGCGCCTTCTTTAACACCAACGGCAGCGTCGCTGCGCTGCTGGTGGCCTTGTTCAACCTGGGTGTGGCGACGTTGATTTACCTGCCGTTTGTTGTGGTGGCTAACAAAGCGCAGAACGTCATTGATGAAGAAGAAAGCGAAGAAGACATCGCCAACGCCCTGAAATTCTAAATTTTAACCGGCATGTGGTTACGCATGCCGGGTCGTCAAAGAGGAATGATTTATGATGGATCTTGATAGCATTACCGATGCGCAAACCGAGGCTGAAGAGCTTGAAGAAGTGGTGATGGGGCTCATCATCAACTCCGGACAGGCGCGCAGCCTGGCCTACGCAGCGTTGAAGCAGGCAAAGCAGGGCGACTTTGCGGCGGCGAAGACGATGATGGAACAGTCGCGCATGGCGCTGAATGAAGCCCATCTGGTGCAAACGAAACTGATTGAAGGCGATCAGGGTGAAGGTAAAATGAAAGTCAGTCTGGTTCTGGTGCATGCGCAGGATCACCTGATGACCTCAATGCTGGCGCGCGAACTGGTGTCAGAATTGATAGAGCTTCACGAGAAGCTGAGCAAGTAAGGAGTTGATGATGCAACTGCAGGCTACCGCTACCGTACCGGAAATCACCGTTGCCCGCGAACAGCAACTGTTTAATGGCAAAAATTTCCACGTCTTTATCTATAACAAGACAGAGAGCGCCTGCGGCTTGCATCAGCACGACTACTATGAGTTTACGCTGGTGCTCACCGGCCGCTATTACCAGGAGATTAATGGTAAGCGTGTGCTGCTGGAGCGGGGGGACTTTGTGTTTGTCCCGCTGGGTTCTCATCACCAGAGTTTTTACGAGTTCGGCGCCACGCGTATTCTTAACGTCGGCATCAGCAAACGTTTTTTTGAACAGCACTATAGCCCGCTCATGCCGTATTGTTTTGTGGCATCGCAGGTCTATCGCACCAACAGCGCATTTTTAACCTATGTCGAAACAGTGATTGCCTCGCTCAACTTTCGAGATACCGGGCTGGAGGAATTTGTGGAAGTGGTCACCTTCTACATTATCAACCGCCTGCGTCATTATCGTGAGGAACAGGTGCTGGATGATATTCCGCAGTGGTTAAAAGCCACTGTCGAAACCATGCACAATAAAGAGCAGTTTGGCGAAAACGCGCTGGAAAATATGGTTTCCCTGTCCGCAAAATCCCAGGAATACCTGACGCGAGCGACGCAGCGTTATTATCGAAAAACGCCGATGCAGTTAATTAACGAAATTCGTATTAACTTTGCCAAAAAACAGCTGGAGATGACGAACTACTCCGTAACGGATATCGCCTACGAGGCCGGATACAGTAGCCCAAGTTTGTTTATTAAAACGTTTAAAAAAATGACGTCGTTTACGCCAAACAGCTATCGAAAAAAACTGACGCAATATAATCAGTAAAAAGTTTATTCAATAACCTGATTTTAAAGCTTGCCCAATATTAACGCGGGACCCCCGCGTTACACCTGAAAAAAGGGCCGAGCATAATTCACGCCAGTGTCTGACACTGAAGGGAGAAATTATGAGCCAGAAATTAAAAGTTGTCACTATTGGTGGCGGGAGCAGCTACACCCCAGAATTACTCGAAGGTTTTATTAAGCGCTATCATGAGCTGCCGGTCTCTGAATTGTGGCTGGTTGACGTGGAAGGCGGCGAAGAGAAGCTGGATATCATCTACCGCCTGTGTCAGCGAATGGTTGAGAAAGCGGGGGTGCCGATGAAGGTCTTTAAAACCCTCGATCGCCGCGAAGCGCTGAAAGACGCAGACTTTGTAACCACCCAGCTGCGCGTCGGACAATTGAAAGCCCGCGAGCTGGATGAACGCATTCCGCTGAGCCAGGGATACCTGGGACAAGAAACCAATGGCGCAGGCGGTCTGTTTAAGGGTCTGCGCACCATTCCGGTGATTTTTGACATCATTAAGGATGTGGAAGAACTTTGCCCGAATGCGTGGGTCATTAACTTCACTAACCCGGCGGGTATGGTGACCGAAGCGGTGTATCGCCACACCAATTTTAAGCGCTTCATTGGGGTGTGCAACATTCCTGTCGGCATGAAAATGTTCATCGGCGATGTGCTGGGACTGAAAGAGAGCGATGCGCTGTCTATCGATCTGTTTGGCCTGAACCACATGGTGTTCATCAAAGATGTGTTCGTCAACGGGGAGTCGCGCTTTGCTGAACTGCTGGATGGCGTCGCTTCCGGTCAGCTTAAAGCGTCCGGCGTGAAGAACATTTTTGATCTGCCGTTCAGTGAAGGTCTGATTCGCTCATTGAATCTGCTGCCGTGCTCGTATCTGCTGTATTACTTCAAGCAGAAAGAGATGCTGGCCATTGAAATGGGCGAATACTACAAGGGCGGCGCGCGCGCGCAGGTAGTGCAGAAAGTTGAGAAACAGCTGTTTGATCTGTACAAAAATCCGGAGCTGAACGTGAAGCCGAAAGAGCTGGAGCAGCGCGGCGGCGCTTACTACTCTGATGCTGCGTGCGAAGTGATTAACGCCATTTTCAACGACAAACAGACTGAGCATTATGTCAACGTTCCGCATCACGGGCACGTTGATAACATTCCGGCGGACTGGGCGGTGGAAATGACCTGTACATTGGGCCGCGACGGCGCGAAGCCGCATCCGCGAATCACCCATTTTGACGAAAAAGTGCTGGGGCTTATCTATACCATCAAGGGCTTTGAAGTGGCGGCCAGCAAGGCAGCATTGAGCGGTGAGTTTAACGACGTGCTGCTGGCGCTTAACCTCAGCCCGCTGGTCCATTCGGATCGCGATGCGGAAACCCTGGCGCGTGAGCTGATCCTGGCGCATGAAAAGTGGCTGCCTAACTTTGCTGGCTGTATTGAAAAACTGAAAGGCGCACAACACTAAAGAGGTTGACTATGGAACGCGTACTGATTGTCAATGCGGACGATTTTGGTCTGAGCAAAGGACAAAACTACGGCATCATTGAGGCCTGTCGCCATGGGGTGGTGACTTCCACCACGGCGCTGGTGAACGGCGAGGCCATTGAGCATGCGGCGCAGTTAAGCCGCGAACATCCGTCGCTGGCCGTAGGGATGCACTTTGTTCTGACGCTCGGCGCCCCGTTAACCCGGATGCCAGGGCTGACCCGGGAAGGGCGTCTGGGGAAATGGATCTGGCAGATGGCGGAAGAGGATACGCTGCCGCTGGATGAAATCGCCCGCGAACTGGAGTGTCAGTATCAGCGTTTTATCGATCTGTTTGGGCGGGAGCCTACGCATCTGGACAGCCATCATCACGTGCATATGTTCCCGCAAATTTTTCCTGTCGTCGCGCGTTTTGCCGCCGAACGGGGAGTGGCGCTGCGTATTGACCGCCAGCCGGTGTTTAATGCCGCGGACCTGCCGGCAACGTTGCGAAGTTCGCAAGGGTTTAGCAGCGAGTTTTACGGTGAAGCGATATCCGAAGCGTTGTTTCTGCACGTTCTGGACGCCTCTGCGGCGCGTGGGGAGGCTTCACTGGAAGTGATGTGTCATCCGGCGTTTATCGACAATGTGATTCGTCAAAGCGCCTACTGTTATCCCCGCCTGACTGAACTGGAGGTACTGACGGCCCCGTCGCTGAGGAAGGCGGTTGTGGAACGCGGCTACCGTCTGGGCAGTTTTCTTGATGTGTAGTGCCTGAGTTTGCGGCGCATACATAATGCGCCGCATTTTTTACTTATTGATTACGCCGGGATTAGCGGCACTTTGCCGGTTCGTGACCACACGCGGTGCGCGGCCATCAGCGTAAACAACGCGTCCATAAACTGACAGTCCACGTTGTCTGCTTCGACAAGACCTTCTTCCCCCTGACTGTCGACATTCAGCACAGCTTTAAAGCGTCGTGCATCACCCGCCAGAGCGATAGGCTTGAGGTGTTTATAGGCTTCGAGCAGATAGTAACGGGCGTCGCCACTGTTTTCGATATCCGCGATATCGCCGCACGGCACAATGACGGCATCGACGGTAAGGGATGGCGCGCCAGCGAAGGTGGCGGCAATGGTCAGGGTAGAACCGTCGTCGGCCACCACTTCACCCATGCGTGAGTAAAGCAGTTTCGCATGAACGCCTTTTGCTTTCAGCGCTTGCAGGATAGCCAGCAGGTCGGCGGATTTTACCTTACCGTTCAGTAAAATCCCCACCACGCGACCTTTAATATCACCGTCGGGGATCGCATAAAGACTTAGCGATGGATCTTTCTTCAGTCCGTTGACGTCCGGCGGCGGGGCGATTTGCGTTTGTTCCGGCGTCAGTTCAATGCCCAGATTCTTCGCCACTGCTTGCGCCAGCGTTATGTCAATATGCGCCAGTTGATCCACAACCCGTTCGCGTATATAAGCGCGAACCACTTTACTGAGCTCAAAGCTGAAGGCATCGACGATATGCAACTGCTCAACCGGCGTCTGGCTCAACCAGAACAGGCGCGGGTGAGCGTAATATTCACCAAAGGATGGGCTACGTTCGCGTACTTTGTTGCCTTCAACGCGCTCCTGATAAGACTCGAAACCTCCCCGCTTAGGCGCTGGCGGCGTTTCACGCGGCCAGTTGTCGTTGATAGAATTGGGCTCATAGTTAGCCGGGTTAGTATCGATGCCCATCCGGTGCATACCGTCACGCTGGAAGTTGTGATACGGGCAGGTTGGACGGTTGATAGGGATTTCATGGAAGTTGGGCCCGCCGAGGCGGCTGATTTGTGTGTCGGTATACGAGAACAGTCGGCCCTGCAGCAGCGGATCGTTTGTGAAATCAATACCGGGAACGATATGGCCCGGGTGGAACGCGGCCTGCTCGTTTTCGGCAAAGAAGTTGTCCGGGTTACGGTTCAGCACCATTTTCCCTACGCGCTGCACCGGTACCAGCTCTTCCGGGATAAGCTTGGTTGGGTCCAGCAGGTCGAAGTCGAATTTGAATTCGTCTTCTTCCGGAATTAGCTGGAATCCTAATTCATATTCCGGGAAATCACCGGCTTCGATAGCTTCCCACAGTTCGCGGCGATGGAAGTCCGGGTCGCGACCGGTG
Organism: Citrobacter sp. 50677481; assembly: GCF_001463265.1. Classification (NCBI taxonomy): domain Bacteria; kingdom Pseudomonadati; phylum Pseudomonadota; class Gammaproteobacteria; order Enterobacterales; family Enterobacteriaceae; genus Citrobacter; species Citrobacter sp. 50677481. Next base: position 318,659 of record NZ_LNHZ01000027.1, read on the forward strand.
AGTTTCTGCGCTTCGTCCCATACCAGCGAAGCCTTGCCCGCCAGCGGTTTCCAGTGGAAGCGTACAAACGTCGCTTTCCCTTCGGCGTTAATCAGTCGGAAGGTATGAATACCGAAACCTTCCATGGTTCGATAGCTCCGCGGGATGCCGCGATCCGACATCGCCCACATGACGTTGTGCAGTGTTTCAGGCTGTAGCGAAACATAGTCCCAGAACGTGTCATGGGCACTTTGACCTTGCGGAATCGCCCAGTGCGGTTCGGGCTTAACGGCGTGGACGAAATCCGGGAACTTATGCGCGTCCTGTATAAAGAAAATGGGGGTGTTATTGCCCACCAGGTCGAAAATGCCTTCTTCAGTATAAAACTTGGTGGCGAATCCACGGATGTCACGTACGGTGTCCGCTGAGCCAGCGCCACCCTGTACCGTGGAGAAGCGCACAAATACTGGCGTGATTTTGTCCGGATCGGAAAGGAAAGCGGCTTTGGTGATATCGCTCAGGTTTTTATAGGGCTGAAAGTAGCCGTGCGCAGCGGACCCACGCGCGTGAACAATACGTTCCGGAATACGTTCATGGTCAAAGTGGGTAATTTTTTCGCGCAGGATAAAATCTTCGAGCAGCGTAGGACCGCGGCTACCGGCGCGTAAGGAGTTCTGGTCATCGGCGATACGCACGCCCTGATTGGTGGTGAGCGCGAAATTTTCGCTGCCTTTACGCACGCTTTCGAGATCGTTCAGCTTTTCATTTCCGGTATCCGGCGCTTTCAGGCTGCCGGGGGCCGTTGGCTGTGCGCCCGGCGGAGTGGGTTCCGGGGACGGGCGATGCGAGCCGTCCTCAGGCGCCAGAGAGTCAAGTCCCGGCTGCGATTCACGGGTGTCGTGGACAGGGGACTGATGAGGATGGGGATTTTTCTCATTATGCGACATTGAACTCGTCTCCATTTTTCATGGCTGAAAAGACCGTTTTATTTGTTAAAACCCCACTAACTATAGACCACCACGGAGATTCTATCGGAAGACCACGGCATGGTTACGGCGAGACGGCGCGCAAAGCGCACGTGCAGAGCAGGACGGGCAGGGGAAAAATCGGCTAAGATAGTTCTTTTCTGATTTTTAGCATCGGTCTTAGTGAAGCAATTAATGATGAAACCTCTACGCCAACAAAATCGCCCGGTTATTAGCTATGTCCCGCGAGTGGAACCCGCGCCGCCTGAACATGCGATAAAAATGGAAGCGTTTCGTGACGTATGGATTTTGCGTGGAAAATATGTCGCGTTTGTCTTACTCGGCGAGTCGTTCCAGCGATCGCCCGCCTTTACCGTACCGGAGTCCGCTCAACGCTGGGCAAACCAGGTACGGCAGGAAAATGAAATCGCTGACTAATGCGCCATAAAAAAACCGCCCCGAAAGGCGGTTATTATCGTTAAAGAAGGGCGTTTTTTCCCTTAGCGATGCGCCAGTTCGGCGTCTTCTTCACTGTCCAGAATGGTTTTATCGGTTTGTTTCAGCCACTGGCTGGTCAGCGTACCAGCGGTCATGGAGCCGCTCACGTTCAGCGCGGTACGGCCCATGTCGATCAGCGGCTCAACGGAGATCAGCAGCGCCACCAGCGTGACTGGCAGGCCCATTGCGGGCAGAACAATCAGTGCGGCGAAAGTTGCGCCGCCACCAACTCCCGCCACACCAGCGGAGCTGACGGTGACAATGCCAACCAGTGTGGCAATCCATACCGGATCGAGCGGGTTAATTCCTACCGTCGGGGCGACCATCACCGCCAGCATAGCCGGATACAGACCGGCACAGCCATTCTGACCAATGGTCGCGCCAAACGAGGCTGCGAAGCTGGCGATGGATTCCGGCACGCCGAGACGACGGGTTTGCGCTTCAACATTCAGCGGAATAGACGCGGCGCTGGAGCGACTGGTGAAAGCGAAAGTGAGCACCGGCCAGACCTTACGGAAGTATTTCAACGGGCTGACGCCATTAACGCCCAGCAGCGCGCCGTGGACAACAAACATTATCGCCAGCCCCAGATAGGAGGCCACCACAAAGCTGCCCAACTTAATGATGTCCTGCAGGTTGGAGCCCGCCACGACTTTGGTCATCAACGCCAGTACGCCGTAAGGGGTTAACTGCATCACCAGGCGGACCAGCTTCATTACCCAGCTTTGCAGGGTGTCGATAGCGGTTAATACGCGCTCGCCTTTAGGCGCGTCATCTTTTAGCAGCTTAAGCGCAGCCACGCCGAGGAACGCAGCGAAGATCACGACGCTAATGATAGAGGTCGGATTCGCGCCAGTCAGATCGGCAAACGGGTTTTTCGGTACAAACGACAGCACCAACTGCGGGACGCTGAGGTCTGCGACTTTTCCGGCGTAGTTGGTTTCGATAGCGTTAAGGCGCGCCGTTTCGGCGCCGCCCTGTACCAGCCCTTCTGCGGTGAGACCGAAAAGGTTGGTCACCAGCACACCCACCAGTGCGGCGATAAGCGTAGTAAACAGCAGCGTGCCGATGGTCAGGAAGCTGATTTTTCCCAACTGTGAAGCGTTGTGCAGGCGGGCTACCGCACTCAAAATAGAGGCGAACACCAGCGGCATCACGATCATTTGCAGCAGTTGTACATAGCCATTACCGACAATGTTGAACCACTGTACGGAATCTTTGAGTACCTGGCTGTCAGAACCATAAACAGTATGGAGGGCGAGGCCAAAGACCACGCCCATGACCAGACCAACCAGTACTTTCTTTGCCAGACTCCACTGTTTATGACGGGTTTGCGCCAGCGCAAACAGCAGAATGACGAACACCACGATGTTCGCGATTAATGGAAAATTCATCCCCGTTCTCCTGATTTTATTATTCGTCTCGCTATCTGGAGCGAGCCTGTTGGCGCAAGAGTAGCAGAAGTGTGAACCGGCTCTTATATTCAAATGGAATTGTTTATGCCAAAAATGACAATTTCGCTGATTTACTAATCGATCTGATGTTTTATAAAGCGGTTGAACTGCATTTGCAGCGTATTGATCATGTCGGATGACCAGCGTACCGCACTGTTCTGGGGCAACGACTGGGGCATCCACACCGCCCAGGCAAACAGTGCCATGCAGAGAAAACGCTCCAGTTGATTCCCTTTCTGCGGGACGAGGATCGGTAACCGGAAACGCCAGCGACACGGCCAGAGCAGTGGAACGCCTGCCGGGGTGAGCATGTCGGCGAGAATATGGCTCAGATAGCCGAGAACCATACCCTGTAAGGCATCCGCCGGAATGATCCAGGTCTCTGGCACTTTCAGATAGAACGTCGCCAGCAAGGCAAAGACGGCGAGCAGGCTGTGCGTGAATCCGCGATGCCCGAACGCCCGGGCGATCGGTTTTGAGATCCACTTCAACCGTTGCCCGAGAAACGACTTCGGGTGATCGATATCCGGCAGCAGACAGGTCAGGATGGCGGAAGGAACGATATGCCACCAGTCGCCCTGTGCAAGCACGGGCGTCAACTCGGCGTTCTTGGCGAACACCGCGCAGGCAATAGAAAAGAGAAGGTGACCTTCCGCCGTCATGATACAACCCAATAAACTGTTAATTCGTACAGTATAGGATTTTTATACAGTAGGCGGAAGTGGTGACGTTGTAACTCTTTGTCAATATTGCGCGATTAACGCGCTAACCAACCGCCATCCACCGCCAGTGTGTAGCCATTGACGTAATCCGAGGCTCGAGACGCGAGGAAAACCACCGGGCCTTGCAGGTCCTCCGGCGTACCCCAACGTCCGGCGGGGATGCGATCGACAATCTCTTTGTTGCGCTCTGCGTCGTCACGCAGCTGCTGCGTGTTATTGGTCGCCATATAGCCGGGAGCAATGGCATTGACGTTTATCCCATACTGCGCCCATTCATTCGCCAGCAGCCGGGTTATCCCGAGGATGCCGCTCTTTGACGCGGTGTATGAGGGAACGCGGATCCCGCCCTGGAACGACAGCATTGACGCGATATTAATGATTTTTCCCCCATCACCCTGGGCAATAAACTGGCGGGCTACGGCCTGCGAGAGAAAGAAGACGGATTTCAGGTTCAGATTCACCACGTCATCCCAGTCTTTTTCGCTGAAACTGAGCGCGTCTTCGCGGCGAATGGTGCCGGCGTTATTCACCAGAATGTCGAGACGACCAAACTGCCCGACGGCTTGCGCGACGATATCCGCAAGAGGGTCTTGCTGACTGAGATCGGCCTGAATAGCGAAAAAACGGCGACCGGTCGCCGCGACTTTGGCGGCGGTGTCATGGGGTATTTTACGGTTCACCCCGATGATGTCGCAGCCCGCTTCGGCAAGCGCGACGGTCATTCCCTGGCCAAGTCCGGTATCGCAACCGGTAACAAGAGCGACTTTACCTGTAAGAGAAAACGCATTCAAAATCATAGTGACCTCGGCGACCCGCTGTTATTCGTTATTTGCCCGCAAAAAAGGATAGAAGAGGAAGACATAGAACACAACAAAAAATGAAACAATGTTTTATTTTTGTTGGTGAGGTGGGAAAAACGGGCAATGCCTGACACTGCCCGTGCGTGATCAACCGCGCAGATCGGCGGCGGTAAGTTCAGTCAGTGAGGTCAGCTTAACGTTGGCAAGCGCGAAACGTGGGTCGTGTTGGTCCTCTTTTGCAGGCACGACAATGGAGCGCATTCGCGCCGCCTTAGAAGCCACCATGCCGTTGACGGAGTCTTCCAGCGCGACACAGGTAAGCGGATCCACCCCCAGTTTTGCCGCACAGTCGAGATAGACCTGCGGATGTGGCTTACTGTAAGGCAGTTTTTCCGCCGAGGCGAGGGCGTCGAAACTGTCGCGCAAGTCAAACATGGTCAGCACTTTCTCCAGCATGTGCAGCGGCGATGCCGATGCCAGACCCACGAGCAGCCCCTGTTCTTTACACAGCGCCACGGCTTCTTTTACGCCGGGGAGCAGCGGGCGCGTCTCTTCGACCAGGGTGATCGCGCGGCGAATAATGCGCTCAGTCACTTCCTGACGGCTCGGGCCGTTCCAGGGTTGCTGGGCGAACCAAAGATTAACCACCATGTCGATGCGCAGTCCAAGCGTATCGGGAAGTTCATGGCGGCGGGTGATATCTACGCCTACACTTGCCAGCACGTCCAGTTCAGCCCGATCCCATAGTGGTTCGGAGTTAATCAGCAAGCCATCCATATCGAATATTGCCGCAAGAATTTGACGCGGAATTGTCATTACCACCTCTCCTTATAGAGCGTTCAGGGGTCAGAGAATAATCATAGTGTCTTTAAAGATCGAGCGAAAACAGTCATCAGCGGGTAGACTTAAGCCAAAACGACGCGTCTTTATCAAGGGGAGCTCATGACGTATCAACAAGCGGGACGCATAGCGGTGCTAAAACGGATCCTGGGATGGGTGATTTTTATACCAGCATTACTTTCTACTTTGATTTCCGCGCTGAAATTTATGTATGCGCATAGCGAAAAGCAGGAAGGCATTAATGCCGTCATGCTCGATTTTACCCATGTCATGATAGACATGATGCGGGTGAACACCCCGTTTCTTAATCTGTTCTGGTACAACTCGCCGACGCCTGATTTCCAGAATAGCCTGAACATTATGTTCTGGTTGATTTTTATTCTGATTTTCGTGGGGCTGGCAATGCAGGATTCGGGGGCCAGAATGAGCCGCCAGGCCCGTTTTCTGCGGGAGGGCGTTGAGGATCAACTTATTCTGGAAAAAGCGAAGGGCAGTGAAGGTCTAACCCGCGAACAAATCGAGTCGCGCATTGTCGTACCGCACCACACCATTTTTCTGCAGATTTTCCCGCTCTATATCCTGCCGGTGATTATTATCGCGCTTGGCTACGTCTTTTTTTCTCTGCTCGGCTTTTTATAAAACAACCCTGCCGGAGGGCGGTTTACGCCTGTCCGGCAGGGCTGCGCAGTGTCGCCAGGAATGAATGTCAGGCCGCTAAAATCTGGTCCAGCGCCTTTTGTGCCGTTACCAGATGCTGACCGCCAAACAGTCTGGCCCGGTTAAGCAGCGTGTACAGTTGATAAACCGGCTGCCTGTCGAGAAAATCGAGCGGCAGCGGCGAGACCGACTGATAGCCATCATAAATTTGCGGCGGTTGTTCCGTATGTAGCGGCAGCATCGCCAGATCGCACTCGCGGTCTCCCCAGTAGCAGGCAGGATCGAAAATGTACGGGCCGTCCGGCCCCAGCGCGCAGTTGCCGGACCACAAATCGCCATGCAGCAAAGAGGGCTGGGGCTGATGCGATGACAAACGTTGCTGAATATGTTCCACGATGGCGTCGATATTACCGAAGGCAATGCCTTTCTCGGCGGCTAATTCCAGTTGCCAGCCGATGCGCTGCTCGGCAAAAAAGGTCGACCAGCGTCGTTGCCAGGCGTTGGGCTGCGGCGTAGTGGAAAGGGCGTTGTCAAAATCCAGACCAAACTGCGGCTGATCGCTCCACTCATGAAGATGGGCCAACTGCTGCCCCAGAATAAACGCATTGTGCGCGTCCAGCGGACGGGGAGGGAGATAATCCATCACCAGGAAACTGTAATCCCGATCGGCTCCCACCGCCCAGACTTCTGGTACGGTGACAGTATGGCTGCGTGATAACAGTTCCAGTTGATCGGCTTCGGCGGTGAAGTCAGGAAGCACTTCCCGTTCATCACATTTAACGAAGAAATCACGTCCGGCATAGCGCACATGCCATGCGGCATGAATTTCTCCGCCAGGCAGTTCGTTACGCAGTTCGATTTCGCCTTCACCGAGTTGCTCGCTTAAAAGACGACTGATAGCCTGCCACATGATGTCTCTCCCCATGTTGTCTGCCAGATCATAAGGTTAGCGCAATAATGCGGTGAAAAAACACGAACTAACGCACAACGTGGACGCGTTAACGGGCTAATGGCGATGATTTTTCCCCGTTCTGCCATTCGTCCCAGGTCATTATTGTGATATCGGGCGTTTTGTTTAACGCGCTTTCCGCCAGTCCGGTCGCGAGAGCTTTTACCTCATCCGGGCTTTGCGCGCTGATCACCCCAAACGTGTTTGTGCCCAGTTCATGCACATTGCCGTCTTCGTCGGTTAGCGTGAGCAGAAAACCCGCGCGGGTGAAATGGTTGTTAAGCTCGTTGATTTCGGTTAATGAATCTTCATGAAACTTGACGGTAACGATGTACCGGGTGATATCCCCACTGGCCATTTGACACCTCTTTGTAAATACATGCTTTTTTAGCATAGTCGGTGAATGCGGATGCCGACAGGTGTAACGCATCCCCCTCAGGACGAGGGGGAGAGCATCAGGCTTGTGAGAGCCAGGCGTAGATTTTTTGTGTGTCCTCATGAGAACACAACCGCGTTCCTTGATTGATTGTCGCTGCGCTACCTGCCGCGACGCCAAAGCGCACCATATCCTCCAGCGAAGCGTCTTCCGCCAGTTTTAGGGTCATGGCGCCCACCATGCTGTCGCCTGCGCCAACGGTGCTCTGGCTTTTTACCGGCGGTGGAACGACCTGCACGCAGCTTTTACCGTCCACGCCCAGCGCCCCCTGAGGACCAAGAGAAACGACGACGCGACGGGCTTTACCGTTACGAACGATCTCTTCCGCCGCTTTACGCACGTCATCGGGTTGGGTCAGCTCACGGTTAACCAGCGCGCTCAGTTCCTTCTGATTGGGCTTTACCAGCTCGATATTGCCGATCGCCAGCGCCGCGGTCAGCGCCTCGCCGGAGCTATCAATAATGCAGCGAATGCCCTGTTTTTGGGCTGCGGTAATAAGCTGAGTCAGCTTGTCCACGCTCACCCCTGGCGGCAAACTGCCGCTAATAACGAGGATCGCGCCGGATTCTATCTCCAGAACCTGCTCTTCAAGCTGGCGAAACTCATCGTCATTCAGTGCCGCGCCGGGCATCACAAAGCGATACTGTTCACCGCTGGATTCAACATGAACATGAAGGTTTTGCCGGGTCCAGTCTTTGGCGTCGACGGTCGACACTGGAACCTGTTCGTCAGCCAGCAGCGATACCAGGTGTTCGCCAGTTGCGCCGCCTGCCGGGAAAATGGCGGTAGCGGTGCCGCCCAGATGGGCAATGGCGCGGGCGACGTTAATGCCGCCGCCGCCAGGCTCAAAAACGGGCGCCGTACAACGAAGCTTCCCTTCGGGATAGATCTGCGGCGTGATCGTTGCGCTATCGAGAGAGGGCGCAAGTGTTAACGTGTAGATACGTACCATCTTTTCCTCCTGTTAGGCTTATTTCAGTCTGGCACCGAACAGGCATAAAGTGAAGTCAATAACAAGCTGATTTATTGGCTCTTTATTAAATTTGTTTGCCTTAAAGATATATAAACAATTTAATGCTTTGGGAACTCTCTTATTCAAAAAATGAAATAAGAATTCATTGCTATGTTATTCGAGCCTTTTTATAATTTGTTACCTTTCCTGAGGCGTTTGTCATTGATCCCTCTGAAAGTTTCCGGGACCGTAACGGTCTCTTTTTTTGTTGTACGGACTCTTTATAAATGAAGCTTTTAAAGACAGTTCCCGCTGCGTTTCTGCTGGCGGGTGGCGTGTTTGCGTCAATGTACGCAGCTGCCGATGATTCCGTTTTTACTGTCATGGACGATCCCTCAAGTGCGAAGAAACCCTTCGAAGGTAACCTCAACGCTGGCTATCTGGCGCAGTCGGGTAATACCAAAAGTTCGTCCTTAACGGCGGACACAACGATGACATGGTACGGGCAAACCACCGCCTGGTCGCTATGGGGCAACGCAAGCAATACCTCTTCTAACGATGAGCGTTCTTCAGAAAAATATGCCGTTGGCGGGCGTAGCCGTTTTAACTTAAGCGACTACGATTATCTCTTTGGTCAGGCCAGTTGGCTGACGGATCGTTATAACGGCTATCGCGAACGTGATGTGCTCACCGCCGGTTACGGACGGCAGTTCCTGAATGGCCCCGTACACAGCTTCCGTTTCGAATTCGGTCCGGGCGTTCGATACGACGAGCACACCGATGGCACCACCGAGACACAGCCGCTGGGTTACGCGTCAGGCGCTTATGCATGGCAGATGACCGATACCACCAAATTCACTCAGGGTGTGTCGGTGTTCGGTGCGGAGGACACTACGCTGAACTCTGAAACGGCGCTCAACGTCGCCATCAACGAACACTTTGGTCTGAAGGTGGCGTATAACGTTACTTGGAACTCCGAACCGCCAGCAACAGCACCGGAGCATACGGATCGCCGCACGACCGTATCGCTCGGATACAAGATGTAATACTCCGCCAGGCTGTTATGCAGTCTGGCGTTTAAAATTGCGCTACCGTATTATTATTTTTCAACCGGAGTTTTATTTTTTTCGAAATTTTCATTTCTTCATATTTTCTCCATCTTTATCACATCTTTGCTTTATACAATTTATTTGACACGAATTGTTAATTATTTTGACTAGGCAAAAGTGTGATCCAGATCTACACTTAGCGATACAGGCAGATTATTGCCTTTAATACCAGGTTTTAATTCAAGTAAGAGATAAAACAATATGAATAATATCAAAACAGCCAGTGCGGCGATCGTGCTTTCCGCACTCTCTTTCGGCGCTTTCGCTGCCGAACCTGTGACAGCAACGCACGCAGACAACACCTCGCGCGTGGGCATTACCCAGGCGTCTGACGTAGAAGCCGGCTCGAATATCACACCGGGTTCGCAGTCTACGGGGCAAAGCATGAATGATGCGTTTAATGTGCATACGTTGGTTGCGGGTGAATGGTCTTAATATTTCATTACCGCAACGTGTGTTCTACTCGTTATTTTTCTTTATAAAAACCGGATCCTGATGTACCGGTTTTTTTATTTTCGTGATGAAACGTAAATTATTCTAAGCGTCTCGCCGCGTGGCCAGTCTGAAACAAGTCGCCCGTCACTCACCCCAAATCATTGCCGCCCAGCGCAGAAGAAGCATGGCGCCACAAATGGCAATAAGCACCACCACCATTTTCCAGTGTTTTTTTGCGAAGCGTTGCGTTGGCATCATTCATGTCCTGTCTGTCTTTGTTCGTGGCGGCAGTGTAACAAAACTTGCTGCGCTTCAGTGAATTGATTTACGTCATATCAGGCAGGGTGATTGCGACTTTGAACGGCAGGCAATGCCGTGTACACTGTCAGACGGTGTTATCAAAAAGCGGGTGTAGGCCCAGTGTCGCCATTACGGTGACCCGTGACATATTTCGCAGAGTGAAGCGGGAATCAGCCCATTACTTTTTGGTAATTTTAAATATCGAAACTTTGTATGTGATCTTGCGTATGGGTCACCACTGCAAATAAGGACATAACATGCCTGTTATTACTCTTCCTGATGGCAGTCAACGCCATTACGACCACGCTGTAAGCCCCATGGATGTTGCCCTGGATATCGGTCCGGGTCTGGCAAAAGCTACCATCGCTGGCCGTGTTAACGGTGAACTGGTGGATGCTTCCGATCTGATCGAAAATGACGCTTCGCTGTCTATCATCACCGCGAAAGATGAAGAAGGGCTGGAGATCATTCGTCACTCCTGCGCGCACCTGCTGGGCCATGCGATCAAACAACTCTGGCCAAATACCAAAATGGCGATTGGCCCGGTTGTCGACAATGGTTTCTACTATGACGTTGATCTTGACCGCACCCTGACCCAGGAAGATGTCGACGCGCTCGAGAAGCGGATGCACGAGCTTGCGGAGAAAAACTACGACGTCATCAAGAAAAAAGTGAGCTGGCACGAAGCGCGCGAAACCTTTGTGAAACGCGGCGAGCCGTACAAAGTCTCTATTCTTGATGAGAACATTGCTCATGACGATCAGCCTGGCCTGTATCATCATGAAGAATATATTGATATGTGCCGCGGTCCGCACGTGCCGAATATGCGTTTCTGCCATCACTTTAAACTGATGAAAACCGCGGGCGCATACTGGCGTGGCGACAGCGACAACAAGATGCTCCAGCGTATTTACGGTACCGCATGGGCAGATAAAAAAGCCCTTAATGCGTACCTGCAACGTCTGGAAGAAGCGGCGAAACGCGACCATCGTAAAATCGGTAAGCAGCTCGACCTCTACCATATGCAGGAAGAGGCGCCGGGCATGGTGTTCTGGCATAACGACGGCTGGACCATCTTCCGTGAACTGGAAGTTTTCGTCCGCTCCAAGCTGAAAGAGTACCAGTATCAGGAAGTGAAAGGTCCGTTTATGATGGACCGCGTGCTGTGGGAAAAAACCGGGCACTGGGAAAACTATAAAGATGCGATGTTCACGACCTCGTCTGAGAACCGTGAATACTGCATCAAGCCGATGAACTGCCCTGGGCACGTGCAGATCTTTAACCAGGGCCTGAAGTCCTACCGCGATCTGCCTCTGCGTATGGCGGAATTCGGTAGCTGCCATCGTAACGAACCGTCAGGCGCGCTGCATGGTCTGATGCGTGTGCGTGGTTTTACGCAGGATGATGCGCACATCTTCTGTACCGAAGAGCAGATCCGCGATGAAGTTAACGCCTGTATTCGTATGGTCTACGATATGTACAGCACGTTTGGCTTCGAGAAGATCGTTGTCAAACTTTCCACTCGTCCTGAAAAACGTATCGGCAGCGACGAAATGTGGGATCGTGCTGAGGCGGACCTGGCGGTGGCGCTGGAAGAAAACAACATCCCGTTTGAGTATCAACTGGGTGAAGGCGCCTTCTACGGTCCGAAAATTGAGTTTACTTTGTATGACTGCCTCGATCGTGCGTGGCAGTGCGGAACTGTACAGCTGGACTTCTCACTGCCGTCCCGTCTGAGCGCGTCCTATGTCGGCGAAGACAACGAGCGTAAAGTGCCGGTGATGATTCACCGCGCCATTCTTGGGTCAATGGAACGTTTCATCGGTATCCTGACCGAAGAGTTCGCTGGCTTCTTCCCGACCTGGTTGGCGCCGGTTCAGGTCGTGGTGATGAACATCACCGATTCGCAGTCTGAATACGTTAACGAATTGACGCAGAAACTACAAAATGCGGGCATTCGTGTAAAAGCAGACTTGAGAAATGAGAAGATTGGCTTTAAAATCCGCGAGCACACTTTACGTCGTGTCCCTTATATGTTGGTCTGCGGTGACAAAGAGGTGGAAGCTGGCAAAGTGGCCGTTCGCACCCGCCGTGGTAAAGACCTGGGCAGCCTGGACGTAAATGAAGTGATCGAGAAGCTGCAACAAGAGATTCGCAGCCGCAGTCTTCAACAACTGGAGGAATAAGGTATTAAAGGCGGAAAACGAGTTCAAACGGCACGTCCGAATCGTATCAATGGCGAGATTCGCGCCCAGGAAGTTCGCTTAACAGGTCTGGAAGGTGAGCAACTGGGAATTGTGAGTCTGAGAGAAGCGATCGAAAAGGCTGAAGAGGCTGGAGTAGATTTAGTTGAAATCAGCCCTAACGCCGAACCGCCAGTTTGTCGTATCATGGACTACGGCAAGTTCCTTTATGAAAAGAGTAAGTCTTCTAAGGAACAGAAGAAGAAGCAGAAAGTTATCCAGGTGAAGGAAATTAAATTCCGCCCTGGTACTGATGAAGGTGACTATCAGGTAAAACTCCGCAGCCTGATTCGCTTTCTCGAAGATGGCGATAAGGCCAAAATCACGCTGCGTTTCCGCGGTCGTGAGATGGCCCACCAGCAAATCGGTATGGAAGTGCTTAATCGCGTGAAAGACGATTTGCAAGAACTGGCAGTGGTCGAATCCTTCCCATCGAAGATCGAAGGCCGCCAGATGATTATGGTGCTCGCTCCTAAGAAGAAACAGTAAGGCCTTCAAGTAACCATTTCTGTGAAGCCTTCGGGCTTCACAGATTTTGTTCGCCCTACGTTTCGTTTAATTAACAATGCGAAGTGGAAGTTATTAAGATGCCAAAAATTAAGACCGTACGCGGTGCTGCTAAGCGCTTCAAAAAAACCGGTAAAGGTGGCTTTAAGCACAAGCACGCTAACCTGCGTCACATTCTGACCAAAAAAGCGACCAAACGTAAACGTCACCTGCGTCCGAAAGCCATGGTTTCCAAAGGCGATCTGGGCCTGGTTATCGCGTGCCTGCCGTACGCATAAGCCGTTAACGATTTTTTTAACTTTTTTACGCCCAATTGACGCGCTCCAACGCCAGGCAATTCAGGTCCTGGGTTGACAGCGGTAAAGGGCAAATCAGAATAGATACAGGAGAGCAACATGGCTCGCGTAAAACGTGGTGTAATTGCACGTGCACGTCACAAGAAAATTTTGAAACAAGCGAAAGGCTACTACGGTGCGCGTTCTCGCGTATACCGCGTAGCCTTCCAGGCTGTTATCAAAGCCGGTCAGTACGCTTACCGTGACCGTCGTCAGCGTAAGCGTCAGTTCCGTCAACTGTGGATTGCGCGTATCAACGCAGCAGCACGTCAGAACGGTATTTCTTACAGCAAATTCATCAACGGCCTGAAAAAAGCCTCTGTTGAAATCGACCGTAAGATCCTGGCTGACATCGCCGTATTCGACAAAGTAGCGTTCAGCGCGCTGGTTGAAAAAGCGAAAGCAGCTCTGGCATAAGCCAGTGAAAAGAGGGAGCCTGGCTCCCTCTCTTTTATTTGTAATGTCGTCAATGAGTTGACAATTCATCCGTAACCCTTTTCAATAAAGGTTCTCCGGTTTTTACCCTACAAGGTAACGCAAGCATGAATGCTGCTATTTTCCGCTTCTTTTTTTACTTTAGCACCTGATTCCAGGAGGCTAGCGCGTGAAAGAAGAAACGAAAAACAGCGCATAAAGCCTCCCTGGTGGAGGCTTTTTTTATACGCTTTATCCTTCAAGTTGTCGTTGTGTTGGCTGCATTCGCTCACCCCAGGCACGTACTGATGTACGCTTCTGAGGATTCGCTCTCTTGCCGCGTGACTCGGCTTGCAGCCTCGCCCTGTGGGGGCAGCGCAAGCGCTGTTAAAACACTTACGTGTTTTGTGATACAACCTGAATGATTTTGCGTATAGACGAGCGACTTATGATTATCGCCACATAATGAGGAAAACCATGTCACATCTCGCAGAGCTGGTTGCCAGTGCGAAGGCAGCCATTAACCAGGCGTCAGATGTTGCCGCGTTAGACAATGTACGCGTCGAATATTTGGGCAAAAAAGGGCACCTGACCCTTCAAATGACGACCCTGCGTGAACTGCCTCCTGAGGAGCGTCCTGCAGCCGGTGCGGTTATTAACGAAGCGAAAGAGCAGGTGCAGCAGGCGCTGAACGCGCGCAAGGCGGATCTGGAAAATGCGGCGCTGAATGCGCGTCTGGCGGCAGAAACGATTGACGTGTCGCTGCCCGGTCGTCGTATCGAAAACGGCGGCCTGCATCCGGTAACCCGTACCATCGACCGTATCGAAAGTTTCTTTGGCGAGCTGGGTTTTACGGTGGCGACGGGGCCCGAGATTGAAGATGACTATCATAACTTTGACGCCCTGAATATTCCGGGCCACCACCCGGCGCGTGCTGACCACGATACGTTCTGGTTTGATGCCACCCGTTTACTGCGCACCCAGACCTCCGGCGTGCAGATTCGCACCATGAAAGAGCTGCAGCCGCCGATCCGTATTATCGCGCCGGGCCGTGTGTATCGTAACGACTACGATCAGACCCACACCCCGATGTTCCATCAGATGGAAGGCCTGATTGTGGATACCAACATCAGCTTTACCAACCTGAAAGGGACGCTGCACGACTTCCTGCGTAACTTCTTTGAAGAAGATCTGCAAATTCGCTTCCGCCCGTCCTATTTTCCGTTCACCGAGCCTTCCGCCGAAGTTGACGTGATGGGCAAAAACGGCAAATGGCTGGAAGTCCTGGGCTGCGGCATGGTGCATCCGAACGTGCTGCGCAATGTCGGTATCGACCCGGAAATCTATTCCGGTTTTGCGTTTGGCATGGGGATGGAACGTCTGACCATGCTGCGTTACGGTGTCACCGACTTACGCGCCTTCTTCGAAAACGATCTGCGTTTCCTCAAACAGTTTAAATAAGGGCAGGACAACATAATGAAATTCAGTGAACTGTGGTTACGCGAGTGGGTTAACCCGGCAATCGACAGCGACGCGCTGTCGAATCAAATCACCATGGCCGGCCTGGAAGTTGACGGTGTTGAAGCGGTGGCTGGCGCGTTTAACGGCGTGGTTGTTGGTGAAGTGGTTGAGTGCGGCCAGCACCCGAATGCAGACAAACTGCGCGTAACAAAAGTGAACGTGGGCGGCGAACGTCTGCTGGATATTGTTTGCGGGGCGCCAAACTGCCGTCAGGGGCTCAAAGTGGCGGTCGCGACAATTGGCGCGGTGCTGCCGGGCGACTTCAAAATTAAAGCGGCAAAACTGCGTGGCGAACCGTCCGAAGGGATGCTGTGTTCATTCTCTGAACTGGGCATTTCCGACGACCATAGCGGCATTATCGAACTGCCCGCAGATGCGCCGATCGGAACCGATATTCGCGAATACCTGAAACTCGATGATAACACCATCGAAATTAGCGTAACGCCCAACCGTGCCGACTGTCTAGGCATCATTGGCGTCGCCCGCGACGTGGCGGTACTGAATAAAGCGCCGCTGGTTGAGCCTGAAATTGCTCCGGTGGCGGCGACCGTTAGCGATGTGCTGCCGATTACTGTAGAAGCGGCCGACGCATGCCCGCGCTATCTGGGTCGAGTGGTGAAAGGCATCAACGTTAAAGCGCCTACGCCGCTGTGGATGAAGGAAAAACTGCGTCGTTGTGGTATTCGCTCCATCGACGCGGTGGTTGACGTCACTAACTATGTGCTGCTCGAACTGGGCCAGCCAATGCATGCTTTCGACAAAGATCGCATTGAAGGCGGCATTGTTGTCCGGATGGCGAAAGAAGGCGAAACCCTGGTGCTGCTGGACGGGACCGAAGCGACGCTGAGCGCGGACACGCTGGTTATTGCCGACCACCATAAAGCCTTGGCTATGGGCGGTATTTTCGGCGGCGAGCATTCCGGCGTGAACGATGAAACGCAAAATGTGCTGCTGGAATGTGCTTTCTTCAGCCCGCTGTCGATCACTGGCCGCGCGCGTCGTCATGGCCTGCACACCGATGCCTCTCATCGCTATGAGCGCGGCGTTGATCCGGCTTTGCAGTATAAAGCGATGGAGCGTGCGACCCGCCTGCTGATCGACATTTGCGGCGGTGAGGCTGGTCCGGTTATTGACGTGACGAACGATGCGACGCTGCCGAAGCGCGCCACGATCACTCTGCGCCGGAGCAAGCTGGATCGCCTGATTGGCCATCATATTGCTGACGAACAGGTCAGCGATATTCTGCGTCGTCTCGGTTGCGAAGTAACCGAAGGCGAGGGCGAGTGGCAGGCCGTTGCGCCGAGCTGGCGCTTCGACATGGAGATCGAAGAAGATCTGGTAGAAGAAGTCGCACGCGTGTACGGCTACAACAATATTCCTGACGAACCGGTTCAGGCTGGTCTGATCATGGGAACGCACCGTGAAGCGGATTTGTCGCTTAAACGCGTGAAAACGTTGCTCAACGACAAAGGCTATCAGGAAGTTATTACCTACAGCTTTGTGGATCCAAAAGTACAACAGTTGATTCACCCGGCTGAAGAAGCGTTGCTGCTGCCAAGCCCCATTTCTGTCGACATGTCCGCGATGCGTCTGTCGCTGTGGACCGGGCTGTTAGCCACGGTAGTGTATAACCAGAATCGTCAGCAGAACCGCGTGCGCATCTTTGAAAGCGGTCTGCGCTTCGTGCCGGACACCCAGGCGAATCTTGGGATTCGACAGGATCTGATGCTGGCTGGCGTTATCTGCGGCAACCGTTACGATGAACACTGGAACCTGGCAAAAGAGACCGTTGATTTCTATGATTTGAAAGGCGATCTGGAAGCCGTGCTGGATCTCACCGGTAAGCTCGGCGATGTGCAGTTCAAAGCCGAAGCGAATCCGGCGCTGCATCCGGGACAGTCTGCAGCGATTTATCTGAAAGGTGAACGCATTGGTTTCATTGGCGTTGTTCATCCGGAGCTGGAACGTAAGCTCGATCTCAACGGGCGTACGCTGGTGTTTGAACTGGAGTGGAACAAGCTTGCAGACCGCGTGGTGCCTCAGGCGCGTGAGATTTCTCGCTTCCCGGCAAACCGCCGCGACATCGCCGTGGTGGTCGCAGAAAACGTTCCCGCTGCAGATGTTTTATCCGAATGTAAGAAAGTTGGCGTAAATCAGGTAGTTGGCGTAAACTTATTTGACGTGTACCGTGGTAAGGGTGTTGCGGAGGGGTATAAGAGCCTCGCCATTAGCCTGATCCTTCAGGATACCAGCCGTACACTCGAAGAAGAGGAGATTGCCGCTACCGTCGCCAAATGTGTAGAGGCATTAAAAGAGCGATTCCAGGCATCATTGAGGGATTGAACCTATGGCGCTTACAAAAGCTGAAATGTCAGAATATCTGTTTGATAAGCTTGGGCTTAGCAAGCGGGATGCCAAAGAACTGGTCGAACTGTTTTTCGAAGAGATCCGTCGTGCTCTGGAAAACGGTGAGCAGGTAAAACTCTCTGGTTTTGGTAATTTCGATCTGCGTGATAAGAATCAACGTCCGGGACGTAACCCGAAAACGGGTGAAGATATTCCCATTACAGCAAGGCGCGTGGTGACCTTCAGACCCGGACAGAAGTTAAAGAGCCGGGTTGAAAACGCTTCGCCCAAAGACGAGTGATCAGAACCGTCTTAAATAACAAAAAAGGCCGCAATGCGGCCTTTTTTCTTTTCTGTCCTCGCGCGGCACCGTAGAATCAATCACATCCTTTGCAGCTGAATGGAAAACATGCTGACTTTTGCCCGTCAACAACAGCGACAGAATGTACGCTGGCTCCTGAGTCTTACAGTCCTGATGGTACTGGCGCTGCTTTTAAGCCTGTGTGCGGGAGAACAGTGGATTTGGCCTGCTGACTGGCTGACCCCGCGTGGTGAACTGTTTGTCTGGCAGATCCGTCTGCCGCGTACCCTGGCGGTGCTGTTGGTGGGCGCTGCGCTGGCGCTCTCCGGCGCGGTGATGCAGGCTTTATTCGAAAACCCTCTTGCGGAGCCCGGATTGCTGGGCGTGTCGAATGGCGCTGGCGTTGGACTGATTGCAGCTGTTCTGTTGGGTCAGGGAACGTTGCCGCAGTGGTCGTTAGGTCTTTGCGCCATTGCCGGGGCACTGATCATCACACTGATTCTCCTGCGCTTTGCTCGCCGCCATCTCTCCACCAGCCGCCTGCTGCTTGCCGGGGTCGCGCTGGGAATTATCTGCAGCGCCCTGATGACCTGGGCCATCTATTTTTCTACCTCTTTTGATCTTCGCCAGTTGATGTACTGGATGATGGGGGGATTTGGCGGCGTGGACTGGGGACAGTCATGGCTGATGCTGGCGCTGGTGCCGGTTCTGCTCTGGATCTGCTGTCAGTCCCAGCCTATGAACATGCTGGCGCTGGGCGAAATCTCGGCCCGCCAATTGGGATTACCGCTGTGGTTTTGGCGTAATCTGCTGGTGGTGGCGACAGGCTGGATGGTTGGCGTGAGCGTCGCGCTGGCAGGGGCGATTGGTTTTATTGGCCTGGTGATCCCGCATATTTTACGGTTATGCGGATTAACCGATCATCGCGTGCTTCTGCCCGGTTGCGCGCTGGCGGGCGCCATTGCGCTATTGCTGGCCGATGTGGTTGCGCGTCTGGCGCTGGCTTCCGCCGAGCTGCCTATCGGCGTCGTCACCGCCACGCTTGGCGCGCCGGTCTTTATCTGGTTACTGTTGAAAGCTGGACGATAGACCTTGCATGACGAACTATGCTTAAAAGCTGGCATTGAAATCACTCACTTTCTGGAGACGCTATGCAAGACTCGATTCTGAATACTGAAGTCACGACGATTGATGGGGACGTTATCTCGTTGGAGAAATATGCCGGTAATGTGTTGCTGGTGGTCAACGTGGCCTCTAAATGCGGGCTGACGCCGCAGTACGAGCAACTGGAGAATATTCAGAAAGCCTGGGCTGACCGGGGGTTTCTGGTGCTGGGATTCCCGTGCAATCAGTTTCTCGGCCAAGAGCCAGGCAGCGAACAAGAGATCAAAACCTGGTGTGCCGCGACATGGGGCGTGACGTTTCCGATGTTCAGTAAAATTGAGGTTAACGGAGAAGGGCGGCATCCCCTGTACCAGAAACTGATTGCCGCTGCGCCAACCGCAGTGGCCCCGGAAAACAGCGGCTTCTATGAGCGCATGGCAAGCAAAGGACGCGCGCCGCTTTATCCGGACGATATTTTATGGAATTTCGAAAAATTTCTCGTGGGCAGGGACGGAAAGGTGGTCCAGCGTTTTTCACCTGATATGACGCCTGAAGATCCTATCGTAATGGAAAGTATCAAAATCGCACTGGCAAAATAATGTCTTCACTGATGCAGCTACAGGATGTCGCCGACACCACCCGGCTTGGCCCACTGAGTGCGGAAGTTCGCGCCGGGGAGATCCTTCACCTTGTGGGGCCAAATGGCGCCGGAAAAAGTACGTTGCTGGCGCGTATGGCGGGACTTACCACCGGCTCAGGTCATATCAAATTTGGCGGCGAAGCGCTGGCATCCTGGCCCGCGAACAGGCTGGCGCGCCATCGGGCATATCTGGCGCAGCAGCAGAATCCTCCTTTTGCAATGCCGGTATGGCATTTTCTGACGCTGCATCAGGCTGACAAATCGCATACTCATCAGCTTCAGCAGGTGGCGGCGTCGCTGGGGCTGGAAGATAAGCTCGGACGAAATGCGAATCAGCTTTCGGGCGGGGAATGGCAGCGCGTACGTCTGGCCGCGGTTATCCTGCAAATTGCCCCGGAAACCAATCCGCAAGGACAATTGCTGCTGCTGGACGAGCCCATGAACAGTCTTGACGTCGCGCAGCAGAATGCGCTGGATCGTATTCTGAGCGCCCTGTGCGAGCAGGGCATCGCCATTGTGATGAGCAGCCACGATCTCAATCATACGCTGCGTCATGCGCATCGAGCCTGGTTGCTTAAGGGAGGGAAACTGCTCGCCAGCGGACCGCGCGATGAGGTCATGACCCCGGCGAATCTGGCGCGCGCTTACGGTCTGAATTTCCGCCGTCTGGACATTGAGGGCCACCGAATGCTTATTTCCACGACCTAAACGACACGGCGTCTTGAAAAACGGGGCAAATACCCGCTAAATTGGTACAAGAATAAAAAAACAGAGGATTCGTCCTGAATGCGTTTCTGGTTTCTTCTTTTTACAGCACTGGTTCTGGCAGGATGCAGTAGCCACCGGGCGCCGCCGCCAAACGCACGGCTTTCAGACTCCATTACCGTGATAGCCGGGCTAAACGATCAGCTTCGGACGTGGCGCGGTACGCCGTATCGTTATGGCGGGATGAGCCGTCGCGGCGTCGATTGTTCCGGATTTGTCCTCATGACGATGCGCGATCAATTCGCGCTACAGCTGCCGCGCGATACGCGGCAACAGGCCAAAATCGGCACCAAAATTGATAAAGACGACCTGCTGCCAGGCGACCTCGTCTTTTTTAAAACCGGTTCAGGGGACAGCGGGTTGCATGTGGGTATTTACGATACCGACGGTCAGTTTATTCATGCTTCCACCAGCCGTGGCGTGATGCGATCATCGTTGGATAATGTCTATTGGCGAAAAAACTTTTGGCAAGCGCGACGAATCTGACGTCGTTAATGCCTGGCTGTCATTAACGGTATACTCTCCGGTTATTACAGAAAAAAGAATAAAACTGAATTAGCGTATATAATATCGCTAGCCGAATACAAAGGAACCGGATTCCGGGTAAAAAGGACATGATGAACGTTTCCCCGTTAGCAGCAGAAAAGACGTGCGTTCACGTCCTTTGTATCAGGTTGCCGTATCACTCCCTGACTGAGGGGCGGACCTGATGGACGTCACGCTGGATAATATTTATCATTCTGAACTTTATTTTCTCCCCGCCCGAAATGTACAACGAAAACTTATCGGTCTGGAAGTGACCGCGAACTTTGTCAGCGATGACGGCAAGGTGCGCTTTCCGACAGAACTGGTATTACCGCGACTTTCGCCTGACGAACAGTGCCAGTTATTTGCAGAAAAACTGGCGCTACTGGAAACCTGCCAACACTTTTTTATTCAGCATAAACTGATCGCATGGATTAATATCACCCCGGCAATCGTACCGTTATTATTAATCAATACGTCACGGTTGCAGGCCATCAAACGTTTTTCATTTATTGAACTCACCCTTAATGAAAGTTTTCCCGCACTCGCGGCAGGGAAAGCGGATCCGGCGCTTGCCGCCCTGGCCGAACGTTTCCCCCTGGTACTTGCCAACTTTGGCGCCGGGGAGAGTTCGACGAAAGCCATATTTGAGGGATTATTTAAACGTGTCGCCCTCGACCGTGGTTTTGTGCAGCGACGCGCAATGAGCCTTTCATTCGACCCCTTTATGCGGGCAATCGTGACGCAAATTTCGCCTTATTGCGACTCTTTGTTGATAGCCGGGATCGATAGCGAGGAACTGCTGACACGCATCACGCCTTTTGGTTTCGGTGGGATGCAGGGCGCGCTGTGGCCTGCCGTCACGGCGGATCAGGTGACCCGCTTAATTCAGGGATAACCCCTCGGTTTGCTGGTGTTTAGGATGGCGCTAACCGACTACACTACAGACAGGAGGCCCTATGACCCTGTCTTTTACAGCCCGCTGGCATGATGAATTGCCGGCAACGTATACCGCACTTTCTCCGACGCCGCTGACCCATTCCCGGCTGATATGGCATAACGACGCCCTGGCCCAACAGCTGAATATTCCTGCTGCGCTGTTCAGTACCGACCGTCCCGCAGGCGTATGGGGGGGCGAGACGTTGCTGCCCGGTATGTCGCCGCTGGCGCAAGTGTACAGTGGCCATCAGTTCGGCGTATGGGCCGGGCAGCTCGGCGACGGGCGTGGCATTCTGCTTGGCGAACAGTTACTCGCCGATGGCAGCACCGTGGACTGGCATCTTAAGGGGGCGGGCCTGACGCCGTATTCACGTATGGGCGACGGGCGTGCAGTGCTGCGCTCAACCATTCGTGAAAGCCTCGCCAGCGAAGCGATGCACTATTTGGGCATTCCAACTACCCGGGCGCTCACCATCGTCACCAGCGACACACCGGTTTATCGAGAGACGGTGGAAGCTGGCGCAATGCTGGTACGTGTGGCGCAAAGTCATATGCGCTTCGGCCATTTTGAACATTTTTATTATCGCCGTGAGCCAGAAAAGGTTCAGCAACTTGCCGACTTCGCCATTCGCCATTATTGGCCGCATCTGCGTGACGAGAACGACAAATATGTCCTTTGGTTCCGGGATGTGGTGAGCCGTACCGCGACGCTTATCGCCGACTGGCAAACAGTAGGCTTTGCGCATGGTGTGATGAATACCGATAACATGTCGATTCTGGGACTGACGATGGATTATGGTCCGTTCGGTTTTCTGGATGATTACGACCCGGGGTTTATCTGTAACCATTCCGATCACCAGGGGCGTTACCGCTTTGACAATCAGCCTGCGGTGGGTCTGTGGAACCTCCAGCGCCTCGCCCAGAGCCTGTCGCCGTTTATTCACGTTGATGCGCTGAATGAGGCGCTGGATACCTATCAGCAGGCATTGTTAACGCGCTATGGTCAGCGGATGCGTCAGAAGCTCGGCTTTTTGAGTGAACAGAAAGAAGATAACGAGCTGTTGAATGCGTTGTTTGGACTGATGGCGCGTGAAAAAAGCGATTACAGCCGAACGTTCCGTATGTTAAGCGTCACCGAACAGCGGAGTGCCGCTTCACCGCTGCGCGATGAGTTTATCGATCGTGACGCGTTCGACGCCTGGTACACGCGTTACCGAACACGTCTGCAACTAGACGGCGTAGATGATGCCACCCGCCAGGCGTCGATGCAGAGCGTGAATCCTGCTGTCGTGTTGCGTAACTGGCTCGCGCAGCGGGCCATCGACGCGGCAGAAAAGGGGGAAATGGACGAACTGCATCGTTTACATGACGTACTGCGCCATCCTTTCAACGACCGTAACGACGACTATACCCACCGCCCGCCAGACTGGGGACGGCGACTGGAGATCAGTTGTTCCAGCTAACGGTTAAATCGCCCGTATACGCAAAACGTGTCGGGCGTTTGCCATTACTTGGTCAGTAATAATTTCCCCGCCTGCGTTTTGCGCAGCAAGTACTCTTGTCCATTATGATCAATGATAACTTTACCGTCTTCTCCCAGCAGGTTCTGGCTACTGATTTTGCGAAGCGGCGTGTGAGAAGGGGTGATGCTTTCTCTTTCCTTAGGGTGAGAAGAGTCAAAGGTATCCATAGATGACATTGTGCGTGAATTAATAATAATTAATGTAACAATGATTATTATTATCAATAATATACCCGGTGACGACAAGTGATAAATCAGGGGAGGAGCGAAAAAATGCGAGCAAGCGCCCATTCCGGGGGGAATGGGCAAGAGGGGGTCAGAAGCGGCTGTCTACCGCCGAGGCGAGTTTATCGAGCAGCCGTTCGGTATCTTCCCAGTTCAGGCAGGGATCGGTAATTGACTGACCGTAAACCAGCGGCTGTCCGCTGACGATTTTTTGCGTGCCTTCACGCAAGAAACTTTCCGCCATAATCCCGGCGATGGCCGTAGAGCCATTACGAATCTGTTGGCAAACATCATCGCAAACGTCCAATTGACGACGATGCTGTTTCTGACAGTTACCGTGGCTGAAATCGACGACCAGATGTTCGGGCAGGTCGAATTCATGTAGCGTATCGCAGGCGGCGGCGATATCGTCCGCGTGATAGTTCGGCTTCTTCCCGCCACGCATGATGATATGGCCGTACGGGTTGCCGCTGGTCTGATAAATGGTCATCTGACCGGTTTTATCCGGTGACAGGAACATATGGCTGGCGCGGGAGGCGCGAATAGCGTCCACCGCGATCCGCGTATTGCCGTCAGTGCCATTTTTAAAGCCCACCGGGCAGGAGAGCGCCGAGGCCATCTCGCGGTGGATCTGGCTTTCTGTGGTTCGCGCGCCGATCGCCCCCCAGCTAATCAGGTCGGCAATAAATTGTCCGGTCACCATATCCAGAAATTCCGTGGCGGTGGGGACGCCCAGCTCATTCACCTGGAGCAGCAGCTTGCGCGCCAGCTCAAGGCCGTGATTCACACGGTAGCTGCCGTTGAGGTCGGGATCGGAAATCAGGCCCTTCCAGCCCACGACGGTGCGTGGTTTTTCAAAATAGGTGCGCATGACGATTTCCAGACGCGCCTGATGCTTGTCACGCAACGTCTGCAAGCGGGTGGCATATTCCATGGCGGCGTCAAGATCGTGGATCGAGCAGGGACCGACAATGGCCAGCAGGCGGCGATCTTCGCCATTCAAAATTTTTTCAATCCGGCGGCGGGCGTCGGTAACGTGACGGGCGACGGCGGCGGAAACGGGATGCCGGTGCGCAAGTTCAGCGGGCGTTACCAGACTGTCTATCCGCGCGGTACGCAGTTCATCGGTTCTGTTCATGACTTTTCTCAGAAATGGAGTGCTTCTACGGCAGGGGCCGGGAAGTGATGGGCACAACCTTAAACCAATCTCTGCCGAATTCAAGTGCGAGGTGTGTCACACCCCGCAAGCAGAACGGCATCATAGCAAAAAAACAAAACCAGTGAACTAGTTTATTAGTACATACGGCGATTCAGCCCCATAATATCAAGGATCTTGGTGGCAATTTCTTCTACCGAGTAGTTGGTACTGTTCAGGCAGGGGATGTGGTTCTTACGGTAAAGGGCTTCCACTTCGGCAACCTCCATGCGGCACTGGCGCAGTGAGGCATAGCGGCTGTTCTCACGGCGCTCTTCGCGAATCGCCGCCAGACGCTCAGGCTCAATAGTCAGGCCGAACAGCTTATGCTGAAGGGGTTTCAGCGATGCGGGCAACACCAGATTATCCATATCGTCAGCAATAAAGGGGTAGTTTGCCGCGCGGATACCAAACTGCATCGCCAGATAAAGACTCGTCGGCGTTTTACCGCAGCGGGAGACGCCGAGCAGAATCACCTGTGCCTGATCGAGGTTGCGCAACGAAATACCGTCATCGTGGGCGAGGGTGTAATCAATCGCCGCGATGCGCGCGTCGTACTTGTTCAGGTTGCCAGGATTCAGCCCATGAGTACGATGGGCAATCGGCGTGGGATCGAGCTTCATCTCCTGCTGTAGCGGTGCAACCAGCGCCTGCACAATGTCCTGGCAAAAGCCTTCACTTTGCAGAATGATGGCGCGAATTTCGGGTAATACGATGGAATAAAACACCAGTGGCCGCACGCCCGTTTGCTGGAAAATCGCGTCGATTTGATCTTTCACCGCGCGAGCGCGGCTTTCATTTTCAACAAACGGCAGCGTAATGCTGCTAATCGTGACCGGGAATTGTGACATCACCGCATGGCCTAACACTTCGGCGGTGATCGCCGTTCCATCGGATATATAAAAGACATGACGATCTACAGCATT
The DNA here is from genome assembly GCF_001463265.1 of Citrobacter sp. 50677481. NCBI lineage: Bacteria > Pseudomonadati > Pseudomonadota > Gammaproteobacteria > Enterobacterales > Enterobacteriaceae > Citrobacter > Citrobacter sp. 50677481. The sequence goes on from NZ_LNHZ01000027.1 coordinate 344,263, forward strand.
ATCCATTTTGTCCTTCCTGAATAGCAGCGATAATTCTCTGAAAGCATAAATTAAAATTATCCTAAAGCGTAGGAAATTGCGCCCTAATTATAAAATGAAATGCTATTTTTATATTTTATGAAAAGCGCATTTCATTTTATGGAACGGATGTTTATACCGACAATTTCTGTGGAGATCCCATGTCGTACGCGGGTTTGCGCAAACGGGTAAACTGTCCGAAAAAATAAAAAATATATTTGCTTGAACGATTCACCGTTTTTTTCATCCGGTTAAGTATGCAAAGATAAATATGCAGTTAAGCGTTTCCTATACTCGTTCATTTATCACAAAAGGATTGTTCGATGTCCAACAATGGCTCGTCACCGCTGGTGCTTTGGTATAACCAACTCGGCATGAATGATGTAGACAGAGTTGGGGGCAAAAATGCCTCCCTGGGTGAAATGATTACTAACCTTTCCGGTATGGGTGTTTCCGTGCCGAATGGTTTTGCCACAACCGCCGATGCGTTTAATCAGTTTCTCGACCAAAGCGGTGTAAACCAGCGCATTTATGAACTGCTGGATAAAACGGATATTGATGATGTCTCCGCGCTGGCGAAGGCAGGTACGCAGATCCGCCAGTGGATTATCGACACTCCTTTCCAGCCAGAGCTAGAAAACGCCATCCGCGATGCTTACGCACAGCTTTCTGCGGATGACGACCAGGCTTCTTTTGCCGTGCGCTCCTCGGCGACGGCGGAAGATATGCCGGACGCCTCGTTTGCCGGCCAGCAGGAAACCTTCCTCAACGTCCAGGGCTTTGATGCAGTACTGGTGGCGGTGAAGCACGTCTTTGCTTCGCTGTTTAACGATCGCGCAATTTCATATCGCGTCCATCAGGGGTATGACCACCGTGGCGTGGCGCTCTCTGCGGGCGTTCAGCGCATGGTGCGTTCCGATCTCGCTTCGTCCGGGGTAATGTTCTCCATTGATACTGAATCCGGATTCGATCAGGTGGTGTTCATCACTTCCGCCTGGGGCCTTGGCGAGATGGTGGTGCAGGGCGCGGTGAACCCGGATGAATTCTACGTGCATAAACCGACGCTGGCGGCAAACCGCCCGGCGATTGTGCGTCGTACCATGGGCTCGAAAAAAATTCGCATGATCTATGCGCCGACTCAGGAGCATGGCAAGCAGGTCACTATCGAGGATGTGCCGCAGGAACAGCGTGACGTTTTCTCTCTGACGAATGAGGAAGTACAGGAACTGGCGAAGCAGGCGGTGCAGATCGAGAAACACTATGGTCGTCCGATGGACATCGAGTGGGCGAAAGACGGTCACACCGGCAAGCTGTTTATCGTACAGGCGCGCCCGGAAACTGTACGCTCCCGTGGTCAGGTGATGGAGCGCTACACGCTTCACGCGCAGGGCAAAATCATCGCCGAAGGCCGCGCCATTGGTCATCGCATCGGTGCGGGTTCAGTGAAAGTCATCCATGACATCAGTGAGATGAACCGCATCCAGCCCGGCGACGTGCTGGTCACCGACATGACCGACCCGGACTGGGAACCGATCATGAAAAAAGCCGCGGCTATTGTTACCAACCGCGGCGGTCGAACCTGTCACGCGGCGATCATTGCCCGCGAACTGGGGATCCCGGCGGTCGTTGGCTGCGGTGATGCTACCGAGCGCATGAAGGATGACGAAAAGGTGACTGTCTCCTGCGCTGAAGGCGACACCGGCTATGTGTATGCTGATTTGCTCGACTTCAGCGTGAAAAGTTCCAGCGTCGATACGATGCCGGATCTGCCGCTGAAGGTGATGATGAACGTGGGTAACCCGGATCGCGCCTTTGACTTCGCCTGCCTGCCCAACGAAGGCGTTGGCCTTGCGCGTCTGGAATTTATCATTAACCGCATGATTGGCGTACATCCCCGCGCGTTGCTGGAGTTTGACGATCAGGACGCCGCGCTTCAGAACGAAATCCGCGGGATGATGAAGGGCTTCGATTCCCCGCGTGAATTCTACGTGGGCCGCCTGACGGAAGGCATCGCCACGCTGGGGGCGGCGTTTTATCCGAAGCGCGTCATCGTGCGCCTGTCGGACTTTAAGTCTAACGAATACGCGAACCTGGTCGGCGGCGAGCGCTATGAGCCGGATGAAGAGAACCCGATGCTGGGCTTCCGCGGCGCAGGCCGTTACGTGTCGGATAGTTTCCGTGACTGCTTCGCGCTGGAATGTGAAGCGGTGAAACGCGTACGTAACGACATGGGATTGACCAACGTTGAGATCATGATTCCGTTCGTCCGGACCGTTGAACAGGCGAAAGCGGTAGTGGAGGAGCTGGAACGTCAGGGACTGAAGCGCGGCGAGAACGGGCTTAAGATCATCATGATGTGCGAGATCCCTTCCAACGCCCTGTTGGCAGAGCAGTTCCTGCAATACTTTGACGGCTTCTCCATCGGTTCAAACGATATGACGCAGCTGGCGCTGGGTCTGGATCGTGACTCCGGGGTGGTGTCTGAGCTGTTTGATGAGCGTAACGACGCGGTGAAAGCACTGCTGTCGATGGCGATTCGCGCAGCGAAGAAGCAGGGTAAATACGTCGGCATTTGCGGTCAGGGACCGTCCGACCATGAGGACTTTGCCGCCTGGCTGATGGAAGAAGGGATCGACAGCCTGTCGCTGAACCCGGACACCGTCGTTCAGACCTGGCTGAGTCTGGCCGAACTGAAGAAGTAAACGGAAGTCGGATGGCGGTTCGCCGCCATCCGTAACAGGCGCAATGTCTGCTCAGGCATTGTGCAAAATGGTTAACGCGGTGCGCAGGTCTTGCACCGAAATCTGCCCCGGCGCCGAGGCTTTTTTCACCGCGCCAAACGTCGCGGCGGATCCAAACGTTTCTCCCGCCAGACGTGAAATCACACCGTCTTTTGCCATCGACATCGTAATCATAGGCCGATCTGCATAGCGTTCGTGCATCTCCAGCGTCGCACTGAGCAGTGTCAATACATCCCGCGTGCTTTGGGGCATCACGGCGATTTTGGCAATGTCGGCGTCCAGCGCCTGCATTTTGCGTAAACGCTGGATAATCTCTTCAGCGGCGGGCGTCTTATTAAAATCATGATTAGACATCACCACCCGTATATCTCGCGCATGGGCATGGGTGACCAGGCGTTGTACCTGGGCATCGCCAGTGAACAGTTCCACGTCAATCATATCCACGCGCCCACTGTCTATGAAAGTCTGGTTCAGTGCGACATACGCTTCGGTAGAGATCGCCTGCTCACCGCCTTCTTGCGCGCTGCGGAAGGTACACAGCAGCGGTGTGTCAGGAAGCGCGTCACGGATAGCGCTGAGCGCGTCAAGAACCGCGTTTTTTTCGGTGATGGCTGTAAAATGGTCGGCGCGCCACTCGAGGATATCAAACTGCGCGTCGCGATAGGCCTGCGCCTCGGAACGCACGCTGTCGATATCTTTGCCCATCAGCGACACGATAATTTTCGGCATTCCTTCGCCAATCACAAGGTTTTTTACGGTTACGGTTTTCATTAAATACCTTTTATCAATTACGGAACCCGATCCGCCAGGCCACAGCCCCTTCGCCCGTCGTGCGATAAAGGCGCTAATGATTATTCGCTATCGCGAAGGAAAAAGGAAGAAAGCGTCGCGCTTTCGGCGCTGTAGTGCGGCAGCTCACATTAACCAAATAACGTAATAACGCTGTTTATTTCCGCAATTGTGACCTTTTCTTCTCCCTCCAATACTGAATTCTGCAACGTGTTCGGCAGTGTTAATGATATTCCTGGTTAATGGGGTATTTTCTGACATTAAGGCACAACAATGACAATAACCTCTGTTCTCTCTGCCCGCGATAAAATCGGTTACGGTCTTGGCGATATGGCCAGTGCGCTCCTGGGAATGGCGCTGTTACTGATATTTTACAAACTCAACAGCCAAACCGCCGATCGCATTGCGCGCGAACTGGCGCGGAAGCGCGACCTCAACAACGCAGGGGAGAGTCTGTCCTCTCCCGCTCTGAATAACGCGATACAGGAGTAAACCAGGATGATCTATAAGGATGCAAATCGCCCGGTACAGGCGCGTGTCGCCGACCTGCTGGGACGTATGACGCCGGAAGAAAAATTTGCCCAGATGCACGCTTACTGGCTGGTGCTGTCGGAGGAGGGCCATCATCAGGAGCGTAGCGATATGAGCGATGAGTTTGCCGGCGTGAGTAAACAGGCGGCGTTGAATGAGCGACTGAAGATCGGCGTCGGGCAGATAACGCGTCCACTGGGTACGCATATTGTTGACGCGAAAACGGGGGTACGCGCCGCAAACCGCTTACAGAAAATGCTTGTAGAAGAAACGCGGCTGGGTATTCCGGCGTTGTTTCATGAAGAGTGTCTGGTTGGATTGCTGTGTAAGGGCGCCACACTGTTTCCTTCGTCGCTCAATTACGGATCGACGTGGGATCCCGAACTGGTGAGGCGCGCGGCCCGGCAGATCGGCCTTGAAGCGCGCGCGACCGGCTGCCGACAAGGACTGGCGCCGGTTCTGGATGTTTCACGCGATGTGCGGTGGGGAAGAACCGAAGAGACTTTTGGCGAAGATCCCTGGCTGGTTGGCGTTATGGGCTGCGCGTATGTCGCAGGGTTACAGGGCGAAAAGCGCGATCTGTTAGCCACTCTGAAGCATTATGTCGGTCACTCCTTCAGCGAAGGGGCCCGTAACCATGCGCCGGTACATTTGGGCTTCTGTGAACTGAACGATACGTTCCTGCTTCCCTTCGAAATGGCCGTGAAGCTGACCAATGCAGGCTCTGTGATGCCCGCCTACCATGACATTGATAATCAACCCGGTCACAGCGACGCTTTTTTGCTTACCACGCTGCTACGTGAGCAATGGGGATTTGACGGCATTATCGTGGCGGATTATGGCGGCGTAAGTTTATTGCATCAGCATCATGGCGTTTCTCACGATGCGGCGGAATCGGCGGCGCTGGCCTTTAATGCCGGACTGGATGTGGAGCTGCCAAAAGACGACTGCGCCCGCCATCTGGCGGAGGCGGTTGAACGGGGACTGATCGGTATGGCGAAAATTGATGAAATCGTTTCGCGCATTCTGACGGAAAAATTCCGCCTGGGCCTGTTTGAACAGCCTTATGCTGATGAAACGGCGCTTGCGTTACAGTCCGCCAGGACGCGCCAGATTGCCCGGGAAGTGGCAACCCGTTCGCTGACCCTGCTGGAAAATAACGGCATCCTGCCGTTGCAGGGGCAGCCGCGAATTGCGGTAGTGGGTCCAACGGCAGACGACCCGCTGGCGTTGCTCAGCGGCTACAGCTTCCCGGTGCATCTGATCATTAGCGATGAGATGGATAAGACTGCGCAGGTGACCACACCCCTTGCCGCGCTGCGTTGCTATTACGGTGAAGACGCTGTGCTGTATGCCAAAGGGTGTCATATCATTGAAAAACGGCTGGCAGGCGCCCCCGTATTTCCGGGCGACAGCAGCGGTAAGCCAATGCAGGCCTCGCCCGTTTCGTTCGACACGTCCCTTATTCCAGACGCAGTGAGCGCGGCACAACGGAGTGACGTGGTGATTGCCTGCGTTGGCGATCTGGCTGGCCTGTTTCAGAGCGGCACGGTAGGTGAAGGGTCCGATACTGATAGTCTTACTCTGCCCGGTGTTCAGCAGCAGTTGCTCGAGGCGCTGGTGGCGACCGGAAAACCCGTGGTGGTCGTGATGACCGGTGGCAGACCTTACAACCTGCAGGGGCTGGAGGATAAGATCGCTGCATTGCTAATGGCCTGGGCGCCGGGTCAGGAAGGGGGATGGGCCATCGCTGACGTGTTGACCGGACGCGCTGAACCACAGGGAAGACTGGTGGTGAGCGTGCCGAAAAGCGCGGGCGCTATGCCATATTATTACAATCACAAGTTGAAAAGTGGCGGAACACCGTTTGCCTTTCATTTTGGTTCCCGCTATCCCTTTGGCTATGGTAAGGGCTGGAGCGAGTTTTCCAGTGAAGCCGTCACTCTGTTGACCCCGGCGGTGGGGATGGATGGCGAAATCGCGATTGCGGTCACTGTAAGCAACGATGGGATACACAGGGGAAGCGAGGTGGTACAACTTTACGTTCGCGACAAAGTGGCTTCCATGGTCAGGCCGATAAAAGAACTGAAAGCCTTTCAGCGCGTAGAGCTGGATGCTGGCGCACGGGCGACGCTAACCTTTTATGTGCCTGTCGATATGCTCAATTTTACCCGCAGGGACGGCAAACGTGTGGTCGAGCCAGGCGAGTTTGAGCTGATGATCGGCAATTCCTCCGCCAGGATCTGGGAACGCGCGACGGTGAACGTCTCGGGCGAAACGCGAGTCATGCCAGAGAACTGGCGGATGCTGAGCCGGTGTGAAGTGAATCATGGTTAAAAAAAAGCCCATCGTGGGAGATGGGCAAAGACTACACACAGCAATTCGTTGTTTCACTCAGGGGATTTCCATGCTTATAAATCAATATGTTGATCTATAACCGTGAGCTAATAGTAGGGCATGCGACGTTTTAGCGTCGATCAGATTCGTCTCAATAGTTTAAAAACTGTAAAGAATTTGCGACAGAAACCCGGAGAGTGGAAGCCGTAATAGGGGTGATGTGAAAAATTCAGCAGCCTATTAATAAGCAATGCTAAACATTCGGGCGACATCTGTCGCCCGAAAGAGAGTTACTTGTTGAGATCGTTGATCTCCGCCAGTTCTTCGAGGATTTCTTCTGGCTCATCCGTTGGCGGTGGCGCTTCATGTACCCACGCGGAGAACAGTCGCCAGGTAACCGCCAGCAGAACCGGGCCGATAAACAGGCCAATCATGCCGAAGGCGATCAGGCCGCCAATCACGCCAGAAAGGATCAGAATAAGCGGTAAATCCGCGCCCATACGAATCAGCACAGGGCGGATGACGTTATCAAGCGTACCTACCACGCAGCTCCATACCAACAATACGGTTCCCCAGGTGGTGTCGCCGCTCCAGTAAAGCCAGATAATGGCCGGAATCAATACCGGAAGCGGGCCAAGCTGGACGAGGCAGGAGAGGATCATCACCACCGTCAGCAACGTCGCATACGGTACGCCGGAAATCGCCAGGCCAATCCCGCCCAGCACCGCCTGAACCAGAGCGGTAACCACCACGCCCAGCGCCACCGCGCGGATCGCTTGTGCGGCGAGCAGCACGGCCGCGTCGCCGCGTTTGGCTGCCAGACGGCAGGCGAAATGACGAATACCCAACGCCACCTGTTCACCCCGCCAGTACAGCAGGGCGCTGAACAACAGCATCAGTCCGCAATGCATCATAAAACGGCCGATGTGCGCCGCTTGTCCGACAAACCAGGTGGTCGTTGCGCCAATATAAGGACGAACCTTCGCCATGATCGCCGCGCCGCCCATCTCCAGCAGGTTATGCCACCCGGCATACAGTTTTGCGCCAACCAGCGGAATGCTGTTCAACCAGGCAAGATCCGGCAACGTCATGTCGCCACCGGTTATGGCGTGGATCAGCGGGCCGCTACCGTCGACGATACTGTTCACCAGAAGTGCGACAGGAATGACGAATAACAACACCAGTAAAAGCGTCATGACCAGCACCGCCAGAGAACGGCGGCCCCAGAGTAATTTTTGCAAGCGTAGTAAAACCGGCCAGGTGGCGATAACAATCGTACCGGCCCAGGCAAAGCCCAGAATAAAAGGTTGAACAATCCAGAGACACGCCACAATCATGATGGCAAGGAACAGCACCGACAGCAGCACCTGCGCGATATCCCTGGGCTGACGAACATTGACCATAAACTCTTTTCACCTTTGTAGTGCGTCAGAACGTTGACGCGACGTGAACACGCGAAACGCATCACATAATCATGCGCAGTTTCAGCGCGTTTTAACAGGCGGATTCTGCCAGTATTTCTGTTGAGCGTATAAGAAAAAAATGTGATACAACAAATGAATCAACCAAGGCAAACGATAACCTCACAATACAGACCGCAGGAAAGGGTCAGAATAATGATTCCACAAATTTCTCAGGCACCTGGCGTCGTTCAACTGGTGCTCAATTTTTTGCAAGAGCTGGAGCAACAAGGGTTTACTGGCGATACGGCAACGAGCTACGCCGATCGTCTGACGATGTCGACAGATAACAGTATTTATCAACTTCTTCCCGATGCCGTCGTTTTCCCGCGTTCAACGGCGGATGTGGCGCTGATAGCCCGAGTGGCCGCCGAACCGCGTTTCACCTCGCTGGTGTTTACCCCGCGCGGCGGCGGTACCGGAACCAACGGACAGGCGTTGAACCAGGGCATTATCGTGGACATGTCCCGCTACATGAGCCGGATCATTGAAATCAATCTGGAAGAAGGTTGGGTGCGGGTCGAAGCGGGGGTGATTAAAGACCAACTGAACCAGGTCCTCAAGCCGTACGGCTATTTCTTTGCTCCGGAGCTTTCAACCAGCAACCGGGCCACCCTTGGCGGGATGATCAATACCGATGCCTCCGGACAAGGATCGCTGGTCTACGGAAAAACCTCCGATCACGTTCTGGGCGTACGCGCTGTGCTGCTGGGCGGCGATATTCTCGACACGCAGCCGCTGCCGGTAGCGCTGGCGGAAACGTTGGGGGAAAGTCATACCACCATTGGACGTATCTATCGCACGGTCCTTGAACGCTGCCGCGACAATCGCCAGCTTATCATGGATAACTTCCCCAAACTGAACCGCTTTCTTACCGGCTACGACTTACGGCATGTTTTTAACGACGACATGACCGAGTTCGATCTGACCCGAATTCTCACCGGTTCGGAAGGGACGCTGGCCTTTATTACCGAAGCCCGGCTGGACATTACGCCGTTGCCGAAGGTTCGTCGACTGGTGAACGTCAAATACGACTCTTTTGACTCCGCGCTGCGCAATGCGCCGTTTATGGTAGAGGCAAGAGCGCTTTCCGTCGAAACCGTCGACTCGAAAGTGCTGAACCTGGCACGGGAAGATATCGTCTGGCATTCGGTAAGCGAATTAATCACCGATGTGCCGGACAAAGAGATGCTTGGCCTGAACATCGTTGAATTCGCCGGTGACGACGAAGCGCTAATTGACGGCCTGGTGGCGGCACTGTGTGAGCGGCTGGACGGATTAATCGCCCATGGAGAAGCCGGGGTGATTGGCTGGCAGCTTTGCGCCGATCTGGCGGGCGTAGAGCGTATTTATGCGATGCGCAAAAAAGCGGTGGGTCTGCTGGGCAACGCGAAAGGGGCGGCGAAACCCATCCCATTTGCCGAAGATACCTGCGTACCGCCGGAGCATCTTGCCGATTACATTGCCGAGTTTCGCGCCTTGCTCGACGGTCACGGTCTGAGCTACGGCATGTTTGGCCACGTAGACGCGGGCGTTCTGCATGTGCGTCCGGCGCTGGACATGTGCGATCCGCAGCAGGAAGTGCTGATGAAGCAAATCTCCGATGAAGTGGTGGCGCTGACGGCGAAGTATGGCGGCCTGCTCTGGGGAGAGCACGGCAAAGGGTTTCGCGCCGAGTACAGCCCGGCGTTTTTTGGCGACGCGCTGTATGCGGAACTGCGTAAAGTGAAGGCGGTATTTGATCCGCAGAACCGCCTGAATCCGGGGAAAATCTGTCCGCCGGAAGGCGTGGACGCGCCGATGATGAAAGTGGACGCCGTCAAGCGCGGCACGTATGACCGACAGATCCCGCTGGCGGTTCGTCAAACCTGGCGCGGGGCGATGGAGTGCAACGGAAACGGACTGTGCTTTAACTTCGATGCGAAAAGCCCGATGTGTCCGTCGATGAAAATCAGTCTCAACCGTATCCATTCACCGAAAGGGCGAGCGACCCTGGTGCGTGAATGGCTGCGTTTGCTGGCGGATCGCGGTGTTGATCCGGTGCGCCTCGAAACTGCACTGGCGAATAAACGTCCCAGCTTACGCTCGCTGATCGCCCGGACCCGTAATACCTGGCACGCGGGTAAGGGCGAATATGATTTCTCGCATGAAGTCAAAGAGGCGATGTCCGGCTGTCTGGCCTGTAAAGCCTGTTCGACCCAGTGTCCGATCAAAATTGACGTACCGGAATTCCGTTCGCGTTTCCTGCAGCTTTACCATACGCGCTACTTACGTCCGCTGCGCGATCATCTGGTGGCGACAGTCGAAACCTATGCGCCGCTGATGGCGCGCGCGCCAAAGACCTTCAACTTCTTTATTAACCAGCCGCTGGTGCGCAAGCTGTCGGCAAAACACATCGGCATGGTGGATCTGCCGCTACTGTCGACGCCGTCGTTGCAGCAGCAAATGGTCGGACACCGTTCGGCCAACATGACGCTTGAGCAGCTTGAGGCGCTTAGCGATACGCAAAAAGCGAATACAGTGCTGGTGGTGCAGGATCCGTTCACCAGTTACTACGACGCTCGGGTTGTGGCGGATTTTGTACGCCTGATCGAAAAGTTAGGTTTCCAGCCGGTACTGCTGCCGTTTTCGCCAAACGGTAAGGCACAACATATTAAAGGCTTCCTGACCCGTTTTGCGAAAACGGCTAAAAAGACCTCTGAGTTTTTAAACCGTGTGGCGCAACTGGGGATGCCGATGGTGGGGGTCGATCCGGCGCTGGTGCTTTGCTACCGCGATGAATATAGGCTCGCGCTCGGCGAGCAGCGCGGTGATTTTCACGTACAGCTGGCCAACGAGTGGCTGGCGACAGCGCTGGCCCCGAAGGCTATGGGAGAAATCAGCGGCGAGCCGTGGTACTTCTTTGGCCACTGTACCGAGGTCACCGCGCTTCCCGGCGCGCCTGCGCAGTGGGCGTCAGTTTTTGCTCGCTTTGGCGCGAAACTGGAAAATGTCAGCGTCGGCTGCTGCGGTATGGCCGGAACTTACGGGCATGAGGCAAAGAATCATGCCAGTTCCCTGGGGATTTATGAACTGTCCTGGCATCAGGCGATGGAGCGACTGCCCCGTAACCGCTGCCTGGCGACGGGGTATTCCTGCCGCAGCCAGGTGAAGCGGGTGGAAGGCACGGGCGTACGCCATCCTGTACAGGCACTACTGGAGATAATGGGATGATCTGGAAACGTGACGTCACACTCGACGCGCTCAACGCAATGGGCGAGGGCAACATGGTTGGGTTACTGGACATTCGCTTTGAAAAGATCGGCGCGGATACGCTTGAAGCCTCTATGCCTGTTGACGGCCGAACAAAGCAGCCGTTTGGTCTGCTGCACGGCGGCGCGTCTGTCGTGCTGGCCGAAAGCATCGGCTCCGTCGCCGGGTATCTCTGCACTGAGGGCGAACAAAAAGTGGTCGGACTGGAAATAAACGCCAACCATGTTCGTTCTGCCCGGGAAGGACGCGTGAAAGGGGTCTGTAGGGCGATACACACCGGTTCACGCCACCAGGTCTGGCAAATCGATATCTATGATGAGCAGCAGCGTTTATGCTGCACATCACGCTTAACGACGGCTATTGTGTGACGTTGTCACCAAAAAAATGTGATCTATATTGCTTTTGGTCATTATTTGCGCAGCGGAAAGTGATACAATGTGCATGTTTTGACCATAAGCGAGGATGATATGACTAGCCAATTAGACCCGGCCCAACTGGCAATTGAATTTTTACGTCGTGATAAAACCGAGCTCTCACCAGCCCAATACCTTAAAAGACTGAAACAGCTTGAGCTGGAGTTTGCCGATTTACTGACGCTTTCTTCGACTGAACTGAAGGAAGAGATCTATTTTGCCTGGCGCCTTGGCGTTCATTGATTCAGCGATGTACCTCATAGCGAATGCCCCGGCCTCTGGTCGGGGTTATTTTTCGTCGGCGAATAAACGCCATTACCACGTCATTTCACCACTGTTCACCTTTGCGCTCAATGCCAGCGAGCTTTCATCTGCCAGTCCGGGCCACCCGGCCTTTACGGTTGCGATAACGTAAGCTGACCCTTTTTTCGCCTCCAGCGCGTGTTCAAACGTTTGCAGATAATTTTGGGTAAAGCGGATCGCCGTATCACCGGCGGGTCGTGCGCCGAGGTAATGACCCGGGATCACCTGAGTCGGCTGCAGGCTGCGCATTTCGCTCAGCACGTCGCGCCAGGCCGTACGTTGCTTTTCAGATTGAGTGTCAGCGGTCCAGATGTGGATCCCGGACGCGACGCCGGTACCGCCCAGAATCGCCCGATTTGCCGGGATCCAGACATAAGCCGCATAGTTGCCAGGGTGGCGAAGTTCCAGTGTTTCTCCGTCAATGTGAAAACGCGTCGCGGTAGTGGCCTGCGGTACGGTGATGGTTTTCGGCACGCCGTCCTTCATCTGCGGTCCCCAGTATTGCAGCTTTGCGTCTTTCGTTTCCTGAATATGTTTGACCACTTCAGGCGTCGCCAGCACTTTTACCTGAGGATAGGCTTTCACAATCGGCTCAAGACCGAAGTAAAAGTCCGGATCGCCCGAGGTAATGACCACGGCTTTCAGTGACTTACCGCTGGCCTGAATCATCTTAAGTAATTTTTCGCCATCTTTAGTGCTGAACTGCGCATCAAACAAAATGGCTTCCGTTGGTCCGGATACCAGCGTGGAAGAGACCGGGAAAATGGCGTTCTCCTGAGGGTTATACACCTCAAGATGCAGTGGGGCGGCAAAGACCGGTGAAGCGAGCAGCGTCAGTGCCGTCAGGGTTTTTATTTTCATGACAGTAACCTTTTGCAGATGAAGTGTTGTCTTAAGGCTACGCATTTTAAGTCAATCCCGATCTGTTAGAATTCCTTAAACAGGACATGCTGAGTTTCATAAAACGATCGGATGGAGGTAAAGTGGACAGAGTGATGGCGGCGACGGTATTTAATCACATCTGTGATTTAGGCAGTATGAGCGCCGCGGCGCGAGCGCTCGGACTTTCCAGACCGATGGTCAGCCGCTATCTTGAGGAAATGGAAAAATGGGCTGGCGCACGACTGATCCACCGTTCTTCACGCAGGCTCACCATCACGCCTGCTGGCGAAGAGGTCCTGCTAAAGACCCGCACGTTGGCGCAGCTTTCTCAGGGCATTGGCGCGGCTGCGGCGGGAGGTATGCCTTGCGGAACCTTGCGTGTCGCCTGTGCCCATTTTACGGCGATGCATATTCTTGCGCCGGTACTGCCAGCATTTTTAACCCGCTACCCGGATCTGCGGATTGAAGTCGAGATTAATAACCAGCCCGTGAGTCTGGTTGGGGAACGAATCGATCTCGCTATCCGTATTACCGACGCGCCGGAGCCGGGTACTATCGCTCGTCGTCTTGGCAGCTGTGAGTCAGTGCTTTGCGCATCGCCTGCTTATCTGAAACAGCATGGTACGCCACAAACACCGGACGACCTTACCCGTCATAACTGCCTTTATTACAGCGGGTTTGCCGGGAAATCCTGGCGCTTTCTTGATGCCCGCGGTGAGGCGGTTTCTGTCGCGATAAAAGGTAACCTCAGCGCCGGGATTTCCTCGCTTTTAGGCGAGGCGGCGTTGGCAGGAATGGGCGTGGCGTTGATACCGGAAAAAGAGGCGCGAGAAGGGTTAACAAGCGGTGCGCTGGTGCCTTTGCTGCCCGGGCATCAACCCCGGCCTTTGCCGGTGTACGGCTTGTATCTTTCCCGCGCGCACCAGTCGGCGGGGCTACGACTGCTGCTGGACGCGGTGAAAGACATACTCTCAGTAAACTGAAGAAATTGATCCGCCATACAAAATGCGCGGATCGCAATTAGTGTTAAAACTGATCGCTGACGATATGAGAATATTCTTAAAGCCCCTTCAAGAGCTAAGCCATTGCGAGTGCCGGAGATAAGCGCCGGATGGGGCGGGAACCCTTAAGGCTGTGATGAACAGCCTTAAGGGTTTTTTTCTTTGCGACAATCACGCGCCACTGCCTATCCGTGAAATAGACATTTTCTATACATCTTTCCTTTTTTGACCACCCTGGTCGATGATTTTTTCTGAACGCTTTATTTTTCAAAGAATTGCAAAAAACTCACCCTGACTTATAACCCGCGTAGCAAGGTCTATGCTTAATAAAAGCCGTTAAAAAGGGTGATTAAGGGGAATGCCCCTGCTGTTGAGGGGTTGAAGTGATAATCATTATCACTAACATGGTGTTATAGCCTGATGGCTCATTACGCGAGGTCATTCTATGGAATTGCATTCAGGAACATTTAACCCAGACGATTTTGCCTGGCGCGGATTAACGCTAACCCCTTCGGCGGCCGCGCATATTCGCGAACTGGTGGCCAAACAGCCGGGAATGCTGGGCGTGCGCCTGGGCGTTAAACAGACCGGCTGCGCTGGCTTTGGTTACGTGCTGGATACGGTCAGTGAGCCTGAAAAGGACGATCTGCTGTTCGAATACGAGGGCGCGAAACTTTACGTCCCGCTTCAGGCGATGCCGTTTATCGACGGGACGGAAGTCGATTATGTCCGGGAAGGATTAAACCAGTTATTCAAATTTCATAACCCGAAAGCCCAGAACGAATGCGGCTGTGGCGAAAGCTTTGGGGTATAGGCGGTACTATGTCTCGTAATACTGAAGCAACTGACGATGTCAAAACCTGGACCGGCGGCCCGCTGAACTACAAAGAAGGTTTCTTTACCCAGTTACAAACTGATGAGCTGGCGAAAGGAATTAACGAAGACGTGGTGCGCGCGATCTCTGCAAAACGTAACGAACCAGAGTGGATGCTGACCTTTCGCCTCAATGCCTACCGGGCATGGGTAGAAATGGCTGAACCGCACTGGCTGAAAGCCCACTACGATAAGCTGAATTATCAGGATTACAGCTATTACTCTGCGCCGTCATGCGGTCACTGCGACGACACCTGCGCATCACAGCCGGGAGCGGTTCAGCAAACGGGCGCCAACGCGTTCCTCAGTAAAGAGGTTGAGGCCGCGTTTGAGCAGCTTGGCGTGCCTGTGCGCGAAGGGCGGGAAGTGGCGGTCGACGCTATTTTTGACTCCGTTTCAGTCGCCACCACCTACCGGGAAAAGCTGGCGGAACAAGGCATTATTTTTTGTTCTTTCGGCGAGGCGATCCATGATCACCCGGAACTGGTGAAGAAATACCTTGGTACGGTAGTCCCCGCGAACGATAACTTTTTTGCCGCGCTAAACGCCGCCGTGGCGTCAGACGGTACCTTCATTTATGTGCCGAAGGGCGTACGTTGCCCCATGGAGCTTTCTACCTATTTTCGCATTAACGCGGAAAAAACCGGGCAATTTGAACGCACCATCCTTGTGGCGGATGAGGGCAGCTACGTCAGCTATATCGAGGGATGTTCAGCACCGGTGCGCGACAGCTATCAGCTACACGCCGCAGTCGTGGAAGTGATCATCCATAAAGACGCCGAAGTGAAGTATTCCACGGTGCAGAACTGGTTCCCGGGTGATAACAACACCGGCGGGATCCTCAACTTCGTTACCAAACGCGCGTTGTGCGAAGGGGAAAACAGCAAAATGTCGTGGACCCAGTCGGAAACCGGCTCGGCGATCACCTGGAAATACCCGAGCTGTATTCTGCGTGGCGACAACTCGATTGGCGAGTTTTATTCCGTGGCGTTGACCAGCGGGCACCAGCAGGCCGATACCGGCACCAAAATGATCCATATCGGCAAAAATACCCGCTCGACCATCATTTCGAAAGGGATCTCCGCCGGACACAGCCAGAACAGCTATCGTGGGCTGGTGAAAATCATGCCGACGGCGACCAATGCCCGCAACTTTACCCAGTGCGATTCAATGCTGATCGGCGCGGACTGCGGGGCGCATACTTTCCCGTACGTCGAATGCCGTAATAACAGCGCCCAGCTCGAGCACGAAGCGACCACATCGCGGATCGGTGAAGATCAGCTGTTCTATTGCCTGCAGCGCGGTATCAGCGAAGAAGATGCGATCTCGATGATCGTCAACGGCTTCTGTAAAGACGTGTTCTCCGAATTGCCGCTGGAGTTTGCCGTCGAAGCACAAAAACTATTAGCTATTAGCCTTGAACACAGCGTCGGTTAAGGAAGTATCATGTTAAATATTAAAGATTTACAGGTCAGTGTCGAAGACAAAGCGATCCTGCGTGGGCTGAACCTCGAGGTTCGTCCCGGCGAAGTGCACGCAATCATGGGACCGAATGGTTCCGGTAAAAGCACGCTTTCCGCGACGCTGGCAGGACGCGAAGATTATGAGGTAATCGGCGGTTCCGTCGCGTTTAAAGGTAAAGATCTGCTGGCGCTGGCGCCGGAAGAGAGAGCCGGTGAAGGCATTTTCATGGCCTTTCAGTACCCAGTGGAAATTCCCGGCGTCAGCAATCAGTTTTTCCTGCAAACGGCGCTAAACGCGGTGCGCAGCTATCGCGGCCAGGAGACGCTGGACCGTTTTGATTTTCAGGACCTGATGGAAGAGAAAATCGCGCTGCTGAAAATGCCGGAAGATCTGTTGACCCGCTCGGTCAACGTGGGATTTTCCGGCGGCGAGAAAAAACGCAACGACATTCTGCAAATGGCGGTGCTGGAGCCGGAGCTGTGCATTCTGGATGAGTCGGATTCCGGGCTGGATATTGATGCCCTGAAAATCGTCGCCGATGGCGTGAATTCCCTGCGGGACGGCAAGCGCGCATTCATCATCGTTACGCACTATCAGCGCATCCTTGACTATATCAAACCTGATTTTGTCCACGTCCTGTATCAGGGGCGGATTGTGAAGTCTGGCGATTTCACCCTGGTCAAACAACTGGAGGAGCAGGGATATGGCTGGCTTACCGAACAGCAGTAATGCGTTGCAGCAGTGGCATCATCTGTTTGAAGCCGAGGGCGAGTCGCGTTCCACCCAGGCGCAACAGCACTTACAGCAATTACTGCGACTGGGCCTGCCGACGCGGAAACATGAAAACTGGAAATACACGCCGCTGGAAGGATTAATCAACAGCCAGTTCGTCAGCCGCTTCGCGGACATAGGGACGGCGCAGCGGGATGCGTTGGCGCTACAAATTGATGCGCTGCGTCTGGTTTTTGTTGATGGGAAATTCAGTCCGACGCTGAGCGACAGCTGTGAAAATAGCGGCTTTGACGTTGCGATCAACGATGAGCGCCAGACGCTGCCTGACGCGGTGCAGCCGGAGGTGTTTCTGCATCTCACCGAAAGCCTGGCGCACAGCGTAACCCATATCCACGTTAAGCGTAATCAGCGTCCTGACAAGCCGCTGCTATTGATGCACATTACGCAGGGGGTGGGCGACGATGAGGTGAACACCGCTCATTATCGTCATCATCTGGAACTGGCGGAAGGCGCAGAAGCAACGGTCATTGAACATTACGTGAGCCTCAATGACGCGCGACACTTTACCGGCGCGCGTCTGACAATGAATGTGGCAGCCAACGCGCATCTGCATCACGTGAAGCTGGCGTTTGAAAATCCGTTAAGCCATCACTTCGCCCATAATGATATTTTAATGGCGGCGGACGCCTCGGCGCACAGCCACAGTTTTCTGCTGGGGGATGCGGTACTGCGTCATAACACCAGCACCCGGCTGAACGGTGAGAACACGACGCTACGAATCAACAGCCTCGCGATGCCGGTGAAAAATGAAGTCTGTGATACCCGCACCTGGCTTGAGCACAACAAAGGCTATTGCAACAGCCGTCAGCTGCATAAAACCATTGTCAGCGATAAAGGGCGCGCGGTCTTCAACGGTCTGATTAACGTTGCCCCGTACGCGATCAAAACCGACGGTCAGATGACCAACAATAACCTGCTGCTGGGTAAACTCGCGAGGTGGATACCAAACCGCAGCTTGAGATTTACGCCGACGACGTGAAGTGTAGCCATGGCGCGACGGTGGGGCGCATTGACGATGAACAGATGTTCTATCTGCGCTCGCGCGGGATCGGCCAGCAGGACGCCCAGCAGATGATTCTCTATGCCTTTGCCGCTGAACTGACGGAAGCCATCGGCGACGAGGCGCTGAAGCAACAGGTTCTGGCGCGAATCGGCCAGCGCCTGCCGGGAGGCAGAGCATGACATTTTCTATCGACAACGTGCGTGCGGATTTTCCCGTGCTTACGCGAGAAGTCAACGGTCTGCCGCTGGCGTACCTTGATAGCGCCGCCAGCGCGCAGAAGCCCAGTCAGGTTATCGACGCGGAGGCGGAATTCTACCGCCATGGCTATGCGGCGGTGCATCGCGGTATTCATACTCTGAGCGCCCAGGCGACGGAACGAATGGAGAACGTTCGCAAACTGGCGTCGCTGTTTATTAACGCCCGCTCAGCGGAGGAACTGGTGTTCGTTCGCGGCACCACGGAAGGCATCAATCTGGTGGCCAACAGTTGGGGGCCGGAAAACGTTCACCGTGGCGATAACATCATTATCAGCGAAATGGAGCACCACGCTAATATTGTGCCCTGGCAGATGCTATGCGCACGCGTGGGGGCTGAACTCCGGGTAATCCCGCTCAATACTGACGGAACGCTCCAGCTTGAAAGTCTGCCATCGCTGCTGGACGAGAAAACCCGCCTGCTGGCCATTACCCATGTTTCGAACGTGTTAGGCACCGAGAACCCGATCGCTGAAATCACCGCGCTGGCCCATCAGTACGGGGCTAAAGTCCTGGTGGACGGCGCGCAGGCGGTCATGCACCACCCGGTCGATGTTCAGGCGCTGGACTGCGACTTCTACGTTTTTTCCGCGCATAAACTGTACGGCCCGACCGGTATCGGCGTGCTGTACGTAAAAGACGTCATCCTGCAGGCGATGCCGCCGTGGGAAGGGGGCGGCTCAATGATCGCTACGGTCAGCCTGACCCAGGGCACCACCTGGACGAAAGCGCCGTGGCGTTTTGAGGCGGGTACGCCGAATACCGGAGGAATTATCGGTCTGGGCGCCGCGCTGGAGTATGTCTCAGCGCTGGGGCTGGAAAACATCGGCGAGTATGAACAGAATTTGATGCATTACGCGCTGGCGCAACTGGCGGCGGTGCCTGACCTCACGCTGTACGGCCCGCTTAACCGGCTTGGCGTGATCGCGTTTAATCTCGGTCACCATCACGCCTATGATGTCGGTAGTTTCCTTGATAACTACGGTATTGCTGTCCGTACCGGACACCATTGCGCTATGCCGCTGATGGCGTTTTATCAGGTTCCGGCGATGTGTCGCGCGTCACTGGCAATGTATAACACCCATGAAGAAGTGGATCGTCTGGTGACTGGGCTGCAGCGTATTCATCGCTTACTGGGATAACAGGGAGGCACTATGGCCGCGTTGCCGGATAAAGAGAAGCTATTACGTAATTTTCAACGTTGCGGGAACTGGGAAGAAAAGTACCTGTATATTATCGAGCTGGGTCAGCGACTACCGATGCTGTCTGAAAACGATCGCGTTGCTGATAATAAAATTGAGGGCTGTCAGAGCCAGGTCTGGATTGTGATGCGCCAGAACGGGCAGGGAGTGATTGAGCTTGAGGGCGACAGCGATGCGGCCATCGTAAAGGGGCTGATTGCGGTGGTGTTTATTTTGTATCACCAGATGACGCCGCAGGATATTGTTAATTTTGATGTCCGCCCGTGGTTCGAAAAAATGGCGCTCACCCAACATCTCACCCCGTCCCGCTCCCAGGGGCTTGAAGCGATGATCCGCGCGATTCGCACGAAAGCTGCAACTCTTAGCTAAACTTAACAGACGGACGCTGTAAAATACCTGACAGGACGCAGGTGCGTCTTGTCAGGCTTGCAGGTTCGCGAGCCTCGTAGTCCGGATGCGGCATTCACTGCCGTCCGGCATCAACGCCAGGGGGGTGACATATGAAACGCGCGTCTTTATTAACACTTATGCTTATCGGCGCTTACAGTGCTTTACAGGCTGCCTGGGCGGTGGATTATCCACTGCCGCCGGCAGGAAGTCGTCTCATTGGTCAGAATCAAACGTATACGGTGCAGGCGGGGGATAAAAATCTCCAGGCCATCGCCCGTCGCTTTGATACCGCCGCGATGCTCATTCTGGAGGCTAACAATACCATCGCTCCGGTGCCGAAACCCGGTACGTTAATCACTATCCCGTCGCAAATGCTGCTGCCCGACGCGCCGCGTGAAGGGATCATCGTGAATCTCGCAGAGCTACGTCTGTACTATTACCCGCCGGGGGAAAATATCGTGCAGGTCTATCCTATCGGTATTGGTCTGGAGGGGCTGGAAACGCCGGTGATGGAAACGCGGCTAGGGCAGAAAATACCGAACCCGACGTGGACGCCGACAGCGGGCATCCGCAAGCGCTCTCTTGAGCGGGGAATAACCCTGCCTGCGGTCGTCCCTGCCGGGCCGAATAACCCGCTTGGACGCTTTGCGCTGCGTCTGGCGCATGGAAACGGTGAATACCTTATCCATGGCACCAGCCAGCCGGACAGCGTCGGGCTGCGCGTCAGCTCCGGCTGTATTCGTATGAATGCGCCAGACATTAAAGCGCTGTTCGCTTCCGTACGAACCGGAACGCCGGTTAAGGTCATCAACGAGCCGGTGAAATACGCCGTTGAGCCGAACGGTATGCGGTATGTTGAAGTTCACCGACCGCTGTCGCCGGAAGAGGAACAGAATGTGCAGACCATGCCGTATGTTCTGCCTGCCGGTTTCACCCAGTTCAAAGCGATGAAAGAGGTCGACAATACGCTGGTGGACAAAGCATTGTATCGGCGCGCCGGGTATCCGGTAGCCGTTTCTTCCGGACAGACGCCAGCGGTGGCGGCAACCCCCGTGGTACAGTCAGCGCAGAATGGTGGGTTAACGCAAGAAACGCAAACGCAGTAGCAGGAAAGGCAAACGAAGGGCAAAAAAAATGGCGCACAATGTGCGCCATTTTTATTACGCAGGTACTATTACTTACGGTATTTAGTAGCCTGGTTGTCCAGACGCTGGTTAGCGCGAGCTGCGTCGTCTTTAGCAGCCTGAACGTCGGAACGCATTGCGTTCACGTCGTTGCTCAGCTGGTCAACTTTAGCGTTCAGAGTCTGAACGTCAGAAGACAGCTGATCGATTTTAGCGTTGCTGGAGCAACCAGCCAGCAGAGTAGAACCCAGGATTACCGCGCCCAGTACCAGTTTAGTACGATTCATTATTAATACCCTCTAGATTGAGTTAATCTCCATGTAGCGTTACAAGTATTACACAAAGTTTTTTAGGTTGAGAATATTTTTTTGATGAGAAGATGCTTATTTTTGATCGTTCGCTCAAAGAAGCATCGAAATGTCGGAATGTATCTAAAAAACTGAGGGAAAACAGGCTGCTTCCATCGGATTCGTCTTAGATAATCGGCAATTAGATAGTGAAATCCGATTTGCTTTTTTATTAATAGCGGCTATTGATGAAATAAAAAAAGCGCCGCGAGGGCGCTTTTTTAAACCAATTAATTCACTCAGGAATTATTACAGCACGTGAACAGAGGCGGTGTTAGTGGTGCCGCTCGGAACCAGCGCGCCAGAAACCATCACGACCACGTCGCCTTTCTGTGCCAGACCGCTCTGTTGGGCAACTTCTTTACCCAGGCGGTAGAAATCATCCGTAGAATTGATTTCTTTGACCAGCTGCGGCACAACGCCTTTACTGAGCACTAACTGACGCGCGGTCACTTCATTGGTGGTCAGCGCCAGGATGGTCGCATCCGGGAAGTACTTACGTACGGCGCGTGCAGATTTACCGCCCTGGGTCGCGACCACGATCAGCGGCGCTTCCAGTTTTTCAGCGGTTTCAACAGCACCACGGCACACGGCTTCAGTGATGCGCAGCTTACGGCTGTCGTTGTTGAAGTCCAGACGGCTGGTCATCACGCGGTCGGTACGCTCGCAGATGGTCGCCATGATAGAGACCGCTTCCAGCGGGTATTTGCCTTTCGCGGATTCGCCGGACAGCATGACGGCATCGGTTCCGTCGAGGATGGCGTTCGCCACGTCGCCAGCTTCTGCGCGGGTTGGGCGTGGGTTTTTGATCATGGAGTCGAGCATTTGCGTCGCGGTGATCACCACTTTACGCGCGCGGATACATTTTTCGATCATCATCTTCTGCGCGAAGATCACTTCTTCGACCGGGATTTCTACGCCAAGGTCGCCACGGGCAACCATGATGCCATCGGACGCTTCGAGGATTTCGTCGAAGTTGTTCAGGCCTTCCTGGTTTTCAATTTTGGAGATGATCTGGATGTTTTCGCCGCCGTGCGCTTTCAGGTGCTCACGAATCTCAACCACGTCAGAGCGCTTACGGATAAAGGATGCGGCAACGAAGTCAACGCCTTGCTCGCAGCCGAAGATCAGATCCTGTTTATCTTTTTCCGCCAGGGCTGGCAGGGCGATAGAGACGCCCGGCAGGTTTACGCCTTTGTTCTCGCCCAGGTCGCCGTTGTTCAGCACTTTACAAATCACTTTGTTGCCTTCGATGGCGGTCACTTCCATGCCGATCAGACCGTCGTCGACCAGTACGGTGTTGCCGACGGCGAGGTCAGCGGTGAAACCTTCGTAAGTTACAGCGACGATTTCGCTGTTACCCACAACGGATTTGTCAGTGGTAAAAGTGAAGGTCTGGCCTGCTTTCAGGGACACGTCGTTGCCGCCTTCCAGCTTGATGGTACGGATTTCCGGACCTTTGGTATCCAGCAAAATCGCGGCTTTCTTGCCGGTTTTACTCATGACGTTGCGCAGGTTCTGGATACGCTGACCGTGTTCTGCATAATCACCGTGAGAGAAGTTCAGACGCATGACGTTCATGCCCGCGTCCAGCATTTTGGTTAACATCTCTTCAGATTCGGTTTTCGGGCCGATGGTGCAAACAATTTTCGTCTTTTTCATGACAGTCTTAGTCTTTAAGTTGAGAAGGATATGGGAAGCTGGCTTCCGGCGCGCACCGCCAGGAAGCGAAACCGGTATTACGAAAGTGGTGATGCCTCGCTCTAAGGATAGGTGACATCGAAAAAGCGTGCAGAGGAATGTGTGCTTGTGTTTCAGCCCAACGGAAAGGGACGTTTTGTGTACGCTGAGTTTTACAGGCCAATGTGCTGAAACCATTCAAGAGACAGTTGGCGCGCATTATACGCTGTTTTTTTCCAAAAAGGAAAATGAAAACAGCGTTTCAAAATACATCTGGGCAGTTTCACAACAAACTGTATTTAAAGGAAACGTATTGCCCAAAATCATTCGCGCAATTTATGGTTCAGTTGCGCAACAATGAGATATTCCTCCTGGTTATAACCAAATTCTTTTTTATTCATTTCAATTTATTAGCGGCCTCACTACACTCGTTTGGACATCCATACTGCTAAATAGCGAACACGTTGTCGGGAAAACCATTCTCCGCAGCGGATACCGGAGCCTTATGATTGTCCTGAAAAATATCTCAAAAGTGTTTACGCCAGGCCGGCAAACTATTACCGCTGTCGATAACGTTAATCTGAAGGTCGAACAGGGGCAAATTTACGGCATTATTGGTTACAGCGGCGCCGGGAAAAGCACGCTGATACGCCTGTTGAATGGGCTGGAAAAACCCACGACCGGCAGCGTGACGATTAACGGTCATGATATTTCCGCCGCCAGCGGTGAAGCCTTGCGCCAGGCACGCCTTAAAATCAGTATGGTGTTTCAGCATTTTAATCTGCTGTGGTCGCGCACCGTCAGTGAAAACATCGCATTTTCAATGCAAATTGCGGGTGCGCCAAAAGCCAAAATCAAGGCGCGAGTGGCTGAACTGATTGCGCTGGTAGGGCTGGCCGGGCGAGAAAATGCCTATCCGTCACAGCTCAGCGGTGGTCAAAAGCAGCGGGTCGGTATTGCACGCGCGTTAGCAAACAATCCGGACGTTCTGCTGTGCGATGAAGCGACTTCCGCGCTCGACCCGCAGACCACCGACCAGATTCTGGAACTGTTACTCGATATTAACCGTCGCTTCAGGCTAACGATTGTCCTTATTACCCATGAAATGCATGTGGTGCGCAAAATCTGCGATCGCGTCGCGGTAATGGAGAACGGCAACGTGGTGGAGGAAGGTGACGTACTCAGCGTATTTACTCACCCGCAGCGACCCATTACCCGTCAGTTTGTCCGTCAGGTAGGGCAGTACGCTGATGAAGAAACCTTTAATCCCCAACTGGCAGGTGGGTTGGGCGGTACGGTCATTAAACTCACGTTTACCGGGCACAGCACCCATCAACCCATCGTCGGCGAGCTGACCCTGCGTTATGGTTTGCCGTTTAATATCCTGCACGGAAAGATGACGCAGACGGCGCACGGCGTATTTGGACAACTGTGGCTGCACGTGGCGGCTTCCGGGGAGCAACTGGCGAATATCCTGACCGATCTGCAAAACAGCGGCATTGAAGGTGAGGTCATTCAACATGACTGAGACACTGTTTCCGCATCTGAAATGGGAGCAACTTTTTGCCGCCACCCTGGAGACGCTCTTTATGACCGCGCTTTCCGGCATTGCGACCTTTGCGCTTGGACTCCTGTTGGGTCTGGCGCTGTTCTTAACGGCTCGCGGCGGGCTTTTTCAAAACCGCGCGCTGTATAGCATCATTTCACTGGCGGTGAATATTTTTCGCTCAATCCCGTTCATCATTCTGATCGTCCTGCTGATCCCCGTCACGAAGGCACTGATTGGTACTATTCTTGGCGCAAACGCCGCGCTGCCTGCACTGATCGTCGGCGCCGCGCCGTTTTATGCCCGCCTGGTCGAAATTGCGCTGCGCGAAGTGGACAAAGGGGTGATTGAAGCAACGCGTTCAATGGGAGCGCGTTTGAGTACCCTCATTTTTCGGGTTTTGCTGCCTGAATCATCACCCGCTCTGGTGTCAGGTATCACCGTGACGCTGATCGCGCTGGTTAGCTATAGCGCGATGGCTGGGGTGATTGGGGCTGGTGGTTTAGGGAATCTCGCTTATCTGGAAGGATTCCAGCGCAACCACAACGACGTCACGCTGGTGGCGACGATTACCATTCTGGCAATCGTCTTCATAATTCAGTTTTGCGGCGATGTGATCACTTCTCTGTTAGATAAACGCTAAAAATACGGAAACCCTCATCATGAAAAAATCGCTGACATTACTGGCTGCCGCCACCCTGAGCGCTATGAGCTTTGCGTCCTGGGCGGAAACCCTGACCGTTGGGGCATCTAACGTGCCACATGCTGAAATTCTCGAACAGGCGAAGCCGATTCTGGCTAAACAAGGCATCGAATTAGAGATCAAACCGTTTCAGGATTATATCCTGCCAAATACCGCGCTGGCCGGGCGCGAAATTGACGCCAATTACTTCCAGCATGTTCCTTACCTTAACAGCGTCCTGAAGGACCATGCGGATGATAAAACCTACGACTTCGTTAGCGCCGGTGCTATTCACATTGAGCCGATTGGGATTTATTCAAAAAAGGTCAAAACGCTGAAGGAACTGCCGGAAGGCGGCAAAATCATTATGCGTGACGCGGTATCGGAAGAAGGGCGTATTCTGTCAATCTTCGAAAAAGAAGGCGTTATAAAGTTGAAGCCGGGTGTGGATAAGGTCAGCGCGCGTATCAGTGATATCGTGGAGAACCCCAAAAAGCTGACATTCCTGCCTAACGTTGAAGCCGCGCTGCTGCCGCAGATGTATAACAATGATGAGGGTGACGCGGTGGTTATCAATGCAAATTACGCTATTGATGCAGGTCTGGATCCGGTCCACGATCCGATCGCCGTGGAAAGCGGCGAAAATAACCCCTACGCCAACATCATTACTGTACATCGCGGCGACGAGAAGAAAAAAGATATCGTGGCGCTGGTTAATGTACTTCATTCGAAAGAGATTCAGGACTGGATCCGCACGAAGTACAAAGGCGCGGTGATTCCGGTTAATCAGTAAAAATGTCTCCGATCGGCATCCGCCATTAACGGTCTGTGCAGACCCTGGCGGATGCCGGAATAGCGATCCGGTTAGTTAATTGATTTTCTTTAGCTTTTTGTCTTCATTCGTCAGGTGTTATATGCTGTAAGCATGTAGCCTGCAACGGAGAGACAAAAATGGGAAACCTGACAAAAGATGATGAACTGTACCGGGAGATGTGCAGAGTCGTGGGAAAAGTGGTGCTGGAAATGCGCGATCTGGGTCAAGAACCGAAGCATATTGTCATCGCCGGTGTTTTACGTACCTCACTGGCTAATCAGCGTATTCAACGCTCTGAACTGGAAAAACGGGCTATGGAAACGGTGATCAACGCGCTGGCAGGATAATCCATATAATAAGGGATGGCGGCATCCCTTATCAAAATTACTGGAAATTTTAAGCTGCAATACTGTATCGAATGTCAATAATATAATGCGTCAACGTTTAAACTGAGCATAACGCTATTTTTGACTGTCAGGGTTAATATTGGGAACAGCTTCACAATTAATTTGAAAATAATGAAATGCCGCTTCATCTCATCTAAATGAGAATAAATATCACTTCTTTTTTATTATTTCCCTTCCCCAATTTAGTTGATAACGATCAAAGTTATACATACGGAATAAACCCATTATTTATTTCGCCTAACCCTAAAGGATTAGTAAGTTTGCATTAAATCATGTCATTTATTCGATTCGGTTATGGCAGGAACTTCAGCTGTGGGAGACAACGTCAGGGCGCTGTTTGACGTATGAGAAATTGGCCTGGTTACGGTTGTCAACACTGCGTTTACGAAGAGGATGCGAAATTAATGAACCAGGTTGATCGTCCAATATTAAATCCAGGTTTAACGCGGCTGGAATTCTTGCGTTTGACGGGAAAAGGTCTGGCGGGGCTAACCATTGCCCCAGCGCTGCTGTCGCTTTTTGGCTGTAAGCAGGAAGATGTGGACAGCGGCACCGTCGGGTTGATTAACACGCCGAAAGGAGTACTGGTGACGCAGCGTGCGCGTTGTACCGGCTGTCACCGCTGTGAAATTTCCTGCACCAATTATAACGATGGCGCGGTGGGGACCTTCTTTTCCCGCATCAAAATTCACCGGAATTATTTCTTCGGTGATGAGGGTGTCGGTTCCGGCGGCGGCCTGTATGGCGATCTGAACTATACACCGGATACCTGTCGCCAATGTAAAGATCCACAATGCATGAATGTTTGTCCTGTCGGGGCGATCACCTGGCAGCAGAAAGACGGCTGCATTGCTGTTGATCATCGACGTTGTATTGGCTGTAGCGCTTGCACCACTGCTTGTCCCTGGATGATGGCCACCGTCAATAGCGAAACGAAAAAATCGTCAAAATGCATTTTATGCGGTGAATGCGCCAATGCCTGCCCGACCGGGGCATTAAAAATCATTGAGTGGAAAGATATTACTGTTTGAGTCTTACAAAGGAAAACATTATGGCTAACGGTTGGACAGGTAATATTTTACGGGTCAATCTTACTACAGGCGATATTACCCTTGAAGATTCCAGTAAATTTAAAAAATTCATCGGCGGAATGGGCTTCGGCTATAAGATAATGTATGACGAAGTGCCTCCGGGTACGAAGCCTTTTGACGAAAGTAATAAACTGGTATTTGCGACGGGACCGTTAACCGGTTCCGGAGCGCCCTGTAGCTCTCGCGTGAATATTACATCGCTTTCCACATTCACTAAGGGAAATTTGGTTGTTGATGCCCATATGGGGGGCTTTTTTGCGGCGCAAATGAAATTTGCCGGTTATGACGCCATTATTATCGAGGGCAAGGCGGCGTCTCCTGTGTGGATTAATATCAAAGACGAAAAGGTGACGATCGAGAAAGCCGATTTTTTATGGGGGAAAGGCACTCGCGCGACCACCGAAGAAATTTGCCGCATGACCTCCGCGGAAACCTGCGTGGCGGCAATTGGCCAGGCAGGTGAAAACCTCGTTCCGCTCTCTTGCATGCTTAACAGCCGCAACCATAGCGGCGGCGCCGGAACCGGGGCGATCATGGGATCGAAGAACCTGAAAGCCATTGCGGTTGAGGGCACAAAAGGGGTAAATATCGCCGATCGCAAAGAGATGAAACGTCTGAACGATTATATGATGACGGAACTGATTGGCGCGAATAACAACCACGTTGTACCAAGCACTCCGCAAGCGTGGGCGGAATATTCTTCTCCAGCCTCGCGCTGGACGGCGAGGAAGGGGCTTTACTGGGGGGCCGCCGAAGGCGGGCCTATCGAGACAGGCGAAATTCCCCCGGGGAATCAAAATACCGTCGGTTTCCGTACCTACAAATCCGTCTTCGATCTGGGTCCGGCCGCAGAAAAGTACACCGTCAAAATGAGCGGCTGTCACTCCTGTCCAATCCGCTGCATGACGCAGATGAATATTCCCCGGGTGAAAGATTTCGGCGTACCGAGCACCGGCGGCAACACCTGCGTGGCAAACTTTGTGCACACCACCATTTTTCCGAACGGACCGAAGGATTTTGAGGACAAAGACGATGGGCGCGTCATCGGTAATCTTATTGGCCTGAACCTGTTCGATGACTACGGTATCTGGTGCAACTACGGCCAGCTGCACCGTGATTTTACCTACTGCTACAGCAAAGGGGTCTTTAAACGCGTATTACCCGCCGAAGAATATGCGTCAATTCCGTGGGATCAACTGGAGGCGGGCGATCCTCATTTCATCAAGGATTTTTATTATCGTCTGGCTCACCGTGTCGGTGAACTCAGTCATCTCGCGGATGGTTCATATGCCATCGCAGAGCGTTGGCAACTGGGCGAGGAATATTGGGGCTATGCGAAAAACAAACTGTGGTCCCCGTTTGGGTATCCGGTACATCACGCTAACGAAGCCTCCGCGCAGGTCGGGGCGATTACTAATTGCATGTTCAACCGCGACTGCATGACCCATACGCACATTAATTTTATTGGCTCCGGTTTGCCGTTGAAACTTCAGCGAGAGGTGGCGGCAGAGCTGTTTGGCTCTGAAGATGCTTACGACGAAACCAAAAATTATACGCCGATTAACCCGGCTAAAATCCGTTACGCCAAATGGACCCTGCTGAAAGTCTGTCTTCATAACGCTGTCACGCTCTGTAACTGGGTCTGGCCGATGACGGTATCGCCGCTGAAAAGCCGTAACTACCGGGGCGATCTGGATCTGGAAGCGAAATTCTTTCAGGCGGTAACCGGTGACGAAACCACCCAGGCAAGCCTCGATCTGGCCGCTGAACGTATCTTTACGTTGCATCGGGCATACACGGTGAAACTGATGCAGACCAAAGATATGCGCAACGAACACGATCTTATTTGTTCATGGGTATTCGACAAAGACCCGGCTATTCCGGTCTTTACTGAAGGCACCGATAAGATGGATCGAGACGATATGCGCGAGTCGCTGACCCTGTTTTATCAGGAAATGGGCTGGGATCCTGAGCTGGGTTGCCCAACGCGTGACACGTTGATTCGGCTTGGACTGGATGACGTGGCGGCTGACCTGGCCGCGCAGAATTTGCTGCCAGCGTAAGGAAAGCCTTATGAGCCATCTGGAGGAAGTCGGCGCGGAAGCGACGACGGACGTGGATCTCGAAAAACGGCAGTGGCTGCAGGCGCTACGTTTGCATGACGCGGATAGTGCGCCTGTTGAACCGGCAAGCCCCGCAGAGATAATGGCTGATTTTATTCGCCAGCATACGGCGGCAGGACAGCTTGTGGCGCGCGCACTGTTTCTACAGCCGCCGTATTCGGTGGAAGAAGCCGAGCTTGCGCCATTATTGGCCGCTCTCGTTGAGGGGGAGGTGGGTGCGGATATCGCGTGTGTGCACGGCGCCCAGGAGGTTTATTTCTACTCAACGGGCAGCATGAGCGCCAACTATGCCGACATGTGTGTGCAGGTGCTGGAAAAGGATCTTTGTCGGGCAATCGCTCAGGCGGTGCGTTTTGAATGTCAGACGTATCCGCGCCCGTACAAGGTCGCTATGCTGGAACAGTCGCCTTACCACTTCGAGTCTGCGCAGATCGCCGCCGCGCTGGCGGCGATCGAAACACATCCCGACTATGCCGATATTCGCCCGGTGACGTCATCCAACGGCGTTCCGTATCTCTTTAGCGAGCGCTATATGCGTTATGGCAAAGCCTATGGGTTGTGCGAATGGCTGGAAGTTGAACGGTTTCAGAATCCCTGAATTCATGGATAGCGTGGCGAGGGCGACCACCGCATTAGAGGATAACAAGATGTCCTTCACTCGACGAAAATTTGTGCTTGGCATGGGGACGGTCATTTTTTTCAGCGGACCGGGCCAGTCGCTGCTGGCGAATACGACACAAGGCGGAACGGCGCGCTATGTCATGATCCACGACGAAACGCGCTGCAACGGTTGTAACATTTGCGCCCGCGCCTGTCGCAAAACCAATCATGTTCCTGCGCAGGGAAGCCGCTTATCAATCGCGCACATCCCTGTCACCGAGGATGAAAACGAAACCCTGTATCATTTTTTCCGCCAGTCTTGTCAGCACTGCGACGAGGCGCCGTGCATTGACGTCTGCCCAACCGGCGCGTCCTGGCGTGATGAGCAGGGGATTGTTCGCGTAAATGCGTCACGCTGTATTGGTTGCAGCTATTGTATTGGCGCCTGTCCCTACCAGGTGCGCTATCTGAATCCTCACACCAAAGTGGCGGATAAATGCGATTTTTGCGCAGAGTCGCGACTGGCGAAAGGGTTCCCGCCCATCTGCGTCTCGTCTTGTCCGGAACATGCACTGCTCTTTGGACGCGAAGATAGCCCTGAAATCCAGCGCTGGCTGCAGGACAATAAATATTATCAGTATCAGCTTCCTGGCGCAGGCGAGCCTCATCTTTATCGTCGGTTCGGTCAACATTTGATTAAGAAGGAAAATGTATGAACGCGTCGCAGAGTGCCGAACAATTTCACGCCCAACTGGCGAGCTACGTGCCGCTGTTTTCCCCGGAGTACTGGCCAGTCTGGCTGGTTATAGCGGGCGTGTTGCTGGTAGTGATGTGGCTGGTGCTGGGGCTGCACGCCTGGCTTCGTTTTCGCGCCGTTCGCAAGGTCGCGGCCGCGCATGGCGAGAAAGTTTATTTGTATTCAAAAGCGGTGCGCTTGTGGCACTGGTCTAACGCGTTATTGTTTATCCTTTTGCTTGCCAGTGGGCTCATTAACCACTTTTCGCTGGTCAGTCCGTTGGTGACTAAAAGCGTGTTGGCGGTACATGAAATCTGTGGATTTATGCTACTGGCATGCTGGGTGGGCTTTGTGTTGATTAACGCCCTGGGCGGCAATGGTCATCATTATCTCATTCAGCCGCATGGCTGGTTGGCGAGAGCGAAGAAACAAACCCGTTTTTATCTGTACGGCATTTTACAAGGAGATGCGCACCCGTTTCCGGCTACGCCACGGTCGAAGTTTAACCCGTTACAGCAGGCTGCCTATGTCGGGGTGATGTACGGCTTGCTGCCGCTGCTGTTACTGAGCGGTCTTCTTTCGCTGTATCCACAGGCCACAGGGGATGTCCTTCCCGGCGTACGCTATTGGCTGCTTCAGGCGCATTTCGCGCTGGCCATCGTTAGCCTGTTTTTTATCTTTGGACATCTGTATCTGTGCACCACGGGACGAACGCCCGGGGAGACATTCCGTTGCATGGTCGATGGCTATCACCGGCATTAACCGATGATTGTGACGCGAGAGGATTTACGCAACTGGCGGGTTGGAAAAGTGATGTACCGCTGGTTCCTGCGGCGTTTTCCGGAAGGCGGCAGTTATGCTGACGTACATCGTGCGTTAAGCCGTGACGGGTATATCGACTGGGCAAACAGCCTGGTGGAGTACGCCTGGTCACGCTGGATAGACGAAGAAAACTTTGTCCGGCAGGATATTTTCGCCATGTCCTCACCGATGCTGCCTGACATCGTAACGAGTGGTCGGCAGATTGCCAACGCCGCGGATAACGCCCGTCTGGGATGCGCGGACGATAACATGAAAATCGCCAGTGTGGGTTACGCGGCGCAGATCGCCAGTGCGGGCGACTGTGTGCGGCTTGGCAGCATGGGCTATAACAGTCATATCAGCAGTTCGGGCGATCGCGCCAGAATCGCAGCCGCGGGAAACTCCACGCGAATTAGCAGCGCAGGTAACGGCACGCGTATCGCCAGTAGCGGGATGCGCGTTCGGGTTAGCGCGGTGGGAGAGAGAAGCCATATTGCCAGCAATGGCGATCTCACGCAGATCGTCAGCTTCGGCGCCAGCGCCAGAATTGCCAACAGCGGCGACAATGTACACATTATCTGCAACGGCGACAACGCCGTGATAGCCAGTACAGGCATGGTCGACGCCATCGTGCTTGGGCCAGGCGGGTGTGCGGCGTTGGCTTATCATGACGGTGAGCGAATGCGTTTTGCGGTGGCCGTGGAAGGTGAAAAAGGAATTCGGGCAGGGGTGAAATACCGTCTCGACGATACGCATCAGTTTGTCGAGTGCTGAGTCACTCCTCACAGATATGCTGATGCAGCAGGATGTTGGTCGGATAGCACGTTACGCTGCTATCCGACGCAACCGTGTTACTTTCGGGCGTTTTCCGACCCTGATATTACGTCGTTTTTTATGTCAGATTTTGCACGCATCGCCGCAGTCATCATCGGCGATCACCGATTCTGCTTTTTTGTCCGCATCTTCCAGACGTTCCGCGTTGCGCGTTTGTGCTTCATCCAGTCCGTCAAACACCAGATTGTCGAGATCAATTTCCATTACTCACCTGCATGATTTCATTTTTGAGGTGCGACCAGTATAGGACAAGAATGCCGGGGGTTGCATGTGCAAAATCTGCGATGTTATCGATCGAAGAAATAGAGACGGCGGCGAACGCGGCCTGCCGGGGACGAGACGGTTTTCGCCATCGCCGCACCGATTTCCGGGTAAGCGGTAATGCCGCCACGGTGTAAAGTGCAGACGTAACGATACCGGACGATTGCTATTCCTTCGCGCATCCTCTGCCATACTTACTTTTGTTCAAACCGGAACGGGAGTGAAGATGATTATACTGTGTAAAGCCTGCGGCACATCGTATGACGACAGCCAGCGTAACGTAGCGCGCTGTCCTGTTTGTGATGATGAACGGCAGTATGTGCCGGTATCAGGGCAGGAGTGGACGGATTTTGACGCGCTGGTGTCCAGCCACGCCAACAAATGGCGTCAGGTCACACCGTCGCTTTTTACCCTCAAAACGGTTCCCTCATTTGCGATAAACCAGCGGGCGTTTCTGCTCAGAACGCCCGCGGGGAATATCCTTTGGGATTGTATCGCCAATCTCGATCCGGCGACCCGGACGTTGATTGCCGCCCTGGGCGGTCTGCGCGCCATCGCCATTTCGCATCCGCATTACTACACCACCATGCAGGACTGGGCGGCAGAGTTTAACGCCCCGGTTTATCTTCATGCCGACGATCGGCGTTGGATCATGCGCGACAGCCCGTTTATACAGCGATGGGAAGGCGACACTCTCGACGTGCTGCCGTCCGTGACGCTGCTGCGGCTCGGCGGCCATTTTGCAGGCGGCACCGTCCTGCACTGGCGGGAGGGCGCCGGAACGATCCTTGCAGGCGATATTCTTCAGGTCACACCCGGCGCGAACGCCGTCTCCTTTATGTGGAGCTACCCCAACATGCTGCCGCTGTCCGCAGCTTGTGTCGCGGCGATTGCCCGGCGACTGCAAGATGTTTCATTTGAACAGCTGTACGGCGCGTTTGAAGGTCAGGACATTACGGCTCATGCGCATGAGATTGTGCTGCGCTCGGCGGAGAAATATCTCTCCTGTCTGCAATAACACCAGACGTTTTTGCAACATTGCCAGCACGCGTTGGGAGCGAGCTTATGAAGAAAAAACAGAAGTGGTACAGCCAGGCGGTGATCTATCAAGTCGATACTTCACTCTTTTATGATGCGAATGGCGATGGCTTCGGCGATATTGCCGGGATCGCTGAAAAGCTGCATTACATCCGCAGTCTTGGCGCGACAGCCATCTGGATCACGCCGTTTTACCTTACGCCGTTTCGCGATGAAGGCTACGATATCGCAGACCATCTGCAACCGGATCCTCGTTTTGGGGTGATTGCTGATGTGATTGAGTTTATCGAACAGGCCCGGGCGCTGGGCCTGCATGTGATCATCGAACTGGTGATTCAGCATACCTCTTCTGAACACATGTGGTTTCAGGAGGCCAGACGCAGTCCCGATTCGTTCTATCGGGACTTTTACTTGTGGGCCGATACCCCCCCGGAAAAAGACGATCCGCCCATGTTTCCAGGGGTGGAGGAATCCGTCTGGCGCTGGGATGAACAGGCTCAACAATTCTACCGGCATATGTTCTATCGTCATGAGCCCGATCTCAATCTCACCTCAAAGGCGGTTATCCACGAAATCGAAAATATCGTGCGCTTCTGGCTGAAGATTGGCGTGTCTGGTTTTCGCCTCGACGCGGCCTCTCACTTAACCAAACAGGCCGGAGGCGGTAACGACAAAAAGGGGTACTGGATCCTTGAGCAGTTGCGCGGGCTGATAGAAAGCGTGAATCCGGAAGCGATCCTGCTGGGCGAAGTTGATGTTGCCCCGCAGGAGTATCGCAACTACTTCGGCAAAAACGATCGGCTGCATATTGCGCTGAACTTTTGGGTGAATAAATATTTTTATGTCAGCCTGGCGGAGAAAAAAGCACTGCCGCTTGCCGGGGCGCTCAGTAAGATGATTGTGCCACCGGATGGCTGCTGCTTTGCAAACTGGCTGCGAAATCACGATGAGCTGGATCTCGAGGGGATCGGCGAGGTAAATAAGCAAAAGGTGCTGGACGCGTTTGCCCCTGACGAGGATATGTATGTTTACCAGCGAGGGTTACGCAGACGGCTGGCGCCGATGCTGTCAGGGAATATCGAACGGCTGGCGTTTTGTCACGCGGTGCTGTTGTCGCTGCCTGGTGTACCGGTGATTCGCTACGGTGATGAAATCGGAATGGGTGACGATCTTAGCCTGAAAGAGCGCTATTCGGTCAGAACGCCGATGCAGTGGTCGGCAGATAAAAATGGCGGATTTTCCACTGCGGATACGTCGCGCTTATTCAGACAACCGATTTCGTCCGGCCCGTGGCGCTATAAAAAAGTCAACGTAGAGCGGTCGCAGCTAAGCCGCCATTCTTTGTTGCACCGGGTGCGTCATATGGTGAATATTCGGGCGGAACTGCATGAAATTTGTCAGGCGCCGTGGAAGATTATTCCGCTCAAACAGGAGGCCGTGTTCGCCATTCTTTACCATGGCGAGCAGCGTGATGTTCTGGCGCTGGCCAATTTCAGTGAAAAGCCGGTTAAGGCAGCGCTAAAAAACATTGCGGACGGCTACTGGGAAGCCTGCCTGGCAGACAAGGGGTATGACGATACGCTTCGGGGCGGGAAGGCCGTGCCGCTCCTCCTGAACGGCTACGGCTACCGCTGGTTTTCCCGTCGGCGCGATTAGCGTTTTTTACGCCGCGCTATCAGCCCGATCACCAGCGCAAGGGTGGTCAGCGCGGCGCCTGCGGCGAGCTTACCGGGGAAGTCAGATGACAGGGTGAACGCGCGTGTTTTTGCGCCTTCGCTGAATTCACCGTGAGTGGGATGATTACCCCGTCGGGGCGTGTAGAGAATGTCCGCACTGTCATGGGGACTGGGATCATCGGTAAGCTGGCCTTCCCAGGCTTTCTTTACCATCAGCCGGTCGAGCCAGCGGGGAAAGAAAAACTGGCCGACGATTGACTGTACGGTACTTTTCCCAACCCACAGTTCGCGAACCGGACGTTTCACCACGCTAAATACCGCTTCTGCGGCGACTTCGGGCTGGTACACCGGTGGCACAGGTTGCATCGCGGCGTCCATTTTGTTGCGCGACCAGCCAAACTGCGGGGTATTCATTCCCGGCATTTGTACCATCGTGATATGCACCTTGCTGTGCTCATGCATCAGTTCGGTGCGTACGGCGTCAGTAAAGCCGCGGATGGCCGCTTTGGCGCCACAGTAAGCAGACTGAAGGGGAATCGAGCGGTAGGCTAACGCGGAACCGACCTGGATGATAATGCCTCTGTCTCGCGGCGCCATCATCGCCAGCGCCGCGCGGGTACCATTAACGAAGCCCAGATAGGTCACTTCGGTGACGCGCTGAAACTCTGCGGGGGTGATTTCCCGAAACGGTGACAGTACCGTTGTCATGGCGCTGTTAACCCACACATCAATGGCGCCCAGCCGACTTTCAATCATTTCCGCTGCGTCGTGAGTGGCATTGGCTTTGGAGACATCGACGCTAATACCCAGCGTTTTCACGCCATATTTTTCGCACTCCTCACAGGTTTCCTGAAGACCTTCGTCATCTCTGGCTATCACCGCAACGTCATATCCAGCCTGTGCGAAACGCACAGAGATTGCTTTTCCTGCTCCGGCGCTACCTCCGGTAATAACCACAACAGACATACACACCTCTCATCCGCAAAACGCGCCAGTGGCGACAGACATGACTTAACATGTAGTGCCTGGTTGGCTGTCTGTCTATCTGATGCGAGGTTTAAAGGACGGAAAGGAAAATGCACAGGAAAGAGAAGAAAGGGGGCATAGCCCCCTCTTGATGCGTCATTTACGCCACGTAGCTGTGGTTTAACTGGCTTAGCGGCACGTTAACATCAAAGACTTTGGCGATGACTTCATTGACACCAAGATTCTTTAAACGCGCGCTATGCTTTTCCAGATACGCGAGGGCGGTCTCTTCGCTTTCAAAAAGGTAGATGCCGCCAGCCTCTTTATTTTGTTCACTTTCAGTCCATACTTTCCAGATAAAGCCGGGTTCCTGGTTAATGGATTCGGCCAGTCCGCGCAGTTGTTCCGTCATTTCCTGCCCGAACGGGCCGTTAAACGCAAAGTGAAGCTGTAATAATTTGGCCATCGTACTCTCCTTTTGAAAAGACCATCATAACGCTATTTCTCAGCCTGCAAATGCTCAACGTGAAGAGGATTGTCCGAGCCTGCGACCTGTACCGGCGATCGTACCACCAGACTTGGCAACGCCAGCTCCACCTCTAGCTCATTCAGCGCTTCAATAATACGAATATTAATCTCCTGCTGTATATCCATATATTTGTTGTAGTCGGCTGTGTTTACAATATGCACGACTTCAAAGGTCAGGCGATCCTGATTAAAGGCGAGAAAATGCGCGCGGTCGAATTTCGTTTCGCCGACATCTTCAATGATTTTTTTAACCGTATCGCCAATCAGGCGCAGCTTTTCAGGCGGCGTGGAGGTGGCGACGCCAAAGGTAAAAACAATGCGGCGCGTTTGCATGCGCTTGTAGTTATGAATGGTTTGCTGCAGCAGTTGCGCGTTGGCGCAAACAATCTGCTCGCCGCTGAGGCTGCGGATACGCGTTGTTTTCAGACCAATATGCTCAATTGTCCCTGCGACGTCATTGAACACCACGAAGTCGCCAATCTCGAAAGGCTTATCAAAACCAATCGATAGCGAGGCGAAGACGTCGCTGAGAACGGTCTGCACCGCCAGCGCGATGGCGATACCGCCAACCCCGAGACTTGCTACCAGCGCGGTAATATCCACCCCAGCGTTTGCCAGAATCGACAGCAGCATCATGGACCAGACAACCACGCGCAGAATCATCCCAAGAATAACCAGGGTGACCGGATTTTTATGCGTACCGGGCGCGTGTAGCAGATGGCGCATCCACGACTGTACCCCCTGATCCAGCCAGATGGCGATTTGAATGGCAATCACGAGAAACCATGCGTGGCTCAGGCTTGCAAACAGCCGATCGGGGAGGGTGACGAAGCGCAAACTGAACAGGAATGCGGCAAAGAAAATCAGCAATTTGCTGGTTCGCTTTAACATGTCAAACACGATCACCCGTAATCCCGGATGCTTAATCTCCTTGTGATCGCGACGCTCAATGGTTCTGTAAATGAAATTCAGCAGCCAGTTGATGAGCCAGTAGGTGATTAAGGTGACAACGAAAACGATGCCAAGATTGATCCAGAATGTCGCTGACATTAGTACAGTAACGACGTTAAGCCGTGCCAGATACTCCATCTTACCTCCCATAACAAAACGTTAACGGTAAAGTATAGACAGCATAGACCGGGTGGCACGGATCCCCGGGCAATTCGCCTGTTAACAGAATTTACTGAAAGATGGTAAGCCTGCTGAACACCGCCCGCGGGGGAAGCAGGACGCGGCGGCTGTTATGAAACTGCCGTTAGTGCTGTCTCAGACAGTCGAATAAGGATCGTATGGCGGGGCTAAAGACGACGTCGTTTCGGTAGCACAGACACAGCCTGCGCAACGCCCAGCCATCACGTAGCGCAACGATCGCAAAAGGATAGCGGCTCTGATAACGCGCGGCGATGACGGCGGGAAGAATCGCCACGCCGGTGCCGTGTGCCACCATCTCGCATAATCCCTCATAGTGATTCAACCGAATGCGGATATTAAGCGCCAGGCCAGCATGTGCTGCGTTTTGTTCAATATGGCGTTGCAGGGCACGAGTGGAATAAAGCGCCACCATTGGCGCCGCAATAATATCCACGAAAAAAAGCGCCTCCTTACCCGCAAGCGGATGCGTTAGCGGGACGATCAGCACGAGCGGATCCTCCGCGACGGGCTCCCGTTTGAGCATGCCGGCGGCCACGGCGTCTGAAACAATGCCGACATCTGCCTCACCTGACAGTAAGCTGCTGACAATATCGGTGCTGGCGCGTTCTTCGGTTTCGATATGTATCCCCGGATGGGAGGCCAGCCAGGCGGCGAGTTTACCCGGCAGAAATGTGGTCAGCGCTGAGCTGTTAGCATAAAGCCGAAGCGTCTCCTGATGACCCGCGGCAAGGGCGACCATTTCCTCGCGCAACCGCCGATGTTGCTCAAGGATGATGCGGGCATGGCGTTCCACTGCCTCTCCTGCTGTCGTTAATGAGATCCCGCGCGGATGACGCAGCAACAAGGGCATTCCAGAGTCTCCTTCCATTTTTCGGAGTCGTTCGCTGGCGGACGCCAGTGCCAGGTTGGCTGCAGAGGCTCCGCCGGTGATGCTGCCAGCATCCACGATACAGATAAACAATTGCAGGTCGGCCAGATCAAAACGCATTTATTTCCGCCTTCGGTTTTTCCGTAGTTGCCGAGGAAAATACCGCATTGTGGCGGCTCCGGCCAGATGTTCCAATGCCGCTCTGTTCAACAATGTGGGCCAGCAAGATGAATGAACCCCTTTATTTGTATTGTTTCCTGATATTTATTGCCGCAGGCTGGGTCAAAGGTGTGACTGGCATGGGGTTGCCGACGGTGGCGATGGGTCTGCTAGGTACGGTTATGCCGCTGGCTGAAGCGGCGGCGCTTCTGGTTATCCCTTCGCTGGTGACGAATCTCTGGCAATTGTTTTCGGGGCCTACCTTACAAGAGGTATTCCGGCGTCTCTGGCTGATGATGATGTTTATCGTCATCGGCACGGTTGTGGGGTCGTTTCTGCTGGTAAGTATCCCGGCGCTGTGGGCAGGCGTTGGCCTGGGCGTCGCGCTTATCATTTACGCCAGCTATGCGCTATGCCGTCCTGAAATGCATGTCTCAGCGCGGTTAGAACGTCGGTTGTCGCCTGTCATGGGACTGGTCACTGGCTTTGTCACCGGCGCCACCGGTGTCTTTGTCATGCCCGCCGTGCCATGGCTTCAGTCGCTGCGTTTCGGGCGTGATGAGTTGGTTCAGGCGTTGGGCCTCTCGTTTACCGTCTCGACGATTGCGCTAGCTGCAGGACTGTATCTGCATGATGCTTTTCATGTCAGGCAACTGTCCCTGTCGGGGATGGCGATTATCCCCGCTCTCCTTGGGATGTGGCTGGGACAAAAAATTCGGGCACGGATCGGCCTGCGGCTGTTCAGGCTATGTTTCTTGCTGTTTCTGACAGTGCTGGGGCTGGAGATGATCTCACGTCCGTTACTTGCGTGATCCGCCAAAACGGATATTCCAGTAAATCTGACGGTTTATTCGACGGAGAGTCTGCTTTTCAGCGAAGTGGCGAGTAAGAAACCGGTAGCGTGATGGAGATCGCAAAATTCCGCTTTGACGTATTGAAAATCGACGCTACGGACATATATGAAAAACGGGTGAGGGTAAACAACACCTGCCCGTAAGACATGAACTTTTTGAATATTTTCTTTACTGTTCAGGAGGTACATGATGACGCTCAGAACGTTTCCCGTATTACACGATCTCTCCGACTCTCTGTTTGCGGACCGCTTTAACCGCATCGATCGCCTTTTCAGCCAACTAACCGGCAGCACGCCGTTGCCCTCCACGCCTTCGTACAATATCCGGCGGCTGGAGGATAACCGCTATGAGCTCACCCTCAGCGTGCCGGGCTGGAAAGAGAGCGAGCTGGAAATTGAAACCGTCGGCGGTCAGCTGAATATCAGCGGTAAACGTGAGGAGGAGAAAACAGAACGCGGCGAAGAAGGATGGATCCACCGGGGGATCAGCCGCAGCGACTTCCGCGCCAGCTACAGTCTGCCGGAGCATGTCAACGTCACCGGCGCGTCGCTGGAAAACGGTTTGCTGACAATCGCGTTGCTACAGGATATACCGGAAGAGGAGAAACCTCAGCGTATTGCCATAAACGCGAACCCGGTGCTTGAACATAAGCCGTAATCGTTAACTGACGTTGTTTTACGCCCGGCGCATGTCGGGCGTTTTTCATCAATGCGGTCTGATGCTAACGCGACACGGAAGCGTGAGGAGAAAAACAGAGTGAGCGTAAAGAAAGAAAAAGAGAGAAAGTAACGGGAATAACAGAGAGATAGCTGAATGGTGCGTCCGAGTGGACTCGAACCACCGACCCCCACCATGTCAAGGTGGTGCTCTAACCAACTGAGCTACGGACGCACTGTACAGAAAGATGGTGCGTTCAATTGGACTCGAACCAACGACCCCCACCATGTCAAGGTGGTGCTCTAACCAACTGAGCTATGAACGCAACGTTGTAGGTGACAACGGGGACGAATATTAGCGGCAGAGATGGAATGAGGCAAGAGGGAAAGGGTTATTTTCTTTCGGTTTTCGCTCGATTGCGGAGGAAGTGCGCAAAGTGACGAGAGAATAGCCGCCAGAAGGCGGCTATTGCAGATTTAACGCGCAGCGCGCTGAAGAATAACCGTCGAGGGCTGACGCTGCAGGAAGCGCATACGCAACATCATCATAATGGCGGCTGACGTCAGACCGATAATAAAGCCCATCCAGAATCCCGCAGGACCCATACGGTCCACCACCAGATCGGTCAGCGCAAGGATGTAACCGCTGGGTAGACCCAGAACCCAGTAAGCGACAAACGTGATATAAAAAATCGAACGCGTGTCTTTGTAACCACGCAGGATGCCGCTGCCGATCACCTGAATAGAGTCAGAAATCTGGTAGATTGCCGCCAGCAGCATCAGTTGGGCAGCCAGTGTCACCACCTCAGGATTATCGTTATACAGCAGGGCGATCTGCTCACGCAGCGATACGGTGAAAATGGCGGTGATGCAGGCCATGCAAACGCCCACACCGATCCCGGTACGCGCTGCGGTTTGCGCATCCAGTGTCGAACCTTGCCCCAGACGATAGCCCACACGAATGGTAACCGCTGCCGCAAGCGACATCGGTAGCACGAACATCAGCGAACTGAAGTTGAGCGCAATCTGATGGCCTGCCACGTCGACAATGCCCAGGGGGGACACCAGCAGCGCCACGACCGCAAACAACGTCACTTCGAAAAATAAGGCCAACGCGATGGGCAATCCCAGTTGTACCAGGCGTTTCATCACTACGCCATCGGGTTTACTGAAGCGTTCGGCGTTCCGAATGTCACGCATGGAGCGAGCGTGTTTAACCCACGAAATCATGGCGACAAACATCACCCAATAAACGGCCGCTGTCGCCACGCCACAACCGACGCCGCCCAGTTCGGGCATCCCGAAATGGCCATAAATAAACACATAGTTCACCGGAATGTTGACCAGCAGGCCGATAAAACCCATCACCATCCCCGGTTTGGTTTTTGCCAGACCTTCGCACTGGTTACGCGCCACCTGAAAGAACAGATACCCCGGTGCGCCCCACAGCAGCGCGCGGAGATAGCCGACGGCTTTATCCGCCAGCGCAGGATCGATGTTATGCATGGCGCGGATAATGTATCCGGCGTTCCACAGCACAATCATAATGGCAACCGAGACAAAGCCTGCCAGCCAGAAACCCTGACGGACCTGATGGGCGATGCGCTCGCGTCGGCCTGAGCCGTTAAGCTGCGCGATAACCGGCGTTAGCGCCAGCAGCAGTCCATGGCCAAATAAAATGGCCGGCAACCAGATGGAGGTACCAATCGCCACTGCCGCCATGTCGGTAGCGCTGTAGCCTCCCGCCATGACGGTATCCACAAAACCCATTGC
The DNA here is from genome assembly GCF_001463265.1 of Citrobacter sp. 50677481. Taxonomy (NCBI): domain Bacteria; kingdom Pseudomonadati; phylum Pseudomonadota; class Gammaproteobacteria; order Enterobacterales; family Enterobacteriaceae; genus Citrobacter; species Citrobacter sp. 50677481. Next base: position 386,684 of record NZ_LNHZ01000027.1, read on the forward strand.
GGTTTGGGCGATTTGCGCAAGAATCACCGGTATTGCCAGAGCCAATAACTGACGCGCTTCGCTAATATACTTCTGCACGTGAACACCTATATTTTGTTGTTATAAGAGAGACTAAAAAAGTCGCCAGCAAGGGCAGCAAGAAGAAGATGCGGGGAAATTTCAGTCTATTGTAGCGAGGAATGGATATTTCTCCAGTGAAAAAACAGGCGCGGGGGGCGCTTCGCTGGCAACCTGATTTTCCAACTGCTATTGTGGCAGGCAGAAATGGTTGAACTGAATTTGGGAGTTGCAGTTATGTTTACGGGTATTGTGCAAGGCACCGCCAGAGTGGTGTCTGTTGATGAAAAACCAAACTTTCGCACCCATGTCGTGGAATTACCTGAATACATGCTGGACGGGCTGGAGACGGGCGCGTCGGTCGCGCATAACGGCTGTTGTCTGACCGTGACCGACATTAACGGCAGCCACATCAGTTTTGATCTGATGAAAGAGACGTTGCGTATTACCAATCTTGGCGAGCTGAAAGCGGGGGATCGGGTAAACGTTGAACGTGCGGCGAAATTCAGCGATGAAATTGGCGGTCATTTGATGTCGGGTCATATCATGACCACGGCAGAGGTTTCTAAGATTTTGACCTCAGAAAATAATCGCCAGATTTGGTTTAAAGTTCAGGATCCGACCTTAATGAAATATATCCTCTACAAAGGATTTATTGGCATTGACGGGATCAGTCTGACGGTAGGCGAAGTGACCGCGACGCGCTTTTGCGTTCACCTGATTCCGGAAACGATTGAGCGCACAACGCTTGGCAAGAAAAAGTTGGGCGCGCGGGTGAATATCGAAATTGACCCGCAAACCCAGGCGGTGGTTGATACGGTAGAACGGGTACTGGCGGCGCGGGAAGCGGCGACAGTCCGGTCGACAAGCGAAGCGTAACCCGTAAAGCCCCTGTATCAGAACAGGGGCTTGGTACTTAACGGGCCACCCGCAAACCGTTTTCTACGCCGCGTGAGAACACGACCTGCCACAGCTGAATATCCCGCGCGCGGAACGCGCCCGCACAGGCATTCAGATAATAGCTGAACATCCGTTTGAAGCGCTCGCTGTAGTTATCGGCAATATCAGGCCATGCCGCGAGGAATCGCTCATACCATGCCATGAGGGTTGTGTCATAGTCCGCGCCAAAGTTATGCCAGTCTTCCATCACAAAGCGCGACTCACTGGCGTTCGCGATCTGGCGAACCGAAGGCAGACAACCGTTCGGGAAAATATACTTATTGATCCACGGGTCGACGTTATTGTCGGTTTTTTTCGAACCGATGGTATGCAGCAGAAAAATGCCGTCCGGTTTTAAATTCCGATCCACCACCTCGAAATAGGTGTTGTAATTTTTCGGGCCGACGTGTTCAAACATCCCAACCGAGACAATGCGGTCAAACTGATCGCGTAAATCACGATAGTCCTCAAGCAGGATGGTGACATCGAGTCCGGTACAGCGCGCCTGCGCCATTTTTTGCTGCTCAGCGGAAATCGTCACGCCGACCACGCTGACGCCGAAGTGGGTCGCCATATATTGCGCCAGACCGCCCCAACCGCAGCCGATATCCAGCACGCGCATGCCGGGACGTAATTGCAGCTTTTCACAAATCAGTTGGAGTTTGGCTTGTTGCGCCGCCTCAAGCGTTCCGGCCTCTTTCCAGTATCCGCAGGAATATTGCATATACGGATCGAGCATTCGACTAAACAGATCATTACCCAGATCGTAGTGCTCTTTGCCGACAATCCAGGCGCGTTTTTTGCTTTGTAAATTAAACAGGCGAGCGCCAGCGATGCGGAGAGTATCTTTGAAATGATGGGGGAGTTGATTTTCCAGTCCGGCGCGAAGGACTTTGCTAAAAAACATGTCCAGACGATCGCATTCCCACCAGCCATCCATATAGCTTTCGCCCAAACCGAGCGAGCCCTGCTGTAATACGCGTTTAAAAAAACGGGGGTTATTGACGCGGATATCAGCGGGGGCTGGACCGTTGATGGCTATGCCTGCGCGGCTTAATAATTCGTTGGTGATACGGTACCAGTCGTCATCCGGTACGTTAACTTCTTCTATACACGATGAACTCATAGCTTCTCCATCACTGGTCGGTGATCAGAACCTTAAAACAGCGTAGACGCTTTTTGGCTTTGTGAGAAATCTCACGGAAATATTCCGCGAGTCTATAATCCGACGTAGAACAGAGGAAGGGAGAAACCCTTGCCGAAAAGGCCATCCATGGTGAAGCGGGAACGCTCCGGTTCCCGTTAACACATAATTATTATCGTATTTTTAACAACCGAAATTTAGTATAGGCCTCAAAAACCGATGATACAACCAAAAATTGTTAGCTTCCTAACGAATCAAATATATTAGCGTTATCAATGGGATTCGCCGTGGGCCATCTCCGTATTGTCCTGCTGACGTTCCACAATACCCGCCTGCGCCTGCATTTTGTAACCCAATGCCGCCAGCACAACGGTGGCCAGCATAACGCTGGTGGTGGTGAGAAGTGGGGTGCTGATTAACCACGAAACCACCAGACTTGCCAGGAAGCATAATCCCAACTGAAGCGTATTCTGCAATGCCGCAGCGCGCCCCGTCGCCTGGGGAAACGGACGTAACGCCTGGGCCACGACTATCGGGTAGATCGCGCCGTTCGCAATCGCCATGACGCAGAATGGGATCAGCACTTCCGTCAGCGAGACGTGATTCAGAAAACCCACGCCCCAGGTGGCGACAACGCTTAGCGCGTAGAGGACCAGCAGCCAGGGAAGAAGCTGCTGCCCCTGCCATTTTTGCAGCGCTGCGCGACACCCATAACCGCCAACCAGAAAGGCGATGGTCTGCGGCACATAGCTCAGGCCAATGACCGCCGGACTATAGCCCATTTCGCTCAGGATAAACGGCGAACCGGTGAGCCAGGCAAAGAAGCTGGCAGAGCAGGCCGCGTAGATCAGCACATTGCCACGATAAGCCCGGGTACGCAGCAGCGTCGCGAACGTCAGCTTATCCTGGCCATCCTTACGGGCGTTTTGAGTCGGTTTCAGACGCAGAGCGGGCAGCATCAACACCAGGGTAATCGCGAACAGGGTGGCGAAAATCGCCTGCCAGGAAAAATGGGTCAGGATCCAACTACCTAGCAAGGGCGCCAGCGCAGGGGAAAGGCCCACTAACGGCATTATGGTCGCAAAAATGCGGTTAATTTTCTGCGAAGGATAATAGTCCGTTACCAGCGCCTGCCAGATCACCGTTGCGGCGCAGACGCCTACCGCCTGCACAAAGCGTAAAACCAGCAGTGCGGCGGCGCTTTCTACCCACAGCATCCCCAGGCTGCCGAGGGCAAAAATGGCTAAACCTGACAGCAGGATCGGTTTGCGTCCATAGCGGTCTGAAAGCGGTCCCCACAGCAGTTGCGCGACGGCAAAACCTGCTAAAAACAGGCTGAGGCTGGCGCTGACCGCCGACGCGGGCGTTTGCAGGCCGGATTGAATGGCGGCGAAAGCGGGGAGATACATGTCGGTGGCCAGAAAGCCCAGTACGCTCAGTCCCGCCAGCCAGACTAAAAACCCTTTTCCAGGTTGCATCGCTGCTTGCATAGTTGTTCTCTTATTTTAATGAATAATCTTCGCGCAGAGTGTAGGGAGTGTCTTTCTCCTTGTGAAACGGTAATATTTGGTTATTGCATTCAAAAATTTTGCAGGCAGATTATGTGGTCAGAATATGCGCTGGAAGTCGTCGACGCCGTTGCGCGTAACGGCAGCTTCAGTTCAGCGGCTCAGGAATTGCACCGGGTGCCTTCTGCGGTCAGCTACACGGTACGGCAACTGGAAGAGTGGTTGGCGGTCCCACTGTTTGAACGCCGCCACCGTGACGTGGTGCTGACGCCCGCCGGGGCCTGGTTTTTAAAAGAAGGGCGTTCTGTTATCAAAAAAATGCAGGACACCCGGCAACAGTGTCAGCAAATCGCCAATGGCTGGCGCGGGCAGTTGCCTGTTGCGGTGGATAATATCGTGCGTCCGGAACGGACCCGCCAGATGGTCGTCGACTTTTACCGTCATTTTGATGATGTAGAGCTGCTGGTTTTTCAGGAAGTTTTCAACGGCGTCTGGGACGCGTTGTCCGATGGTCGGGTGGAGTTGGCCATTGGCGCGACGCGCGCTATTCCGGTGGGCGGTCGCTATGCCTTTCGCGATATGGGAATGTTGAGCTGGAGTTGCGTGGTGGCGCGTTCCCATCCGCTGGCGAGCATAATGGGGCCGTTGAGCGACGACACGCTGCGAAACTGGCCGTCGCTGGTGCTGGAGGATACCTCCCGAAACCTGCCCAAACGCGTCACATGGTTACTGGATAATCAACGCCGTATGGTCGTGCCGGACTGGGACTCTTCCGCAACCTGTATCAGTGCTGGATTGTGTATTGGCATGGTGCCGACGCATTTTGCCAAACCTCGTCTTAACACGGGGCAGTGGGTTGCGCTGGAGCTGGAAAATCCTTTCCCGGATGCCGCCTGCTGTCTTACCTGGCAACAAAACGATACCTCGCCGGCGCTGGCGTGGCTGCTGGAGTATCTGGGAGACAGTGAAACACTGAACAGAGAGTGGCTGCGGGAGCCTGATGAGACTCCCGCAGGCGCGACTTAACGGCGGTAGTCGCGGAACGGGCCGTCCGCAACAGAGCGACGTTCAATCAGTCGCGGGTGGACTTCGATCGACTGGGATTCCTCGCGCTTATTGACGATACGGTCTAACAGCATATTAAACGCCGTTTCACCCAGAGAATCCTTCGGCTGATGAATAGTGGTTAACGCTGGCGTAAAGAAGCGCGCGTTTCGCACGTTGTCATAACCGATCAGCGAGACATCCTGCGGGACGCGCAGACCCATTTCATCGGCAGCACAGAGCGCGCCCATCGCCATGATGTCGCCGCCGCAGAATACCGCTGTCGGACGGTGTGACTGCGACAGGATTTGCTGCATTGCGCGGTAGCCGGACTCCGGCTCAAAATCGCCCTGCACAATCCAGTTTTCCGGCACGTTGATCAGCGCTTCTTCCATCGCTTTCATAAAGCCAGCCAGACGGCCTGCGCCGGTGTTCCGCTCCAACGGACCGGGAATCACGCCGATTTCACGATGTCCGCGCTCCACCAGGTATCGGCCTGCCATATAGCCGCCTTCAAAGGCGTTATCGATCACCGTGTCCGTGAAATCGGCTTTGGCTTCGCCCCAGTCCATCACTACCATGGGAATATGACGGTATTCTTCGAGCATAGAAAGCAGAGGTTCCGGATATTCAGAACACATGACCAACAGGCCATCCACGCGTTTTTGCGCCATCATTGACAGATAGGCGCGCTGTTTTTCCAGGTTATTCCACGCGTTGCCGAGGATGAGGGTATAACCCTTCTGGAAACAGTTTTTTTCAACGGCTTCTATAATTTCGGCAAAGTAGGCGGCTTCGCTGCTGGTCGCCAACAGGCCGATGGACTTGGTATGGTTGACCTTCAGGCTTCGGGCGACGGCGCTGGGGGAATAGTGCAATTCTTTGATTGCCGCCCACACCGCGTTACGCGTTTCTTCTGCAACAAAACGCGTTTTGTTAATAACGTGTGATACGGTTGTAGTGGAAACGTTTGCTCGTTTCGCTACATCTTTAATTGTTGCCATTACATCTCACTCCAGACCCAACCTGAACAGTAAAATACGCTAAGTAAACGTTTGCCTTTACACACCCTGATCGCAACATCAGGGTTGCGGCACGCCGGGAAAACGACACGGAACGTCAGGAAGGGGTCAATGGCCGGTACGCTAAACAAGTAAGCGTCGAATTTTGGCTGATCTTAACGAAAAGGGGAAGTGTTAAAAACAGATATCACCCTAAATCGTGGGAGATTTTTGCTTTCAAGTGTGTAAAAATGCGCTATATCACTTTTTGTGTGGGAATAAAAAGGAGAAAAGTTGATGAGCACCGATCTGAAATTTTCATTAGTGACCACGTTTATTGTTCTGGCTCTGATCGTGGCAGGTGGTTTAACCGCAGCACTGCACTGATTTACCGCTGAGGGAGTGTCGCTCCCTCACATTCCCTTCGCCAATTGTTATCAAAAATGCAAAAGTCTTTTGTAAATTTGTTAACTTCTCTTTTTTTGTGATTGATGTCATGCTTTTGGCTTTTCTTGTCCACCGCGTTTAAGCGCGAACAGGCGGAGTCATTACCGTATGAAAATAAATTACCCTTTACTGGCGTTGGCCATAGGCGCGTTCGGGATCGGCACCACTGAATTTTCTCCCATGGGATTATTGCCGGTCATCGCTCGCGGCGTTGATGTGACGATTCCCGCCGCAGGAATGCTGATCAGCGCTTATGCCATTGGGGTGATGGTCGGCGCGCCGTTAATGACGCTACTGCTTTCACATCGCGGACGTCGCAATGCGCTGATCTTTCTGATGGCCATTTTCACCGTGGGCAATGTGCTTTCCGCTATCTCTCCTGATTACACCACCCTGATGCTCTCTCGCGTTCTGACCAGTCTGAACCACGGCGCCTTTTTTGGGCTGGGCTCCGTCGTGGCGGCAAGCGTGGTGCCAAAGCATAAGCAGGCCAGCGCGGTGGCAACAATGTTTATGGGACTGACAATCGCCAACATCGGCGGTGTTCCGGCTGCCACCTGGCTCGGTGAAACTATCGGCTGGCGAATGTCGTTTATGGCGACCGCCGGGCTGGGCGTTATCGCGATGGCGAGCTTGTTCTTCTCCTTGCCGAAGGGGAGCGCTGGAACGCGTCCGGAGGTAAAAAAGGAGCTGGCGGTGCTGATGCGTCCGCAGGTGTTGACGGCGTTATTAACCACTGTTCTGGGGGCTGGGGCGATGTTTACGCTGTATACCTACATCGCGCCCGTATTGCACAGCATTACGCATGCCTCGCCAGCGTTTGTCACCGGTATGCTGGTGCTGATTGGCGTTGGGTTTTCCATCGGTAATTATTTTGGCGGAAAACTGGCTGACCGTTCGGTGAATGGCACCCTGAAAGGTTTTCTGTTGCTTCTGATGGTGATTATGCTGGCGATCCCCTTTCTGGCGCAAAATGCGCTGGGGGCAGCGATCGCTATGGTGGTCTGGGGAGCGGCGACCTTCGCGGTGGTGCCTCCACTGCAAATGCGGGTGATGCGTGTGGCGCACGAGGCGCCGGGCCTTTCTTCGTCAGTGAATATTGGCGCTTTCAACCTGGGTAATGCGCTGGGCGCTGCCGCGGGCGGGGCGGTCATTTCCGGCGGTCTGGGCTACGCTTTTGTTCCGGTTATGGGGGCGATCGTGGCGGGGCTGGCGCTACTGCTGGTGTTTATTTCCGCCAGAAAACAGCCGCAGACAGAGTGCGTCGCCAGCTAAGACGGCAAACTCTTTAATGCCCGACGCACGAATGTGCTGTCGGGCATTTTTCAGTTATGCGGCAAAGTTTTTCGCCACAAACGCCCAGTTAACCAGCGCCCAGAAGTTTTCCAGATAACCCGGACGCGCGTTACGATAGTCAATGTAATAGGCGTGTTCCCATACGTCGACGGTCATTAACGGCGTGGCGTCTGTGGTGAGCGGCGTCCCCGCGTTAGACGTGGACACGATAGCCAGCTTGCCGTCTTTGTCTTTAACCAGCCAGGTCCAGCCGGAGCCGAAGTTCTTGATCGCGGCATCGGTAAACTGGGCCCTGAAGTCGGCGAAGCTGCCAAACGCGGCGGCGATAGCGTCAGCCAGTTCACCCGTGGGTTCCCCACCGGCATTCGGCGCCAGGCAATTCCAGTAGAAGGTGTGGTTCCAGACCTGAGCGGCGTTGTTAAACACGCCCCCCTCAGAGCTCCGCACAATCTCTTCCAGCGATTTGCCTTCAAATGCGGTGCCTTTGATCAGGTTATTCAGGTTTGTCACATAGGTCTGATGGTGTTTGCCATAGTGGTATTCCAGCGTTTCAGCGGAAATATGCGGCGCAAGCGCATCTTTGGCATACGGTAATGCAGGTAATTCGAACGACATTGCTTCTCTCCTTATTATTAATATTGATTCGCACAATAACCTTATTGTACGTAAGGATAGGGTAGCAAATTGAAAGGTGTGGCAAAAGAAGAACTTACCCTGTTGTGTAACAACAGGGTAAAGTTTTAGCGAATGGTTTTCGGCGTCATCACCCGGCGGGCGCCGACATAATGGCGCTGCCAGTAGTCTTCGCTGAGAGAGGTGATTTGGATTTCCTGACCGCTGCGTGGCGACTGAATAAATTTGCCGTTACCGACGTAGACGCCAACGTGATCGGCTGTGCCGCGACCCTGGGTACGGAAGAACACCAGATCGCCATTTTTCAGCTCACCCCGTTCGATCGGCGCCGCATCACGCAGGTGATACATCTCGTTTGCCGTGCGGGGTATGCGGAATTTAACCAAATCCTTATAGGCGTAATAGACCAGACCGCTACAGTCGAAGCCAGTACGCGGCGATGTACCGCCCCAGCGGTAGGGTTTACCAATCTGGCTCATCAGTTTATTCATTGCTGTACTGGTGGCTTTTTGGACTTTTAACTTATGCGCGTCCGCAAGGGTGCTGGCCGCTGCGCTTTTCACCTTCACGCAGTGTGGCTTGCGGCCTTTTCGTGGCGTGCATTTTTCCGTCCAGCTCACGACGGCTGTCTTCGAAACGCCAGATTTTGTGCGGCGACTGGTCGTTCGGGAGGTTTTGCTGGAGGGGGTTACACGTTTTTTGCTGGCCGATGCCGTTTTCACTGCGTTTTTAGCGGTTGTTTTTTTTGCGGTGCGTTGGGAATTTTTCGTGGTCTTTTTCGCTGTTGCGGTGTTTTTTTTCTTGTCTGCGGTTTTCTTGCTGTGAGAAATGTCAGACGTTGTCCTGGCCTGCCGGGAAGCCTGGGCCACGGACATAAAGGAAATCGTTGTAAACAGTAAAGCACAGAGCGTGATGGAGAGTCGGTTAATCCGCGCCACTGAGCATTCCTCGGTTAAGGCAGGCGCAATCATGCCTGCATGTGATTTACAAAACCTGATGATTCTAATCTATAGAATTGAAGAAAGTTAATAGCTTTTATTGTTAAAAAAAGTGTTCCGCGCATAAGTGCCAAAAAAAGCAGCAACCAAAGGTAAATTTGCTTATTCAATAGACAATTGGGTGAAAAGGGCGGCCTGAACAGTGATTTGCAATGCAACTTAAGGCTTCAGACGATAAAATAGTAAAGCGTAATGAAAATGTTATTTTCCGATGTCGGCCTGAGCCGTTACAATGTCAGACGACTGCCGTAAAAGAAGTTAAGGAAGCAAGACAATGAGCACCACTATCGAAAAAATTCAGCGCCAGATCGCTGAAAACCCAATCCTGCTGTATATGAAAGGTTCGCCAAAACTGCCAAGCTGCGGGTTCTCTGCCCAGGCTGTGCAGGCGCTTTCTGCCTGTGGTGAGCGTTTTGCTTATGTCGATATTTTGCAGAACCCGGATATCCGCGCCGAACTGCCGAAGTATGCTAACTGGCCAACCTTCCCGCAGTTGTGGGTTGATGGCGAACTGGTTGGCGGCTGCGACATCCTGATCGAAATGTATCAGCGTGGCGAATTGCAGCAACTGATCAAAGAGACCGCGGCGAAGTACAAGTCTGAAGAATCAGATACCGAGTAAGGTGACGCCTGCGGGATTGAGGTGACAGGCTGGAGAAGGCGCCAACGCGCGGTCATCCGGCACTCACTAAAAAAGCGACCGAAAGGTCGCTTTTTTACGTTCGGCGTTAAGCCTCGGGCATGGCCAGCGGCCAGCCGCCCAGACGTTTCCAGCGGTTGACGATTTCACAAAACAGCACTGCCGTACGTTCCGTGTCGTAAAGCGCCGAATGAGCCTGCGTGCCGTCAAACTCCATACCTGCCGCCAGACAGGCTTTCGACAGAACCGTTTGGCCTAGCGCCAGTCCGCTGAGGGCGGCAGTGTCGAAAGTGACAAACGGATGAAAAGGGTTGCGCTTTAGCGAGGCGCGCTCGGCCGCCGCCATCATAAAGCTGTGATCGAACGTAGCGTTATGTGCCACCATGATCGCGCGGTTACAGCCGCTGTCTTTAATTCCTTTCCGCACCATTTTAAAAATGGCGTGCAGGGCGTCATATTCACTCACCGCGCCACGCAGCGGGTTGCTGGGGTCGATGCCGTTAAACGCCAGCGCTTCGGGCTGCAAATTCGCGCCTTCGAACGGTTCGACATGGAAATGCAGCGTAGTGTCCGGCATCAGCCAGCCCTGTTCATCCATTTTCAACGTGATGGCGGCAATTTCAAGCAGCGCATCGGTTCTGGCATTAAACCCGGCCGTTTCAACATCAATGACGACAGGGTAAAAACCGCGAAAACGGTCGCACAGACCGGTAAGTTGAGCGTTATCGGACATCGGGGTCTCTTAAATACAGAAAAAATGCAGCGCGTAGTATGCCAAAAAAAGGCGCTCATTGCAGTAAAACTGCGGGCGCAGAGAAGCCGCGCCCGGAAGGGATTAATTACCCAGACCGCGACCGGCGTCTTTTTCTTCGATCAATTCGATTTTGTAACCGTCCGGATCTTCAACAAACGCAATCACGGTGGTGCCGCCTTTTACCGGACCCGCTTCGCGCGTGACATTACCGCCGTTCTGGCGAATCCGCTCGCAGGCTTCCGCTGCGTTATCAACGCTCAGCGCAATGTGACCATAGGCGGTCCCCAGTTCATAGCGATCGACACCCCAGTTATACGTCAGTTCGATCACCGCTTCGTCACTCTCTTCACCGTAGCCGACAAATGCCAGAGAATATTTGTACTCCGGGTTTTCGCTGGTACGCAGCAGTTTCATGCCTAAAACGTTAGTGTAAAAGTCGATAGAACGCTGCAAATCGCCGACGCGCAGCATGGTATGAAGTAAACGCATTGTTTATCCCCTTAAAAATGGTCAATACATTCAAAATGTTGTTTTAGTATAGCGGCGTTTTCGCGCCGCTATCAATGGAGGAATGCCGCAGGCGGGATCACAGCGTCGGGTAATCGGTATAACCTTCCGCGCCGCCACCGTAGAAACTCTCGCTGCGCTGCGGGTTTAGCTCGGCTTTACGTTGCAGTCGTGTGACCAGATCCGGGTTGGCAATGTAATCGCGACCGAACGCAACCGCGTCGATCAGGCCTTTTTCAATGAGGGTTTCCGCTTTTTCACGGGTGTATGCGCCAGCGCCAACGATGGGCCCCTGGAAACGCGCGCGTACTTTTTCGCGGAAGGCTTCAGTATAAGATGCGCCGCCTGCCCAGTCCGGCTCGGACATATGCAGATAAGCGATGCCACGTTTACCCAGTTCTTCGATCAGATACAGCGCATCTGCTTCTTCGTTGGGGCCATTGTCCACGTTCTGGAAGGTACCGATAGGGGAAATGCGAATACCAATACGGTCAGCGCCCCATTCCTGAATCCCCGCATCCACTACCTCAAGAACCAGACGCGCGCGATTTTCAACGCTGCCGCCGTACTGGTCGGTACGGTGGTTAGACGAAGGTGAAAGGAACTGATGCAGCAGATATCCGTGGGCGGAGTGCAACTCAACGAGATCGAAACCGGCTTCGCGGGCATTGGCGATGGCCTGGCGGAAATCATTCACGATACCCGGGATTTCATGGGTTTCCAGCGCGCGCGGCATGGAGGTGTCAACGCGGATCGCATTGCCGTTTTCGTCACGTAGAGAGGTGCGCGTCCCGGCGCTGAGCGCGGAAGCGGAAACCGGCGGCTGCCCTCCAGGTTGCAGGCTGGCATGGGAAATGCGCCCGGTGTGCCACAGCTGTACGGCAATATGCCCGTTTTCTGCATGAACGCCGGCAGTAATTTTTTTCCACGCGGCAATCTGCTCGTCGCTGTGCAGACCCGGCGCGCCCGCATAGCCTTTTGCCTGGGCGGAAATTTGCGTCGCTTCGCTGATGATGAGACCGGCGCTGGCGCGCTGGCGGTAATATTCTGCCATTAACGGAGTCGGGATGTCGCCAGGCTCAATGCTGCGCAGACGCGTCAGCGGGGCCATGAATACACGGTTAGCTGCGGTGATCGCACCCACCTTCAGTGGGGTAAACAGTTTTTCAGAGGACATAATGGCTCCAGTGATGAATAGACCGGTCGTCTAGTGATTGAGTAAATAAAAACGCCTGTTAACCCTCAGGCGTTGTGATGATACGTCGCACATGCGCCAGCGCGTTTTCGAGCGGCATGGCGCTGCGCGAAATCTTGGCCTGTAAATTCGCGCCCAACCAGAGCGCGTAAAGGATTTGCGCCTGCTGTAACGGCTCGCCGGTAAATGTCAGACAATGGCTTTCGCGACCCTTTTCCAGCGCATGGGCAAGAATGGCGATAATATTGCTCGCGCCTTTGTCCATCGCGGAACGCATGTCTTCAGACAGATCGCACACCTCAGCGGACAGTTTGACCGTCAGACAACCACTGATGGTCCCCTGCTGACGAAACTGGTTCAGCGTTTCCTGATAGTAAGCCAGAATGCGGTCACGGTAATTTCCGGCGCCCGTAGTAAAGTGCTCCGTCAATCGCTGATGATAAGCGGCAAAATGGCGCTCCAGCATCGCGACGCCAAAAGCTTCCTTGGAGCGAAAATAGTGGTAAAACGAGCCCTTTGGCACTTCGGCGGTCTTCAACAGTTCGCTAAGGCCCATCCCGGTAAATCCGCGCTGCATGAACAGACGCTCGCCGGTGGCCAGTAAGTGTTCGCGGGTATCGCATTCAGTATGCTTGTTCATAGGGCAGAGTGTAATAGACCAGTCGGTCTAATGCAAGCCGGGTTGCCAGATAGCAGGTTTCCGTCTTCAATAGTGTGTACAGGCGAAAGATGAGGAGGGGATGTGGCAGAGCAGTTAGAATTTTTTCCCGTCCAGAGTCCGTGTCGCGGCATCTGTCAGTCCGACGAGAGGGGATTTTGTCGCGGCTGTTTTCGCAGCCGTGACGAACGCTTCAACTGGCAGAAAATGAGTGACGCCCAGAAGCAGGACGTGCTGAGGCTGTGCCGCCAGCGCCTGCTGCGTAAATTGCGCGCAAACAAACCCGCAGAGCCTGAAGAACCGCAACAGTCTTCACTCTTTTAACCGACGAATTGTATATACTCGGAACACTTTATTTCACGAGGAAGCAGTTATGGTTCAGCGTACGACAATTGCGCCACAAGGCCCGACCTTTTCCCGCTTTGTGATGGGCTACTGGCGACTGATGGACTGGAACATGTCCCCCCAGGAGCGAGTAAGCTTTATCGAGCAGCACTTGGAACTGGGTATCACCACCGTCGACCACGCGGATATTTATGGCGGCTACCAGTGCGAGGCGGCCTTTGGTGACGCGCTGAAGCTGGCGCCGCATCTGCGCGAGCAAATGGAGATTGTCACAAAATGCGGTATCGCCACCACCGCGCGGACAGAAAACGTCCTCGGCCACTACATCACCGATCGTGACCATATCGTGAAGAGTGCTGAGCAGTCGCTGGTCAATCTGGCCACCGATCGTCTGGATCTGCTGCTGATTCATCGTCCCGATCCGTTGATGGACGCCGACGAGGTGGCAGAAGCCTTCCAGCATCTGCACCAGAGCGGAAAAGTACGTCACTTTGGCGTGTCAAACTTTACTCCCGCGCAGTTTACGCTGCTGCAGTCCCGTTTACCGTTCACGCTGGCAACGAATCAGGTGGAGATTTCTCCGGTGCATCAGCCGCTGCTGCTGGATGGCACGCTCGATCAACTTCAACAACTGCGTATTCGTCCGATGGCATGGTCGTGCCTCGGCGGCGGTCGTTTATTTAACGACGATGCGTTTCAGCCGCTACGTAATGAGCTGGCGGTAGTGGCGGAGGAGCTAAACGCAGAGACGATTGAGCAGGTCGTGTACGCCTGGGTGCTTCGTTTGCCATCGCAGCCGCTGCCAATTATCGGTTCCGGCAAAATTGAGCGCGTCAGGGCCGCCGTGGGATCGGCGTCGCTGAACATGAGCCGTCAGCAATGGTTCCGTATTCGTAAAGCCGCGCTCGGGTATGACGTGCCGTAATCGCTAAATAATGGATTTTCCGTTCAAAATTGCGTCTCTGGTTTACACTTAAGCCAAATGCACACAAAACGGAGGTCCTATGAAACGATTAAGTCTGGCCGTGTTAACCCTGTTAGCCTGTACCGGGGCGCAGGCCGCCAGTGAGAAAGTGGAAATGAATCTGGTCACCGCACAAGGTATTGGGCAATCCATCGGTGAGGTGACCATTAATGAAACCGATAAAGGGCTGGAGTTTACGCCGGATCTGAAAGCGTTGCCGCCGGGCGAGCATGGTTTTCACATTCACGCGAATGGCAGTTGCGAACCGGCGATGAAAGACGGTAAAGCATCTGCCGCAGAAGCCGCGGGCGGGCACTTCGACCCCCACCAAACCGGCAAGCACGCCGGGCCAGACGGTGAAGGGCATTTAGGCGACTTGCCCGTACTGGTGGTCAACAACGAAGGGAAAGCCGTTATTCCTGTGACCGCATCACGCCTGAAATCCCTTGATGAAATCAAAGATAAGGCGCTGATGATCCACGTTGGCGGTGATAATATGTCCGATCAGCCAAAACCGTTGGGCGGCGGCGGGGCACGGTTTGCCTGTGGTGTCATTAAATAATCAGGTTGTCAGCGTTCCTTCTGGCGGCGCCTGCTCGAGTTGTGACAGCGAGCAGTGTAGCCGCCAGAGAAGAGCGGCCAGTTCCTGCGCGGCAGGCTGCGGGTGACGCGAAAGCGTTTCGCAGATGCGCAGCAGTTCCGCCAGGGACGCCGCCAGCGACCGCTGTTGTACGCCGCGCTCGCTCATCACGTCACGCAACAAAGCGATACAGATATCTCTCACCCGCGACAGCGGATCGGAACGCGATTCCCAGGCGCGCAGCTGCCAGACAACGTGTGAACAGTTCAGTAACACCACTCCCCATCGCAGAAGCCAGCGCCTCGCCAGCGCGTCCTGGCTGTTGCTTAACTGGCTGACGTGGTGATAAGTCAGCGACTCAAACTCATGTTCGCTGAGTGAGGGGCGACGGCTTAACTGATCGACAAAATCGCGACGCAGCGCGCGGATATGCCGCCGGCTTTTACGCGCATCAGAACCGGGACGCAGAATGGCGAATGCCAGCCATGACAGGGCGACGCCAACAATTTTGGCCGTATTATCGTTAAGGAAATCGGCAAAGTCATAAACGGGCGGGTTCGTCACCGCGATAAATGAGCCCATAAATACAATCAATTGTCCCCACAGGCCCGCCAGCTTTGGCATTTGCAGTTTGAACAGTTGCATGGTGACGAGTAACGGAAACAGGAACAGCAAAAATTGCCAGAGATCGCTGATCTGAACCATCAAACCAAACTTCACCATAAAGCTGAACAACGACAGTAACACCAGCGTACGCATCAGTAGCGACAGCGATTTAAACGGTGTCGCCACTACCGAATAGAGCACACAACTGATGGCGGCCAGCGTGAGCGCCCCCGAGCCCGATTCCCACTGCGCGCCGATACTCCACGCGCCGATAGCCATTAGCGTAGCGAAGGTGCGCAGGCCGCTCCAGATTGCCTCCGCGCTGTCAGTATGGCGCGCAAGGGCAGGGACCCGCGGGATGCTGATGTGCGCCTGTAGCGTGTCTGCTTCCAGAAGCCGTAGCTGGCGGCTGCTTTGCAGATAAAGACGGCAAAAATAGCGCAGCCGCTGCCAGAAGGCGACGTGACGAAAATCTGATCTATCTGGCGGTGCAAGCGGGGCAAGGATCCTGGCGACGGTATAGCTGTCAGTTTGCGGTCGGGCCAGGGCGAGCAGTAGCGCCTCAATAATCTCCCGGCTATTGGCGGGCGGATTGGGCCAGTTCAGCAACATTCTTCGCAGGCTGGAGATGACGCTGGTGAGACGCAGTTGCTGGTGCAGCAGGGCATTAAGCAGCGCGTTCTGTCGACGAAAGCGGTAATGGCTCCAGAACGCCTGGATACGCAATAAGTTCATCGTCAGTATTTGCCCGATCACCCCTTCGTGAGCGGTGCGAATGGCATCGGTTGTGTCCGGTTGCCACAGCAAACTCGCATGTTCCAGCAGGCGCGCATGCATCTTCTTCAGCGCCGTCAACAGGGCGGTGCCGTCTGAGGTACTGGGCAGGATCATCATCATCATGCCGCCGCATAAAATCCCGACAATCACTTCACAGACTCGCGCCTGGGCGATATCCCACAGTTGGGTTATTTCGAAAATGTTTACCATTGGAAAGGCGATAATCGCCGCCGTGTAGCCCGCCAGTTGAAAGGCGTAAGCGACATTATTGCTGAAATACGCGCAGGCCCAGGTACAAAAGCCGATCCACGCCGCCATGCTAAGCAGAAAAAGCCACGGTTCATTAAGGGTGTGCCCGGCGAGAATCAGCGCAGCGGTAGCGCCAAGCAGGCTCCCCGCGATACGGCCCAGGCTTTTACTGATCACGCCGCCCACGGTCGGGAAGCTGACAACCGCAGCGGAGGTCATCGCCCAGTAGGGTTCATCGAGATTCAGGTAATAGGCAAAGGTCAGCGCCAGGCACATGGCAAGGGTGTTACGCAGCGCATAGCGCCATTGTCCGGCGGTGGCTTTCAGCCATGGCGTATTGCGCAGGGAGAGACGAGGGAGCGTCATTTACTGCCCAATCGCCACACTGCAGGTGGTGCCAGAGACAAGCGTCAGGTCTTTCGGCAATGCGTTAAATTCAATCCGCACTGGCACCCGCTGCGCCAGCCGAACCCAGGGCACATTGGGTTTAATGTCTGGCACCAGACCTGAATCACTTTCCACGCTCTGGTCGTAAATGGCGCGACCGATACTGGAAACGTGACCCTGTAACTTTACGTTGCCGCTATAAAGCGTTATTTGCGCAGGCGCGCCAGGATGAATGTGGCGTAATTTGGTCTCTTCAAAATACCCCATCACGTAAAAAGAGTGGCTGTCGACCAGCGCAAACAGCGGCTGTCCGGTGGCGGCGAAATCCCCCGTTCGGGTGGAAAGGTTGGTGATCCAGCCGGAAACCGGGGCGCGTACTTCCGTCTGACTGAGCTGCCACTGGGCCTGTTTCAGCGTTGCCTGGGCGACGCCAACGCTTGCTTGCATGGCTTTGACATTCAGGTTAGCCGTGTCAAGCTCCTCGGCGGAGATTACATTACGGGTTAAATGGCGACGGCGGTTGGCTTCGTTATTGGCTTTAGCCAGATCGGACTGTGCTTTTGCCAGTTGAGCTTGCGCATTGAGCTCTGCGATATGAAAAGGTGTTTTGTCGATGCTGAACAGCAGGTCGCCGGCGTGAACAAACTGGTTATCTTTCACTTTCAGGTCGACTATCGCCCCGGATACCTGCGGGGTAACGCTGACCTGTTCGGCTCTGACTTTACCGTCACGCGTCCAGGGAGACTGCATGTAATAATTCCACATCCACCAACCGGCGAGCACCGCGGCAGTGGCGATGACGATCGTCGAAAAATATTTTAACGTTTTAAGTGACATAATCAGAACACCACCAACAATAACAGGCCAGCGCAGACGCACAGGGCAAAAAGAGAGAGATCCAGCAACAAAGGATGCCAGTATTCGCCGGAATAGAGGCGGTCGCGCAGAAGGCGATGAATGAACAGCCACAGGATAAAGCCCAGCGCAAAGGCTTTGAAAAGGGGAGGGAAATAAATGGATGCGCCAATCACCATGTCTTGTAAGGGCATTCCCGTTGCATTAAGTGCGATGGTCACAGCAAAAATCCTTTGCGTCAGGTCGCGTTACTACAGGTTTAGCAAAAAAAACCTCAGAACGCGCTTTTTTCGCGTAATGTCTGAAAAATATGTCAACACGTAAGCAAATGCAGCAATACATTTGTTTTAGGAATGCAAATGCTGCACACTATTCTAAAATCAGTATAATATCTTAGCAAGCTAATTATAAGGAGATGAAATTGGAATCGCCATTAGGTTCTGATCTGGCACGGTTGGTGCGCATTTGGCGTGCTTTGATAGACCACCGTCTTAAGCCTCTGGAATTGACGCAGACACACTGGGTAACGCTGCATAATATTCACCAATTGCCGCCCGATCAATCACAGATTCAATTGGCAAAAGCGATCGGCATTGAACAGCCATCACTGGTACGTACGCTGGATCAGCTCGAAGAAAAAGGCCTGATTTCACGACAGACGTGCGCCAGCGATCGTCGGGCAAAACGTATCAAGCTGACGGAAAAGGCTGAACCGCTGATTGCCGACATGGAAGCGGTCATCAACAAAACGCGTGGTGAAATTCTGGAAGGGATTTCAACGCAGGAAATTGATCTGCTGATTAAACTCATCGCCCGACTTGAGCGCAATATTATCGAGTTACAGTCGCGAGACTGAGGTGGGGAGACGTGTGGCCAGCCCTGACCACACGTAATTCGTTTAGCGCGGAGAGACGGTAACCTGACGACCGTTGCTTGCCAGCACCACGCGCTGACCCGCAGAGAAACGGGTGTTACCCTGTTTCTGTACGACCATGATGGTATTTCCATCATCCTTACGGATTTCCAGTTCCACGCCCTGGGTTTTATTCATCGCACCCTGAACGCTCTGGCCTGCGACGCCGCCAGCGACTGCGCCTGCTGCGGTAGCCAGTGAACGGCCCGTACCACCGCCAACGGTGTTACCCAGGAAACCACCGAGAACCGCACCCCCGATCGCACCGATCACGTTTTCATCGTTACCCGCCTGAATCTGAACCGGACGAACGTTTACGATGGTACCGTAAGTGACGTTCTGCACTTGTTTTGCTTCCGAAGCGGTATACACATCACCTGAAAGGCTATCGGTGTTAGCACAGCCCACTAAGGACAGGCCAGCCAGTGAAACGATCAGCACACGTTTAATCATTTAAAATCTCCTGTTCACCATGAAACGCCATCCAGGCATCTCCCATGGTTCAATTATATGGCATTTGTGCGTTTGAGGTCACATATTCTGTCCAGACTAAACAGAAATCATAATAACAGGCTCGTTAACCAACTTTAAACGAACTATTCAGTCAGTTTATTAAACAGGACGCTATACGGAATTTCGGAACAAAACGTTAATGAAGCGTAGCATTGCCCGCGGGTTTATGATGGAGTGTGACGCAAAGTCAGGCTTAATAAGGAACAGGTATGAAATCGGGCCGCTATATTGGCGTGATGTCAGGCACCAGCCTCGATGGTGTTGACGTGGTACTGGCGACGATAGATGACACAATGGTGGCGCAACAGGCGAGCGTGAGCTGGCCGATGCCCGTCGCGCTTAAACACGCGATTCTCGACATTTGCCAGGGACAGCCCCTGACCCTTTCCCGGTTAGGCCAGCTTGATGTGCAACTTGGCCAACTCTTCGCTGACGCGGTTAACGGACTGCTTGCTCAGGAAAAGCTTCGCCCTCAGGACATTGTGGCGATTGGCTGTCACGGGCAGACGGTATGGCATGAGCCGACGGGCGCATTCCCGCATACGATGCAGATAGGCGATAACAACCAGATTGTGGCGCGCACCGGTATCACGGTGGTGGGCGATTTTCGCCGTCGGGATATCGCGCTGGGCGGACAGGGCGCGCCGCTGGTCCCTGCTTTTCATCAGGCGCTGCTGGCGCATCCGACGGAGCGGCGAATGGTGCTCAATATCGGCGGAATCGCCAATCTCTCGCTGTTGATACCGGATCAGCCGGTGCGCGGGCATGACACCGGGCCCGGCAATATGCTGATGGATGCCTGGATCTGGCGGCAGTGTGCGAAGCCATATGATAAAGATGCTGAATGGGCGCGCGGCGGAACGGTAATCATTCCTCTGCTGCAGGCGATGCTCAGCGATCCGTGGTTCGCGCTGCCTGCGCCGAAAAGTACCGGGCGGGAGTATTTCAACTATGGCTGGATTGAACGTCAACTGGCGGCCTTTCCCGGCGTGAAAGCGCAGGACGTACAGGCGACGCTTACCGAGCTGACCGCGGTGACAATTTCTGAACAAGTGTTGCTGAACGGGGGTTGCGACCGTCTGATGGTGTGTGGCGGAGGAAGCCGCAACCCGCTGCTGATGGCGAGGTTGGCTGCGTTACTGCCGGGAACGGAAGTGACCACCACCGATACCGCGGGCGTCAGCGGTGATGATATGGAAGCGTTGGCTTTCGCCTGGCTGGCGTGGCGAACGGTAGCCGGACTGCCGGGTAATTTACCGTCGGTGACCGGCGCGCGCGAAGCGAGTGTGCTGGGCGGGATTTTTCCGGCTAACCCGCGAACTCAGAGTTAACTGAATTTTTCTGGCGGCTTCTGACGTTACAATCGGAACATTAGGGAGGGTATTTTCACCCTCCATGACCAGGAAAGTCTTCAGGATACGGCTATGAAAAAACTCTTACTCCTCTGCCTTCCGCTTATGCTGTCAGGCTGCAGCGTCTATAACCAGTTTGTCGAGCGGATGCAAACGGACACGCTGGAATACCAGTGCGACGAAAAACCGCTAACCGTTAAATCGAATAACACCCGCCAGGACGTTAGCTTTATTTATGATAATAAGCTGCTGACTCTCAAGCAGGGCGTATCAGCCTCCGGCGCGCGGTACACCGACGGCATTTATGTTTTCTGGTCGAAGGGCGACAGCGCCACCGTTTATAAGCGCGACCGCATCGTGTTGAATAACTGTCAGTTACAAAACCCGAAGCGTTGAGATTTTCAACAGGGCGGCGCACAATAGCGCCACCCACTGACAATCCGTAGCGAACACCATGTCTGATAACGACGAATTGCAGCAAATCGCGCACCTGCGCCGTGAATACACAAAAGGTGGCCTGCGTCGCCACGATCTCCCCGCTGAACCATTAACCCTTTTCGAACGCTGGCTGGCTCAGGCATGTGAAGCCAGACTGGCCGATCCCACCGCGATGGTCGTCGCCACGGTCGATGAAAATGGCCAACCGTACCAGCGTATCGTCCTCCTCAAGCACTATGACGAGAAAGGGTTGGTCTTCTACACCAACCTCGGAAGCCGCAAAGCGCATCAAATTGAAAATAATCCGCGCGTCAGCCTGCTGTTCCCGTGGCATATGCTGGAACGTCAAGTGATGGTTATCGGTCAGGCAGAACGGTTGTCGACGCTCGAAGTGATCAAGTATTTCCACAGCCGTCCGCGAGACAGCCAGATAGGCGCCTGGGTCTCTAAGCAGTCCAGCCGAATTTCCGCACGCGGGATCCTCGAAAGCAAATTCCTTGAGCTGAAACAGAAGTTCCAACAGGGCGACGTACCGCTGCCCAGCTTCTGGGGCGGATTCCGCATCAGCATCGAGCAAATGGAGTTTTGGCAGGGTGGTGAGCACCGTCTGCATGATCGCTTTCTCTATCAGCGGGAAAATAACGCGTGGAAAATTGATCGGCTCGCCCCGTAATCCCCGAAAATGTTGTTTTAAGCGCTAGCGCTGCGTGCCCCGGCGCTTTATTCTATAGAGCTTTCGCGTCTGGCGAAAAGTCGTGTACCGGCAAAGGTGCAGTCGTTTTATACATGGAGATTTTGATGGCAAGCAGTAACTTGATTAAACAATTGCAAGAGCGGGGGCTGGTAGCCCAGGTGACGGACGAGGAAGCGTTAGCAGAGCGACTGGCGCAAGGCCCGATCGCGCTCTATTGCGGCTTCGATCCTACCGCTGACAGCTTGCATTTGGGGCATCTGGTTCCCTTGTTATGCCTGAAACGCTTCCAGCAGGCTGGTCATAAGCCCGTCGCGCTGGTTGGCGGCGCAACGGGTCTGATTGGCGATCCGAGCTTCAAAGCCGCCGAGCGTAAACTGAACACGGAAGACACCGTTCAGGAGTGGGTAGACAAAATCCGTAAACAGGTTGCGCCGTTCCTCGATTTCGACTGCGGCGACAATTCCGCCATCGCAGCGAACAACTATGACTGGTTCGGCAACATGAACGTGCTGACCTTCCTGCGCGATATCGGTAAGCATTTCTCCGTTAACCAGATGATCAACAAAGAAGCGGTGAAGCAGCGCCTGAATCGTGACGATCAGGGTATCTCGTTTACCGAGTTCTCCTACAATCTTCTGCAAGGTTACGACTTTGCCTGCCTGAATAAACTTCACGGCGTGACGCTGCAAATTGGCGGTTCGGACCAGTGGGGCAACATTACTTCCGGTATCGACCTGACCCGTCGTCTGCATCAGAACCAGGTGTTCGGGCTGACCGTTCCGCTGATCACCAAAGCCGATGGCACTAAGTTTGGTAAAACCGAAGGCGGCGCAGTGTGGCTGGATCCGAAGAAAACCAGTCCTTACAAATTCTACCAGTTCTGGATCAACACCGCCGATGCCGATGTGTATCGCTTCCTGAAATTCTTCACCTTTATGGATATTGAAGAGATCAACGCGCTGGAAGAAGAAGACAAAAACAGCGGCAAAGCGCCTCGCGCCCAGTACGTGCTGGCTGAGCAGGTGACGCGTCTGGTCCACGGCGAAGAAGGTCTGGTGGCGGCGAAACGCATCACAGAGAGCCTGTTCAACGGGACGCTGAGCGATCTGAGCGAAGCGGACTTCGAACAGCTTGCGCAGGACGGCGTTCCGATGGTTGAGATGGAAAAGGGCGCGGATCTGATGCAGGCGCTGGTGGATGCCGAGCTGCAGCCTTCTCGCGGTCAGGCGCGTAAAACTATCGCCTCGAACGCGATCACCATTAACGGCGCAAAGCAGTCCGATCCGGAGTATGTCTTCGCGGAAAGCGATCGTCTGTATGGCCGCTACACGCTGCTGCGTCGCGGCAAGAAGAATTACTGTCTGGTGTGCTGGAAGTAACAATAAGTCAGCAGGGGCGTGGGAAACTACGCCCCTTTCTTTTTTCAGGGTTGTGGTAAGCAAAAAATGAAGAATATCCTCGCCATCCAGTCCCATGTGGTTTTTGGACATGCTGGCAACAGCGCTGCGGAATTCCCAATGCGCCGCCTCGGCGCCAACGTCTGGCCCCTCAATACGGTACAATTCTCTAATCACACGCAGTACAGCAAATGGACGGGGTGTGTTATGCCACCGTCGCATCTGAGCGAAATTGTGCAGGGTATCGCCGATATCGATCAGCTCAAGCGCTGTGATGCAGTGCTGAGCGGTTATCTGGGATCTGCGGAGCAAGGTGAGCATATTCTGGGGATCGTCCGCCAGGTGAAAGCGGCGAATCCGGCGGCAAAATATTTTTGCGACCCGGTCATGGGCCACCCGGAAAAAGGCTGCATCGTGGCGCCAGGCGTCGCTGAGTTTCACGTTCGTCATGCGCTTCCCGCCAGCGACATCATTGCGCCTAATCTGATTGAGCTGGAAATCCTGTGCGAACATGCGGTGAATAGCGTAGAAGACGCTGTCGCGGCAGCCCGTGAGTTAATCGCGCAGGGTCCACAGATTGTTCTGGTGAAACATCTGGCGCGCGCAGGCTTCAGCATGGAGCGTTTTGAAATGCTGCTGGTAACGGCAGAAGAAGCCTGGCACATCAGCCGTCCGTTGGTCGATTTCGGGACGCGCCAGCCGGTGGGGGTTGGCGACGTCACCAGCGGTTTGCTGTTGGTAAAACTGTTGCAGGGAGCAACCCTTCAGCAGGCGCTGGAACATGTCACCGCGGCGGTGTATGAGATTATGATCGCGACCCGGGAAATGCAGGAATATGAACTGCAGGTGGTGGCGGCGCAGGATCGTATCGCCAGACCAGAGCACTATTTCAGCGCGACCCGCTTATAAGCGGTTGTCGTAACGTAGGCCGGGTAAGCGCTAGCGATACCCGGCTAAGCCAGTCCGGCTATTTCAACCCTTCCGCCTTAAGCGCCGCGGCAATGGCCGGACGTTCTGCCGCTCGCTGCATATACTCTGCAATATGGTTTAAGCTCGCCATATTCAGCTTCACCGCGCTTGCCCAGCGCAGTACGGTAAAAAGATAGGCGTCGGCAATGGTAAAACGCTGACCGCAAATCCACTGACCCTCTTTGAGTGATTCATCGACGTACTGCAGTTTTTTCTCCAGCAAAGCGCGGACGGCGGGTTTGTACTCTTCTGGCGTATCCGGGCGAAACAGCGGGGTGAAGCCTTTGTGCAGCTCAGTAGCGATATAGTTAAGCCATTCCAGCGTCTTATAACGTGAAATACTGCCCACCGGCGACAGCAGTTGGCGATCCGGCACGCTGTCTGCGAGATACTGCATGATCGCCACGCCTTCCGTCAGCAAAGTGCCATCGTCAAGCAATAGCGCCGGAACTTGCCCTTTTGGGTTAACCGCGAAAAAGTCATCGCCGTTTTCCAGCCGCTTTTTCATCAAGTCCACCCCTTCAAGGGTGAAATCTTTGCCGCTCTCGCGAAGGGTAATATGGGAAGCAAGAGAACAGGCGCCTGGCTTATAGAACAGTTTCATCGGTTACTCCTTTCAACTGAGGTTTACCGTATCCTAGTGCGAGAGCGAACAAAAAAAAAGCCGCTAACGCAAAGTTAGCGGCTCTCGTTTGTGTTTCCCAACGTCTTACGCGGTAGCGGTTTTAGACGCTTTCTGGTCGTTGTTGTCGTCCAGGGTCATGCGGTTCAGCTTCGGCGCAGTAAGCAGCATCAGCGCTGCAATAACGGCGGTAGCCACACCAATCTGCAGGAAGACGCAACCGTATACTTCGAGAGACATCAGCGGGTCGGTAACGTTTTCTGGTACAGCCATCATGTTCGCGACGTAACCGCCGATGATATTCGCGCCAGCGGTCGTCAGGAACCAGCTCCCCATGATGAAGCCCATCAGACGCTGCGGAACCAGTTGCGCCACCATCGCCAGACCCAGACCGGAGATCATCAGTTCACCGATACTTTGCAGGCCGTAGCAAATAATCAGCCAGTTAACGGAGACGATGCCTGCGTCGGTGGCGAATTTCGCACCCAGCGGCAGCACGAGGAACGCACCGGAGCACAGCACCATACCCAGCGCGAATTTCATCGGCATCGGCAGGGTGTCGCCCATTTTGTTATAGATAGCGGCGAGGATCGGGCTACCGATGATGATCCAGAACGGGTTCAGCGCCTGATACTGTTCCGGCTCGAACGCGATACCCAGAATGGAGTGCTCAACGTTACGGATCGCGAAGAAGTTCAGCGAGGTTGGCATCTGGCTGTACAGAACGAAGAAGATGATCGCTTCCAGCATCAGAATGAAGGCGACAATCATTTTGCGGCGTGCCGCGCCCTGCATGGAAAAGGCTTCTTTCGCAAAAATAATCACGATACCGAGGGCGATCACGCCCAGCGCCATGCGCGCGATTTCCTGGTTGTGAAGCAGCCAGGTCGCAACGGCGATCAGCGCGACAACGCCAACAATGGTCAGCAGCAGGTTGCGATAGTTGACAGGCTCGAAGTCAGGTTTCGAACCGTAGTTTTTCACCCAGCGCTGGCAGAAGGCGAAGTTAACAACGGTGATCAGCATACCGACAACGCTCAGTGCAAACGCGGTGCTCCAGCCGTAACGCGCAGCCAGCCATGGTGTCGCCAGCATGGAGAAGAATGAACCGATGTTGACGGACATGTAGTACATGGTAAATGCGCCATCAAGACGCGGGTCATCTTTGGCATAGCAGGTAGACAGCAGGGAAGACGGGTTGGCTTTAAACAAGCCGTTACCCACTGCAATGGCTGCCATCCCCATATAAACGATCCCGGCATCGTGACCGGACCAGGCGACCAGCGCATAACCAATAGCCAACACGATCGCACCAAGCATAATCACGCGCTTGGTGCCCAGTACTTTATCCCCTAACCAACCACCAATGGCGACCAGACCGTAAACCAGGGCGCTAAAGGAGGAGAACAGGGTGATAGAATCCGCTTCAGACATACCCAGTTGTTTAACCAGGTAAACGGCCATGATCCCTTGCAGGCCGTAATAACCAAAACGCTCCCAGAGCTCAATCGAGAAGATGAGATAGAACGCTTTCGGTTGTTTGAAAGCGTTCAGACTGACGCTTTCCGTTGGTTTATTGTTTGCAGTAGACACTTATACCTCTTTTTTTACATCCCATATTAACGGGGGTGTTCTGTCACGTGATGCGTCTTACGCAGCCGTGAAATTGTTATAGTGGGAGGGGAAACGGCAAGTAATGTTCACTATCTTGCACTTTCAGACAAGTCCTTTGTAATAATCTGTTACATATATCTGAAGTGGTGAATTCAACGGGCATGAGAAATGTTATCCAGCGTTAAATTTCTTTAATCGTAAAAAGGCAGATTTTTACGCTAATGAACAGGGCGTGAAAGGGACCGGTGGCAATATGTTCTGCTATTTGACGATTAATGCAGTGATATAGGCCAATATCTGAAAAATAGCCAGTGTATTGTATTGTCAATAAAAGTTTTGATCGGAGCATTTGCAGCTGAATTTAACCAGATTGAATAAAATAATTTACATAGGGTTATCAGTTTGATCGCGATCACAATTGGATAGAAATTTTTGCTATCAAAAAAATGATTAACCTGGATAAGTGTTTAAACACCCGCATATTCCATTAGGGTCTGGATGTCAGGCGATAGGATTGTCGGTAACGAACCGGACATGGAGAGGATAACAAAGGGTTATGACGGGGCGGGCTGACGCCCCGGTCGGTCAAAAGTCGACTTTGTCTTTGTATTCGCAAAGATCTTCAATAATGCAGGAGCCGCAGCGCGGTTTACGCGCAATGCAGGTGTAGCGGCCATGCAGAATCAGCCAGTGATGGCAGTCAACTTTAAACTCTGCGGGAACCACTTTCAGCAGCTTTTCTTCTACCTGCTCAACGTTTTTACCTGGCGCGAACTGGGTTCGGTTACAGACGCGGAAAATATGCGTATCTACGGCGATGGTGGGCCAGCCAAATGCGGTGTTAAGCACGACGTTAGCGGTCTTGCGACCAACGCCCGGCAGAGCTTCCAGCGCAGCGCGATCTTCGGGTACTTCACCCTGATGTTTTTCCAGCAAGATACGGCAGGTTTTGATGACGTTTTCGGCCTTGCTGTTAAACAAGCCGATTGTCTTGATGTATGACTTAACGCCCTCAACGCCAAGCGCGAGCATGGCGGCAGGGGTATTGGCGACCGGGTAAAGCTTCGCGGTGGCTTTATTAACGCTCACGTCGGTGGCCTGGGCCGACAGCAGGACCGCGATCAACAGTTCAAAAGGCGAATTGAAGTTCAGTTCCGTTGTCGGGTGCGGATTGTTGTCACGCAAGCGGGTTAAAATTTCCAGCCGTTTCGTTTTGTTCATGAGGCATTCCCTGTTTCGCCAGAGGGCAGTTCCGTTGCGACCGCCACGCTGGCGCGGCGTTTTTTCATTTTCTCGTCAATAAGGTATTTCACTGCCAGCATCAGGCCAAGCCCAATGAAGGCGCCCGGCGGCAACATCGCCAGCAGGAAAGGGGAATCGGTGTGGAAAATTTCAATCCGCAGCACTTTCGCCCAGCTTCCCAGCAGGCTGTCCGCGCCGTCAAACAGGGTGCCGTTACCGAGGATCTCACGCAGCGACCCCAACACGAACATCGCGCCAGTGGCGCCCATGCCGATAGCGAAACCGTCAAGCGCCGAAAGCGCCGGTCCTTTCTTCGCCGCAAAAGCTTCCGCACGGCCCACCACGATGCAGTTGGTCACGATAAGCGGAATAAAGATGCCTAACGACTGGTAAAGGCCATAGGCATAGGCGTTGATCAGCATCTGCACGGCGCTCACTACCGACGCGATGATCATGACATAAATCGGGATACGAATTTCCGCTGGCGTCCAGCGGCGCAACGCTGAAACGGTCAGGTTGGTGAGCGTCAGCACCAGCGTAGTGGCAAGTCCCAGGCCCAACGCATTGGTTGCTGTTGAGGTCACCGCCAGCAGAGGGCATAAGCCCAACAGCTGAACCAGCGCGGAGTTGTTTTTCCATAACCCCTGGACAATAACGTCTTTGATTTCGCTCATGGTCTATTCTCCACAGGCGGGAAGGTGTGAAAGTTGCGCGGGCAACGTTTGTGCATAAAGTCCAGCGCGCTTCACGGCGTTAACCACTGCGCGAGGCGTAATGGTCGCGCCAGTAAACTGGTCAAAGTCGCCGCCATCTTTTTTTACTGCCCAGCGACTGTCGTTTGCGCCCTGGATCGATTTACCGCTGAAATGCGTGATCCAGTCTGACAAGCGTCGTTCGATTTTATCGCCCAGCCCTGGCGTTTCGTGATGTTCGGTAACCCGCGTGCCTAAAACCGTGCCGTTGAAGTCTGCGCCAACCAGCAGTTGAATCGCGCCGGAGTAACCATCAGGCGCCGTCGCTTCCATTACCGCCGCGACGGGAGTGCCATTTTTCTCGGCGATATAAACGCGGTGCTCGCCTTTCCCCAGCGCCGGGGCGCTAACGATGAAACAACGGTTCTGTAGCTGATTGTTATAGCGATCGGCGGGCAGCACCTGATCAAAAAGCGCTTTTTGCTGGAGAGCGGCCTGCTCGTCGATGGTCGTTTTGGTCATCATATTGATGGCGGCGGTCAGTCCGGTTGAGCCTGCTGCAAACAGCGCCAGCGTGATGCCATGTTTACGAATCGTTTTCAGCATGGATTATCCTTTGCGATGGCCATACACCCGCGGACGGGTGTAATAATCGATCAGCGGAACCGTAATATTCGCCAGAAGCACGGCGAAGGCTACGCCATCCGGATAACCGCCAAAGCTGCGGATGAGCCAAACCAGCAGCCCCGCAAGCGCGCCGAACACCAGACGACCCCGATTCGTGGTCGAGGCCGTTACCGGATCGGTCAAAATAAAGAACGCGCCGAGCATGGTCGCACCGGAAAGCAGGTGGATTGACGGCGAGGCCAGGGCGTCGGGGGCGAAAAACCAGCCCAGCGTTGCGCAGACACTTAACGAGAGCAGAAAGCTGACCGGAATATGCCAGCGAATCGCTTTTTTCCACAGCAACCAGACACCGCCAGCCAGCCACGCCAGATTGACCCACTGCCAGCCCACACCCGCAAACGCGCCGCGGTAAATAGGGTATTGCTGGATCTGGTCAACAGAGCGCCCCGCATGCAGCGCAGTTTTAAAGGTATCCAGCGGCGTGGCCTGACTGATCCCGTCAATGCCCATCCGCAAGCTATTCATATCGTTACCGCTGGCGGTATGACCGGTCAGGATCACCTGAAGCGCATCCATCAGGCCTGGCGATAGCGCGGCAATCTCATGCGGCGGTAGCCAGCTTGTCATCTGAACGGGGAAGGAGATGAGCAGGACAACGTAGCCAATCATTGCCGGGTTAAACGGATTCTGACCCAGGCCGCCATACAGCTGTTTGGCGATAATCACGGCGAAAACGGTACCGAGAACCCCCATCCACCAGGGGGCCAGCGGCGGAATACTGACGGCCAACAGCAATCCGGTCAACACAGCGGAATTGTCTTTTAAAACGGACAGAACCGGCTGTTTACGCAGTCTGAGCACCGCGGCTTCTGCGAGAACGGCGCTGATGCCTGCAAGCACAATCTGAAAAAGCGTGCCCCAGCCAAAAAACCACAGCTGTGCGGCGATACCCGGTACGGCGGCGAGTAAAACCAGCAGCATAATGCGTGATGTCTGACGCTGGTTATGCGTGTAAGGAGAACTTGCGATTCTGAATACCATTTATTCCTCGTTGACAACCTGCTGCTGAGCGGCTTTTTTGGCTTTCGCGCGGGCAATGGCGGCTTCAACCGCCGCTTTACGCGGATCGACCGGTTCGGCGGGCGAGGCCTGTTGGTCCGTTGCTTGCTGCGCCAGCTTACGCGCTTTCGCGCGGGCAATGGCGGCTTCAACCGCCGCTTTACGCGGGTCCACCGGTTCGGCGGGCGCGGCCTGTTCGTCCGTTGCCTGCTGTGTCAGCTTACGCGCTTTCGCGCGGGCAATAGCGGCTTCGACCGCCGCTTTACGCGGGTCGGTATCCGTGGTGACACTATTTTCCGCCTGTTTTGCGCGCGCCTGAGCCTTACGCGCTTCCCGGGCGGCAATGACCGCGCTGTTATCCGGTTTTTCCCCGGCCTGGATGATAACCGGCTGAGTTGCCTGAGCTTGTTTTTGTTTCACTCGCGCAAGGGCTGCAGCGATGGCGTCCTGGTCTTTCGCCGCTGGCTGGACCGCCGCTTTTTTATGGCGCTCAAGGCGTGCCGCTTTTTCGCGTTCCAGACGCGCCTGACGTGCTTCAAATCGCGCTTTGGCTTCCGCCGCCCGTTTTTCTTCCTGGCTTATGGCGTTCAGTTCGGCTTTTTCCTGACGGAAATATTGCACCAGAGGAATATTGCTCGGGCATACCCATGCGCAGGCGCCGCATTCAATGCAGTCAGCAATGTTGTGCGCGGTGGCTTTATCATGCTGCTGCCCTTTACTGAACCAGTAAAGCTGTTGCGGCAGTAGATCGGCCGGGCAGGCGTCCGCACAGGCGCTGCAGCGAATACAGCCTTTTTCTTCCTGGGGTTCGCCCATTTCGGTTGCGGAAGGCGCCAGAAGACAGTTAGTGATTTTGACCACCGGCACATCGAGCCAGGGCAGAGTGAAGCCCATTAGCGGGCCGCCCATGATCACCATTTGATCGGCTGAAGGGCAGAATCCCGCGTCGTTCAGAAGATGACGCACCGGCGTACCCAGTCGCGCCCAGACGTTGCCGGGGCGACTGACGGCTTCGCCTGTCAGCGTCACCACGCGTTCGGTAATGGGTTCACCATCAATTACCGCACGTTTAACGGCATAGGCGGTACCGACGTTTTGCATCAGCACGCCGATATCGGAAGAACGACCGCCGTGGGGCACCTGTTTGCCGGTCAGGATCTGGGTAAGTTGTTTCGCGCCGCCTGAGGGATATTTAGTGGGGATCACGCGCAGGGAGATGTCATGAGCGTCGGCCAACACGGCGCGCAACATCGAAATGGCCTGCGGTTTGTTATCTTCAATACCAATCAGAACCTCGCGTGGCTGGAGGATATGCGCAAGGATGCGGATCCCCTCGACGACCTGCGCGGCACAGTCCTGCATCAGGCGATCGTCAGCGGTAATGTAAGGTTCACATTCCGCCGCGTTGACGATCAGCGTTTCGATTTTATCACCGCCGCCCTGCAGTTTTACGCCGGTTGGGAAGCCCGCGCCGCCAAGACCCGCAACGCCATACTGGTGGATGCGGGTGATTAATTCTTCGCGACTATGCGAGGTGTAATCCGACCAACCATCACGCTCAATCCAGCGGTCTTCGCCGTCGGCATCAATGATCACGCTCAGTTCAGCGAGGGCGGAGGGATGGGCGGTGGAGTGCGGGGCAATTGCCGCTATCGTACCGGAGGTGGGCGCATGTACCGGCAGCATTTTTCCGCGCCCACGGGTTAACGGCTGTCCCCGCAATACGTGCTCACCGACAGCAACGCACAGTTCGCCCTCGGCGCCAATGTGCTGTTTTAGGGGAATAACGAAGCGCTGCGCCAGGGGGACCTGACGCAGCGGCGTTCCGTTGGACTGCGATTTCATTTCTGGCGGATGAATACCGCCATCGAAATCCCAGATCTTATTTTTTCTGAAAGCAGAGAATAACTTAAGCATGTTGTTCCACGGGGATAATGCGCACGGGGATCGTGTTTAAATCCCACTTCCAACTGTCAGGCGTCTCGGCGACCGGGCGCAGTTCGATACACTGTGTCGGGCAAGGATCGACGCAGAGATTGCAGCCGGTACAGAGATCGCTCATCACCGTGTGCATGGCGCGCGTCGCACCGACAATCGCGTCAACAGGGCAGGCCTGAATGCACTTCGTGCAGCCGATACAGTTGGCTTCATCAATTACGGCCAGCATACGCACAGGCGCCATGGCCTGTTCATCGCCGTCTATCGGCTGCGGATCGACATTCAACAGTTCAGCGATTTTAAGCATCACCGCTTCGCCGCCGGGCGCACAGCGGTTGATTTTCTCACCCTGGCTACCGATAGCTTCCGCGTAGGGACGACAGCCGGGGTAACCGCACTGCCCACACTGGCTTTGCGGTAAAATTTCATCAATTTTTTCGACGACCGGATCATCTTCCACCGCATAGCGGCGGGAGGCATAGCCCAGAATGGCGCCGAACACCAGGCCCAGCAGGCTCAAGGCGGCAACGGCAATCCAGAAAGCATTCATTACAACTTCACCAAACCACTAAAGCCCATAAAGGCCAGAGACATTAACCCTGCCGTGATCAGCGCAATCGCGTTACCGCGAAAGGGGGCAGGGACATCCGCCACGGCGAGGCGCTCGCGAATGGCGGCAAACAGCACCATGACCAACGAAAAACCGACGGCGGCGGAAAATCCGTACAGAGCCGACTGCAAAAAAGTGTGACCAAGGTTGATATTCAGCAGCGCGACGCCCAGTACTGCACAGTTGGTGGTGATCAACGGTAAGAAAATCCCCAACAGACGATAAAGCGCCGGGCTGGTCTTACGCACCACCATTTCGGTGAACTGTACAACAACCGCGATAACCAGAATAAAGGCCAGCGTGCGCAGATAAATCAGATTGAGCGGAATCAGGATCCAGGTATCAATCAGCCATGCGCAGATCGAGGCCAGGGTCATCACGAACGTCGTTGCGAGGCCCATTCCCATGGCGGTTTCCAGTTTTTTGGACACCCCCATAAACGGACAAAGCCCCAGAAACTTCACCAGTACAAAGTTATTGACCAGCACAGTTCCGATAAACAGCAGCAGGTAATCAGTCATTTTTCGGCCTGAAATAAAAAAGCCGCCTATTATCTGACAATCTACAGCAGGCGACAACAGGTTAACTGTATGGTTATTACGGGTTCACGAAAGTCGATTTCACGCGCGCAGAGCGTTTGAAATAGGGCACCAGCAGTGCTGCCGCCAACAGCGGAAACAGCAGTTGACGTACGGCAAGAGCATCGGGCACGGGCGAAAAGGCAAAGGATTTGATCGCCAGCAAAACCGACACCAGCAACCAGACAATATAGTGCTTTGGCACACAACGTCTGCGCTTAAAGAACGCAATCGTCAACCACAGGGTGTAGTACCACATGGCGATCGCGGTAAGAAAAGAAACGCCCCATAAAACCAGATTGCCCCCGCTTTGTTCTGACAACATTCTGAACGTTTGCGGCGTTGCGAGCGCCGTAGCGTAAAGAAAAAGGGCCAGCGAAGCACTTAACAACGCGACTAAAAGCCAGGCCAGTGGGCCAAGTAACCAGCCTCCAATGCGTTGTGCCGGGGTTGTGGTCATAAAATCTCCGGAATTGCCAGACATACCGTTCTTTTTGGGGCGGTTATTATAAAGCTTTTGCTGGCAAGCGCTACTTTCTTATTGGACGTAACGCCAGACGGACTTTGGCACCTGACCCACATCAAACAGTCGACCGCCGGATACCAGTTCCGCGCGACGGTGATCGGCAGCGCGATACATATTGATGATGTCCCGATCGTCGGTAAGCGTGTAATGGAGATGGTCGAACAACTTTTCCAGACTTTCAAGTGAACTAATTTTGCGGAATTTTAATAAATAATCCTGAACGGTCATAAACAGGGATCCCTAATATAAAAATAATGCCTATTGAGTTGCGAACGTAAAAAAATAAACAAACGATCCCTGACCAGCACGCCCGGGATACCAATGCAAAATAAGTGATTTCTTAACAGCTAAAGCCGTGCCAGACGGCACTGGCCAGAAGGTTATCCTGCTTCATTGAAACTGGCAATATGCGCAGGCGCGGTAAGCGGCAGATTTACCTTTTTCAGATACTTTTTCAGCCTTTTCTGTATTTAAAAGCCCGTTGCTGAACGCCAGACGACGCAAGCCGCCTGGCGGGAGAGCATCATTTTTTCTGAACGACTGCGGTTTGCTCTGGCGGCTGGTAATTATCAATATGATTAGCCACGCCCAGCAGCACCACGGAAAATGCAAGAACCACCCAACCCGTTAATTCGATAATACGATTGATCACTGACGACATTTGCTTTGATTTATCCTTAAACACAGACGG
This sequence comes from Citrobacter sp. 50677481, assembly GCF_001463265.1. Classification (NCBI taxonomy): domain Bacteria; kingdom Pseudomonadati; phylum Pseudomonadota; class Gammaproteobacteria; order Enterobacterales; family Enterobacteriaceae; genus Citrobacter; species Citrobacter sp. 50677481. The sequence goes on from NZ_LNHZ01000027.1 coordinate 420,743, forward strand.
CGAATTTTACTTAGCGAAAGTTAAGCCAGCAAGGGTTTCGGGAACGGTTTCAGTCACTTTATTACCCCGGACGGCGCTTAAATGACGGTTGTTTGACTTAAGTTAACTCTTCGCCTTTCTGCTGCGGGGCGAAGTAAACTATTGTTAGACGATTATGGATAGTGTGAAATGGTCACAGACTGAAACGAGAGGCAACATGATGAGTGACAATATCCGCGTAGGATTGATTGGCTATGGATACGCCAGCAAGACGTTCCACGCGCCGTTAATTGATGGTACACCCGGTCTGGAACTGGCCGTCATTTCCAGCAGCGATGCAGCCAAGGTAAAGGCGGACTGGCCTGCCGTGGCCGTTGTCTCTGAGCCAAAGCATTTGTTTAACGACCCCAATATTGACCTGATTGTCATTCCCACCCCTAACGACACCCATTTCCCGCTGGCGAAAGCCGCGCTGGAAGCCGGTAAGCACGTGGTGGTTGATAAGCCTTTTACCGTGACACTGTCACAAGCTAGCGAACTGGATGCGCTGGCGCGTAGCCTTGGACGGGTGCTTTCCGTCTTTCATAACCGCCGTTGGGACAGCGATTTTCTGACCCTGAAAGCGATGCTGTCAGAGGGCGTGCTGGGGGAAGTGGCCTATTTTGAGTCTCACTTTGACCGCTTCCGCCCGCAGGTCCGCGATCGCTGGCGCGAACAGGGCGGGCCAGGTAGCGGTATCTGGTACGATCTGGCGCCGCATCTGCTGGATCAGGCAATCAACCTGTTTGGTTTGCCGGTCAGTATGACCGTCGATCTGGCGCAACTGCGTCCGGGGGCCCAGTCAACCGACTATTTTCACGCCACGCTCTCTTATCCCCAGCGCCGGGTGATTTTGCATGGAACGATGCTGGCGGCGGCGGAATCGGCGCGCTATATCGTACACGGTTCGCGGGGGAGCTATGTGAAATATGGCCTTGACCCGCAGGAAGAGCGGCTGAAAAACGGCGAGCGTCTGCCACAGGAAGACTGGGGCTACGACATGCGCGACGGCGTGCTTACCCGCGTGGAAGGCGAAACGCGCGTCGAAGAGACCTGGCTGACCGTTCCGGGGAATTATCCGGCGTATTACGCCGGGATCCGCGATGCGCTGAACGGTAATGGAGAAAACCCGGTACCTGCAAGCCAGGCGATTCAGATTATGGAATTGATTGAGCTTGGTATTGAGTCGGCTAAACACCGTTCGACGCTGAGTCTGACGTAAGAGCTATCTGCCCGGCGGCGCTATCGCCCGCCGGGCAGGCTTATGCAGTAGGCCGGATAAGGCATCACCGCCATCCGGCACCGTCCTTTACGCTGCCGCCACTTTTTCGCGCAGCGCCTGTTTTTCCTGCGCACTCAGAAAAGCGATTTCCAGACCGTTGATCTGCGCCTGGCGAATCTGTTCGCGCGTCAGACCCGCAGCCGGCGCCGCGACGGTATACTCATGAATAATATCTACGCCCTGTACTGCCGGATCGTCGGTGTTCAGACTGGCCAGTACGCCGTGCTCAAGGAAAGTTTTCAGCGGATGCGCCGCCAGCGATGCCACGGTGCTGGTCTGTATATTTGATGTCAGGCAGGACTCAATTCCGATGCGCTGCTCCGCAAGAAAGTCCATCAACGCAGGATCCTCAACGGCTTTCACGCCGTGTCCGATGCGCTCTGCGCCCAGCTCACGAATTGCCTGCCAGATGCTTTCCGGGCCGGCGGCTTCTCCCGCATGAACGGTAATGCGCCACCCGGCGTCACGGGCCCGGTTAAAATGCGACAGGAACAAACTGCCCGGAAAGCCCAGTTCATCTCCGGCGAGATCCAGCGCGGTGATCTGATCGCGGTGCGCCAGAAGCGCCTCGAGCTCTTGCAAACAGGCGGCTTCGCCAAAAGTGCGGCTCATGATGCCAATCAAACGCGCCGACACGCCGAAGGCTTCGCAACCTTCGCGTACACCCGCGATGACCGATTCCACCACGCCCGCGATCGGGAGGTTATGCGTCATGGCCATATAACCCGGAGAAAATCGCAGTTCAACGTAGTGCAGGCCATTTCGGGCGGCATCTTCAATGTTCTCGAACGCCACGCGGCGGCAGGCCTCCAGGGAGCCTAATACTTTGACTCCCCAGTCCAGCTTAGCCAGGAAACTGACCAGATCGGGTTCCGTCGCGGTCACCTGAACATGGGGGATCAGCGTGTCGAGCGTCTGGGCTGGAAGCGTCAAATTGAACTGGCGACCAAGGTCGAGGATGGTCTGGGCGCGGATGTTGCCATCCAGGTGGCGATGAATGTCAGTTAACGGCAGGGAAGTATCAATCATGGTCGCACTCATTATTTGAATAGAAAAGTGCGCGCTATTATAAAAACAAATCCCGGTGAAAAGCTATGTTGCGCAATGATTAATTTCATTGCGCAACGGTGCGTTAGCGGACGGAACGAATCGCCTTTATCAGGCCGGAGACGCCTTGTTCAAGTTTCGAACGCGGGCAACCGGCATTTAAACGCACAAAGCCGCGCCCCTCATCGCCATAGGTAAAGCCGGGCATTATGGCGATTTTTTGCTGATGAATAAGCGCAGACTGCAATGCATGATCATCAATCTTCAGCGAACGCAGATCGATCCACGCCAGATACGTTGACTGCGGCGGTTGCCAGGCCAGTTCCGGAAAGGCGCCGTTAAGCGTATCGGCAACATAACGCAAATTATCCTTCAGGTAACCGCGAAGCGCATCCAGCCAGGGCGCGCCTTGCTCGTAGGCTGCGATGTGCGCGGTCAGCGCCAGGACGGCAGGCGACGACAGACCATCGCGACCTTTTAGCGCATTGAGATAACGAGTGCGGCTCTGTTCATCTTGTATCAGGCCATACGCGCCAGTAAGCGCCGGAATATTGAAGCTCTTCGAGCCGGAGGTAAACAGCGCCCAGTTGCCGCTCGCCACGTTGCACCAGGGAATGTGCGGCTGTTCTCCCCACACCATGTCCATATGAATTTCATCGGAAATAACCCGAACGCCGTGGCGCTCGCACAGCGCCGCCATGATCTCCAGTTCACCGCGCGTCCAGACTTTACCGGTCGGGTTGTGCGGGCTGCACAGCAACAGAATTTTACTCTCCGGTCGCGCCAGCGCCGCTTCCAGTTTATCCCGGTCGCAGATCCATCCCGCACGGGGGTTTTCCAGGGCGACGGGAATCACGGTGCGCTGATTGCCCTCTATAGCTTTGTAAAAAGCGTCATAGGCAGGCGTATGGACAACCACGCCGTCACCCGGCGCGGACCACTGGCGAATTAATTCCGACACCATATAGATCACCGAGGGGCCATACACCAGCGAACCGGTGTCGATCGTGGTGTTGTGTCGTTGATCGAACCAGGAGGCGATGGCGCCGAGAAACGCATCATTTTGCCAGCGGCTGTAGCCCAGTACGCCGTGAGCGAGGCGCTGGTGCAGCGCCTCCAGGATACAGGGCGCCGTCGCGAAATCCATATCGGAAATGGTAAACGGCAGCAGATCGGCAGAACCAAAACGGTCGGCAACGTAATCCCATTGGGTGCACCAGGTCCCATGCCTGTCAACAACGGTTGAAAAATCGAACATAGCGTAGCCCTTATGCCTGAACGGTATTCATCAGACCCGCCATTTCGTCTTTCACCGACTGAACCTGAGGACCAATGACCACCTGCAAATTATGCTGATTCAACTGAACCACCCCAATGGCGCGGTTGTCCTTGAGCGCCTGGACGTTCACAAGCGACATATCCTTCACCGACAGACGCAGGCGGGTAATGCAGTTATCGAGGCTGACGATATTATCGGCACCGCCCAGCGCCGCCAGAATGGCTGGCACATTATAGCCCGATTTACCCGGCGCGCCGGCAACGGCTTTTTCTATCGTGCTGGCGATGTCACTGTCGCGACCCGGCGTTTTCAGATTAAAGCGGGTGATGGCGAAGCGGAAAATGACGTAGTACACCGCGAACCAGATAGCGGCTACCACTGGCACCAGATACCACTTGGTCGACAGGCCGTGCAGAATACCAAACACGACAAAATCGATAATATTGCCGTCAGTGTTGCCGATGGTCACGCCCAGCACCGACATAATGGTGAAACCCAGACCCGTCAGTAACGCGTGAATCACATACAGTACCGGGGCAACGAACAGGAATAAAAATTCCAGCGGTTCCGTGGTGCCGCCCACGACGCACGCGATCAGGCCAGATATCAACAGTCCTTTGATTTTATGGCGATTTTCAGGCCGGGCGCAGTGATACATCGCTAATGCGGCTCCCGGTAAGCCGCCGAGAAACGCGGGCATTTTACCCTGTGAGAGGAAGCGGGTTGCGCTTTCAGAGAACCCCTGTGTGGTAGGGCAGCTCAACTGCGCCTGGAAGATAGTCAGGGCGCCGCTCACCGTATGACCGCACACTTCCTGTGTACCGCCTGCGTCGGTAAAGCGAATCAGCGCAACCAGAATGTGATGTAAACCAAACGGTAACAGCAGACGTTCGCCGGTACCAAACAACATGGGGCCAAAGTCGCCCGCGCTGTTAATCATATGACCGAGTCCGCTGATGCCCATCGCAAATACCGGCCAAACCAGTGGAATGACCAGACCCACCAGGCCCATAACCACGGAAGAGATAATCGGCACAAAGCGGGTCCCGCCGAAGAATGCCAGCGCATCCGGCAGACGAATATTGTGAAAACGTTCGTGCAGCATCCAGACGATAATACCGGCGATGACCGCGCCGAGGATCCCGGTGTCGATGGACGGGATCCCGAGGATATTCTGGATGTTATTGGCTTTCAGCACCGCCGGGTCGGTGGCGGGCAGAATGCCTTTTGCGGTTAGCCAGAAGTTAACCGCAAGGTTCATCACCGCATAGCCGACGAAACCGGCGAACGCGGCGACGCCTTTGTTTTCGCGCGCCAGACCTAAAGGAATCGCGATGCAGAACATGACCGGCAGGAAGCTAAAGGCGAATGAACCGACTTTGCTCATCCAGGTGAAGATCGCCTGCAGGACCGGATTGCCCAACGCCGGAAGCAGAGTCAGCACATCGTGGCTGCTTAACGAACTGCCGATGCCCAGCATAATGCCGCAAAACGACAGTAAAGCGACGGGCAGCATGAAGGTTTTGCCCAACTGCTGGAAAAATTCCCATAACGTGATTTTGGGTGCTGTTTTTGCCGTCATCTAACGACTCCTTGTGAAAATTCATCGGTAACGCGTAAATTTGAGCGGAAAGATAAAACGTTTTACCTTATTTTAGTGCGGCGCAAATCACATTATCGGAGGATAATAGGGCGTATAAATATAAGTGATTGATAAAACGTTTTATCTGTCACGTTAGCAGGGGAGTTTGTTGTTTCCATGGCTATAGCCAAAAAAATCACTATCCACGATGTGGCGCTGGCGGCGGGGGTGTCGGTCAGTACGGTTTCGCTGGTGCTCAGCGGTAAAGGACGTATTTCAACCGCCACCGGGGAGCGCGTCAATGCGGCGATCGAAGAACTGGGCTTTGTGCGCAACCGTCAGGCTTCCGCGCTGCGGGGAGGACAGAGCGGCGTTGTTGGGCTGATCGTTCGTGATTTATCCGCCCGGTTTTACGCGGAGCTCACCGCGGGCTTGACCGAAGCGCTGGAGTCGCAGGGACGGATGGTCTTTCTGCTGCATGGCGGACATGACGGCGAACAGCTGGAACAGCGTTTTACGATGTTACTGAATCAGGGTGTCGATGGGGTGATCATCGCCGGCGCTGCGGGGAGCAGTGAGACGCTACGCGTGATGGCGGAAGAAAAGGGCATTCCCGTGGTGTTTGCCTCCCGCGCCAGCTATCCCGACGACGTGGATACCGTGCGCCCCGACAACATGCAGGCGGCACAGTTGCTGACGGAGCATCTCATCCGCCACGGCCATCAGCGTATTGCCTGGTTAGGCGGGCAAAGCTCCTCTTTGACCCGGGCCGAACGCGTGGGCGGCTACTGCGCCACGCTGTTGAAATATGGTCTGCCGTTTCACAGTGACTGGGTGCTGGAGTGCGCCACCAGCCAAAAACAGGCGGCTGAGGCCATCACCACGTTGCTACGACGAAATCCGACCATCAGTGCCGTGGTCTGTTATAACGAAGTGATCGCCATGGGGGCGTGGTTTGGCCTGATGCGCGCCGGTCGCCAGAGCGGCGAGGTCGGCGTCGATCGTTACTTTGAACAGCAGATTTCACTGGGGGCATTTGCCGACGTTCCGGAAAACGCGCTGGATGATTTGCCTATTGTCTGGGCCACAACGCCGGCGCGCGAAATGGGGTATTACCTGGCGGAACGCATACTGCAACGCATCGGCCATGATGACGGACACACCCGTAACCAGACGTTATCGGCGCGGCTGGTGATACAAAAATAAACCCCTCAGACGAGGGGTTCAGAGTGGGCCTTACGGCTGCGTCGGTGCGTCTGGCACCGGCAATGACGCCATGCCGAACAAGCCGACAAATTCTTCCAGCGGCATTTTATTCCCGTTCAGCGTCACCTGGCCGTTAGCGTACTGCAGGCTGCTGCCAATGGTGTTGTCTTCCAGGGTGGTCACGCGGAACATCTGCCCCATGGCTGACAGACCTTTGACCTGCTGCGTAGCCAGTTTTTCCGCCTGCTCCTGCTGGTAACCTTCCAGTTTGGCAATCTGCGTCATGAACTCAACGGCCATATCCATGGGGATGGCTAATTTGCCGTCAAGTGATTTCACCGAACGGTCGACTTCATCGGCCAGCGTCTTCGGCTCGCCCTGCGCGGTTGCCGGATCTTTCAGGAATAGGGAAAGGTTGAAGGTGGTTTCACCTTTTGCGTTTTTCCAGCTCAGCGGCGCGACCGTCACCACCGGTTCACCTTTCATCAGCAGCGGCAGGGCGCTGAAGAACGCCTCGGTCACTTTTTGCTGATAGAGTTCCGGGTTATCTGCGATTTCCGGCTGTGTCAACAGCGCCTGGGTTTGCGCATTATACTGCTGGCTAAACTGATGCCATGCTTCGCCGTCTATCTGGCCCACTTTCAGCGTCAGCTTACCGCTACCCAGATCCTGATTCTGCACTTTCAGGCTGTTAAGCGAATAATCCAGTTGGCTGTTAATGGTTTTGCCGTCGTTGACCAGATCGGTTTTGCCGTTAATTTCCATACCTTCGAGCAGCGCCATCTCTTTGCCTTCTACAGAGATCGCCATTTTATCGAGGGTCAGTTTCTGATCGCCAACGCGCTCGCCGAAGCTCGCGAGGCTGCTGGAACCTTCGGTCTTAAGATTGTTGAAGGTGAACTGAACCTTCTGACCATATTCGTTTACTGCGTTCACCAGACCACTCTGCGCTTCACCGGAAAGCGACACCTCTTTGCCTTCTTTGTCGGCGTTGAAGATGAACTCACCGCCGCTAAAGGCAACTTTATCGGTCTCATTCTCGTAATTCAGCGGCTTCACCGCCATCACCGAACGCGTATCGCCGCTGTAGCTTATACGGGAGTTGATCTCGAAGGGGGCTTCACCTTTGGCGAGATCAAACAGCGGCTTGCTGACCTCGTTATTTTGCAGGGTGGTTTTCACCGAGGCCATTGACGGGATGAGATTCAGGGTTTTTAACTGCGCGAAGGGGAAAGGACCATGATCGACAGACTCATTGAAAACCACGCTCTGGCCCGCTTTCAGCCACGGATTTTCTTTGCCGGCAACCGGCTTAAGCACCAGTTGCAGCTGGCTGCTGAACACGCCGCGCTGATAGTTTTGATAGCCAAGTTCCACATTCGCCTGCGGCGCGCTGCGCTTAATTTGCTCATTGGCCTGACTGACCATCTCAGAAAGATGGGTTTCCAGCTTCTTACCTGTGTACCATGCACCGCCCGTCCAGACGATACCGAGTGCGACGATGACACTCGCAGCTACCAGCGATTTTTTCATATTGTTTATCCATAAAATGAAACCAGGCAGCCCGGGCCGCCTGGAGAACGCAAAGACCTCTTACTAGCTTAGCAAGAGTTGTTAAAAAATTCAGTAAGTTGCTAGAACTTGTTGTAGACCCGCGCTAAACGGCCCACGCCACTGGCCATGATCGGCGACTCCGCAGCGCTGATGAACGCAGACTCGCCGGGTTTCAACACCAGACGCTGCTCGCCTTTGCTGAGCACAGCTTCGCCTTCCACGCAGAACAGAATCGCCGCGCTTTGCTGCGCGACGGGCGTTTCCTGCGCGGACAGGTCGTGCAACGAGAAGGCGAAATCATCTACCGGAATAGGGAAGTCCAGTTCCGCACCGTTTTTCTCCGGCGTTGTTAACAACTGGTTGGCTGGCTTAGCGTCGAATCTGACGTTGGCGACCAGTTCCGGAATATCGATATATTTTGGCGTCAGTCCGGCACGCAAAACGTTATCGGAATTGGCCATCACTTCCAGCGCCACACCCTGCAGATAGGCATGCGGCGTTTCAGCGAACAGGAACATGGCTTCTCCCGGATTCAGCTTCACCACGTTTAACAGCAGCGGCGAAAACAGGCCGCTGTCATCCGGGTAAAACTCGGCGATAAGACGAATCGTCTGCCACGGTTCGCCTTGCTGATTTTCCAGAGCGGCTTTCAGAATCGCCAGCGCGCGGGATTTTTCTTCCCCCTGCATATTCAGCAGACCGGCGAACAGTTCACTCAGCCGTTCAGCATTGGGGTTTTCCAGAAAATGCGCGATAGCGGTGTGAGCGCCAGCGACCGGTTGCAGCAGGGAGACGATCTCAGAGAACTCGCGAAATGCGTTCATCGCCAGGAACGGCGTCAGGGCAAAAACCAGCTCTGGCTTATGGTTCGGATCCTTGTAGTTGCGCTCGGCGGCATCCAGCGGGATCCCGGCGGCATTTTCCCGGGCAAAGCCTGTTTCAGAATTACGTTTGTTCGGATGCACCTGAATGGACAGCGGTTGTGCGGCGCAAAGGACTTTAAACAGGAAGGGCAGCTCTCCAAAACGCTCAGCAACCGCATCGCCCAGCAGGGTGGATTTATGCTTTTCGATGACGTCACGTAGCGACACGGTTTGGCCGTTAGCATCAACCACCTGAGAGCTGCTTTTTGGGTGCGCGCCCATCCACAGCTCCGCCATCGGCTGCTGCTGCGGGTTAGCTATGCCGTAAAGCTCCGTCAGCGCCGTTTTACTGCCCCACGCATAGTTCTGCACCGAGTTGATAAGTTTTTGCATTTCAATGCCCTGTTTCAATTTTAAAATGAGGTGGAAATGAATGCGGTTATTAAACCAAGAAACCCGCGGGATGTAACCTGTGCACGCAAAAAGTCGTACTTGTCTCAGTTTTTGTTAAAAAATTGTGTAGGATAGTGTAACTCGCTTTTAACGAGGGCAAAGGAACATCTGCCCTGAAGCCTAAGATAATCAGACCGAGCAGTAAGTGAGAGATCAATGTCAAACAAACCCTTCTTTTATCAGGATCCTTTTCCCCTTAAAAAGGATGATACCGAATACTATCTGCTGACCAGTGAACACGTTTCCGTGGCCGAATTTGAAGGACAAGAGATCCTGAAAGTTGCGCCACAGGCGCTCACGCTGCTGGCGCAACAGGCCTTCCATGACGCCTCGTTCATGCTGCGCCCGGCGCATCAGCAGCAGGTCGCCGATATTCTGCTTGACCCACAAGCCAGCGAAAACGACAAGTACGTTGCGCTGCAGTTTCTGCGCAACTCCGACATTGCCGCGAAAGGCATTTTGCCGACCTGCCAGGACACCGGTACAGCGATTATTGTCGGCAAAAAAGGGCAACGCGTGTGGACTGGCGGCGGCGATGAGGCTGCGCTGGCGCGCGGGGTGTATAACACCTATATCGAAGATAACCTGCGCTACTCGCAGAATGCCGCGCTGGACATGTATAAAGAAGTGAATACCGGCACCAACCTGCCAGCGCAGATTGACCTTTATAGCGTGGATGGCGATGAGTATAAATTCCTCTGTATCGCCAAGGGCGGGGGATCGGCGAATAAAACGTATCTGTATCAGGAAACCAAAGCGCTGCTGACGCCGGGGAAACTGAAAAATTATCTGGTCGATAAAATGCGCACGCTGGGCACCGCGGCCTGCCCGCCATACCACATCGCGTTTGTTATTGGCGGCACGTCTGCCGAAGCAAACCTGAAAACCGTCAAACTGGCCTCTGCGAAATATTATGACGCGCTGCCAACGGAAGGAAATGAACACGGTCAGGCTTTCCGCGACGTTGAGCTGGAAAAAGAGCTGCTGGTGGAAGCGCAAAATCTGGGGCTGGGCGCGCAGTTCGGGGGCAAATATTTCGCTCATGATATCCGGGTGATTCGTCTGCCGCGTCACGGGGCGTCCTGTCCGGTGGGGATGGGGGTCTCCTGTTCCGCGGATCGTAACATCAAGGCGAAAATTAACCGCGATGGGATCTGGATCGAAAAACTGGAGCATAATCCGGGTAAATACATTCCCGAGGCGCTGCGCAAAGCAGGCGAAGGGGAAGCGGTGCGCGTTGACCTGAACCGCCCGATGAAAGATATACTGGCGCAACTGTCGCAGTACCCGGTTTCCACGCGTCTGTCTCTGAACGGAACCATTATTGTGGGGCGTGATATCGCCCATGCCAAACTGAAAGAGCGTCTGGATCGGGGCGAAGGCCTGCCGCAGTATGTGAAAGATCATCCCATCTATTACGCCGGTCCGGCGAAAACGCCGGAAGGGTACGCATCGGGCTCGCTCGGCCCAACTACCGCAGGTCGGATGGATTCTTACGTCGATCAGCTTCAGGCCGCCGGCGGCAGCATGATAATGCTGGCGAAGGGGAACCGCAGCCAGCAGGTCACCGACGCCTGTCACAAGCACGGCGGTTTCTACCTCGGCAGTATTGGCGGCCCGGCGGCGGTGCTGGCACAGGGCAGCATCAAGAGCCTCGAATGTGTGGAATACCCGGAACTGGGCATGGAAGCGATCTGGAAGATCGAAGTGGAAGATTTCCCGGCCTTTATCCTGGTGGATGATAAAGGAAATGACTTTTTCCAGCAGATTCAGACGTCGCAGTGCGCACGCTGCGTGAAATAACGTCAGCCGCCCTACGGGGCGGTTTTTTTTCGCACGAACCACCAAACGACGGTTACGTCATCGTTAATACTCATAAGACCGCAAGCAAGTGGGCAATGTCGAACATAACCTCATCAACGCATTAAGTAAGGAGAAGGTAATGGTAACGGTACGCCGCGAGAAAGATTCGATGGGTGCAATTGATGTCCCGGCAGATAAACTGTGGGGCGCGCAAACCCAACGTTCACTGGAGCATTTTCGTATTTCGACTGAAAAAATGCCCGTCGCGCTGATCCACGCGCTGGCGCTCACTAAGCGTGCAGCGGCAAAGGTTAACGAGGATTTAGGGCTGCTGTCGCCGGAGAAGGCCTCTGCCATTATGCAGGCCGCCGACGAAGTGCTGGCAGACAAACATGCCGATGAGTTTCCGCTGGCTATCTGGCAGACCGGTTCCGGTACGCAAAGTAATATGAATATGAATGAAGTACTGGCGAACCGGGCAAGCGAGCTGTTGGGCGGGGTGCGCGGAATGGATCGCAAAGTGCATCCCAATGATGACGTCAACAAGAGCCAAAGCTCAAATGACGTTTTCCCGACGGCCATGCATGTGGCTGCGCTGCTGGCGTTACGTAAGCAACTTATTCCGCAACTGACGATATTAACTCAGACCCTGCGCGAGAAATCCCACGCCTTCGCCGACATAGTCAAAATTGGTCGTACCCACCTACAGGACGCCACGCCGCTGACGCTCGGTCAGGAAATCTCCGGCTGGGTGGCAATGCTTGAGCATAACCATAAACACCTGGAGGCCAGCCTGTCGCACGTCGCGGAACTGGCGCTTGGCGGCACCGCCGTTGGTACAGGTCTGAATACCCATCCTGAATATGCGCGTCGCGTGGCCGATGAACTGGCGCTGATAACCCAGGCGCCGTTTGTTACCGCACCCAATAAGTTTGAAGCGCTTGCCACCTGTGATGCGCTGGTACACGCTCACGGCGCGCTGAAAGGGCTGGCGGCCTCACTGATGAAAATCGCCAATGATGTGCGCTGGCTGGCTTCCGGTCCGCGCTGCGGCATTGGTGAAATCGCTATCCCGGAAAACGAACCGGGCAGTTCGATCATGCCGGGCAAGGTTAACCCGACACAATGTGAAGCGTTGACGATGCTGTGCTGCCAGGTAATGGGCAACGATGTGGCAATCAACATGGGAGGGGCGTCGGGAAACTTCGAACTCAACGTTTATCGCCCGATGGTGATTCATAATTTCCTGCAATCTGTGCGTCTGCTGGCCGACGGCATGGAAAGCTTTAACGCCCATTGCGCGACAGGGATTGAACCGAACCGCGAGCGCATCAATCAGTTGCTTAACGAGTCGCTGATGCTGGTCACCGCGCTGAATACCCACATCGGCTATGATAAAGCGGCAGAGATCGCCAAAAAAGCGCACAAAGAGGGGCTGACGCTGAAAGCCGCCGCTCTGGCGCTGGGCCACCTCAGTGAAGAGGAGTTTGATCGCTGGGTGCGGCCAGAGCAGATGGTCGGCAGCATGAAGCCGGGTCGTTAATCCGCCACGTACAGGTGCAGCCGGGGAATTATCAACCGTAGCGGCTGCGCCTGGGGTTTAAAACGGTGCTGAACGTTATCGGCATCGTAATTCAGCAGTTCGCCGATGTCGGGCACACCCGCGCCGTTATCCGTGCTGATTAACGCAATCAGCGGGGTCGGGCAGGCGTGTTGCACCTGCTTCTGTTTCCCTTTATACCAGACCCTGGCGATGGGCTGGACCTTGACCGGACGCTTAATTTTCAATTTCGCCCGCTGCGGTAGCGCGGCGATATCCTGGTATTCTCGCTCCAGCTTTGCCTGCCACTCCTCGCGGGTCCAGGGATGTACGCTACGTGGGGTGTTGAGGCTTTTTTCAAGCTGGGCCAGCACCTCGTCGCGGGTGAGATTCTTGATGATATGTTTATTCGCCCAGCCGAAGCGCAGCGTCGCCGGATCGTTAATCACCGTCAACGCGCGGTAGGCATTGAGCGTGATCAACCCGGGTAAATGACGATGCACCCATTCAAATCGCGCTGCAGAGGGTAAGCCTGACTCCACGGTAACGATATATTCGAAGGTGGTTTTCAACTGGTTTATCTGTTCAACCTGACGCTGTAACGCCTGCTGACTGGCGTTATCCACCCGAAAGCAGATCACGCCGGGCAAACGAACCGCCGCTTTGCTGCTGCGCTTCTCCGACTGCTGCTGAATGAACAGGTGGCGATAATGCGCTAACGCCAGCGACAGCGCTTCTTTACCCAGATGCTGTTTGACCGCAATGGTCTCCAGCGGGTTATGCTCATCTTCTTTACTGATCTCCGGCAGGGAAAAAACGCGGGCAATCGTCAGGGGTTGCTGGCTGAGCGCTTCCGTCAGCGCCGCGAGCGCCTGCTCCATCTGACGAAACGTGCTGTTCAGTCGGTCGACAAGATCGTAGCGTGCCATGATCGATTCTCATTAGTTACAACATACTTTTTTATAGCACAACTTTTCGTCGGCGGCTACAGTGCGGTCGTCGTCAGGCAAGGGATTCTTGCGCGATGGGGGACCGGAGAGGCCAGCTAAAACGAAATTGTGCGCCGCCAAGGTGGCTCACGCCGCAGCTCACCGTCCCCCCCATCGCCATAGCGATGGAGTGGACAATGGCGAGTCCAAGACCGCATCCACCGGTGGCGCGATCGCGGCTGGGGTCCAGGCGCACAAAAGGTTCGAACACCTTTTGCCGGGCATCGGGCGCGATGCCTGGGCCGTCATCCTCGACAATCAACGTTGCGAGGTGTCCGTCCCGCAGCAGGCTAATTTCAACGGTCGTTTTGCAGTAACGCAGTGCGTTATTGAGTAAGTTGTCCAGAACGCGCTCCAGCAGACGCATATCCAGTGCGCCGTAGTGCCCGCGAACGACCTGTGAGAGGGTTAGCGTGCGTTCCGGAGTGACGCTCTGTACGTCTTCAATGTGGGACGTGATCCACGCCGGGAGGTCCGGTTCGCTAAGGTGCAGTTCATTTTGCGGCCTGTCGAGACGGGCATAAGTTAATAGCTCCTCGATCAGCGACTCAAGCTGCCCGATGTCACGATTAAGCGCCAGCGACTCCTGGTGACTGAGGTTTTCGCTCATCTCCAGCCGATAGCGAAGACGCACCAACGGCGTGCGCAGTTCATGGGCGATACCGTCAATCAGCTGTTTTTTACTGGCGATCAGCGCAGTGATGTTGTCAGCCATCTGGTTAAAAGCAATGCCCAGCCGCTCAAAGCTGGAACCGCTGTTGAAGTTCAGTCGCTCGCCCAGATGACCTTTACCGAAACGCTGAGCCGCAGCTTCTAGTCGCAGCATGTCCTGCCAGTGAGGACGCATCCAGATAAACACCGGCAGGGCGAGTGAAATGGCGATGAGCGCCATCAGCGCGATGTCCAGCAGGCGCATCTGATGCAGGTAGTAGAGATAGGGCACCGGACCGACGGCCAGCACGTAGTGGCTGCGCGGAATACGCTGAATAAAGGTGTACTGATCGTCCAGCGCAATAATGTCGCCGCTGCGAAGGCGCTCCATTGAGGACGCGTCCAGCCGGAAGTGGGTCAGCGGTTCAACGCGTAAGTCGAAGGAGAGATTGAGATCCATCTGTTTGATGGTCTTACCCCAGTCACGGGGCGGGATCTCCCGCAGTTCACTGCGCATCAGGTACAGTGAGCTTTTCATCAAATCATCCAGCGACTGCCTTCCGGCGCGCTCGGCGGTGAATTTGTAGACCAGGCCAACCAGCAGGGTCATTACCAGAAAGCAGACAAACAGCAGGAGATAAAACTGCACAAAGAGTTTTTTCATTCCATTCTCCACTCAGTATGCGGTTTCATCATCCCAGGCATGGGGCGCAAACAAGTAACCTTTGTTTCGCACGGTTTTTATGCGATAGGGTTCCGTGGCGTTATCACGCAACTTTTTACGCAGACGTGAAATTGCGACGTCCACGCTACGATCCAGTCCGTCGTAGCTGACGCCGCGCAAATTTTTCAGCAGCGCGTCGCGATCCATAATCTGTCCGGCATGGGTCGCCAGTTCCCATAACAGTTCGAAATCGGCGGTGGAAAGGGAGACCTGTTCGCCGCCCAGCGACACTGAACGGTTAATCGGATCAACCCTCAGCGAGCCAAAGCGTAAAGGGTTGTACGGCGTCGCGCCGCCGCTCTGAATGCCTTTCGCCAGAGTGGCGTGTTCGCTTTGACGTAAATGCAGGCGCAGGCGGGCGAGTAGCACGGCAGGGGGCGTCGTTTTCAGTATGTAGTCGCAGGCGCCCATTTCCAGCGCGAGGATGTGATTCATATCGCTGTCGAGAGAAGTAAGCAGCACAATCGGTCCCTGCCAGCGCCCCTGAATATCACGACATAACGTCATACCGTCTTTGCCGGGAAGCATGATGTCCAGCAGGACCAGATCGGGCTGCACTTCCAGAATACGCGCTTCCGCCTTATCACCGCGCGGCTCAACCACTACGTCAAAATCGTGTTTTGCCAGATAAGCTGCGATGAGCGCGCCAACCTCAGGATCGTCTTCGACAAATACAATTGTGTTCATGCCATTATTGCCAGACTAAAAACGCCAACATACACCGCGGCGCCGCCGCCTTCCATTAATCTTTCCTAAACGGAAGCGCTTCCGTTATGCTAACAGCCGATGTTATTGATGTGTTAAGGCAAGGCAATGGGACTCGTAATAAAAGCCGCTCTCGGCGCGCTGGTAGTGGTGGTGATCGGCTTACTGGCAAAAACGAAAAATTATTATATTGCAGGGTTGATTCCGCTATTCCCCACTTTCGCGTTGATCGCGCATTACATCGTCGCCAGCGAGCGCGGTATCGAAGCGTTAAGAACCACCATCATATTCAGCATGTGGTCGATCATTCCTTATTTTGTGTATCTTCTGTCGCTCTGGTATTTCACCGGGGTGATGAAGCTACCGATGGCGCTCGGCGGGGCGGTTATTTGCTGGTGCCTGAGCGCCTGGCTGCTGATTTTTTGCTGGGTCAGGCTGCACTAACGCAAATGGCGGCCGCCGTCGACGGCGAAACTGCGGCCAGTCACGAAGCAACTGGTCAGCAGATAATCGATTAAATCGATCACCTCTTTTTCACCTGGCGCCGTTTTCATTAACGATTTATTCAGCGCCTGCTGACGGTATTCCGCGTCGTCGCCCTCATTAAATAAAATGAGCGAGGGGGCGATAGCGTTTACTTTTACTTCCGGAGCCAGTTTGCGGGCAAAGGAGCGGGTCATATTGTCCAGCGCGGCTTTACTGGCGGCATAGGCGATATGTTTATCGCTGCCGCGCTCCACCACGTAATCGGTGAAATGAATAATGTCGCTGGCGGCATGACCGTGGCCGCGCAGCATGCCTTCAAGAGCGTGGTTGAGCAGATAGGGCGCATTGACGTGGATCTGTAGCATGCATGCCAGCACGTCGGTCAGGGGCGTACCGGGTTTTTCCGCCATCCATGCGCTGGCGTTATGCACGATTGCCCGTAACCCTGGGGCGCTTTCTTTCACGTTGTCAGCAAAAGCTAACACGCCTTCATTGGTGGAAAAATCGGCCTGAATACAGAGTGCGCCCGCTTTCGCCAGTCCGTCAATCGCCGGATAAGCGGTACGATAGCTGACGATTACCGGCTGTTGCTGATGAATAAAATGCCAGGCGATGGCCAGTCCAATGCGGCGTCCGCCCCCGGTGATCAGAATCGGCAAAGGGTGTTTGTTTCCCATCGAAAGCTCCTTATGCGCCTGCAAGCCAGGCAATTCGCGTTAAACGATGGGATGACAATTACCCCACCAACAGCCAGGTCGCCGGAACCGCAGCAACCAGCAGCAGTCCAATCAAAATCAGTTCCTGACGATTCAGAACAGTATCATGTGTATGCGTTTTACGCGCGTACAGGAACACCAACAGACCCGGCGCGTACAGAACCACGGAAAGCAGCAGGTGCATCGGGCCCGACGCATACAATAACCATAAGCCATAAATGCAGGCTCCGACACCCACGGCCTGGTGCAGGGGACGCGTTGCGATTTTCAGCAGGAACGCGCCTACCAGAAAATAGGGCACCAGAATCATTTCTGATGCAATGGTCAGCAGGGTGTTGTAGTCGGAACCTGTGAGCCAGATCAGCACCAGACACACCTGAACGCAGATGTTAGTCAGCCACAGCGACGCCGACGGCGCGCCCTGGGCATTCTGGCGCGCGAAAATACGTGGAAACGCTTTATGGGTCGAGGCCAGGAACGGCACTTCGGCGGCCATAATCGTCCAGCTGAGGTACGCGCCGCAGACAGAAACAATCAACCCGGCGGCAATAATAATTTCGCCCCACGGTCCCATCATCTGCACCATCAGACCCGCCATCGACGGGTTACGCATTTCGGCCAGATCTGGTCGCGCAACCACGCCCAGCGAGAGCAGGGTGACCAGCAGATAAACGCTAAGCGCAGCAAGTACCGCCAGTAGCGTGGCGCGACCGACGTCCTGTTTGTTGCGGGCGCGGGCTGACACCACCACCGCGCCTTCTACGCCGATAAAGACCCAGAGGGTAATCAACATGGTGTTCTTCACCTGTTCCCAGACAGGAACGCCCAGCGCTATGCCGGTGAAGTCGAGGTTAAACGTATCCAGACGGAACGCCATTATCGCCAACACGACGAATAACCCCAGCGGCAACAGCTTGGCAAGCGTCGCTACCAGGTTGATGCTCGCGGCGGTCTGTACTCCGCGCAGCACCAGAAAATGGACCACCCACAGCAGAACCGAGGCGCCGACGATCGACTGCCAGGTATTGCCATCGCCAAACAGGCGAAGTGCGGGGGTGTCAGTGAAGAAACTGAGCGCTGAAAACACGATGACAAGATAAGAAACGTTCGCGATAACGGCGCAAAGCCAGTAACCCCAGGCGGAGCAAAAACCGATCAGCTCACCGAAGCCTTCGCGGGCATAGGTGAAGATGCCGCCATCCAGGTCGGGACGGATACGGGTCAGAATCAGCATGGCGAACGCCAGCAGTAAGATACCCGCGCCGGTTATAGCCCAGCCAATCAGCAGAGCTGACGGGCTGGCAACAGCGGCCATGTTTTGCGGCAGACTGAACACACCAGCGCCAAGCATCGAGCTTAAAACCAGCGCAGTGAGCGCGCTCAGTCCCAGTTTTTTTTCCATGATTATCCAGTTTCAAAGGAACGGTGGAGAATAATTATTATGGCAAAACGCATAAAAATGGTGAAAGCCACTAAGGCGCGGGATTTTACGGAGAGAAGGGGCTGTATGCAATGTTCGCGGAAAGATTTGTGACTGATTGTGCGAAAAGTCGGCCTGATGGTGTTAATCACTCTTGCCCGGCAGCGCTTTCGCGTACCGGGCCTGTAGGAACTTACTTATACAGATCGGCGCTGATGGTCATATTATTACCACGTTCCTGCCACTGGCGGGTGATGTGATAATACTTGGCGCCTTTCTTCGCCGCACGCTTCGCGACCTGATAAGAGACTTCGGTCATGTTGCTGTAGTTACCGGTGAACTTGATGCTGTCAAACGGCACCATCATTGCCGCAGTGGCCTTGTTCAGTTCTTCGACTTTGGTACCATCCGAAAGTGTGACGGTGTAACGTCCGCCTTTGGTTGACTGGGTTTCAAAGAAGCGGCCTACTTCCGCGCTCGGCGATGCGGTGGTGGCTACGCCCGGGATCTCAACGTTCTTCGCGGCGGCGCCGCCCGCGGCCAGCGCTGCGCGTCCAGCATCAGAATCGGCCGGGATGGCGTCCGGGCTCTGAACGATACGTTTTTTCGCATCTTCTTTATAAATAAACGCGGTAATACGCTGGTTGCCGCCCTGGTTCGCATCAACCTGACGCACGATATAGAAGGAGTAGGCGCCTTTTTCTTTCGCCGCTTTGGTTATGGCGTCATTCACTTCCGGCTGGCTGCGGTAGAAGCCCTGGACCGTTACGGTATCGTACGGTTCCAGCAGAACAGCCTGAGCTTTCGGTAACTCCACTACACCGTTAATTACGCGATTTTTGCTGTCTTCCGCTTTTTCCGCGTCGGCTTTGTAAAGGTCGGCCACAACGCGCCAGTTGCCGCTGTTACCAAAATCGGAGGTGTCTACCACATAAAAAGAGGCGGCGCCTTCTTTATCCGCGCGGCGATTGACGGCTTTGACCGCATCGCCAATCGCGTTAAAACGGCCCGTGACGACAACGCGGTCATAAGGTTTCAGTGCAGCCGCTTGCTCTGGCGTCAGTTCCGTTGCTGCGTTCGCAGAAAAAGCCGTCGCAGAGAGCAGTGCGGACGCCAGGAGAGTGTTCTTAAGCTTCATAAAAATAATCCTTCGCCTTGCGCAAACCAGGTACTGGTATTGTTATTGACTAGAAACGTGGCTGATTATTGCATTTAAACCTGGTGAATGTCTGCGTCATTTTTCAATCAACATAACGAATGCGGTCACAAGGCCGATAACAAAATGTGATATGTCGAAAAAATGGGCGCTTCGCGGCCTAAACTAATGAACAGACAGAATTTCATAAGTTAATTTAATGTTAATTAATTGATCTGCAATGGCGCTAAATCATGTTTTGCCGCTTCGCTTGAGCGAATTATGGGCCTTTGGCAAGGATTTGAAGGTCATTATCCCGGTCAGAGGGCTGAATCGTTCATATTTTGCAGATTACCTAACAAATACTGATTTTTGGCGCTAGATCACAGGCGCTATTTTCAGTACGTTATATGGAGTTTGTTACTGTTTTATTGAGCCGGGGTAAGACTTTACCTCCCGCGTGAAATTGCGTGCGCAACTTCACGATCACTGACAAACCATCATCAAAAATAACGATGGAAGGGAACATTATGCGAATTGGCATACCAAGAGAACGGTTTACCAATGAAACCCGAGTCGCAGCCACGCCGAAGACGGTGGAACAGCTGCTGAAGCTGGGTTTCACCGTCGCGGTAGAGAGCGGCGCGGGTGGACTGGCAAGTTTTGACGATAAGGCTTTTGCTGACGCGGGCGCTGACATTGTGGATAGCAGCGCAGTCTGGCAATCCGAGGTGATTCTGAAGGTCAACGCGCCGCAGGACGATGAAATTGCGTTACTCAACCCGGGCACCACGCTGGTGAGCTTTATCTGGCCGGCGCAAAATCCGGAGTTAATGCAGAAGCTTGCCGAGCGTAATGTGACGGTCATGGCGATGGATTCGGTGCCGCGCATTTCACGCGCCCAGTCGCTTGACGCGTTAAGCTCGATGGCAAACATTGCGGGTTATCGCGCGATCGTTGAGGCGGCCCACGAGTTTGGTCGTTTCTTTACTGGTCAGATTACGGCCGCAGGGAAAGTCCCGCCGGCCAAAGTGATGGTGATCGGCGCCGGGGTGGCGGGGCTGGCCGCGATTGGCGCGGCGAACAGCCTGGGGGCGATTGTCCGCGCTTTCGATACCCGTCCGGAAGTGAAAGAACAGGTCCAGAGTATGGGCGCGGAATTCCTCGAGCTGGATTTTAAAGAGGAAGCGGGCAGCGGCGACGGCTATGCCAAAGTGATGTCCGAAGCGTTTATTAAAGCCGAAAAGGCGCTGTTCGCCGCGCAGGCGAAAGAGGTGGACATCATTGTTACCACCGCGCTGATCCCAGGCAAACCCGCGCCGAAGCTGATCACCCGTGAAATGGTTGATTCAATGAAGGCGGGCAGCGTGATAGTGGATCTCGCGGCGCAAAATGGCGGCAATTGCGAGTACACCGTTGCAAATGAGGTGGTCACTACCCCGAATGGCGTGAAGATTATTGGCTACACCGACCTGCCAGGGCGTCTGCCGACGCAGTCCTCTCAGCTGTACGGCACCAACCTGGTTAACCTGCTGAAACTGCTTTGCAAGGAAAAAGACGGCACGATCAATGTCGATTTCGACGACGTTGTGGTGCGCGGCGTGACGGTAGTGCGTGACGGGGAAATTACCTGGCCTGCGCCGCCGATTCAGGTTTCCGCGCAACCTAAAGCCGCGGTGAAAGCCGCGCCGGAAGTGAAAGAGCCGGAGAAACCGGCGTCGCCGTGGCGTAAATATGCGCTGATGGCGCTGGCGATTATTCTGTTCGGTTGGCTGGCTGATGTCGCGCCAAAAGAGTTCCTCGGTCACTTTACCGTATTCGCGCTCTCCTGTGTGGTGGGTTACTACGTCGTGTGGAATGTCTCCCACGCGCTGCATACTCCGCTCATGTCCGTGACCAACGCTATTTCCGGGATCATCGTGGTGGGCGCGCTGTTGCAAATTGGCCAGGGCGGCTGGGTGAGCTTCCTCAGCTTTATCGCGGTGCTGATTGCCAGCATTAATATTTTCGGTGGCTTCACCGTGACTCAGCGCATGCTGAAAATGTTCCGGAAAAACTAAGGGGTAACACATGTCTGGAGGATTAGTTACAGCTGCATACATTGTTGCCGCGATCCTGTTTATTTTCAGCCTGGCGGGGCTTTCAAAACATGAAACGTCCCAACAGGGAAATAACTTCGGTATCGCCGGGATGGCGATTGCGCTGATTGCCACGATCTTCGGCCCCGATACCGGCAACGTCGCCTGGATCCTGGTGGCGATGATCATCGGTGGCGCGATTGGTATTCGTCTGGCGAAGAAAGTCGAAATGACCGAAATGCCCGAGCTGGTGGCGATACTGCATAGCTTTGTTGGCCTGGCTGCGGTGCTGGTCGGCTTTAACAGTTATCTGTATCACGAAGCGGGCCTGGATCCAGTTCTGGTGAACATCCATTTGACGGAGGTGTTCCTGGGTATCTTTATCGGCGCGGTGACCTTTACCGGGTCCGTTGTCGCGTTTGGTAAGCTGCGCGGGAAGATCTCTTCTAAACCGCTGATGCTGCCGAACCGGCATAAAATGAACCTCGCGGCGCTGGTCGTGTCTTTCCTGTTACTGCTCGTTTTTGTCCGTACCGAGAGCGTCGGTTTGCAGGTGCTGGCGCTGCTGGTGATGACCATCATCGCCCTGGCGTTTGGCTGGCATCTGGTGGCCTCCATCGGCGGCGCGGATATGCCAGTCGTCGTTTCAATGCTGAACTCCTATTCGGGCTGGGCGGCGGCGGCGGCGGGCTTCATGCTGAGCAACGATCTGCTGATTGTGACCGGGGCGCTGGTTGGTTCTTCCGGTGCGATACTGTCATATATTATGTGTAAGGCGATGAACCGTTCGTTCATTAGCGTCATTGCAGGCGGTTTCGGCACCGATGGTTCGTCATCTGGTGGTGACGAAGAAGTCGGCGAGCACCGTGAGATCAGCGCGGAAGACACCGCAGAAATGCTGAAAAACTCGCACACCGTGATCATCACCCCCGGCTACGGTATGGCGGTGGCGCAGGCGCAATATCCAGTGGCGGAAATCACTGAGAAGCTGCGGGCACGCGGCATCAAGGTCCGTTTCGGTATCCATCCGGTCGCCGGACGTTTGCCTGGCCATATGAACGTTCTGCTGGCCGAAGCCAAAGTGCCTTATGACATCGTGCTGGAAATGGATGAAATCAACGATGATTTCTCCGATACCGACACCGTGTTGGTGATTGGCGCTAACGACACCGTCAACCCGGCGGCGCAGGACGATCCGGGCAGCCCAATTGCCGGCATGCCGGTACTGGAAGTCTGGAAAGCGCAGAACGTTATCGTCTTTAAACGCTCAATGAACACCGGTTATGCAGGCGTACAGAATCCGCTGTTCTTCAAAGAGAACACCCATATGTTGTTTGGCGATGCCAAAGCCAGCGTGGATGCGATTCTGAAAGCGCTTTAAGATATGGGGCGCCTGATGCCACTGTGTTTATCAGGCCCACCGATCTCCTGACGGCCTCTGCGGAGGCCGTTTTCTTTTACTGGTTTACGCTTTATTCACATCGCTAAGCAGAATGGCGATGCTCTGTCCGGCAACGGTTTGTTCAAGGGCAATCTTCACGATAATCGTCAGCGGCACTGAAAGCAGCATGCCTACCGGGCCCAACAGCCAGCCCCAGAAAATCAACGACAGAAATACCACCAGCGTCGATAGACCAAGTCCCCGACCCATAATGCGGGGTTCCAGAATGTTACCAAACACGAGGTTAATCATCAGATACCCCGCCAGTACGACCAGCGCGTCGTACAGGCCGCCAAACACCAATACCTGCGCGATTGGCGGGATCGCTGCCAGCACGGAACCGATATTGGGAATATAGTTTAGCGCAAACGCCAGCAGTCCCCAGACGAACGCGAAACGCACCTCAAGCGCTGCCAGCATTGCCCACACCACTAAGCCAGTGACGATGCTGATGGCGGTTTTAAGCACCAGATAATGCGACACGCTGTCAATCGCGCGCTGTATTGCCGCCATGCCTTCCACCGGGCGGGTCATTATCTGCTGGAATTTTGTGGGCAGTTGCGGAACCTCCAGCAGCATAAATACCACCGTCAGCAGAAGCAGAAAAATCGACGACATGGCATTGGACAACTGCGCCAGCAGATTGGTCACCAGCGTCATCGCCGCATTCGGATCGATATACTTCACCAGTTCATCAACGGAAACGCCAATGCCTAAACGAACCAGCCAGGGTTCGAGATTTTTTAGCGGAACGACCAGCGAGGAACGATACTGCGGCAATGTGCGCGCCAGTTCGTTTAATGAGGTTCCAAGATAAGCCAGTAGCAAAACCATCGCCATCACGATGATTAACACCAGTATTGAAACGGCCATCACGCGCGGAACGCGCAGTTTTACCATCCGCTGCACCAGCGGATTGAGTACCACAGCAAGAAATATCGCCAGAATAAACGGGACGATAATATCCGCCGCGAAGCGAATGCCAGTAAGAATGATCACCAGCATGCCGAGCATAATAACGATCTTTAAACCGTTCAGCGTAATGATTGGCTTAGCCATGCGTTTTCCTGAAATTTTTGTCTTGCCGGATATAATAATGTGATTTCTGTCGCGTCGTCCTGGCAGAAATCAAACGGGGAGGGTAAAGAAGTGAAAAGGTTTTGAGTTAATTCTTAGGCTGTGGTACAAATCAGGCGTGTTCAACTACCGAGGACAATTATCATCCGCGATGACGAGAAGCAACACTGCGGATAATTGTAATATTATGGACAATATGTTCAGGACGTTTTTTTCCACCCAGACTCTTTTACGCACGTCTTCCTCTTTCCTGCTTGCCGGTGAGCAGCACTGGCGCAACGCGCTTTAGTCCCTTTCTTCTGCTTACGCTCGCGTCATGCGCTGAGCTGACTGTTTTTATTTTCAGGTTTGCTGCCTTCAGCAAGCCCAATGGATTATATTCTCAAGCAGGAGAAGCATCATGTTTTACTGGATTTTATTAGGCCTGGCCATTGTGGCAGAAATTACCGGGACGCTGTCGATGAAATGGGCAAGTGTTAGCGATGGCAACGGCGGATTTATTTTGATGCTGGTGATGATTACGTTGTCATATATTTTCCTCTCATTTGCCGTAAAAAAAATCGCCCTCGGCGTCGCCTATGCGCTGTGGGAAGGTATTGGCATTTTGTTTATTACGCTGTTCAGCGTGCTGCTATTTGACGAAGCGCTCCCGGCGATGAAAATTGCGGGGTTGACGATGCTGGTGCTGGGGATTGTGCTGATTAAATCCGGCACCCGTAAGCCACGCCGCACGACGAAGGAGGTGAACCATGCAGCAGTTTGAATGGGTTCATGCCGCGTGGCTGGCCGTGGCGATCGTGCTGGAAATTATGGCTAACGTCTTTTTAAAATTCTCTGACGGTTTCCGGCGTAAATTCTACGGCATTCTGTCGCTGGCCGCCGTATTAGCGGCGTTTAGCGCGCTCTCCCAGGCGGTAAAGGGCATTGACCTGTCGGTAGCCTACGCGCTGTGGGGCGGTTTTGGTATCGCCGCGACGCTGGCTGCCGGTTGGATTCTGTTTGGTCAACGTTTGAACCCTAAAGGATGGATTGGCGTTGCGCTACTGCTGGTCGGTATGGTGATGATTAAACTTGCCTGATGTTTGCCGCCCGCCTCGCGCGGGCGGCGTTGTCTTATGGCTGTTCAGCCAGCGCATCCAGCTTATCGCGAAAGCCGGTCACCGAAATGGCGCGATTATCGGCCCGCCAGCGGTCTTTGGCCGCAGGGGCTGAACTCTGTACGCCAATGAGCTGCCAGCCCGTCGCCGTTTTAAGCATCAGCGGAGAACCGCTGTCACCGGGAAGGGTATCACACTGATGCGACAACACCGCCTTTTGCGCCCAGCCGGTGACGATACAGTCCTGATGGGAATAAAGCGTGTTGAGATGATCTTCCGGGTAGCCTGACTGGGTGACTTTACGTCCGGCTTCTTTCAGCGCTGCGGTCAGGGCGTCTTTATCCCCGTCGAATAAAGGTAATGGCGTGATTCCAGAGGGGGGATAACGCAGTACGATCAGACCAAAATCCCATGATGCCGCGGCAGGGGGGACAATCCAGCCATCGCCATCGGCTTTCAGACGCTTACCCAGCCCCGGATCAACCCGACCTTCAATCCCGTGAATTTCGTAACGCCAAATCCCTTTTTTGGACACAAAACGCAGCACGACGGCTTTATCCGGTGTGCCTCTGGGCGGGGTTAATAAACAATGTCCGGCAGTGAGCGCCAGGTGTGGCGAGATAAGCGTGGCGGTGCAAAGATTGCCGCTGGCGGTTTCGAGTTGGCCAATCGCATCCCACGGCGCATCGGTTGGATCCTCAACCGGAACACGATCGTCCTGACCGAAAAATAGCGTTTTGACTTCACTGGTATCGGCTTGCGCGTCAGGTTTGTCCGCATACGCCATACCCGATGTAAAACAAAACGAGCCCAGTAATACAGCAACGGTTTTACGCATATCACACTCTGGTGGGTAATTATGATTATTAAAAGAAAACCCTCAGTAAATACTATAGACGTAACGACGGAGAAGTGAGAGGAAAATCAGCGAACTACGATCAGGCGAACCAGAAGCGGATAGCGATAAGCGCGCAGAAAATTAATGAAATAAGAATGACCTCAAAACGATAACGACCCACGCTGAAGCCCTCCGAAGAAAGGCGCTGAACAGGGCGTCCAGCGCCAGCATACGTTAGCGCAAAGGGGCGCGCCGACGTTTTAACGGGAATTATGCTGCAGGCTGGGCAGCCGGTTTAGCGGCTTGATGCCTGGCGGTATTTTTGCTGTGCTTTTTAGCCGCTTGCGCTTTTTGCTCTGGCGCTTTCTGTGGGGCCGCTTTGTGATGCTTTTTAGTATGAGTGGTTTTCGCCGGGGCGCTTTGCGTTGCCGGAGCGGGAGAGGTTGCCGTCTCTGCCGCAAACGCGGCGGAAGACAGACCCATAGCAGCGGCAACAACCAGAGCTAATACGTTTTTCATTTTCATACCCTCGATTTGGTTTTTCATTCAACCCCACTGCGGGGCCGTTGAAAATACTTTATCGCTGATAATCGAGGACGTCCGTGAGTCATTGGTATCGGCGTGTAACCCTATGTACAGCGCAATTCTACCAGGTCAAACGTGCAGACGGCGATGCAGGCGCAGACCGACAACAATCGCCAGCACCAGCATAATAGCGATAAACCCACCGACGCCGTTCCAGCCGTAATTGTGCCAGAATACGCCGCCCAGCGTCCCGGCGATGCTTGATCCTACATAGTAGCTGAACAGATACAGAGACGACGCCTGACCTTTTGCGCGGCGGGCGCGCGGACCGATCCAACTGCTTGCCACTGAGTGGGCGGCGAAAAATCCGGCGGAAAAGAGCAGCATACCGGTGAAAATCAACCAGAGTGAACTGAAGAGGGTCATCAACAGGCCAACCAGCATTACGCCCGTAGAAACCACCATGACCGGACCTCGCCCGTAGCGGACGGTCATGGCGCCCGCCTTCGGCGAACTCCAGGTGCCGGTCAGGTAGGCGACCGACAGCAGGCCGACCACCGCCTGACTCAGTTCCCAGGGGGACAGCATCAGCCGATAGCCAATATAGTTAAACAGGGTGACAAAGGATCCCATCAACAGAAAGCCTTCCGCGAACAGCAGCGGCAGCCCGCGGTCACGCCAGTGCAGGCGAAAGTTGATAAACAGCGACTTAGGCCGTAAAGAGGTCGGGCGGAAATGGCGCGATTCCGGCAGGATTTTCCAGAACATCAGGGCTGACGCGAGGGCGAAACAGCCAATCGCGGCCAGCGCAATACGCCAGCTGAAAAAGTCTGTTACCACACCGCTGATCAAGCGCCCACTCATTCCGCCGATGGAGTTTCCGCTGATATAGAGCCCCATGGAAAAAGCGACAAAACTGGGGTGAATCTCTTCGCTCAGATAGGTCATCCCAACCGCCGCCACGCCGCTGAGCGAAAGACCAATCAGCGCACGCATGATCAGAATGCCGTGCCAGCTTGTCATCAGGGTTGACAGCAATGTACAGCAGGAGGCCAGTAGCAGGGCGGTAACCATTACCGGCTTACGGCCAATCGCGTCTGACAATGGACCGGTAAACAGGAGGCCAACGGCCAGCATTCCGGTAGAAATCGACAGTGAAATACTGCTGCTTGCAGGCGACACGCCAAACTCGTGAGAGAGCACGGGAAGAATAGGCTGTACGCAATAAAGCAGGGCAAAGGTCGCCAGACCTGCCGAGAACAGCGCCAGCGTGACGCGCATGAAGGAGGATGTCCCCCGTTTGATAAACTGAACCGGCTGAGAAATGCGCTGTGGTTCAATGTCGCCTGCCGACGCGTCACTGACCGTAGTTGTACGACTCACTTGAAATCCTTGCTCAATAGCCCCGTGACGAAAAGGGACGGGCGCAACCCTGACGATCAGGGTAGGAAAATCTCAATATTCTGTCTAATATATTAATTATCTCAAATAATATGTTAAAGATATGAATATTGAGTTACGTCATCTGCGCTATTTCGTGGCTGTTGCAGAAGAACTTCACTTTGGACGCGCCGCCGCCCGTCTGAATATTTCGCAGCCGCCGCTAAGTCAGCAAATTCAGATGCTGGAACAGCATGTTGGCGCGCGACTGCTGGCGCGTACCAATCGCAGCGTGGCGCTGACCGCGGCGGGCAAGCAATTCCTCGCAGACTGCCGTCAGATCCTCGCGCAAGTGGACGATGCCGCCGCTCGCGCGGCGCGGCTCCATCAGGGAGAAGCGGGGGAGTTACGCATCGGCTTTACCTCCTCTGCGCCGTTTATCCGCGCCGTCTCCGATACGCTGTCCCTGTTCCGCCAGCATTATCCTGACGTGCACCTTCAGACCCGGGAGATGAATACTCGCGAGCAGCTCACGCCGCTTGGCGAAGGGGCGCTGGAGTTGGGGCTCATGCGCAACACGCCGCTACCGGAAACGTTACAATACGAAGTGATCTTGCATGAACCTTTAATGGCCATGATTCCGCGCGCGCACCGACTGGCGCAAAAACCCGTGGTGACATTAGCAGAACTGGCAAAAGAGCCGTTTGTCTTTTTCGACCCGCATGTCGGCACGGGCCTTTATGACGACATTCTCGGGTTAATGCGCCGCTATAATCTTTCTCCGGTCATTACGCAGGAGGTGGGGGAAGCGATGACCATCATCGGCCTGGTTGCCGCAGGTTTAGGCGTCTCCATTCTTCCGGCGTCGTTCAAAAAGGTGCAGCTTAATGAAATGTGCTGGGTGCCGCTGGCGGAAGAAGATGCCGTTTCCGAAATGTGGCTGGTCTGGTCCCGCCACCGTGAACACAGTCAGGCAGCGATCCGTTTTCGCCAGCAGTTACTTCAGGCAGTGAGAAGCGCTTAAATTAATTTAATAACGGCTAAAAATGTGCGGTAAATCACACGGCTAAGTAAAAAGTTGACGTTGCGTATTGAAGTACTTCACCATAGCCTACAGATTATTTCGGAGCGCGAAAATAAAGGGAGTCAGAGGTGGTTGCTGATAGTCAGCCTGGGCACATCGATCAAATAAAGCAGACCAATGCGGGCGCGGTTTATCGCCTGATTGATCAGCTGGGGCCGGTATCGCGTATCGACCTTTCTCGTCTCGCGCAGCTTGCGCCAGCCAGTATCACCAAAATTGTCCGTGAAATGCTGGAAGCGCATTTGGTTCAGGAACTGGAAATCAAAGAGGCCGGAAGCCGGGGCCGACCCGCGGTAGGGCTGGTGGTGGAGACCGAGGCCTGGCACTATTTATCTCTGCGTATCAGCCGGGGCGAAATCTTTCTCGCATTACGCGATCTCAGCAGTAAGCTGGTCGTCGAAGAGTGTCTGGAACTGCCGCTTGACGACGAACAGCCGTTACTCGAACGTATCATCACGTTGATCGACCAGTTTTTCATCCGTCATCAGCAGTTGCTCGAACGCCTGACCTCTATCGCCATTACTCTGCCCGGCATTATCGATACCGAAAATGGTATCGTGCACCGGATGCCCTTTTATGAAGATGTGAAAGAGATGCCGCTGGGGGAAGCGCTTGAACAGCACACCGGAGTGCCGGTGTACATTCAGCATGACATCAGCGCATGGACGATGGCGGAAGCCCTGTTTGGCGCGTCTCGCGGCGCGCGCGATGTGATTCAGGTGGTCATTGACCATAACGTTGGCGCAGGGGTCATCACCGACGGGCATTTGCTACACGCAGGGAGCAGTAGCCTGGTGGAGATCGGGCACACGCAGGTCGACCCTTACGGTAAACGTTGCTACTGCGGCAACCACGGTTGTCTGGAAACCATCGCCAGTATCGAGAGCGTACTTGAGCTGGCCCAGCTTCGTCTGGGGCAGTCGATGAGTTCCACGCTGCACGGGCAGCCGCTCACCGTGGATTCACTGTGTCAGGCCGCGCTACAGGGCGATCTACTGGCAAAAGATATTATCGCGGGCGTCGGGGCCCATGTGGGGCGCATTCTGGCGATCATGGTGAATTTATTTAACCCGCAAAAAATACTGATTGGCTCGCCGCTGAGCAAAGCCGCTGATGTGCTGTTTCCGGCCATCGCAGACAGCATTCGGCAGCAGGCGCTACCCGCCTACAGCAAAAATATGGTTGTCGAGAGTACGCAGTTTTCTAATCAGGGCACCATGGCCGGCGCCGCACTGGTAAAAGACGCGATGTATAACGGTTCTTTACTGATTCGTCTATTACAGGGTTAACATTTTTGATTTGATCTACCAAAATTTGCGCTAACGCAAGCTGAGCTATTCTGGCATACCTTAGACTTTCTCCACTGTATTATTTTCCTGGCTTATATTTTCGAAGCATAACGGTGGAGTTAGTGATGCTGAAGCGTTTCTTTATTACAGGTACAGACACTTCTGTTGGGAAGACGGTGGTTTCCCGCGCATTACTACAAGCGTTAGCGTCGGGTGGTAAAAGCGTGGCTGGCTATAAGCCTGTCGCCAAGGGCAGTAAAGAGACCCCGGACGGTCTGCGCAATAAAGACGCGTTGGTGCTGCAGAGCGTCTCTACGCTGGACTTGCCCTATGAAGCGGTGAATCCCATCGCGCTGAGCGAAGATGAAAGCAGCGTCGCCCACAGTTGTCCCATCAATTACACCCTGATTTCTGACGGGCTGGCCAGCCTGACTGAAAAGGTCGATCACGTTGTGGTAGAAGGCACCGGCGGCTGGCGCAGCCTGATGAACGATCTGCGTCCGCTCTCCGAATGGGTGGTTCAGGAACAGCTTCCGGTACTGATGGTGGTGGGCATTCAGGAAGGGTGTATCAACCATGCGCTGCTGACAGCCCAGGCGATCGCCAATGACGGCTTACCGTTGATCGGCTGGGTCGCTAACCGCATCAACCCGGGCCTCGCGCACTACGCCGAAATTATCGACGTGCTGAGCAAAAAACTGCCCGCGCCGCTGATTGGCGAGCTGCCTTATCTGCCGCGCGCTGAGCAGCGTGAACTGGGTCAGTACATTCGCTTGTCAATGCTCGGCAGCGTGCTGGCGGTAGATCGAGTCGTGGCGTAAGGTTCGCGACAGCACCGAGGCCAGTACACAGGCTATCAACAAGCCGGGGAGCAGTCGATACTCTCCGGTCATTTCACAAATCATCAGCGCCGACATTACGGGCGCATGCGTTGTCGCTGCCAGCAGCGTCGCCATTCCCGTTAAGCCTAACAAGACCGCCAGTTCGTCGGAACCGGGAAGCCACATTCCCCAAAGGCGTCCAACAAACATCCCTACGGCCAGGCCGATAAACAGCGTCGGGGTGAATACGCCGCCAGGCGCGCCGGAACCGCTGCTGGCCAGCACCGCGAGCAGCTTGCAAAGAAAAATCCCCATGACAACCGCCATCAGCGGCGGCGAAAGCAGAAATGACTGCACCACGCTGTAGCCGTTGCCCCATACCGTTGGCGTGAGCAGGGAAAGTAAGCCGACGATGAGCCCGCCCAGCGCCAGCTGCCACGGCGGTGACAGTCTGAGCAGAAGAAATGCGCGGTGGCTGGCAGACATCAACCCCATCAACAGGGGACCGCAAAGACCGGCAAGCA
This sequence comes from Citrobacter sp. 50677481, assembly GCF_001463265.1. Taxonomy (NCBI): domain Bacteria; kingdom Pseudomonadati; phylum Pseudomonadota; class Gammaproteobacteria; order Enterobacterales; family Enterobacteriaceae; genus Citrobacter; species Citrobacter sp. 50677481. The sequence continues at coordinate 452,350 of NZ_LNHZ01000027.1, forward strand.
GGCCTGTGCTGACGATCAGTCCGTACTCGGTAAGATGCAGCGACCGCGACAGATGAACCGTGTAGAGCACATCGTTACCCCCGTTCAGCGCATGGGTGATCAGCAGCGCTACCACGGCGGAAACAACGACCGGACCGAGCGACGCCAGCATCAACGTACCAAACAGGACTTCCGCAATAAACAGGCTGCCCGCCAGCGGGGCGTGATACGCGCTGGCCATACCTGCCGCCGCGCCGCAGGCGATCCACAATTTCCACTCGTGCTGAGGCGCGAACCGGCGGGCAAAGCAGGAGGCCGCCAGCGCGGCCAACAAAATCATCGCCCCTTCACGACCAATCGCGCTACCGCTGGCGACCACCAGTAGCGAAGCCAGGGATTTGATTAAGCTCGCGCCATAATCAAACCGACCGTCGGTTTGCAGGGCTTCCATATAGTCAGTGGGCGCGTGCGGCCGCAACTGGCTGCGCTTTTGCCATCCCCACAGCAGCAAACCGGCCGCCAGTCCTCCCAACGCTGGCGTCAGGACGCGTCGCCAGGGTGACAGACCCGTCGCGGCGTTGACCAGACTGCCGCTGTCATTGCTGAGAAATACCCATTCCAGCAATAGCATCGCATGACGGAAGCAGGCGACCGCCAGCGCGGCGAAGATGCCGACGAGGGCGGCAAAGCACAGACGGCGAAACATGGCGCGTAGATCGGGCCAGGCATGAAGACGATGCATAAACGGTTACAGGAAGTCTGAAACCGTCTATTTTGCGGGGAAAAGGGCACAGAAGCAAAAGCCGTGAGTGCGAAAAGGGGGAGCCTGATCAGCAACCCTCTGTCAGGCTACGCGGTTAATGACTGTCGTGGATGTTCAACGCCCGGCGGGTGCGTCCCGAACTCAGGTAATCGGCAATATAGTCCTGGGAAATTTCACCGTTGTAGCGGCCGTCTTCATCGACAATGGGCATCCAACTGGTGTTACTCTCGTACAGACGCGACAGCACGATACGCAGGTTATCTTCCGCCTTTCCGGTGATGCGGAAGGGATGAATGATATCCGAACAGACCCCGATGGCGTTCCGCGCTTCCCGGCGCTTGACGAAGCCCACGGGTTTTCCGTCGGCATCCACCACGGTGATCGCGCGAATATCGTTATCGTCCATGATGGCAAAGGCCTCCTGCAGCGGGGTAGTGGGACGCGCCGTCAGCGTCGGCTGCTGATCGGTGACATCCCCCGCTGAAACCAACAGCAGACGTTTAAGCGTTCGGTCCTGGCCGACAAACGAGCCGACAAACTCGTTAGCCGGCTTCGCCAGCAGTTCATCCGGGCTGGCGCACTGGACGATTCGCCCCTGCCGGAAAACCGCGATCCGATCGCCGAGCTTCAGGGCTTCATCAATATCATGACTCACCAGCATAACGGTCTTTTTCAACGCGCGCTGCATTTCCAGAAACTGGTTTTGGATCACTTCCCGGTTAATGGGGTCAACGGCGCCAAACGGTTCATCCATCAGCAGTACCGGCGGATCGGCTGCCAGCGCGCGGATCACGCCGATACGCTGCTGCTGCCCCCCGGACATCTCTTTTGGATAGCGGTGAAGGAATTTCTTCGCATCCATTGCCACCATATCCATTAACTCCTCCGCGCGTCGTTGACAGCGGGCCTTGTCCCAGCCCAGCATCCTCGGCACCACGGTGATGTTCTCTTCAATCGTCATGTTCGGGAACAGGCCGATTTGCTGGATCACGTAGCCAATATTGCGGCGCAAGGTGACAGTATCCATTCCGCTGGTGTCTTCGCCGTTGATCAGGATATTGCCGCTGCTGGGCGTGATCAGGCGGTTGATCATTTTCAGCGTGGTGGTTTTGCCACAGCCTGACGGCCCCAGCAGAACGCACATTTCGCCTTCCGGAACGTTCAGATTAACGTTATCTACCGCCTTCAGCGGTTGGCCCTTCTTCTGGGAAAATTGTTTGGTGAGGTTTTCCAGTTTTATCATTATCGAATCCCCTTTGGTGTCAGAACGACCTGCAGGCGATGCAGTAGCCAGTCCAGCACAATCGCTAAAATACAAATCAACAACGCACCGGCGATCAACATGCGAATATCGCTGCCGCCGATACCGTTTAATAACAGTAAACCCAGACCGCCCGCGCCAATCACGGCGGCGATCGCCATTACGCCAATGTTCATGACCACAGCGGTGCGAATACCGCCAAATATCACCGGCAGCGCCATCGGAATTTCAACCCAGCGCAGGCGCTGCCAGAAGGTCATGCCGATACCGCGACCGGCCTCGCGCAGCCCCGGCGGCAGACTGTCCAGCGCCGTATGGGTATTGCGCACGATTGGCAGCAATGAATAGAGGAATACCGCGGTAACGGCGGGTAACGCGCCGATTCCCTGACCGATCAGCGAAAAGAGCGGGATCATTAAGCCAAACAGCGCAATAGACGGGATGGTGAGCATCAGGGTCGCGAAGCTGAGTACCGGCGTGGCCAGCCATTTGTGGCGAACAATCAGCACGCCCAGCGGTACGCCAATCACTATTGCCAGGCCGACGGCCAACAGCACCAGCCATAAATGCTGGAAGGTAAGGCTGGCGAGATAGCCCGCGTTATCAATCATGAAATGAATCGTGTCCATATTGGCTCCTTACAGCAGCTTTTTCTGTTGCAGGAATTCACGCGCGACCTGCTGAGGCGACTGATGATCGATATCCACTTTCGCATTGAGCGTACTTATTACGTCGTTGTTCAGTAGAGCGGAAAGGGTATTCAACGCCTCTTCCAGTCCCGGGTTGGCATCAAGAATCGGTTTGCGCACCACCGGGGTGACCGCGTAGCTGGGGAAAAAGCCTTTGTCGTCTTCCAGAACTTTCAGATCGAACCCTTTTACTCGCCCATCGGTGGTATACACCAGGCCTGCGTCAACAAAACCATCGCGAACGGCGTTATAGACAAGACCAGGATCCATCTGCCGGATCTGTGGGCGGTCCAGATTCATCTGGTAAGCCTGCTGTAAAGGTTTCATACCGTCGCTACGACCGGCAAATTCAAGGTCGAGGCCCAGTAGCCAGTTTTTATCCGGATCGGTCTGGCGAATGTGGTCAATTTTCGCCACCATTTGGGACATCGTGGTGATGTTTTCCGCCTCGGCGCGTTTGCGCTGCATGGCAAAGGCGTAGGTATTATTCATATCGGCGGGTTTCAGCCAGACCAGACCTTTCTCTGCATCCAACCGCTTCACCGTGTCGTAGGACTCCTGCGGCGTCATCCGTTTATCGATACGGTTGAAAATGATCAGCGAAGTGCCGGTATATTCCCAGGTCACATCAATCTGGTTGTTGACCATGGCGTTACGCGAAATCACGGCCGCAATATTGGTACGAGGCTCAACCTGAAAGCCTTTCTTTTGCAGATACAGCACCGTCATCGCTGACAGAATGTGCTGCTCGGTAAAGCCTTTCGTGGCGAGGACGATCGGGGCGGCTTGCGCCTGCGCGCTGAAAATCAGCACGCAGGCAAGCCAGCCCAACAGGTGTCTTTTAATCTTCATTTAGCGCTCCATGTACTTATCATTGTCTTCAGGCCGTGTGCGGACTCAGGTCCCGGCCAAGCCATGCGAGCAGGCTGTCGAGGATCAGGGCGAAAAGCGCCGTGGCGGTCGCGCCCAGAATAAGCGTCGGGAAGTCGTTCAGGTAAATACCGGGGAAGATCAGCTCGCCGTAGCTGCTGGCGCCAATCAGAAAGGCCAGCGGGGCGGTACCGACGTTAATGGCCGTGGCGATCCGGATCCCTGAAAGCATGACCGGCCATGCGTTCGGCAATTCCACCTGCCACAACCGCTGCCATTTGGTCATGCCAATGCCGTTCGCTGCTTCAATCAGCGAGGCCGGGACGGAGCAGAGGCCCGCGTAGGTGTTACGAACGATGGGCAACAGCGAAGCCAGGAACAGCGCGACGATCGCCGGAATATCGCCGATGCCGATAATCACCATGGCGAGCGCCAGCACAGCCAGCGGAGGCAGGGTGTTGCCGACATTAAAGATCTGCATGACGTATTCGGCAATGCCTTTGGCGGCTGGACGACTCAGTAAAATGCCGCTCGGGATCCCCACCAGCAGAGCCAAAAACATTGAACTGAACACTAAGAACAGGTGCTGTTTACCGAGATACAGCAGATCGACCTGTCGGGCCTGAAGCGTGTCGAGGCCGACTCCCCAGACCACCAGCGCCAGCACAATGATAATGGCGAAAGTGAAGGCGGCGACGCGTTTTAACGCGGAAGTGTGCATTGCGGTGTGTCTCCCTGTTTGCATGCGTTATGGCAGCGGGTTGCCGCTGCGTGTTGTTATGCCATGTATCGGCAGGGTGTTTTGAGCTATAGCAACAGGGGGAGAAGGTCGCCAGTCAGACGGCGTAAAAAGTGAACCAGGCTGCTGATCTGTAAGGGGGATCAGGCCTTATGGCGCAACGGGTGGTTCACTCTGTAAAGAATTGTCTTAAAAGCGGCAATAAAAAGTGACGTTGTCACAATTGTGTTAGGCCGGAAGCGCCATCCTTCTGCTTTCCGGCCAGCGTAAAGTGAGGATTTATGCTCACCGATACAGTTTTTTCACGGCCACCGGTACGATCAGCGTCGACTGCCAGTCGGCAAGGGTCAGACGCGCCAGCTCGCCGACGGCCTGGTAAAACGGATGTCCGGCATTGTCGATAAAAACATCGAGAAAGCGCGACGACCATGGCAACAGATGCCACGCCAGCAGTTCGGCGCACTGCGTATGGCGCCCGTTTTCTGCCAGCCAGGCGGCGAGAAGCAACAAGGCGCCAAAATGATCTTCCGGCTCATTTTGCTGCATCGCAAAGTGAATCCCGTTGTCGCGCATCCACTGGCGCAGGGCCAGCGTGGAATCACCAAACAGCACATTTTCACGATCCAGCCAGACGGAACCCCACGGTGGCGAAGGCAGCGCGTAAGGTCCGACAAACAGACGCTGCCATGCCTGCGCCAGCGTTTCTTCCGCGTCGCGCTGAAGCAACTGACCGAGAGACGCAAGCTTATGCGCGGGCAGCGGCCACTGGGCCTGCCACTCTTCTGTTTTTAATAATGCGACCAGCGGCGCGGCCTCATTGCTGTCCGGCGCATAGTAAAACAGCGCGCCCAGTACCCGCGCCGTCATAGCGAAATCGTCACGTTGCGTAAATTCAGTCATTAACAGTATCCAACAATGCAGGTGTATTGCACGATGCGTGCATCAGTGGGCGAGAGTGTACCTGTTCAGGCGCGGCGGGTATTAATCCAAATCAAAAGGACGTTACCCACCAGGAAAGGCGGGTAACATCGGGTCGCATTATTGCGGTTCGGCGCTGGCGCCATCCTGCGAAGGCGCAGTATTTGCCGGTGCATTGCCGCTGCTGGTGCGGGTATAAAGAATTTTGTGGGTGTCGTTGGCGCAATGTCCGACGACCTGGGAATCCGGCTGGTCAGCCTGATCGTTTGGCACAATGCTGAGCGTAAAATTCGCTTCCAGCACGCCGTTATTAATGATGCGCTGTTCAATATCGCTTTTAACGCGTTCGCACGAGTTCGGAACCGCAAAAACCAGCGGGGACGCGCTCAACAATAAACACGTCAGTATTCCTCGGGTGACTTTCATCATCTGCTCCTTTTATGAGATGCGCTAAAATAAGCATAGCACCCTTAGTGTAAATAACTGTATTTGCTAATATGATTGGGAATCATCCATGGTTGACGGGGAATGTGTGAAAAAACAGTGCCTTTTTTTGCTTTGCGGCCTTGTGCTGGCAGGATGCGACAATAACACGCTGCCGCTTTCTTTTACGCCTGAAATGGCCAGCTTCTCAAATGAGTTCGACTTTGACCCGCTGCGGGGCCCGGTGAAAGACTTCAGCCAGACATTACTCAATGAAAAGGGCGAAGTGGCGAAACGGGTAAATGGCTCGCTTTCTGAGGAAGGCTGCTTTGATACGCTGGAGTTGCACGACCTGGAAAATAATACCGCTGTTGCCCTTGTTCTGGATGCTAACTATTACCGCGACGCGGAAACGCTGGAAAAGCGGATGCGCCTGCAAGGGAAATGCCAGCTAGCGGAGCTGCCCTCTGCGGGTGTGGTCTGGGACACCGATGACAATGGGTTTATTGTCACCGCCGTTGGCAAAGAGATGAAAGTACATTATCGCTATGATTCCGAAGGGTATCCACTGGGTAAAACCACCGTGACGAAAGATCAGACATTATCGGTGGAAGCGAAACCTTCATCGGACCCGCGTAAGAAGCTCGACTATACGGCAGTAAGTCTGCTGAACGATCGCCCGTTAGGCAATGTGAAGCAGACCTGCGACTACGACAGTCACGCCAATCCTACAGATTGCACGCTGGTGATTATCGATCAAAGCGTCAAGCCTGCCGTTGAGCATAACTACACCATTAAAAATACCATCGATTATTACTGACCTTGCCGCGCAGCGTTTACTGCGCGGTCGGTTTCAACATGGCGGGTGCGGACGTTTTCAGTTCCGTGAGATACTGATGCTGGAAAATACACATTCGTATGGTGTTGCGGTATTCGCCGTTGATGAAAAACTCATGGATTAGCTCGCCTTCCACCATAAAGCCCAGCTTACGGTAGATATGAATCGCTTTTTCATTTTCTTTATCAACGATTAAATACAGTTTATACAGGTTAAGTACGGTAAATCCGTAGTCCATCGCCAGCCTGGCCGCGCGTGAGGCAAGTCCTTTACCCTGAAATTCCGGGGAAATAATGATCTGAAACTCGGCTCTGCGGTGGACGTGGTTAATCTCCACCAGTTCAACCAGTCCGGCTTTCTGGCCATCGCACTCCACGACAAACCGGCGTTCACTTTGATCGTGAATGTGCTTGTCGTAGAGATCCGACAACTCAACGAATGCCTCGTAAGGTTCTTCGAACCAGTAACGCATTACGCTGGCGTTATTATCGAGTTGATGGACGAAACGTAAATCTTCACGCTCCAGCGGGCGCAACTTTACACTGAGGGCGCTTGTCATACCGATTCCTTAGCGTCTTTTCGCATCACGACATTAAGGCGCGATAACCCGGCCAGTACGGCGGTCCAGACAGCGCAGAGTATTCGGTTCCCAGTACGCATTGAGATTAGCGCTTTGCTCACAGCTGTCGCGGTTATCAAAAGCGGCATCTGCTTTGTCCCACTCTTTTTCAGCGCGTTTATTCACTTTCTGGCGCAGATTGCGCGTGTCATTCCATTGTTCTTTTTGCATTGTCGCTTGCTGACGGCTCAGCGCGCTGTCGCCGGACTCGATCACCAGCCTGCTGGTCTCAGCCTGAGCAGACGCGGTATACACGACAGCACCAAGCAGCAGCATTGCCGTCAGGCCCAGACGCTTGCTAAGTGTATTGTTCATGGCAAATTCCTTTCATGAGTGGGGTATAAAATCATCACTTGCAGGCAAATTCTACACTAATCACGGCGCAGGGCATACCCGCCTGAAGGTCATGGATAAGCGACGACGATTATCGCGTATCATGATTTAACTTCAGCTCAATAAACGACAACCATGATCAAAACGACACTTCTTTTTATTGCCACGGCGTTGTGTGAAATCGTCGGCTGCTTTTTACCCTGGCTCTGGCTAAAACGCGGGGCAACGATCTGGCTGTTGGTTCCCGCTGGCATTGCTCTGGCCCTGTTTGTCTGGCTGTTGACGCTCCATCCGGCTGCCAGCGGACGCGTATATGCCGCCTACGGCGGCGTCTACGTATGTACTGCGCTCGTATGGTTACGCATAGTGGACGGCGTTAAACTTAGTATTTATGACTGGACAGGGGCCGTCGTTGCGCTGTGCGGCATGCTGATCATAGTTGCGGGATGGGGACGGACGTAGATCGCTTTTTTGTGATCGCCCGTCGGTTTTTTGATCACCATGCTTGTATGGTAGTTCAGGAATGAATAAATTTCTTGCATCACTAATTTGATGTAAGGAAAGCGCATGGAAAGTGTCGTTATTCAGCAACCCAATAATCTGGTGATTGAACAACGGGAATTACCCGAACCGCGAAAAGGAGACGTTCGCGTTCGGGTTAAACTCGCCGGAATATGCGGATCGGACAGTCATATTTATCGCGGTCATAATCCATTTGCGAAATATCCACGCGTTATCGGTCACGAAGTTTTTGGTGTGATAGATAAAGTGGGCGAGGGCGTAGATACCTGCCGTATTGGTGAACGTGTGGCGCTGGATCCGGTTATTAGCTGCGGGGAATGCTATCCCTGCTCAATTGGCAAACCCAATGTTTGCACGTCATTAGTGGTATTAGGCGTGCACCGGGACGGCGGTTTTAGTGAATATGTGACTGCGCCAGCCAGGAATGCCTACGTTATTCCGGAGACGATCCCCGATCGTCACGCCGTGATGGTTGAACCTTTTACGATTGCCGCAAATGTTACCGGACAGGTTGAGCCGACAGAAAATGATATTGCGCTCATTTACGGCGCCGGTCCGATGGGGTTAACCACTTTACAGGCGTTAAAAGGTGTTTATAACGTTGGCACCGTGATTGTGGCCGATCGTATTGAAGAACGTCTGGCGATGGCAAAAACATGCGGCGCTGATGTGATCCTGAATAATAGCGAGCTTACACTGCAATCCTGGCTCGAAGAAAAAGGAATCAAGCCGACCCTGATTGTTGACGCGGCCTGTCATCCAGCCATTCTCCAGGAAGCCATTGGCCTTGCCTCACCTGCGGCGCGTATCGTGTTAATGGGTTTTTCCAGCGACCCGTGCGTGATTACGCAGCAGGGCATTACCGGTAAAGAGCTTTCTATTTTTTCATCGCGACTGAATGCGCACAAATTTCCCACCGTCATCGAATGGATGGAAAAGGGATTTATCGATCCTGAAAAGTTAATTACTCATCAGTTTGACTATCACCATATTACCGACGCCCTTGAAATATTCGAAAAAGATCAGCGTCAGTGCTGCAAAGTATTACTGACCTTTTCTGCATAACAGACGAACAATGCGGTAAATGCCCGATTCGTCGGGTATTTTGTGGTACGCATCTCCTTTTCAGAGATAGCTAATATGAATACATTAAAACATGAAAGAAGTACGCAGGATCTGGTGCGCGCCGCCGTTTCAGGTTGGTTAGGCACTGCCCTGGAATTTATGGATTTCCAGTTATATTCTCTTGGCGCCGCGCTGGTGTTTCATGAGATATTTTTCCCGGAACAATCCGCGGCTATGGCGCTTATTCTGGCGATGGGCACCTACGGCGCAGGGTATATCGCTCGTATCGTCGGCGCCTTTATATTCGGCAAAATGGGCGACAGAATAGGGCGCAAAAAAGTGCTCTTTATCACCATCACCATGATGGGCATCTGCACCACCTTAATTGGCGTTTTGCCGACCTACGCGCAAATCGGAATTTTTGCGCCAGTGCTGTTAGTCACTTTACGTATTATTCAGGGACTAGGCGCGGGGGCGGAAATTTCTGGCGCCGGAACCATGTTGGCGGAATACGCGCCGAAAGGGAAACGCGGAATCATTTCATCTCTGGTGGCGATGGGCACCAACTGCGGTACGTTAAGCGCCACGGCGATCTGGGCGGTGATGTTTTTCGCTCTTGACCGTGAAGCATTGCTGGCCTGGGGATGGCGTATTCCGTTCCTCGCAAGCGTAGTGGTCATGATCTTCGCCATATGGCTGCGTCTGAACCTGAAAGAAAGTCCGGTGTTTGAGCAGGTCAACGAAGGTGAAACCACCGCAGCGCCGACGGCGGCAGATGTTTCTCTGGGCGCGATGTTTACCAGTAAATCGTTCTGGCTGGCAACGGGGTTACGTTTTGGGCAAGCCGGTAACTCGGGATTGATCCAGACGTTTCTTGCCGGTTACCTCGTCCAGACGCTGTTATTCAACAAATCGATACCCACGGATGCGCTGATGATAAGCTCGATTATCGGTTTTATCACTATCCCGCTTCTGGGCTGGTTGTCAGACAAATACGGACGCCGTTTACCCTACATTTTGTTAAACATCTCGGCCATCATTCTTGCTTACCCGATGCTGTCGATTGTCGTGGATAAAACGTACAGCCCCGGGATCATCATGACGGCGCTGATTGTCATTCATAACTTTGCGGTGCTTGGCCTGTTTGCGCTTGAAAATATCACCATGGCGGAGATCTTCGGCTCCCGTAACCGCTTCACCCGCATGGCGATATCGAAGGAGGCCGGGGGACTGGTCGCGGTGGGGTTCGGTCCGGTACTGGCGGGCATTTTCTGCAACATGACCGGCAACTGGCTGCCGATCCTGGTGATGATCGTCATTTATTCCCTGATAGGCCTCATTTCCGCACTGCTGATGCCGGAAGTCTGCGATCGCGATCTGCGTATTCCTGAGGATGCGGCAGAGGTTACAGGCAGTAAACAGAGGCTGCCCAGCGCCAGCCGTATTTAACCCCTGCGTTCAAAGCGGTTACGTATTCACGGACCGCTTTTTTTACGCATCGGCACAAACCCCACGTCAGTGGACGCTGATTTTTGTGATCTCAGTGGAGAATCAGGTTCGTAATACTTGTATGGTAGTATGCGTAAAGCGTAAATTCTTAATATCACCACATAGAGGTAGGAAGAAAAATGAAGATTGTAGGGGCTGAGGTTTTTGTCACCTGTCCGGGACGTAACTTTGTCACGCTGAAAATAACCACCGAAGACGGTATCACCGGACTGGGCGATGCCACGCTGAATGGGCGCGAGCTTTCTGTAGCGTCGTACCTGAAAGATCATCTCTGCCCACAGTTAATCGGTCGCGATGCGCACCGTATCGAAGATATCTGGCAGTTTTTTTACAAGGGTGCTTACTGGCGTCGCGGCCCGGTAACGATGTCTGCCATCTCTGCTGTCGACATGGCGCTCTGGGACATCAAAGCCAAAGCGGCAAACATGCCGCTGTATCAATTGCTCGGCGGCGCGTCCCGCGAAGGGGTGATGGTATATTGCCACACCACCGGACATACCGTTGACGATGTGCTGGAAGATTACGCTCGCCATAAAGAGATGGGCTTTAAAGCGATTCGCGTGCAGTGCGGCGTACCGGGGATGAAGACCACTTACGGTATGTCCAAAGGGAAAGGGCTGGCCTACGAACCCGCAACCAAGGGACAGTGGCCGGAAGAACAGCTCTGGTCTACCGAGAAATACCTCGACTTCACGCCGAAGCTGTTTGCAGCCGTTCGCGACAAGTTCGGATTCAATGAACACTTGCTACATGACATGCATCATCGCTTAACGCCGATTGAAGCGGCGCGTTTTGGAAAGAGCATCGAAGATTATCGTCTGTTCTGGATGGAAGACCCGACGCCTGCGGAAAACCAGGAATGCTTCCGCCTGATTCGACAACATACCGTTACGCCGATTGCTGTCGGTGAAGTCTTTAACAGTATCTGGGACTGCAAGCAACTGATAGAAGAACAGCTGATCGACTATATCCGCACCACCATCACCCATGCAGGCGGCATTACCGGAATGCGCCGCATCGCCGATTTCGCGTCGCTTTATCAGGTTCGCACGGGCTCCCACGGGCCGTCCGATCTCTCTCCGGTGTGCATGGCTGCGGCGCTGCATTTTGATCTCTGGGTGCCCAACTTCGGCGTTCAGGAATACATGGGCTATTCAGAGCAAATGCTGGACGTTTTCCCGCATAACTGGCGTTTTGACAACGGTTATATGCACCCGGGCGACAAGCCGGGACTGGGCATTGAGTTCGACGAAAAGCTGGCGGCGAAATATCCCTATGACCCCGCTTATTTGCCGGTCGCCCGACTGGAAGATGGCACATTGTGGAACTGGTAAAGGCGCATTGCAACTCAATCAGGAGAAAAAACATGGGCTTCATTAACGATCGTTTCATGATCGATAATGAAGTCGGTGTTCGGCTTTATCAGGACATCGCAAAAGATCTGCCGATCATCGACTATCACTGTCATCTTGAAGCAAAAGATATTTACGAGAATAACGCGTTTGAGGATATTACCCAGCTCTGGCTGGCGGGCGATCACTATAAGTGGCGTGCAATGCGTGCGAACGGGATTGATGAGCGATGCATAACAGGCGACGCGAGTTCGGAAGAAAAATTCCAGGCCTGGGCAGAAACCGTCGAAGCCTCATTTGGTAATCCGCTGTATCACTGGACGCACCTGGAGCTCAGTCATTATTTTGACTGTCATCTAACGCTCGACAGCCATAACTGGCGTGAGGTGATGGAATACTGTAACCGTCTGCTCCGGCAGCCGGATTTTACTCCGCGTCGCCTGATGGAACGTTCAAAAGTGGAGGTCGTTTGTACTACCGATGCCCCCCTCGACTCGCTGGAATATCATCGGTTATTACGACAGGACAACTCTTTTGGTATTAAGGTGTTGCCGACATTCCGTCCTGACGATGTGTTTAGCGATGACCCCGCCCGGTTTGCGGAATTCACGACCAAACTGGCGCAGAGTACAGACGAAGAGGTGAAGACATTTGCACAGTTTTCTGAAGCTATCCGACAACGCATTGCCTGGTTTCACAACGCTGGATGCCGAATTTCCGATCACGGTCCTGCCTGTATTGACTATCAGGCAGCAACGCCTGAACGTGTTAACGCACTGTTCTCCCGTAAAGCGTCAGCAGAGACATTAACTGCTGAAGACGAGCGTCAACTCAATAGCGCCATTTTCGTGATGCTGGCAGGGCATTACAAAGCGTTTGGTTGGGCGATGCAAATTCATTTTGGCGCAATCCGCAATACTAATAGCCGAATGCATCACCGACTGGGAATAAATACCGGATTTGATTCCATTAATGATCAGTCACGTCTGGCGTCTTCGCTTAATCATTTGTTTGATGCAATGATGCAAGAAAATGCGTTGCCTAAGACCATTTTGTATAACCTGAACGCTATTTATAACGATATTGTCGCGACTACCATCGCCAATTTTCAGAGCGCGGAGTTTGGTGTGAAATCGCCCATGCAGTTTGGCTCTGGTTGGTGGTTTAACGACACTCGTAGAGGCATGGAAAATCAACTTAATAGCCTGGCCGATCAGGGATTGCTAATGCATTTTGTCGGCATGCTAACGGATTCACGAAGTTTTGTTTCTTATACTCGCCACGATTATTTTCGCAGGATCCTTTGCAATCTTATTGGCGGATGGGTTGAGAAAGGAGAAGTACCTAATAATAAAGATATTCTGACGCGAATGATTAGAAATATCTGTCACGATAATGCTAAAAACTATTTTAAATTTTAATACTATCTGCTGAGGATAGAACATGACTCGTACCAACAGAAAAATAACGATTCCAGTCAGTATCGGTTATGGACTGACGGATATCATGGGGGGCGGTGCGTTTACCGTTATTGGCGCATGGTTGCTTTTCTTTTACACAACCTTCGTGGGCCTTTCGCCGGTCGAAGCAGCGTCAATTGTAGCTATTGCAAGGATAGTGGATGCGATTGTGAGCTTATTCATGGGCTCATTTACCGATCATTTCTATAAAAATGCATTAGGTAAGCGGTTTGGAAGAAGACGTTTCTTTCTGCTTATTGGTGCGCCGCTCATGCTGGTTTATATATTGCTATGGGTTACCGGAATGAACTTCTGGTTTTATCTTGGCGTTTATCTGGCTTTCGAAGTTATTGCGGCGATGGTACTTATTCCGTGGGAAACATTGCCTTCTGAAATGACAAAAGACTTTAATTCCCGCACAAAATTATCCACCTGCCGTATGTTTCTATCAGCCTCCGGCACCTTTTTAGCAACATTTATTCCTGGGCTGCTAATTGGTTATTTTGGTGAGCACGATCCAAATGCGTATTTCATCAACGGCGTCGTCTTTGCTGTCATGTTTATGTTGTGTGTATTTATTTCCTGGAAAGTCACCTGGGAACGAGATTTAACGCCAGAAATGCTGCAAGAACTGGAACGTAGCGTTCAACCATCCACGCTGGGGGAAAAATGGGCGAAAGTAGGGCGGCTGTTTAAAGATTATGCCTCAACGCTTAAAGTTCGAGCCTTTCGTAAGCACTTAGCAATCTATCTGTTTTCCTTTACGGCGAAAGATGTTTACAACACTGTTTTCGTCTTCTTTTGCGTCTATTGTCTGAATGTTTCCTCGTCGCTTGCGGGAACGCTTCTGTCGATGAGTATTGTGGGCCTGCCGGTGACGTTGCTGGCAGGGGTTGGGATCATCAAATATGGCCCGTCACGCCTCTACGTTTTCGCCTACACCCTGATGATGCTGTGTCTGCTCGGCCTGTTTGTGGTGTACCAGTTCCCGACAGACAATAAAGTCACCTTGCTGGTGATCCTGGCGGCGCTATATCAGGTTGGGCGTTGTGTACTGGAATTCACACCATGGAACGTATTTCCCTTCATTCCGGATATTGATGAAATGATTACCCGGCAGCGTCGTGAAGGTCTGTTCGCGGCGGTAATGACATTCTCACGCAAAACGACCGTTGCCATCGCCACATTTATCGTTGGGCTCATGTTACAGAACGGCGGCTTTGTTAAAGGCAGCCAGGTCCAGCCCGAACAGGCCATTAACACGATTGCCACTCTCTTGTTTGTTGGTACGGCGGGGCTATTGCTGATTGCGCTCTGGCAGGCTGTGACGTTCCACCTGAATAAGCGCACCCATAAAATATTTGTCGATGAGGTCGATCGCCTTAAAGCCGACGGCGCAAAACAAGATGTCGATCCTGAAACACGCCGGATCGTCGAAGACCTGACGGGATACAGCTATGACACATTATGGTGCGAGGAAGCCCAACAGGGCACGAACCCCGCGAAATCAACGGTAACAGTAAGCTAAACGAGGGCAGCTCTGTCGCAGAACGTACGTTAAGCCAGGGCTGTCACATAACTTAAAAATGATGTTATACCAATTAGCGAAAGCTTAATTCAAATCAAAACATACAACCATACAGGCGTTACTCTGAAACGGTCCTGATTTCATTCCAAATAGGTCATACAATGCAAAACAAGCTCTTAACGGCAAAAGCGACGTTACCTGGCTACGATCGCAATACGTTGATTTTCCGTATCGTTCATCTCGGCTTTGGCGCGTTCCATCGTGCGCACCAGGGCGTTTATACCGACATCCTGGCGGCTGAGCACAACAGCGACTGGGGATACTGTGAAGTGAACCTGATCGGCGGCGAGCAGCAAATTGCCGATTTGAAACAACAGGATAACCTGTACACCGTGGCGGAAATGTCTGCCGATGCCTGGACGGCAAGAGTGGTTGGCGTGGTGAAGAACGCGCTGCATGCCCAGGTGGATGGACTGGAAGCGGTACTCGCGGCAATGTGCGAACCCCAGGTGGCGATTGTTTCACTGACCATCACCGAAAAAGGGTATTGCCATTCTCCCGCCACCGGACAGTTAATGCTGGATCACCCAATGATCGCAGCCGATCTCCGGACTCCTCACCAGCCTAAAACTGCACCGGGCGTGGTGGTTGAAGCGCTGGCGCGACGCAAAGCGGCAGGACTGCCCGCCTTCACCGTTATGTCCTGCGACAATATGCCGGAGAACGGACACGTCATGCGAAACGTGGTCACGGCCTATGCCCGCGCGGTTGATGCGGAGCTGGCAGAATGGATCGCGCAACACGTGACGTTCCCGTCAACCATGGTTGACCGCATTGTTCCGGCAGTGACCACCGAAACGCTGGATAAAATCGAACAACTGACCGGCGTGCGCGATCCGGCGGGTGTCGCGTGTGAGCCGTTCCGTCAGTGGGTGATTGAAGACAACTTCGTCGCCGGGCGTCCACAATGGGAAAAAGCAGGCGCTGAACTGGTTGCTGACGTTATCCCGTTTGAAGAAATGAAGCTCCGTATGTTGAACGGTAGCCACTCTTTCCTCGCTTACCTGGGGTATCTGGCGGGCTATCAGCACATTAACGACTGCATGGAGGATGAACATTACCGCATTGCGGCCCGTGGGCTGATGCTCAATGAGCAGGCGCCAACGCTAAAAGTGCAGGGGGTTGATCTGACGCGCTACGCCGATCTGCTCATTGAGCGCTACAGCAATCCGGCGCTACGCCACCGTACCTGGCAGATCGCGATGGATGGTAGTCAGAAGCTGCCGCAGCGTATGCTGGACTCGGTGCGTTGGCACCTGGCCCATAATAGCCGTTTCGACCTGCTGGCGCTGGGCGTGGCGGGCTGGATGCGCTATGTCGGCGGTGTGGACGAACAGGGGAAGGCGATTGAAGTCAACGATCCGTTACTGCCGGTGATTCAGCAGGCGGTGCAAAGCAGTGCGGAAGGGGAAAGCCGCGTTGAGGCCCTGTTAGGGATTGAGGCGATCTTCGGAAACGAACTGCCACACGTGGCGTTGTTCACCAACGCGGTGAAAGAAGCCTACCAGGCTCTGCTGGCGGAAGGGGCGAAAAAAACCGTGGCTCGCTATGCTGCAAATCTGAAGTAACAGCAACGCGGTTGCCGGATGGCGCTTTGTTTATCCGACCTGGGATTTTCAGCCAAACTCAGACCAGGCCGGAAAAGTGAAACGCCATCTGGCATTCACACCATCAGTTCATGCCAAGACGAATCAGTTCGACGGGCGCAAACTTACCTTCACAACCTTCCACTTCCACGGTTTTTTCGCGACGGATTTGCGCGGCGTCCAGACCCTCTGTCGCGATAGCTTTAATGCGACCGGTGACGCCGGTACCGCTGATCATGACGCGGCTGCCGGTGGTGATTGCGTTACGGTTACGATCGTATGTCATCATGGTGTTTTCTCCTTTCTAACTTACCGTCAAAGCCCGTGGGCTCTGGTCCCACGTAACGGGCGCTATATAAATACGCTCATCAGTCCGGAGTTTTTTTGTTTTTGATCAAGCTCACATCTTTTTTGATGCAGACGTGCAGAGGTGTAAATGTGAAACCTCACCCCTGGAGGGTGAGGGAGAGGAATTATTCTTCAGTAAACCAGTCGCTGTTTTCCTGACGAATCAACTGCACCGACTCGCCAATTTCCTGCAAATGCTGCGTCATCGCGTTTTCAACCGCATCGGCGTCATGCTTCTCCAGCGCCGCAAAAATATCCAGATGCTGACGAAGCAACATCTCCGGCGGCGAAACGTGATCGAGGCTCATGTAGCGTACGCGGTCAATAGTCGCCTTGATGTTTTCGATGGTGTCCCAGGCCAGCTGGCAGTCGGCAATCAGCGCCAGTTTCTGATGAAAGTCATCGTCCAGTTCAAAGAAATCATTGAGCTGCTTACGCTCAATGGCGATGCGCTGCTGGTTGAGATTCTGCTCAAGCTGATAGCACTGGCTGTCGGTCATCATCGCAGCCGCGCGACGCGCGACCGCACACTCAATGGCCTGACGGACAAAGCAGCCGTTTCGTACCTGTGATAAAGAGATCTTATTGACGTAGCTGCCGCGCTGGGGACGGATCTGGATCAATCCGTTTTCCGCGAGTTTAATGAAGGCTTCGCGTACCGGCTGGCGTGACACATCAAAGCGAACCGAGACCTCTTTTTCTGATAACGGCGTGCCTGGCGCGATCAGGCAGTGCACGATATCACGACGAAGAATGCGATAAATCTGCTGATTTACGGGCTGTGTAGGGTTGAGTTGCGTTTCGACGGTCATTCGCTCTTACTTTTTAGAAAGTTAACCCACAAATTCTACCACTTTTTTGTGATGAGCTATACCCGGCCCGCAGGCCGGGAGAAGAAATTAACCGCGATGTACGCTCAGTCCGGCGAAGGACTGGGTGACGGGCATCATTTCTACCGTATTGATGTTGACGTGAGCAGGTAACGTCGCCACCCACCAGACCGCTTCCGTTACATCTTCCGGTGTCAGGGCGGTGGTATTTTCATACGTTTTCCCCGCTTTCTGATCGTCGCCCTTAAAGCGCACGTTAGAAAACTCTGTGCCGCCCACCAGACCCGGTTCGATGTCGGTCACGCGGACGGCGGTGCCGTGCAGATCGGTGCGCAGATTCAGGCTGAACTGACGAACGAAGGCTTTAGTCGCCCCGTAAACGTTGCCTCCGGCATACGGCCAGCTCCCGGCGGTGGAGCCGATATTAATGATATGGCCGCGATTGCGTTCAACCATGCCTGGCAGGACCGCGCGGGTCATATAAACCAGGCCTTTATTGTTGGTGTCGATCATGGTTTCCCAGTCTTCAACGCTGGCGTTGTGCGCCGGTTCCATCCCCAGCGCCAGCCCGGCATTGTTGACCAGCAGATCGATCTCGCGCCATTGCGCAGGCAGCGACGCCAGCATTTCCTCGATGGCCGCGCGGTTGCGCACGTCCAGTTGCGCAGTCAGGACGTTTTCGCCCAGCGACTCTTTTAGCTCCAGCAGGCGTTCCTGGCGACGGCCAGTGGCAATCACTTTATGCCCATTCTCAACAAAACGACGTGTAATACATTCACCAAAACCTGCGGTTGCTCCGGTTACTAAAACGATCATCTCACTGTTCCTCAACGCTTTTTACGTCGTACTACCATAGCACGCGATCAACGCTGGCGGGTAATGCTCGTTAACAGGATTGCGGTCTTTTCCACGGAAGCCTACTCTAGTGAACAAATCGTTTTCAGGAGTGAAAGATGTCGTTAACGAATCCGTTCTTTAAACCGAGCCTGCTACCGTATCAGGCACCCCAATTTGATCAGATAGAAATCGCGCATTATCGCCCGGCCTTTGACGAAGGACTGCGCCAGAAGCGCGCTGAAATTGCCGCCATTATTGAAAACGATGCCGCGCCAGACTTTGACAATACTGTCGTGGCGCTGGAGAAAAGCGGCGAGTTGCTAAGCCGGGTAACCAGCGTCTTCTTCGCCATGACCTCCGCGCACACCAACGAAGAATTACAGCGGCTGGACGAAGCGTTTTCAGCTGAACTGGCAGAGCTGGCGAATGATATCTGGCTGAACGCAGCGCTGTTTTCTCGCGTCGACAGCCTCTGGCAGCAGCGCGCCTCGCTGCAACTGGATAGCGAGTCGCGACGGCTGCTTGAGGTGCTCCATCAGCGTTTTGTCCTCGCGGGCGCAAGGCTCAGCGATTCAGACAAGGCGCAACTCAAAGCCCTCAATACCGAGGCGGCGACCCTGACCAGTCAGTTTAACCAACGACTACTGGCGGCCAATAAGTCCGGCGGTCTGGTGGTGGATTATGCACACCAGCTCGATGGGTTGAGCGACGTTGAAATCGCTGCTGCCCGCGACGCGGCTCAGGAGAAAGGGCTGAATGAAGGCTGGCTGATCCCTCTGTTGAACACGACGCAGCAACCGGCGCTCAGCGCGTTACGTGACCGCCAGACACGGCAGAATTTATTTACCGCCGGATGGCAGCGGGCTGAGAAGGGAGATGAAAACGATACGCGGACGATCATTCAGCGGCTGGTCTGCCTTCGCGCCGCCCAGGCGAAACTGTTAGGGTTTGCGGATTACGCGTCGTGGAAAATCGCCGATCAAATGGCAAAAACGCCGGAAGCGGCGCTGGCTTTCATGCGCGCCATTGTCCCGGCGGCGCGTCAACGCGCGCAGAATGAACAGGCTGATATTCAGAAGGTCATCGACGAGGAACAGGGCGGGTTTACCGCCGAGGCCTGGGACTGGGCGTATTATGCCGAGCAGGTCCGGCGTGCGAAATACGACCTCGATGAGTCTCAGCTTAAGCCGTACTTCGAACTCAACACGGTACTTCACGAAGGGGTGTTCTGGACGGCGAACCAACTCTTTGGCATTACGTTTGTTGAACGCTTTGATATTCCGGTGTATCACCCGGATGTCCGCGTCTGGGAGATCTTCGACCATGACGGCGTCGGGCTGGCGCTGTTTTACGGTGATTTCTTCGCGCGCGATTCGAAAAGCGGCGGGGCATGGATGGGCAATTTTGTCGAGCAATCAACGCTCACTGATAGCCGCCCGGTCATCTACAATGTCTGTAATTATCTGAAGCCAGCCGCCGGACAACCCGCGCTGCTCTTTTGGGATGATGTCATCACCTTATTCCATGAGTTTGGCCATACGCTTCACGGTCTGTTCGCCACACAACGCTACGCCACGCTGTCTGGTACGAATACGCCGCGTGATTTTGTGGAGTTTCCGTCGCAAATTAACGAGCACTGGGCAAGCCATCCCGGAGTGTTTGCGCGTTTCGCCCGCCATTACGCCAGCGGGGAAAAAATGCCCGAAGCGTTACAGGAGAAAATGCGCAGGGCAAGCCTGTTCAACAAAGGTTATGACATGACCGAACTGCTCAGCGCCGCACTGCTGGATATGGGGTGGCACAGTTTACCCGGCGCATGCGACGCGCAGGACGTCGGCGATTTTGAAGCGCAGTTGCTGGCTGCAGAGGATCTCGCCCTGCCTGCCGTTCCCCCGCGCTATCGCAGCAGTTATTTCGCCCATATTTTCGGCGGCGGCTATGCCGCAGGGTATTACGCCTATTTATGGACGCAAATGCTGGCAGATGACGGCTATCAATGGTTTGAGGAGCAGGGCGGGTTAACGCGCGAGAACGGGCAACGTTTTCGTGACGCGATTCTCTCACGCGGTAACAGTGAAGACCTCGACCGCCTTTATCCGGCCTGGCGGGGAAGTGAACCCACCATCACGCCGATGCTGAAACATCGCGGGTTGGCGTAACCAACAGGAGGTGCCCGTCAGAGGGCACCGCTCATTTTTAATCCTCAAGCAGACGCAGCAACTGGGCAAGAGCAAAACGAACGGCCTGATCCAGCACCTCTTCGCACTCCCCGCTAAATTGTTGCACAACGGTGTAAACCGCGCCGTCTATATCCCCGGCAAACCAGACGGTGCCCGCAGGCGTTCCGTCGTCACCGCCTTCCGGGCCGCCGTAGCCGCTTATCGCGATACTGATATCAACATCGGCGTGTTCGCGCGCGCCCGTCGCCATTTCCGCCACGACCGCCTCACTGACCGCAGTATGTATTTCCAGCGTGCGTTCCGCCACGCCGAGGATCCTTGTTTTCGCTTCATCGGTAAAGGTGATAAAGCCGACGCCGTAAAATGTCGGCGTATCCTCGGCTGCGCAGAGCGCCGATCCCAGCTTCCCGCCGGTACAGGATTCCGCTGTTGTCAGGCGTAATTGTCGTTGACTGAGCAACGTGCCGAGGCGCTTTGTCAGGGCGGCGACAGTCTGGGTATTTTGCAGCGTAATAATTTTATTTGTCGGTATTGGCATCATGATTTTTCAGTCTCTGGAATAATAGAAATTTGTCCGTTTCTTTCCAGTATGGCATATTTAATTTCCTTCATTTCCAGAATGCCATGATTCTGACGTGCGGCGAGCATAATATCGTCACACGATACGCTGACTTTCTGCAATTTTGTCTGATTAGCGGCACCGTGAGCCACCAGAATAACGGGCGCGCCGTCAATAAGATTTTCTGCGCCGGGTATTTTCTTTTTCAGATAGCCAAACAAAATATCAACCACCACAAGGGTGATAATGGTTAGCATGGCGCCGGTTACGGAAAAATCTTCTCCCAGTAAAGCCTGTTGTGTCGCTTCGCTGATTATCAGCAACAGGATCAGATCAAAACTCGTCATTTGCATGAGCGTCCGTCTACCGGCAATTTTAATGACGATCAGCAAAATCAGGTAGATGGCGATCGCTCTGAGAACCATGTCCATACGCGTCTCCTACGGATAAACGAATTGAGAAATCACTTTTTCCGCCCCGGAATTGGCCGAAAGAGTGGTCTGAAAAAAGCCGGGTCGGAGCGGTTTAACCGTTAGCCAGACGGTGGTCTCCGCGTTTGGCGTTGATGCGTACTCCATGACCAGTTGATGGTTGACGTTGCGCATGCTGTCTGGCTCAGGGGTGATGGTTTCTATCTGGAAGGAAGCGGTAAAATCCTTGCCTAATTGCAGCGTAAGGGGGCCGGAAGGTGGGGAAGGCAAGCTAATTTTGAGCGTGTCATCTTTCATCAGACGTCCGAATTTTTCATATTCCACCTGCAACTTTGGGTTATCGGCGACGAGTTTGCTGCTGCTAAAGTAACCGCTGGAAAATAAACCGCTTAACGCCGCGATAATAATTAACAGCAAACATGTAAAGCCGATTCGTCTGAATTTATCTTCAAAGTTAAGCGCCTTACGACTTTCTTCAACAAACGGAATAGGGTGTTTGGTATCGTCAGAACCGGGCATAGTCTACCTGCCTGTAAATTGAGGTTGCCGTACCTGCTTGATTTCACACCAATCTACTCCTCAGCAGGACGCTAATTTGTAAAATTTAAAAATAGCAACCAGACTTAATAAGTCAAACCGAACGCCGAAAGGGGAAAAAATGAAATTTAACATTATCGTATTAACGAGTGTTCTTATAATGCCTTACGCGTTAGCGGCTGATGAAGGTGGGTTAAAAAAAGATGCTGCGCCGCCACCGCCTCACGCGATTGAAGATGGCTACCGGGGAGCGGAAGATGCTAAAAAAATGACGATTGAATTTGCTAAAACGATGCATGATGGGGCTACGGTCTCTCTGCGAGGCAATCTGATCGACAAAAAAGGCAATGATACCTACGTGTTCCGCGACAAATCGGGGCAAATCGATACGGTGATCCCTGCGTCCGTATTTGATGGACGTGAAGTGCAGCCGGACCAGATGATCAATATTAATGGCAGCCTGGACAAAAAGTCGACGCCGCCGGTCGTGCGGGTAACCCGTCTACAAAAATAGGACACGCTTAGTCATGTCGGCGGAGGTCAAGGATTAAGACAACGCTGACATTCAATACGTCAGGTGACTGATGTACAATGCGGGCTTCTTTTTCTGGAGCCCATCCTCACTATGTCCGCTTTTTCTTCCCTCATGCTCTCTGTTTCGTCATCGCCGTGGCATACGATGACTGTACGGGCGGCGGGTTGACGATGAATCCGGGCAAGCCGCTGATCCTCGCTTCGATCTTTTTAATGTCCGCCTGCGGAAACAGTACGCTTTCTCAGATGGATATGCCTGCGCAAAAAAGCGCGCAGGCCGTGGTGGGCTATTATGCGCGCGGCATCGACCCAATGGTGACCCGATACATGCAGGAAAAGCAGGTATCCGGCATGGTTGTCGCGGTGATCCAGCATAACGGGCCGGTAGAATTTCACTGTTATGGTGTTACCGACGCGCGTCATCGATATCCCATTACACCAGACACCTTGTTTGCGCTGGGTTCGCTTAGTAAAGGGGTAACGGCAGAAGTGTTAACCATGCTGGTCCAACAGGGCGTGTTTAGCTGGGACGACACGCTGGAACAGCTTTTACCCGTTAACACGCCGCTCAGTGACGATGCGAAAAAGATCACGTTGTTACAGCTGGCGACCCACACGTCGGGCTTACCCAGACAACCTATTGATCTATTGACGCTGGAAAACGTGTTGCGCTATTTCAGCACCGGCGAAAACTTTTATACGCAGCTGGACAGTGACGATGTGCTACGTTATCTCGCCGATTTCAGCGCGCCGGACGCGCGAATACCGCAGTATTCGAATATTGGCTATGCCTTACTGGGCTACAGTGTGCAACGTAAAACCGGGGAGACCATCCAGTCGCTGGCAAACCGGCTACTGTTTCAGCCGCTGGCGATGAATAACAGCAGTTTCATTCCGGCGCAGCTACAGGCATACCCTTATCGCGCCCTCGGTCACGCAGGCGATCAGCCAAAGTTTATATCGCGTGGTCATCTGACGCCGGACTGGGTGTTTAAAAACAATATGGTGGGGGCGGCAAGTTTGTACAGCAGCGCCCGCGATCTGGCGACCTATGCTCGTGCCCACTTTGCCCAAGGTCAACCCGTCGCGCTCAGCGCGGTGTTCGCCGAGGTTTCGCGCGTTTATTTCGCTCAGGAAAAAGAGGCGGCAAACATTGCATGGGTGAGTGATACGTTACCTGACCGTACCATTACCTATCAGGTTGGTTATATTGGCGGCTATTCGAGCTATATTGGCTACGACAAGAAAAATCAAAATGCAGTGGTGGTTTTGCAAAACAGCTTTAACTGGAGTAATTACTTTGGACACGCCATTTTGACAAAATTAGAAACGCGACCGGCGGACGGGTAAATCTTCGCCGTTTAACTTTCATTGAGAAAAGGCGTGGTAAGTTGGCTGTGATTCGTTGTTGAGCAAGGAATCGCATGACAACGAATAGAGTAAAAACAATCTATCCATGCAAGCATTCACCGTCGGTTATCCGGCGGTTTTTTTTTATTGGCGACAGATAAAAAAGTGGCCCCTTGTGCTGTAATGCGACAAGGGGCCTTCGCGGTGCAGGACTATCTCCGTTCATTAGTCATCCCATTTGTGGCTGAAGTACGCGGCGAGAAATCCGGAAAACAAGATAATTCCCAGAACTGCCATAAATACGTTCATATTTCCCAGCATGTTTGCCTCCGTTTATTTGATTGTGTGTTTCCTCGCTTACCTTAATTTCGGTTGATGACAGAGATATTAGCAGCTCTAATCTAAACAAAAGCTGAATTAGGTGATTATTTCCCGATAAAAGTAAATTTTTAACGATATTGCGAGAGAGGGTCGACATAAGTATGTCGAAAAGGGTGGCGCAATCACGCGGCGTTGCTGCAGGCAACATGGAATTGGCAGTGAAAAGCATGACAGGCGGCACTTCCGGATGGGCGAACGTAACCTGCGCTTTAACTTTCCCCCGGCGGCAACCTGAATTAATTTCAACGGGCATGAATTTTTCTCGTTTGCCCGACGGCCTGTGGTATGTCAGTTTGGACGTATAGCCATCCAGAAGTCTTAATGTTCAAATAAGAAACTATCACCTCCGGTAATCATTGCCGGATGACAAAGGAGATCGCATGCAAAGACAACAGGCCCCGTTTCGTGCAGAAGTCGTTGGGAGCTTTTTACGCCCGGATGAAATTAAACAGGCTCGCCAACAGTATTCCCGCGGGGCGTTAAGCGCCAGTCAGCTGCGCGCGGTTGAAGATGAAGCGATACGTCACGTGGTAGAGCAACAGTGCGCCTGCGGCCTGCACGTTGTGACGGACGGGGAATTTCGTCGTGCCTGGTGGCATTTTGATTTCTTTGACGGACTGCAGGGCGTAGAGCGTTACGACGCAGCGCAAGGTATTCAGTTCAACGGCGTTCAGACTAAAGCCCACGGCGTTCGCGTCACCGGGAAGCTGGCGTTCGGCGATCATCCGATGCTGGAGGATTTTCGCTATCTGAAAAGCATCAGCGGCAATGCGCAGCCGAAAATGACCCTCCCCAGCCCCAGCGTATTGCACTTCCGTGGCGGGCGTAAGGACATTGACGCGACGGTGTATCCACACCTCGATGCTTATTTCGACGATCTCGCGTCCACCTGGCGTGATGCTATTCACGCATTTTATGCTGCCGGGTGCCGCTACCTGCAACTGGACGATACCGTATGGGCTTACTTATGTTCCGATGCGCAGCGCCAACAGATCCGTGAGCGGGGAGACGATCCGGACGCCCTGGCGCGCATCTATGCCGACGTAATTAATCGCGCGTTGCGTGATAAGCCCGCTGATATGACGATTGGCTTGCATGTCTGTCGCGGTAATTTCCGGTCTACCTGGATTTCGGAAGGAGGCTACGAGCCGGTCGCTGAGATCCTGCTTGGCAGCGTGAATGTGGATGCGTTTTTCCTTGAATACGATAACGATCGCTCCGGTGACTTCGCGCCGCTGCGCTTTATTCGCCCTGGCCATCAGCAGGTCGTGCTGGGACTGATCACGACCAAACACGGCGAACTGGAAAATCCGCAAGGGGTGAAAGCGCGCCTTGAGGAAGCCGCACATTATGTCGACAAGGCGCAAATCTGCCTGAGTCCGCAGTGTGGTTTCGCCTCGACTGAAGAAGGAAATACGCTGACGGAAGCCCAACAATGGAGCAAAATTAAACTAATCACCGAAATTGCCCGGCAGGTCTGGTAAATTGCTTCATGACTGAGCACGACGCTGCACGCTCGTAATGCAGCGCTGTGCCATTGTGGTTCATTACCCCTTTATATCGCGCCACTCAGCGCGTTTTTTTCTCCTTCGCCGTTCTGGCATCTTTTTTGCCTTATTCCTCCTGAACGTCATTTTTGCGCCGTTTTGTTTGTCGGATCGCACAGCATCTTTCTTTTCAGGAGTGAAACTATGCAGCGTCGTACATTACTTAAAGCTTTTGCCCTCTCTGCCTCGGTGGTTGCCATGGGGCTTAGCTTCAGCGTCCAGGCCGCCGACACCATTAAAATCGGCATTATGCATTCGCTTTCCGGCACTATGGCGATATCGGAAACCCCTTTGAAAGACGTTGCGCTGATGACGATTGAGGAAATCAACGCAAAAGGCGGGGTATTAGGGAAAAAACTGGAACCGGTGGTGGTCGACCCGGCGTCCAACTGGCCGCTGTTTGCCGAAAAAGCGCGGCAGTTGCTGAGCCAGGATAAGGTGGCGGTCGTGTTTGGCTGCTGGACCTCCGTTTCCCGAAAGTCAGTGTTACCGGTGTTTGAAGAACTCAACGGCCTGCTGTTTTATCCGGTACAGTACGAAGGCGAAGAGATGTCGCCGAATGTTTTTTACACCGGCGCCGCGCCTAACCAACAGGCTATTCCCGCCGTCGAGTATCTGCTGAGTGAAGATGGCGGTAGCGCTAAACGCTTCTTTCTGCTCGGTACCGACTACGTATATCCGCGTACCACCAACAAGATCCTGCGCGCTTTCCTGCATTCAAAAGGGGTGGCAGATAAAGATATCGAAGAGATTTACACCCCGTTTGGTCACAGCGATTACCAGACTATCGTTGCCAACATCAAAAAATTCTCCGCTGGCGGCAAAACGGCGGTGGTCTCCACCATTAACGGCGACTCAAACGTACCATTCTATAAAGAACTGGCTAATCAGGGGCTGAAAGCGACCGATGTACCGGTTGTGGCGTTCTCGGTTGGTGAAGAAGAACTGCGCGGTATCGATGCCAGGCCGCTGGTCGGCAACCTTGCCGCCTGGAACTATTTCGAGTCCGTCGATAACCCTGTAAACCAGAAGTTTGTCGCCGACTACCGCGCCTACGCGAAAGCGCACAATTTACCGAACGCCGGGACGGTCGTTACAAACGATCCGATGGAGGCCACGTACGTCGGCCTGCACATGTGGGCGCAGGCGGTTGAGAAGGCCGGAACGACCGATGTTGATAAGGTCCGTGCGGCGATGGCAGGACAATCCTTCCAGGCGCCATCAGGCTTTACCCTGACGATGGATGCCGCCAACCATCATCTGCATAAGCCCGTGATGATCGGCGAAATCGAAGACAACGGTCAGTTTAATGTGGTGTGGCAGACTGAAGAACCGGTCCGCGCCCAGCCATGGAGTCCCTTCATTGCCGGTAACGATAAAAAATCAGAGCAGCCGGTGAAAACGGCGAGTAACTGAGACGACGCCCTCCGGCGGGAGGGCAGGATAACGGGAGAACAGGACATGAAAGCCATGAGCTTTATTCACGGTGTCGTGCTGGCGCTGGGGTTGATGCCGTGGTTGGTTCAGGCCAGCGATGCCGACACGTTTGTCGCCGCCAGCCGTAACCAACAGGCGCAGTTGCTGGAGCAGTGGACGGCGTCGCCTGAACCGCAGCGGCTTCCGTTGCTGGCGGCATTAAGCAAGGAAAGTGTGCTGCTTGACAGCAAAAAACAGGCTTTCACGCAAAACGGGACACAGTTGACGACGCTGGGCGCAGCCAGTACGCCAACCGGCACACTTAAAAAGCTGCGCTTGACTAACCGGTTGCGTAATTTGGTGGCTGGCGCGCTGGCCACACATCAACTTATAAGTGACAGTGTCACGGAAAGGCGCGCCGCCGCCACAGCGCTACAGCGCGGCGCGCAGCCTGCCATGCTGCCGCTTATCCAGCAGCGTCTGGCCGCAGAAAGCGATCCCGTTGTGACATCGCGTCTGACCGTCGCGCTGGCGAGTCTACAACTGACCAGTCCTTCCGCGGACGTTCGTCGTCAGGCCATTACGCTGCTCGGCGATTCCAGCGATCCGGAAATGCAGGCGCGTTTGCAACCCTTTACCGACCATGCGCACGAGCCTGACGCCAGCGTACGTGAAGCGGCAACTGAGAGCGTGACGCGGATTCAGCATCGTATGGCGACAGGCGAACTGCTCGGGCAGGCGTTTATGGGATTGTCATTAGGTTCGGTGTTACTGCTGGCGGCCCTCGGCCTGGCGATAACCTATGGCCTGCTCGGGGTAATCAATATGGCCCACGGTGAAATGCTGATGCTTGGGGCTTACTGTACGTGGATGGTGCAACATCTGATGGCGCAGTTCATGCCGCAGTGGCTGGCGCTGTATCCGCTCGTCGCGTTACCGGTAGCCTTTCTGTTCACCGCCAGCGTGGGAATGATTCTCGAACGCGGGGTGATCCGCCATCTTTATGGTCGTCCGCTGGAGACATTGCTGGCGACCTGGGGTATTAGCCTGATGCTGATCCAACTGGTGCGCATGACCTTTGGCGCACAGAACCTGGAAGTGGCGAATCCGGCCTGGCTGTCCGGCGGCGTGCAGGTGTATGCGAACCTCGTACTGCCGTGGAACCGGATAATGGTGTTTGGCTTTGCGCTGCTGGTGGTGGTCTTTACCTGGCTGCTGCTCGCTAAAACGCGGCTGGGGTTACGGGTGCGGGCGGTGACGCAAAACCGCAGCATGGCGGCCTGCTGCGGCGTCCCGACGGGCAGGGTGGATATGCTGGCGTTTGGTCTGGGATCGGGCATTGCCGGCCTGGGCGGTGTGGCGTTGTCGCAGCTTGGTAATGTCGGGCCTGAGCTGGGGCAAAGCTACATCATCGACTCCTTTCTCGTGGTGGTGCTGGGCGGCGTTGGTCAGCTTGCTGGCAGCGTGGCGGCGGCGTTTGGCCTCGGAGTATTTAATAAGATCCTTGAACCGCAGATGGGGGCGGTGCTCGGGAAGATCGTCATTCTGGTGTTGATCATTCTGTTTATCCAGAAGCGACCCCAGGGATTGTTTGCCTTAAAAGGGAGGGTGGCTGACTAATGACTATGCCAATGACCTTAACGCTGGCGCGCAAAGCGCCGCGCGCCAGCCTCGTGACAGGTTCGCTTGTCCTGCTAATGCTGGTGACGCTGCCGTTTCTGGCGCTGCTGCCTGCCGACCACCCGCTGGCGATATCCGTCTGGACGCTTACGCTTGCCGGCAAAATCCTCTGCTATGCGATTGTGGCGGTGGCGTTGGATCTTGTCTGGGGCTATGCCGGTATGCTGTCGCTCGGACACGGAATTTTCTTTGCCTTGGGCGGGTACGCGATGGGGATGTACCTGATGCGCCAGGCCGCCGGGGAGGGATTACCGGCGTTTATGTCTTTTCTTTCCTGGACCGAGCTGCCGTGGTTCTGGTGGGGAACGCAACATTTCGCCTGGGCGCTGGCGCTGGTGGTGCTGGCGCCGGGCGTGCTGGCGCTCATCTTTGGTTACTTTGCGTTTCGATCGAAGATCAAAGGCGTCTATTTTTCGATCATGACGCAGGCGTTGACCTTCGCCGGGATGCTGCTGTTCTTTCGTAACGAAACCGGCTTTGGCGGCAACAACGGTTTTACTGGCTTCACGACCCTGTTGGGACTGCCGATCACCGCCACCAGCACGCGAATTGGGCTGTTTCTGGCGACGGTGCTTCTGCTGGTGTTGTCGCTGTGGCTGGGATTCGCGCTGGCGCGGAGTAAATTTGGGCGCATCCTGACCGCCGTTCGAGACGCAGAAAATCGGCTGATGTTTTGCGGTTATGATCCGAAGGGCTTCAAGCTACTGGTCTGGACGCTTTCCGCTGTGCTTTGCGGGTTGGCCGGTGCGCTCTACGTGCCACAGGTCGGCATCATTAACCCCAGCGAAATGTCGCCAACCAACTCCATTGAGGCCGCCATTTGGGTTGCGCTGGGGGGACGCGGTTCGCTGATTGGGCCGGTGACTGGCGCGGTACTGGTTAACGGGGCGAAAAGCCTGTTCACCGTCATCATGCCGGAATACTGGCAGCTGTTTCTCGGGTTAATTTTCATTGTTGTCACCTTGTTTTTACCGCGCGGCGTGATTGGCCTGTTTCGTAAAGGAGAAAAATAATGCAGCCAGACGAAGGGCTTTTCACCCGCCAGGTGCCGGGCGATCGCTATCGCCAGCAAACCGACCCGGTATTACAGCTGGAAAACATCAACGTCAGCTTTGATGGCTTTAAGGCGCTAACCGATCTCACCCTGAACATTGGCGTAGGAGAACTGCGCTGCATTATCGGCCCCAACGGCGCAGGAAAAACCACGCTTATGGACGTAATTACCGGTAAAACGCGGCCCCAAAGCGGAAAAGCGTTGTATGACCAGTCGACGGATCTGACGACGCTGGATCCCATCGCCATTGCCCGCCAGGGTATTGGCCGCAAGTTTCAGAAACCCACGGTGTTTGAAGCTCTGACGGTGGCGGACAATCTGGCGCTGGCGATGAAAAGCGATAAATCGGTGTGGGCGTCGTTGCGCGCCACGCTAAACAGCGAACAACATGATCGGATCGATGAAATGCTCGGGCTATTGCGGTTACGGACTGAACGCGGGCGTCACGCCGGGCGGCTCTCTCATGGACAAAAGCAATTTCTGGAGATTGGCATGTTGCTGGTACAGGAGCCGCACCTGCTATTACTCGACGAGCCCGCGGCAGGTATGACCGATGCGGAAACGGAGTACACCGCGGAACTGTTCCGGACGCTGGCGGGAAAACATTCATTGATGGTGGTGGAACACGATATGGGCTTTGTCGAAACCATTGCCGATCGCGTCACGGTGCTACATCAGGGACGCGTTCTGGCGGAAGGCAGTCTGCGCGACGTGCAGGCCAATGAACAGGTCATTGATGTGTATCTCGGACGCTAAGGAACGCAAATGCTACAGGTAAATGAACTGAATCAATACTACGGTGGAAGCCATATCCTGCGCGGCGTGTCCTTCGAGGCGAAAATCGGCGAAGTGACCTGTCTGCTGGGGCGCAACGGCGTGGGTAAAACGACGCTGCTGAAATGCCTGATGGGGCTGATCCCGGCGCGCACCGGTACAGTCACCTGGCAGGAAAAAAACATCACCCATCGCAAGCCGCATCAGCGGGTGCAGGCGGGCGTGGCCTATGTGCCGCAGGGGCGAGAGATCTTCCCGCGCCTGACGGTGGAAGAGAATCTGTTACTGGGACTTTCCCGCTTTTCAGGGCGCGAGGCGAGAACGGTACCGGAGGATATCTATGCGCTTTTTCCGGTTCTGCATGAGATGAAGCATCGCCGGGGGGGCGATCTCTCCGGCGGACAGCAGCAGCAGCTGGCACTCGGACGCGCGCTGGCGAGTCGTCCACAACTGTTGATCCTCGATGAGCCCACGGAAGGTATCCAGCCTTCGGTGATAAAAGAGATCGGTCAGGTCATCAGCCAGCTCGCGCGCCGTGGTGATATGGCGATACTGCTGGTCGAACAGTTTTATGACTTTGCCGCCGAACTGGCGGATCAGTATTTGCTGATGTCGCGGGGCAGTATTATTCAGCGCGGGCGCGGAGAAAACATGGAAACGGAGGGGGTGCGCGGGCTGGTCGCTATCTGATACCGCCCGCAGGTCATTAACACAGCGCAGGCTGGCCCCATGGTCCGGCGCGCATGCCTTTCAGCATCAGCGCCCAGGCGATGACGATCGCCACCATCAGCACAGCAAACAGCGTCCAGGCGGGGAAGGTTGTTAGGATCACGCCGCTGGCGAGGGGGTTGACCGCCGCCCCGAGCCAGCCCAACGATTGCGCAGAAAAATAGCTGGCCTTCATGCCCGACGGCGCGATGTTATCAATAAGCATATATTCGCCCGGCGCATAAATGACTTCGCCAAGGGTGAAGATTGCGGCGGCGATCCCCCAAAGCAAGAGACTTTCGCCGGCGATCATGAAACCGGCGAGACCGATGACAAAGCAGACGGTCCCGAAAGCCATCAGGGGGCGGATATTGCCGGGCGTCAGTCGGCGGCCAACGGCATATTGCAAACCGACAACCACCGTCGCGTTAACGGGCAGGACGACAGCCACCACGTTCTCCGCAAAATCGCCGTCTGCGACCACCATGACGTACTGAGAGATACAGGACGCGAATGCGCCGCTGACGAATGACGCGAGAAACGCTGACAGCGTAAACCAGAACAAGGCTTTATCCTGGAGCAGTACAGACGGCGACCAGGCCACGCGGGTATCTGCCTCAGCGCGCGCGGTCGAACGGTTAACCAAAAGCTGTATAAACACCAGCGGGAAGGCGGAACAGACTGCGGCAAGCCAAAAGGGCAGATTAATGCTTTGCATCACCAGTAATGTGCCGAGCGGCGGCCCGACGGTCCAGCCGATGTTCAGTACCGTGTAGTTAAGCGAGAAAATCTTCGCCTTCGCGGCGGGTGACAGGTTATCGGCAAACCAGGCCTTCAGAACGGTAGCAAACACTGAGTAAGCGCAGTTAATTAGCGCGAACAGCAGCACGACCAGCACCACGTTATGTACCAGCGGTATAGCGATAAAACCGAAGGCAAAGGCGGAGATTGCCAGCAGCATGTAGCGCTTTTTGTCGAATTTATCCGCCAGAATGCCAAAACCGAGGCTAAAGATAACGCCGATGGTTAACGCAATGGTCATGGCATAGCCGATCACGTCCACGCTCAGATGATACTGGCGATTCAAATAGATGGTCATGAAGGGCAGCGTTGCGCCGCGACCAATCGTCAGTAACAGGGAAGAAGCAAGTAAAGCCAGGGTGGATCGTCTTAGCGTTTTGTTCATGTCTATGCCCGACAGTGGGTTCTCGTTTCGTTATATTTTTGTGCTCAATGACTTTTAAGGAATAGCACGGCAAAAATGTGATGTATAGCGGATAAATTGTTCGATCGTGCACGGTTATCCCTACCAGAATTAATGATCTGTTGCGTGCTAATGTTTTACGTTACTTTAACTTGTTTACAAAAATTTAATATTTCAGGGCGGTGGTATGTCGCGAAAAGACGGACTGTTAGCGTTACTGGTCGTGGTGGTCTGGGGACTTAACTTTGTGGTGATCAAAGTGGGTCTGCACAATATGCCGCCGTTGATGCTGGCGGGGTTACGCTTCTTACTGGTGGCTTTTCCTGCGATCTTCTTTGTTGCGCGGCCTAACATTCCGCTCTCGCTGCTGCTGGGATACGGTCTGACGATTAGCTTCGGCCAGTTCGCGTTTCTGTTTTGCGCCATCCATTTTGGTATGCCTGCCGGGCTGGCGTCTCTGGTGCTGCAGGCACAGGCCTTTTTCACCATCGTGCTCGGCGCGTTTGCCTTTGGCGAGCGTTTACAGGGCAGGCAAATCGCCGGGATCGCGCTTGCTGTATTCGGCGTGCTGGTGCTGATTGAAGCCAGCCTCAACGGTCAACACGTGGCGCTGTTCGGCTTTATGCTGACGCTGGCGGCAGCCTTTTGCTGGGCCTGCGGCAATATCTTTAATAAAAAGATTATGCAGCATGCGTCGCGACCGCCAGTGATGTCACTGGTGGTATGGAGCGCGCTCATTCCGATTATGCCATTCTTTGTCTCGTCATTACTTCTTGATGGCGCGCCCCACATGATCCAGAGCCTCGTCGACATTGACCTGACGACGATCCTGTCGCTGGTCTACCTGGCGTTTGTCGCCACTATTGTGGGTTACGGTATCTGGGGCACGCTGCTTGGGCGTTATGAAACCTGGCGCGTGGCGCCGCTGTCGCTGTTGGTGCCGGTGGTTGGCCTGGCGAGCGCCGCGGTATTGCTTGACGAGACGTTAAGCGGACTGCAATGCCTGGGCGCGGTGCTGATTATGGCGGGACTCTACATTAACGTGTTTGGTTTTCGCTGGCGCAATATCGCGCAGGTCAGGGGATAGCAGACGCAGAAAAGCCGCATGTTTCCATGCGGCTTACCGGTCAGAACGTCAGTTGCCAACTGACCATCACTTTCTGATCGCTGCTATGGTCAGACACATTGGCGCCGTAACCCACGCCCCAGGCCATATCGCCTTTATGCAGCGTCATGCCTAACTGTCCGGCAAAGGCGGTTTTATCAGTGATGTTCGCCGTAATGGCGTCTGTCGCGCTGATGCCCTTGGCTCGGATCCGGGTGTCAGAATGGGTATCGCCTGCACGGGTGATGACCGCGACATCCGCCTGGGTGGACAGATCCCATCCTGAATCCAGGGCGAAGGTTTTACTCAATTTTACCCCCGCCGGGAACTGCCAGATGTTCTGGGTTTCTTCGTCCGTTTTAAAGACCGCTTCATGATTCGCGTTCCGGGTGGTAAAGCCTTTGGTTTTAAGCTGGTTGTAACGTACGCCTGCATAAGGAATGACATCCACAACCTGATTTTCAACGCGGTACTCGGCGGTTAAGCCTGCGGTCAGCAACTGTGAGTCTACATCGCCATTCAGTTTGCGCCCCTGATTCATCCAGCCGGGCAGATCCTGTTCGATATCGTTACTGTTCGCGCTAAAGCCGATATCCGCGGTGACGTTAACCGCATCACGACGCCAGTTCTGGTACAGCGAAACGCCCCAGAAATCGAAGTCGTTATGCGTGGTGTTGAAGTCGCCGGAAGAATCAGTGTTACCACGACCGGCATGGGCGGCGATCCCGGTGCGCATTGGTCCAATCGCGGAGTCCCAGGACCCTTCACCGCCAAGCATCACGCCGTAGTAGTCGGTATCAAAGCCATAGTCCGCCTGTCCGGCAGAAAAGTCGCGCGCCCGCTGGTTGCCGTAGAGGGCCTGGACCCAGACGGTACCGTCTCCGGCGGCGAATTCAGGATGGGCCAGCGACATGCGTTGCTGTATCGTCCGGGAAGCGGCAAGTCCGGTTGCCAGCGTCGTGGCCTGAACCCCTGCGGCGACGGCCAGTTGCGCGGCGCTGTTAACGGTGTTAACCACCTCCTGGACGCCAATCTGCGGGCTTTCTACCGCCTGTGAAAGGAAGCGCAAACCCGCAGCGCCACTTTGCGTGTCGTTGATGCCCTGAGCGATCATGGTATCCAGCGCATGTGTTGTCACCACGCCGGGCAGTACGTCCTGGGCCGCTTTTGCGACTGTGGTGACAATCACATCGCCTTCCTGCCAGGTGGTCTTCGCGCTCAGCAGTTTATTGAGGATCAGGTTATTGTCCTGCCAGCCGGAACCGGCGATCTCAATGTTGCTGAAACCGTGCGCAATCGTGTAGTGCTGATTCGCTTTGGCGTCTTTAACATACAATTGCGCTGAGGAGGCCACGTCCAGGTTGCCGTCGGTGGCGTTCAACGCGGCGTTACCGCGCGTTGTGCTTTCGCTGTTCACCATCAGCAGTGACTGTTCGCCAAACTGCGCCCGGTTCAGCGTTGCGGCATAGTCAGAGGACGGCTGGCTGAGCGAACCGTCCACCCGTATCCCCCCCTGAGAGGCGATGAGGGTTTGCGGCGTTGCGACAGCCAGCGCTGC
Organism: Citrobacter sp. 50677481; assembly: GCF_001463265.1. Lineage (NCBI taxonomy): Bacteria > Pseudomonadati > Pseudomonadota > Gammaproteobacteria > Enterobacterales > Enterobacteriaceae > Citrobacter > Citrobacter sp. 50677481. The sequence goes on from NZ_LNHZ01000027.1 coordinate 487,897, forward strand.
GGTGACGCCGGTTGGCGACCATGCCAGCCCGGTGCTGGCGAAGTCATCGATCGCCGGTTGCAGGCGGGTGTCGCCCAGCACCAGCAACGCGTTTTGCCCGACCGTCAGACGACCGTTAACGTTCTCCCCGCCAAACGCGGCCTGAGACGCCGTGTCGATGGTGGCGTTCTGTTGCCATTGAGGGTCGATGAAAACGCTGGCGCCGTGGAGATCCACCTCGCTGGCAATCAGTTTGCCCGCAGCAGCATCGTGACCGACAAAGATTTTCGCCTGGCTGAGTCCGTCAGTGTCGGCGGTGGCGAGAAGTTTCCCGGCGTCGAGAGTACCGTCAACGGCCATTGCGCCGCTGCCGACCAGCTCGACGTTCGCGTGCAGTACAGCCTGATTCCCGATACTGATTTCCCCCTGGCTGACGATCCCCGACGCGGCGGCGCTGGTGACCGTATGATCGCCGGACACCACGTTCAGCGCGCCATCCTGACCAATATTAAGCTGTCCGCGAAGGTAATCAGTGGTATTCGCGGTGGCCAGCGTACCGAGATTCAGGCTTCCGCTTTCCACGTCAACGTTAACCTCCGCGTCGGGATTACCCGCCACGCTGATCAGCGAGCCGCCAGATGCGCCGGTCAGGGTTAACGACTTCCCACCAACGATAGCGACGGAAGCATCGCCTGCGCCTTCAAGACGCAGACTGGCGGCGCCAAAGCTGTTGGCGACAGCGATTTCCTGGTTTGACATCGCCTGTGCGCTACCGACAACGACCCGGTTTTTGTCCGCCACGACGTCGACGTTCGCGAGAACTGCGCCGGCGGTGGCGGCGTCAGTCACTGTCGCTTCGCCGGTGACGGAGTCGTTATTCATCAGTTGCCCGGTCATGACAAGCGAGGCGTTGGACTGACTGCCAAGCAACTGGTTAACCGACTTCAGCCACGCAAGTTGGTAGGTGTCGTCAGTCAGGGTCAGGGTACTCTCGCTCAGGGTCAGGCGACTACCGGTCTCATTAAACTGCGTTGCGCCATCAACGTTGGCGACAGTACTGAACAGTTGGCTGGAGTGGGTTTCCAGCTGGCTGTTTTGGGTCAACTCCAGCGACGCGCTGTCGCGCAAAGAGAGGGAATCGGCAATCAGCCTGGCCTGGTTAAAAATCAGTTTGCCGGCGGTGAGGGCCACGGGCGCGTTAATCACGCCACCTGTTACCTCCAGCAGGGTTCCAACGTTATTGTCGCTAAAACCGCCGCCGAGGGTGGTGGTGGCGCGCACATTGAGTTTACCGAAGCGGCTGAATTTATCGCCCTGCAGTTGAGTCATCGATTCCATGAGCGTCAGGGTGCTGTTGGCGTTTCCATATAGCTGTCCGCCGACCTGGGCGTTATCGAGAATCACATTGCCACGCACAATATCCCCGTCTTTTAACGTCACGTCGCCTGAGATCTGGCTGTCTTTAAGCAGCAGATCCACTTCGCCGCTAAGCGCGCTGGCGTTAACAGAACCGGTCAACACGGAGCCCACCAGACCGACGGAAGTGGTTGTAGCCGTGTTCAACAGCAGATCGCCGGTCATCTGGCTGGCCGTCAGCGCTGCGTTGAGACGGTCGCTGGCGGCCAGTGCGGTTATGCCTGTCACCTGGCTGTTTGCCAGCGTCAGGTCGAGGGTCTTACCTTTGGCGATATCAATAGCATTTGCGGCAGTGGTGGCCTTTAGGGTGCTGTCATCAACCGTCACCGTATTCAGATCGCCAGTCGCGGCAATTTTCAGCGAGCCGGTTAGCTGGCTTTTATTTTTCAGCGTGACGCTGTTGGTTTTATCGGTATTGCCGCCGGAAATAATAATCGCATTTTCATTAGCTATTGCTGCATCGCGGGTATCGATCGCACTGTTATCTACGGCAATGGTGATATCGTCTTTCGCGTAGGCGACGTTGATATTGCCTTTGTTAATCGCACTGTCGCTGACCGAAATACTATTTTTTCCTGCGCTGCCGGTCAGGATCCGGCCATTCAGCACGCTGCCGTTGCGGATGTCGATGGTGTTATCGCCGGTATCGTAATACGAGAGGTAGATCGCCGAACCGCGGGCGTAATATTTACTGCGCTGGGGCGCTTTCTGCGTCTCGTCATAATCCGTATTCGCATTAGCGCCATTCAATGTGGATTTATCCACCGTGATGATCGTGTTGGTTTTATTTGTGAGACTCCCGCCCGCTTCCAGCCAGTCAACAGTAGCGTTATTTACCAGGTGAATCCCCGCTGTACCATTTTTACTGGCGTTAATGTAATAACCGCTTAAATTTGCGCCATCGACGACCAGATGCTGAATGTCGTTTGCGCTACGCGATGATGTACCGCTGGCGAAATAGACGTTTTGTGTTTGTGCCTGGGCATTGATGGCCGCCTCCTGGGTAGGCAGCGTAAAATACCAGGCAGTCGGTGTCGGCTTAACAGGGGAGGTCATCTGAAATTCTTTCAAATTACAGATCCCGTCCGTGTACGTTGTGCAATCAGCAGCTGCGGGCGCGGCAAAAAGCACCATGCTACTGCCGAAAATCAGGCTAATACTTTTAGCCAGAGGGGTAAGGCTTAATTTATTTTCCATAATATTTGCCATCCAGTTGCTGAGGAACCTTGAAAAGTAGTGAACCAGGAAACTATTTACCCTTAGTTACATTTCGAAATTTAGCAAACGACGAGAATGAGTGATATAGGACGTCAGATTACGACTTAAGAAAAATCCTAATATTTGCATAACGCTTTGTTTTATATGGTGCTTAAAATTAAATTCATCACCAAAACTGTGCGTGGTAGCACATTTTGTTACTCCGGGATTAAGAATTATCTTATACTGCCGGGAGCCTTCTGATTTGCGGGCCATTTAAAATATGCTGTAAATAGTTTTATAAAAACCATGTCAAAGGAATGGAAACGTGATTGTTGTTATCACATCGTGTGGATACTTTAAGAAAGGATTTGGCTATATTATTGAAGAAATCAGAAGAGAGCATCATTCATTTTCAGAAGTCCGCTATGTTAATCATATTCGCGAGATTCACAAAAAAAGTATTGCTAAGATCAAAGCCATTATTGTGGACTATGGCGAAAGCAATACCCAACTGTTGAGTGAATTGTTCGATTTTAAATCTCACTATCCTGAGAGTTATATCGTATTGATTACCCGTGAGCGGTGCTACGAAAGCACCATTGATAATATTATTATCAATTCAATCTCGGAATTCAGTATCGACTGTAAGGCTGTGATCAAAAAAATCAGCAGCTTTCTGGAGAGTTTTAAAGAAGGAAATCAAAAAATCGTCATTACCAAAAACATGAAATTGTATCATCTGGAAAAGGAAGCCCAGCTGTCACAAAAAGAGGTGAGTCTGCTGCCTTACATCATGTTTGGTAAGAAGAATAAAGAAATTTCGCGACAGTTTAATCTGAGCGAAAAGACTGTTTGCCATCATCGCAGGAATATCTACAAAAAATTCGCGGTGGAGAATCTGGCTGGACTGTATCACAAGATTGAGGAGAAGGACTAAAAAAGCCCCGCGCAGGCGGGGCAAGACGAATCAGAGTCGGTGCCGGTTGTAATAAGGCACGCCCAGTTCGTCGGACTTGTCGCTTCCCGTGCCCATATGGTTCAGATCGAACGGTGACTGTTCCTGAGCGGTTGGAATCAGCATCGTGTCGCGATTATCTGATGTCGAAAGCTGGGCAGGTTGCTCTGCAACGCTCTGGCCGGAAATAACCAGCAGCAGGGCCAGCATTACAGAAGACAACAGTTTCATGATTTCCTCGATTACGTCGTTTACAGGCGATGTTAGCTACAATGGTTTAGCGGGTGCAGATACCGTGATTCCCCGTGCATATTGGTAATACGGTATTTATGCGGCGGAACGTCGAAATAGTTTTTGAAGGTCCGGGTCAGCGTTTGCTGCGACTCGAAACCGTAACGTTCGGCCAGGTATAAAATCGGCTCGTTACTTTCCTTTAATTTCTGCGCTATTTCCGTCATCTTACGGCTGCGGATGTACTGACCTAACGAATGGCCGGTCTCTTTTTTAAACATCCGCTGCAGGTGCCATTTGGAGTAACCTGAACGCTCAGACACTTTTTCCAGTGAGAGCGGCGATTCCAGGTTATCTTCGATCCAGTCCAAAATGCTATGAATGGTGATAGCGTCAGTATTGCGTCTGGACATCGTCATACCTCTTTTTGTTTTTACGGCAGAACTTTCTTGAGCAAATACTCAAGCGTTGCCACTTCGTCAGCCGTTAGGTTTTTTGTTAATTCCTGGTGCAGGTCTTGCCCTACTAATTGATGACATTGCTCACATATTGCCGCGCCGTGCTCGGTCAGTGTGACCAACACGCCGCGCTTGTCATTTGGGTTAGGGTGTCGGTCGACCCAGCCTTTACAGACCAGACGGTCGAGCATTCGCGTTAGCGCGCCAAGATCGACGGACAGCACTTTTTTCAACTCAACCGGGGTGATACAACCTGCGCAGCGAATCGAGCAAAGCACCTTAAACTGCGATGCCGTGATATCCAGCGGCGAGAGGTACTCGTTCAGCAGGCGATCTTTTTTCTGATTAACCATGTAGATCAAGCGACCCAGCGGAATGATGTCGTTGAATAAGTCACTGGTGCTTTTCACAATGGTTGCCCTGGCAAGTATTTAGTTACGGCAGATAATATTGCCCAGGCAACTATAAGTCAAACGAATGAATTGGCCGATCACACGATTTGCTAAAAGCCGTTTTGCGTGATCTAAATCACATTCGAATATGTTAATGATAATTAGACATTATGAGTTTTTGACGCTCATGAATGCTTACAGCCGCGGAATGGCGAAGGAGACGGGTTTCCACTTATACTTGCCGCCAGACGATCGAAACAGGAACTGAAGCCATTATGATGGAGTTGTTTAAAGCGATAGGACTGGGGCTGGTGGTGATTCTGCCGCTGGCGAATCCGTTAACGACCGTAGCGTTATTTCTTGGCCTCGCCGGAAACATGAACAGCGCAGAGCGCAACCGCCAGTCGCTGATGGCCTCGGTTTATGTGTTTGCCATCATGATGGTGGCCTACTATGCCGGTCAACTGGTGATGAATACGTTTGGCATCTCCATTCCCGGTCTGCGTATTGCCGGTGGGTTAATTGTGGCGTTTATTGGTTTTCGGATGCTGTTTCCGCAGCAGAAGGCGCATGAATCGCCAGAAGCGAAAAGTAAGTCGGAAGAGCTTGTTGATGAGCCCACCGCTAACATCGCCTTTGTGCCGCTGGCAATGCCGAGCACTGCAGGTCCGGGAACGATTGCGATGATCATCAGTTCGGCATCCACGGTACGCCACGGCGCCGATTTCCCGGACTGGGTGATTACCGTTGCGCCGCCCATTATCTTTGCCGCCGTCGCCGTGATCCTCTGGGGCTGTCTGCGCAGTTCCGGCGCCATTATGCGTCTGGTGGGTAAGGGCGGTATTGAAGCGATTTCCCGCCTGATGGGCTTTTTGCTGGTTTGTATGGGCGTGCAGTTTATAATTAACGGCGTTCTGGAAATTATTAAAACCTACCCCTAATGCGCACGTCATACCGTCCTGGTCGGTCCTTCCGGTCAGGACGGATTCACGCTTTATCAGCTATGCTGAGGTTGTTCTTCCAGCGAGACAGGCCATTTCCGAAAGATGATGATCGACCAAATCAGCGCGGCCAGCGCCGGGACGGCGCCGACGTACCCCACGGACGACATTGACCCGTGCAGGCTTACCTGATTGCCCAGCAGCGCGCCAGCGCCAATGCCGATATTGAAGATGCCAGAGAATAACGCCATCGCCACGTCGGTGGCATCGGGCGCCAGCGCCAGCACTTTTACCTGCATCCCGAGACCAATCACCATAATGGCAATCCCCCAGAAAATACTCAGGACGGCGAGATGCATTTCGCTGCCCGCCGCAGGCAACAGCAGCAAGAGACATACCGTCAGCAACAGGATGGCGACGCTAATCAGCGCCGACGCGTGCTGGTTGCCTAGCTTACCAAACACGACGCTGCCAATAATGCCTGCTCCGCCCAGCACCAACAGCAGCACGGTAGCGAAATTGGCGCTCAACCCGGCGACGGTCTGAACAAACGGTTCAATGTAACTGTAAGCGGTATAATGAGCGGTTACCACGACAACGGTCAGTAGATAAAGGCTCACCAGCGCCGGCCGGCGAAATAACAGCGGCAGGCTTTTTAACGAGCCGGAATGTTCACTGGGTAATGTCGGTAACAGTTTTATCAAACAAACGAGGGTGATCAACGCGCCCATACCGATCGCGAAAAATGTGGTACGCCAGCCAAAATACTGACCGACAATGCGTCCGATCGGCAGGCCAAGCACCATCGCCAGCGCGGTGCCGGTGGCGATTAAGCTCAGCGCCTGCGCGCGCTTCCCGGCGGGGGCCAGACGGATCGCCAGTGAGGCGGTAATCGACCAGAAGATCGCATGCGCAAAGGCGATACCGATACGGCTAAGCACCAGCACGGTGAAATTCCACGCCAGAAACGACAGGACATGGCTGGCAATAAACAACACGAACAAACCAATTAACAGCTTGCGTCGTTCGACCTGGCTGGTCAGCAGCATGAACGGCAGCGACATCAGCGCCACGACCCATGCGTAGATGGTCAACATAATCCCGACCTGGGCGGTTTGCATATGAAAGCTCTGCGCGATATCAGACAGCAGACCGACAGGGACGAATTCCGTGGTATTAAAAATAAACGCTGCAATGGCAAGCGTAACTACCCGTAGCCACGCGACCTTGCGGGAAACAGTGTGAGTTGTCATAGAAATGAGTCGGGTTAGTTGCGAAAGGATGAGAAGGCGATCTTAAAACGTTTATTGGCGAAAAGACAATCATTTTGTGATTCAGATCTCCTTTTACTGGATAAGTGACGTTGTCACACTAAAGAGATCGACGCTTGTGAATATTCTGTATTTATGCCACTTTGCAAGAAAACAAAGACGGACGAGGCAAAGGCATGAAAGAGATTGATTTTTATCTGGTTGATGCGTTCAGCGATAGCGCATTTGGGGGCAATGCCGCGGCAGTTTGTCTGCTTGATGACTGGCTGCCTGACGCCATCCTGCAGAAGATGGCGCAGCAGCATAATCAATCGGAAACCGCCTTTATCGTCCGCCAGCAAAGCGGTTTTTCCCTGCGCTGGTTTACCACCCGTAATGAGGTTAATCTTTGCGGCCATGCCACGCTTGCCAGCGCGCATGTCATTTTCAGTCACCTTAATTATCCTGACGGTAAACTTCATTTTGATACGCTTTCCGGTCGTCTGACCGTGGAGCGGTGCGACGAATGGTTAACACTGGACTTTCCCGCTGGCGCGACCGAAGAACAGACGCCGCCGCCGGAAATGCTTCGCGCGCTGGGGATAGAACAGTATCTCCACGCCCGCAAAGGACGCGCCTGGATGATTGAGCTGGCAAGCCGTCAACAGGTGGAGTCGCTCACCCCGGCGATTGGCGCAATGCGACCCGGCGAACATAAAGTCTCGGTAACCGCGGCAGGTGACGGCGAATATGATTTTGTGAGTCGCTTTTTCTCCCCTGGCGAGGCGGTATGGGAAGATCCGGTCACGGGCTCTGCGCATACGATGCTCATTCCGTACTGGGGCGCAAAGCTCAATAAAACGCAAATGCTCGCCCGTCAGGTCTCCGCTCGCGGCGGCGACGTGCGCTGCGAGTGGCGAAACGATCGGGTACTGATGGGCGGGAAGGCGAGAACGTATTTAACGGGTAAGATTATAACGGGTTAACCGGGGTCAGTTTGGATATCGAAAATGATCGTACGTTAAGGTTGTTTTTTGACCCTTCTACTTTCCACTGTGCGCCAAATACGGACGCTATTCACCCGTTCATGTCCCGGCCTTGTGTTAAATATCCTCTTTACCCCTTAAATTCTCAAGGCATCAATCACCGCTCGTAAAGCAGGCGACACATTACGATGTGGATAATAGAGGAATGATCCTTCCAGACGCTGACTATAACGTTGTAGGACTCTGATGAGCGTCCCCGATTCTAAATCATCGGAAACCAGTTCTTCGGGGACATAAGCCAGCCCTAATCCTAGTCTGGCGGCTTTGGCTTCCATATAACTGTCAGCGAAAGCCCATTGTCCCTGTGGCCGATGGGTGATTTTTTTACCCTCCTGATGGAGTTCCCAGTCATACAAACTGCCGTCGCCGAACTGGTAGGCGATGCAGGGATGAACCACTAAATCCTCCGGGGTGTGCGGAAACCCGTAGCGACGAAAGTGTTCTGGCGCACCGACAACGGCCATCTCCATATCGGGAGAGATGCGCACTGCAATCATGCCGCTGCCAACTTCTGGCCCCAGACGTACGCCCGCATCGAACCTCTCTGTAATGATATCTACAAACCGACTTTCACTGATGAGTTCCAGCCTGATATCAGGGTAGCGCTGCTTAAACACCGCAAGCTTCGGCAAGAGCACTTTATCGATAACGTGCTGGCTGGCATTGATGCGCACTAAACCCGATGGAGTCTGGCGGTAGTGGGCCAGCGTGGCAAGCCCCATATCAAGTGCATCGAATCCTGACTCGACGGTGCGGTAGAGCTGCTCACCGGCATGGGTAAACGATAATTTCCGTGTCGTGCGAACAAGAAGTCGGATACCCAGCCGATCTTCAAGTTCACGTACAGAGCGGCTTATTCCTGATTGCGCCAGGCCAAGACGCTTTGCTGCGGCGGTAAAACTCCCTTCCCGAACAACCAGCATAAAAAGGTAGAGATCGTTGTAGTTTTCTCGTTTTGCCACCTTTATACCCTCGTAACATCATCACTATTCATAACAATATGGTATTAATTTTAGCAATTTTTAGCCTCTAATCAGCACTAATTATGCTGATTATAATATTCGCATTGCAACAAAGCACAGCAGAGTTGTCCGTATGAAACCTGTTTTCTAAAACGTTTTCAGGAGTATTTTGATGACCATTTTCACCAAAAAACTAACGGCCACGATCCCCGCCATGCTGCTATGTGCGTCATTAAGTGGAGTAACGACGATGAGTTATGCTGACACATCCAACCCTAACAGCCCCGTTTCGCTTATCAATACGTGGGATAAAACCTTTGCCGAAAGTACCAAGGTCGATCACCGTAAGGTGACCTTTCAGAACCGCTACGGGATCACTTTAGTTGGGGACCTTTACGTGCCGAAAGAGCGCGGCGAGCGTAAGCTGGCAGCTATTGCCATAAGCGGACCTTTCGGTGCGGTCAAAGAGCAATCCAGTGGCCTGTACGCTCAGACGTTGGCTGAAAAGGGATTTATTACTCTGGCTTTCGACCCTTCATATACGGGCGAAAGCGGCGGCCAACCGCGTAACGTCGCGTCGCCGGATATCAACACCGAGGATTTTAGCGCGGCGGTTGATTTCCTGGGGCTGCAAAAAGAGGTGGATCGCAACCGTATCGGCCTGCTAGGAATTTGCGGCTGGGGCGGCATGGCCTTAAATGATGCCGCGATGGATACCCGCGTTAAGGCGGTGGCGACCAGTGTTATGTATGACATGAGCCGCGCGATGGGGCATGGCGTGGGGGAGGGTAAAGACCGCTACACGACCGCCGATCGTCGTACCGTATTGCAGTATCTGAATGCCCAGCGCTGGAAAGACGCCGAAAACGGCACTGTCGCTCCCGGCGGACATGATATTTATGTCGACGAGAAGGGCCTGGCAACCACTTCTGAGCGTATTTTGCCGGAAACCTTGCCTGCTAATTCGAACCCGGTTTTAAAAGAATTCTTTGATTATTACCGCATGCCGCGTGGTTTCCATGAGCGTTCGGTCAATTCAACCGGCGCATGGAATGCGACAATGCCTCTGTCGTTTATGAATATGCCACTGCTGAGTTACGCCAATGAAGTGACTATCCCGACACTCATCGTGACCGGCGAAAAAGCCCATTCACGCTATTTTGCGGAAGATGCCTTTAAGGCTATCGGCAGCAAAGAGAAAGAACTGGTGATTATTCCGAATGCAAACCATGTAGATTTATACGACAACGCTGCGGGTAAGATCCCATTTGCTAAATTTGAACAGTTCTTTAAGACCAACTTAAGATAATCCACTGAGCACACGTTGCCGGGCCATCCGCTATAGGCGGATGGTTTTTAACTGACTGATACTCAAAATAATATGTCATCTTTCACTCTCGTTTGATGGCGTTATTCCTTGAATAACGGCATACCTACTGTGCGTGAAATTACCCGGAACGTGATTAAGAGAAGTTAATAATGTCTGTATTAAATCCTGCATCGTCATATTCAAAACCACATGCTTACTGGGGCGGTATCTTTGCTATGACGCTCTGCGTTTTTGTGCTCATTGCATCTGAATTTATGCCAGTCAGCCTGCTTACGCCCATAGCCCGCGATCTGAATGTTACGGAGGGGGTGGTGGGGCAAGGTATTGCCATCTCTGGCGCACTGGCGGTGCTTACCAGTCTGACGATTTCTCGCCTCGCCAGAGATCTGAATCGTAAATATCTTCTGCTGGGGCTGACAGTGTTGATGGCTATATCAGGAATTACTATTGCACTGGCGCCCGGTTATCCGATTTATATGCTGGGGAGGGGGATGATTGGTATCGTCATTGGCGGATTCTGGTCAATGTCGGCGGCAACTGCGATTCGGTTAGTGCCGTACCACCAGGTTCCCCGCGCCCTGGCGATATTTAACGGCGGAAACGCGCTGGCTACCGTTGTGGCGGCACCGCTTGGTAGCTACCTGGGGGCAAACATCGGCTGGCGAGGCGCCTTTTTGTGCCTTGTCCCCCTTGCGATAGCCGCGTTCATCTGGCAATGCGTCAGTCTGCCATCAATGGAAAGCGCGAAAGAACAAAAACCGCAGAGGTCTGTGCTGCGCCTGTTCCGCGTTTCTGTTGTACCCGTGGGTCTGCTAGCCTGTGGGCTGTTCTTTACTGGGCAGTTTGCCCTGTTTACCTACGTGCGGCCTTTTCTGGAAACCGTGACCGGAGTTAATACTTCCGGTCTCTCCCTGATTTTGCTGTCCATTGGCGTGGCTGGTTTTATCGGCACCATGCTCGTGTCAACCTTCCTCAATGCCAGGTTTTACCCGACATTAATCACCATTCCGTTACTTATGGCTATCATTGTCGGCTTATTGCTTCTGACCGGACAACGCCCGTGGACAGTTGCCTTATTGCTAAGCCTGTGGGGGATGTTTGCCACGGCAGCGCCAACGGGATGGTGGACATGGATAGCGCGAACGCTGCCCGAAGATGCTGAAGCGGGTGGTGGTCTCATGGTTGCTGTCATCCAGCTCTCAATTGCGCTTGGCTCAACGGTCGGAGGGCTTGTGTTCGACAGTATGGGATGGAAAAGTACTTTTTTCCTGAGCGCAGTGTTACTTCTTGGGGCGGGAGTGATGACAGTTCTCACATCCCGCCAAAACACAGATACAAAGAATCACCTTAACCAAACTGCCCCCTAACCCGGCGTTGATGTCCCTTTCAGGAGCGTGATGAACGCCTCCAGCTGGCGCGTCATGGCGCCGCGCCGCCATATCAGCCAGGTGGTAAGCCACCGCCACTCTTCTGGCAACGGCCATGCCTCCACCTGGTGATGACCGGGCATACTTTCCAGCATACTGCGGGGGATCAGCGCAATCCCTGCACCGGCGATCACGCAGGCCAGCATGCCGTGATATGACTCCATTTCATGGATTGTGCCCGGCATGGCCTGGTCGTCGTGAAACCAGCTTTCGAAATGCCGACGGTACGAGCAGTTGGCGCGGAAGGCGAACAGGTTGCTTCCATTGACATCGCTGGCGCGCGATACCGGCGGATGACCGTGTGGCGCGACCACCATCATTTCTTCCTTATACACAGGAATGCCTTCCAGTCCCGGGTGGGGAACGGGACCGTCAATAAACGCGGCGTTAAGGTGACCTTCCAGTACGCCGTCAAGCATTTTTCCGGAAGGGCCGGTCGCCAGCGAGAACTGAATTTTAGGGTAACGCTGGTTAAATTCCGCCAGCGTCGCCGGAATGCGCACGGCGGCGGTGCTTTCCAGCGAACCGAGGGTAAAAAGGCCTTGCGGTTCATCGCCTGCCACTACCATTCGCGCCTCGTCGACCAGCGCCAGGATCTGCTGACTGTAGCGCAAAAAGTTATGCCCGGCGGGAGAAAGACGCAGGCGCTGGTTTTCGCGAATAAACAGATCGACGCCAAGATCGGCTTCAAGCTGGCGTATCCGGGTGGTCAGGTTCGACGGCACGCGATGCACCCTGGCCGCAGCCTGCGTGATACTGCCCGTTTCGGCCACTGCGTTAAACATTTCCAGTTGCGTCAGGTCCATAGTTTTCTCATTTTGTGAATACCCTGCTCAATATTATTCATTTTAAGGAAAGAGTAAACGCGTCCATGATGATGATAAAACCAACAATGGAGAAACCCTGTGACGATTTCATCTGCAACACATGCCATTTCTGTTAATCCCGATACTGGCGAACAGCTGTCCGCGTTACCGTGGGCCAGCCAGCACGATATCGAGCGGGCTTTATCGCTTGCTGAGCAGGGCTTCGCGACATGGAAGCGCACCAGTGTGGCGTTTCGCGCGCAAAAGCTGCGTGATCTCGGTCAGGCGCTGCGTGTTCATGGTGAAGAAATGGCACAGTGCATTACCCGTGAAATGGGCAAACCTGTTAAACAGGCGCGCGCCGAAGTCGCTAAGTCAGCGGCGCTTTGCGACTGGTATGCAGAGCACGGTCCGGCGATGTTGGCGACCGAGCCGACGCTGGTGGAAAATCAGCAGGCGGTGATTGAGTACCGACCGCTCGGCACCATTCTGGCGGTGATGCCCTGGAACTTTCCGCTCTGGCAGGTGCTGCGCGGGGCGGTGCCGATTTTGCTGGCGGGGAATGGCTACCTGTTAAAACCCGCGCCATGCGTGACGGGCTGCGCGCAAATCATCGCGCAAGTGTTTGCGGAAGCGGAGATCCCGACGGGCGTTTATGGCTGGTTGAACGCCGATAACGCTGGCGTCAGCGCTGTCATCCAGGACCGACGAATTGCCGCTGTGACCGTCACGGGAAGCGTTCGCGCCGGCGCGGCAATCGGCGCTCAGGCCGGGGCGGCGCTGAAAAAATGTGTGCTTGAACTGGGCGGTTCCGATCCGTTTATTGTCCTTAACGACGCCGATCTGGATTTGGCGGTGAAAGCGGCGGTGGCCGGACGTTACCAGAATACCGGGCAGGTTTGCGCGGCAGCGAAACGTTTTATTATCGAAGAAGGGATTGCCGATACGTTTACCGAACGTTTTGTGGCCGCTGCCGCGGCGCTGAAAATGGGGAATCCGCTTGACGAGCACAACGATCTTGGCCCGATGGCGCGTTTCGATCTGCGTGACGAGTTGCATGAGCAAGTACAGGCCACGCTTGCGCAGGGGGCGCAACTGCTGCTGGGTGGTGAGAAAATGGCCGGAAAGGGGAATTATTACCCGGTGACGGTGCTGGCTAACGTCACGCCTGAAATGACCGCGTTCCGTGAGGAATTGTTCGGGCCGGTTGCCGCCATTACCGTAGCGAAAAATGTTGAACACGCGCTGGAACTGGCCAATGATAGCGATTTTGGCCTGTCTGCGACCCTTTTTACGGCGGATGAGGTTCGCGCCAGGGAAATGGCCGCTCGCCTTGAATGCGGCGGCGTCTTTATTAATGGCTTCAGCGCCAGCGATGCCCGCGTGGCGTTTGGAGGCGTGAAAAAGAGCGGTTTTGGTCGCGAGCTTTCTCACTTTGGCCTGCATGAGTTTTGCAACGTCCAGACGGTGTGGAAGAACCGCGTTTAATCCCGCTGCGTTAGCTAACCTGTCTCAGCCGGGTAGCACTGCCTACCCGGCGTCTGCGTAATCCAATTCGACCTGTCATATTTCTGCCATAGTTTTGTCATTTACGCTTCGTAGACTCGCGTATAACGTGTTGATACTGAAGAATATTATGAACTTAACTCAAATTTTACGCCGTGTTGTCCGCCGTCAGTTTGGCCTGCTTACCGGCATTTTTTGCATTATTGCGCTATTCAGCGTGCTGCAGGTGACTTCCACGCTGATGCTGTCATTTTCCGTCAGTCAGGCGCGGGAGAACGAACAGCACAATCAACTGGCGCTACGCCAGCAGGCAACGCTGGAGGCGTCGCGTATCGCATTGCTGACGGCAAGCGACCTGCTTAACCGCGCGGGAGTGTACTTTATGCAGGATGCCGCGACAGGCTCAGAAGGAAGCTGGCAAGCGCTTATTGATGAGGCAAGGCTGGCGCTTCAGCAGTCCGGCGCGGCGTGGGACGCCTGGCGAAAGATGGATCCGCGTGCGGATACCGGTCTGGTAGAAAGCTATCAGCGCTTCAGCGGCGGGATAGCGGAGCAGGTGGAGGGATTAAGCGAAACACAATCGATCGATGCCTTCTTTGCGGTGCCGGTACAGGCATTCCAGGCCGATTTCAATGAGAACTATAGCCGGGTGCAAAAGGTTAACGCACAAGCGAGAGAGCAAGGACGCCAGCAGTTGCTTGATCGCTTGCTTAACCTTCAGCGCCTGTTCTGGGCGCTACCTGTCATGCTGCTGGTAATTGCGGTGGCCGTGTGGTGGGGAATGTCACGTTGGGTTATAACGCCGCTGCGTCAGCTTATCGGGCATATTAATATTCTGGCGGCAGGCGATCTTTCTCTGACAGTCCCCGCGGTGCCGCAGTTTAATCGTGAAGTGTCACAGCTTTCGAAACGTATTGGCGCAATGCAGCAGGGACTTCGCGAGCTTGTTCAACAGGTGAGCGATGCGACGGCGGCAATGGCGGATAACATCGATCGACTGGCGCAGAACAATCAGCGGCTGTACCAGCAGTCCGCCCGGCAAAGCGAAGAACTGAGCAACGTCACGGCGCAGGTGTCTGTACTTGAAAATCACGTTGAAGATAACAGCGGGATCGCGCAGCGGGCAAATCAGCGCGCGGAAGACGCGCGGACGATTGCTGCCGGCGGCGACAGAATGATGGATACGGTCAACCGTTCGATGCAGGCGATTGTCGATCGCTCTTCAGAAATGCGCGGGATTGTCGCGCTTATCGATAACGTTGCGTTCCAGACCAATATTCTGGCGCTGAATGCGGCAATTGAGGCGGCACATGCCGGGGAGCAGGGGCGAGGCTTTGCGGTCGTCGCCAGGGAAGTGGGGGTGCTGGCGCGTAAGAGCAGTCAGTCAACGCAGGATATCCAGGCGCTGATCCATCATTCGCTGGAGGGGATTGAAGAGGGTTCCGATGCGGTAAACCATCTGGAAAAAAACTTTCAGCAGGTGATGGCTCTGGTGGATAACCTGGGCGCGTCGTTAAAGGATATTTCTACCGCCACGCTGCATCAGGGTAGCCGCATTCATGAGATGACGCGTCAGTTGCAGGCGCTTAACCGGGCGGCGAGCGATACGCGGGAGCTGGTGGATACCGCGTCGGCGTCCTCACAGCAATTGCATGCGGAGTCACATCAGTTGATCAACGCCGTGGCGCGATTTCGTCTTCCGGCCTGACGTGACACATTTCGCTCTGCTATACTCCCAGGCCTTTTCTGACTGGCAGGCAAGGAGCAGACGGTGGCAATCGCCCTGGACAATTCAATTTTAGAGACCATTCTGGCTGAGGTTCGTCCACTGATCGGCCAGGGAAAAGTGGCTGACTACATCCCTGCGCTCGCCTCCGTTGACGGCGCCCGGCTGGGCATTGCGATTTGTACCGTTGACGGTCAGCGCTGGCAGGCGGGGGACGCGACTGAACGCTTTTCGATTCAATCTATCTCTAAGGTGCTCAGTCTGGTGGTCGCGATGCGCCACTATGCGGAAGATGAGATCTGGCAGCGCGTCGGAAAAGATCCTTCCGGTTCGCCGTTTAACTCGCTGGTGCAACTGGAGATGGAGCAGGGGATCCCGCGCAATCCGTTTATCAACGCGGGCGCGCTGGTGGTCTGCGATATGTTACAGGGGCGGCTGAGCGCGCCGCGTCAGCGCATGCTGGAAATTGTCCGTGCGCTGAGCGGCGTTTCGGACGTCGGTTACGATACGGTGGTCGCTCGTTCTGAATTCGAGCATTCCGCCCGTAACGCCGCTATCGCCTGGCTGATGAAGTCCTTCGGCAACTTCCATCATGACGTCACGACGGTGCTGCAAAATTACTTCCATTACTGCGCGCTAAAGATGAATTGCGTTGAGCTCGCGCGGACCTTTGTCTTTCTTGCTAATCAGGGAAAGGCGTTTCACCTTGATGAACCGGTGGTGACGCCTTTACAGGCCAGGCAGATCAATGCGCTGATGGCGACCAGTGGAATGTATCAGAACGCCGGCGAATTTGCCTGGCGCGTCGGTCTACCGGCGAAGTCGGGCGTCGGCGGCGGGATCGTGGCGATCGTTCCCCACGAAATGGCAATAGCCGTCTGGAGTCCTGAGCTGGACCCGACCGGTAATTCGCTGGCGGGCATCGCCGCGCTGGAGCAACTGACAAAGCGGTTAGGTCGTTCGGTGTACTGATGAATACATTTGATTCCCTGTTTGCACGACTTTCCCGTTCAACGTTTCGCTCCCGTTTTCGTCTCGGGCCGAAAGAGCGGCAGTACTGCTGGGATAAAGGCGCAGAGGTTATTGACCAGCACGCCGCAGACTTTGTGGCAAAACGACTTGCGCCCGCCATTCCGCTGAACGACGGCAAACAAACCCCGATGCGCGGCCATCCCGTTTTTATTGCCCAGCATGCCACGGCGACCTGCTGTCGCGGCTGTCTTGCTAAATGGCATGCGATCCCGCAAGGCGACGCGCTGACTGAAGAGCAACAACGTTATATTGTTGCGGTTATTCATCACTGGCTGGTTATTCAAATGAATAAAACCTGATAATTAACGGCGTAGTGTAAAACCGTGAAATTGCCAGGGTTTATTTTATTCCAGCCGGGAAAATAACAGGTTAACGCTGCCGGTAATGACTATCTTTGAGAATAATTCATGCTATTCTCAAAATATTACCATTACGCCGCAGAGATAATTGCCCCCGGCAGTGATATGGACAGAGAGTTAATGCAATCACTTCCCATTCCTTCTTTCCGCCTGTTTCAGGAAGATCGTCCACTGCGTAATGCGGTCGCGGTATTTGCGTTCACCACACTGTTCTATTTTATCGGCGCAGAGCTGCGCCTGATTCATGAACTGTCGCTGTTCTGGCCGCTAAATGGCGTACTGGCCGGGATTTTTGCTCGCTTCGTCTGGTTAAACCGACTGGATTACTACGCGGTAAGTTATGTTGCGATGCTTGGCTATGATGCGCTCACCACGCAATGGGGTTGGGTGTCGTTGGTGATTAATCTCTCCAATATGGTGTTTATTGTTATTGTCGCCCAACTGGTCATTCGTGATAAACGACTGGGGAAAAATAAATATCAGCCGATTAGCGCTTTACGCTTATTTAATTACTGTCTGATCGCCGCATTGATCTGTGCCCTGGTCGGCGCGACAGGCTCGGTAGGCATTGATCGTCTTTCCTTCTGGCCGTTGTTTGCTGACTGGTTTAGCGAGCAATTTTCAACGGGCGTGTTAATTATCCCCTGTATGATGACTCTCGGCATGCCGGGCGTCGTTACACGCTTCAAGCCGGAACAGATGATGCCGGTTATCGCGCTGATCGTCTCGGTGTTGGCCTCGGTGATCATTGGCGGAGCAGGGAGCCTTGCCTTTCCCCTTCCTGCGCTTATCTGGTGCGCCGTACGCTATACGCCTCAGGTGACCTGTCTGTTAACTTTTATTACCGGTGCGGTGGAAATCGTGCTGGTGGCAAATTCAATAATCGATATCGCCGTTGCGTCGCCATTCTCGATCCCGCAGATGTTTTCCGCGAGGCTGGGGATTGCCACCATGGCCATTTGCCCCATTATGGTTTCAGTTAGCGTAGCGGCAATTAATTCCCTGATGAAACAGGTTTCTTTACGCGCCGATTTTGATTTCCTGACTCAGGTTTACTCGCGCTCGGGCCTTTACGAGGCGCTGAAGCGGCAGGATGCGCCGGCAACACAGCATTTTACCGTTATGCTTCTGGACATCGATTTCTTCAAGAGCATCAATGACAGCCACGGCCATGAATGTGGCGATCGGGTGCTGCGGGTGTTTGCTCAACAACTGCAAAAAATTGTTGGCGGCAAAGGACTCATTGCCCGCATGGGCGGCGAAGAATTTGCTGTGGTCATGCCGACACTGCATCCTGAAGAAGGAATGCGTATCGCTGAAACTCTCCGTAAAGCCGTAGCGCTACAACCTTTCAACTGGCAACAGCAAAGCGTCTATCTGACGGTCAGTATTGGTCTGGGGAACGGCAGGGTGGCAGGACGCACGCTGACGGAGCTTTTCAACACGCTGATGGTGGAAGCGGATGAGTGTCTGTACCGCTCGAAGAGAGAGGGGCGTAATCGTACCAGCGCTCGCCAGGCTGACCTGGCGATACTGTCAGAAAGCGATCTGGCGTAAGACGTCATAACAAACTGCTATGACCGGCATGTTGTGTTATCACAATGTTAAGTGCATGGTATCAAGGTCTACTCAAGGAGCCCTTATAATGCCATTACCCCCCTGTATGTTATTGAGCGCTGAGACGCTTCTCGCGCGACAGGATGAACTCAGTGATCTTCTGACTGACTGCGTCAATCGCGGCGCGTCGGTCAGTTTTCTTTCCCCCTTCGATCGTCAAAAAGCGAATGTTTTCTGGAACGATGTCGCCCAAAGCGTGGGCAGAGGCGAGCGACAGGTTCTCGTTATTGAAAATCAGCAGGGCGTGATTGTTGGCACCGTGCAGCTCATTACCCGGCAACCCGAAAACCAGCCTCATCGGGCGGATGTCGCTAAACTGCTCGTTCACTCTTCGGCGCGGCGGCAGGGACTGGCCCGCCATCTGATGCAGGCGCTTGAAACGTGCGCACGGGAACAGTGTAAAACACAACTGGTCCTGGACACCGCCACCGGTAGCGACGCCGAGTTGTTCTACCACTCGTGCGGGTGGCAAAAAGCGGGTGTGATACCTGATTATGCGCTGATGCCTGATGGAACGCTGACCGGCACCACAGTTTTCTACAAAGCGCTTTGATTTATCGCTATCACTTGATCAAAACGGGGTTTTACTGGCGTAAAGTTTTGCTAACCTGTTCTACCAATTTAATCAGGTTGTATGACTAATCGAAAGGGAACCCATTGTGAAAACTCTAAACCGTAGCGATTTTCCCGGTGCCCACTATCCTGAACGCATCATTCAGTTTGGTGAAGGTAACTTTCTGCGCGCCTTTGTTGACTGGCAGATCGATCTGCTCAATGAACATACCGATCTGAACGCCGGTGTGGTGATTGTACGTCCCATCGACAGCGCTTTCCCGCCATCGCTCAGCACGCAGGATGGGCTTTATACAACAATCATTCGCGGCTTGAATGAGCAGGGCGAGGCCGTCAGCGATGCGCGTTTGATTCGTTCAGTGAACCGTGAGATCAGTGTTTATGGTGAGTACGATGCGTTCCTGAAGCTGGCGCACAACCCGGACATGCGTTTTGTCTTCTCTAACACCACCGAAGCGGGCATCAGCTACCATGCGGGCGATAAGTTCGATGATGCCCCGGCGGTGAGCTATCCGGCGAAGCTGACGCGCCTGTTGTTTGAGCGCTTTAGTCATTTCAACGGCGCGCAGGATAAAGGCTGGATTATTATTCCTTGTGAGCTGATCGACTATAACGGCGACGCGCTGCGTGAACTGGTGCTGCGCTATGCGCAGGAATGGTCACTGCCGGCGGCCTTTGTTACCTGGCTGGATGAGGCTAATGTGTTTTGCTCGACGCTGGTGGACCGTATTGTGACGGGTTACCCACGAGATGAAGTGGCACAACTGGAAGCAGAACTGGGTTATCACGATGGCTTCCTGGATACCGCCGAGCATTTCTACCTGTTTGTTATCCAGGGACCGAAGACCCTGGCTTCCGAGCTACGCCTCGACAAATACCCGCTGAATGTTTTAATCGTCGATGATATCAAGCCTTATAAAGAGCGTAAGGTAGCCATTCTGAACGGCGCGCACACCGCGCTGGTTCCGGTCGCGTTCCAGGCGGGTCTGGATACGGTCGGCGAGGCGATGAATGATAGCGATATCTGCGCTTTTGTGGAAAAGGCTGTCTATCAGGAAATCATTCCTGTGCTTGATTTGCCGCGTGATGAACTGGAATCGTTCGCCAGCGCGGTCACCGGACGTTTCCGTAACCCGTACATTAAGCATCAGTTACTGTCGATCGCTCTGAACGGCATGACGAAATTCCGCACCCGTATTCTTCCGCAACTGCTGGCAGGGCAGAGGGCCAACGGTAAATTACCGGCGCGTTTGACGTTTGCTTTAGCCGCGCTGATTGCCTTCTACCGCGGGGAACGTGGCGGTGAAGCGTATCCGGTGCAGGATGACGCGCACTGGATCACCCGTTTCCAGCAGCTCTGGAGCCAGCATGGCGATCGCCAACTGAGTACGCAGCAACTGGTTAGCGCCGTTCTGGCCGCAGAGGAACACTGGGAGCAGGACCTGACCAATGTCCCAGGACTGGTGGAGCAGGTGACCAGCGATCTCGACAACATCCTGAGCAAAGGCATGCGCGAAGCGGTAAAACCGCTATGCTAAAATAAGTGTGCGATAAGATTGACCCGGCGAAGGCCGGGTTTATTGTATATGCTAATTAGTTACAACATACAATCTATTTTTATACCTGTCGATCTGTGACTCCTAAGCCGTTAACAGTCTGACAGATATAACATGGCCCGTTTCAAGAAAGTTGTAAGTTTGATCCAGATCACGTTTAATAACGGGATTCGCTTCTTTTCTGAAAACCGTCATGATTGTTCGTCCTCAACAGCATTGGCTACGCCTGATATTCGTCTGGCATGGCTCCGTTTTAGCTAAAATCTCTTCTCGTTTACTGCTGAATTTCCTGCTTTCCATCGCTGTTATCATCATGCTTCCGTGGTACACCATGCTCGGTATCAAGTTCACGCTTGCGCCGTTCAGCATCCTTGGTGTGGCCATCGCGATATTTTTAGGGTTTCGCAACAACGCCTGCTACGCACGTTACGTCGAAGCGAGACAACTGTGGGGACAGTTAATGATTGCCTCACGGTCGCTGTTGCGGGAAGTCAAAACCACGCTCCCGGACGACACGCAGTCTGGAGAATTTGTTCGCCTGCAAATTGCCTTTGCCCATTGTTTGCGCATGACGCTGCGGCGAAAACCGCAGGCCGAACCTCTGGCGAAATACCTCAACGCGGAAGATCTGAAACAGGTCTTCGCCGCGCACTCTCCGGCAAACCGCATTCTGCTGCTGATGGGGGAGTGGCTGGCTGTTCGTCGGCGCGACGGACGTTTGTCTGATATATTATTTCACAGTTTAAACAATCGGTTAAACGATATGTCAGCGGTGCTGGCAGGATGCGAGAGAATCGCCAATACGCCGGTGCCATTTGCGTATACGTTGATCCTGCATCGCACGGTGTACCTGTTTTGCATCATGCTGCCGTTTGCGCTGGTTGTTGACCTGCATTACATGACGCCGTTTATCTCGGTACTGATCTCCTATACCTTTATCTCCCTGGATGCGTTGGCAGAGGAACTGGAAGATCCGTTCGGTACGGAAAACAACGACTTGCCGCTTGATGCTATCTGTAATGCCATCGAGATCGATCTGCTTCAAATGAACAATGAAACAGCCATTCCGGCGAAGCACGTTCCGGACAAGCACTATCAACTGACATAACCTTCCTGGCTGTATCGTTGTTAAACGCGGCGCGCGCTCGATCGTTATGTCAGGCGACGGGCGACCATGAACAGTCGTGGGAATGCCAGCAGTATCTGCCCATCTTCCTGAAGCGGGTACTGCTCCTGTAACAGCGCGTGATAGCGGGCAAGATAGCGTTTTTGCGCTGGCTCATTAAGATCCTGTAACCAGGGCCGCAGCCCGGTCGCACTGACCCAGTCGATTATCGCCTGATGGGTTGGCATTTGGTGGTAGTAGGTTGTGCGCCAGATATCCACCTCGCAACCGGCTTCGCTTAGGATATCGTAATAAGCGTGAACGCCAGGAAGCGGCTCGCGTCCGTGGTTGGGATAATTTTGCTCATAAGCCACTTCGCGCATCAGAACATGCGACGGCTCCAGCGTATTATCGGGCATTTGCACGGCCAAGACGCCACGTGAATTAAGCAAAGAAACGAGGCGGGGGAACAGCGTGTAGTGATCGTCGATCCACTGAAGCGAAGCGTTGGCATACAGCACATCAGGCGCTGTGGCAGCATGAAAGTCGCGAATATCGGCTTCGATAAACTGACAATCCGGCAACGCTTTTCGCGCTTCGTTCAGCATTGATGGTGAGCTATCCACGCCAACGATCACGGCATCTGGCCAGCGATGGCGGAGTAGAGCGGTGCTATTGCCCGGTCCACATCCCAAATCGACAACTGACTGGACGTGCTCATGCATAACTCTCGTCAACAGCTCTGCCGCAGGCCGCGAACGTTCGGCGCCATATTGCATATAGAGCGAAGGATTCCAGTCGGACATTGGCAGTCTCCTGTAGATGAGATGAGTGATTGATGTTTGTTCCTATACTTAAACCCTGGACCTTTATCTGAAATTGTCAGCCCTTCATTCTGTAATTTTATACGCTTGTTAAAAATAATCGGCGTTAAGATGACAGAAAGAGATGATCTGAAAAATTTTCAGACGCTATCCCTGGCGCATGCCTCATTAATAAGCTGGCTGAGCTTTTCCCGCTGGCATCCATTTTCATCGAAACTGGTGGGTGCGAGCCACTTTTCATAGGCAACGCGCAGCGCAGGGTATTCGCTGTCAATGACTGAGTACCAGGCAGTATCACGGTTACGTCCGTGGTAAACCAACGCCTGCCGGAAAATACCTTCAAACCGGAAGCCAAAACGCTCCGCAGCCGCCCGGGACGGGGCATTCAGCGAGTCACATTTCCACTCAAATCGACGGTAGCCGAGATCCTTAAACACGTGGCGCAAAAAAAGCGCCATCACCTCGGTAGAAATGCGCGTGCGCTGCATGTGTCGTGAATACGTCACGCTGCCTATCTCAATTACACCATTGCAAGCGTCAATCCGCATAAGGGCAACCGTACCCACCGCCTTGCCACTGGTGGAATCAATCACGGCGTAATGCATCGGATCCGTCTTTTTTTCAATATTCAGCAAATAATCGCGATAAGAATCAAACGTTTCAAAAGGCCCTGAAGGAAGATAGGTCCAGTCACGCCAGTCAGGCGCTTCGCGATAGGCCGCATAAAGCTCTGCCGCATGGCGGGCGGTGTTGATACGCTCAAGTCGGCAGTAGCGTCCTTCAAGGCGTCTTTCGTCAGGGAAAATGGCACCTTTCCAACCCGTAAGCTCCACGCCTACCGGTTGATTAAAAGTATTTAGTCTCTGTGTCATGACTATTGTCTGCTCCTCAACCAATAAATATTACCGTCGCGGGATCATGACGTTCTTGTGGTACTCTTGAAAGGTCCACAAGATCTATTTTTTACAGGTCCACGATACATGCTTGATATTACCGAGCCCCTGAAGCCAGATGCCATTAGCCCGGACGGCAGGCCGGTATCCCTGCAGAAGCAACTGACCGAACGTATACAGCAGGCGATACTGAGCGGTTACTTGCCTGCAGACACCAGGCTGATGTCCTCCCGCGCGCTGGCGAAAGAGCTCGGCATATCGCGAAACACCGTGGTGAATGTCTATGAGCACCTTGCGGCTGAAGGGTATATTCTGGCTGACAGGCAAGGCACGCGCGTGGCGCCTGTATCCGGCCTGGCCAGTAAGGCCACTGCACCAATGCAATCCAGACCCGGTACCGTTCAGCTTGCTACCCGTCTGACTCCCTTTATCACTAATCCATTGCAACCGGAGTCTGATGCGTTGCTATCTCCCGGTATGCCCGCGATAAAAGAATTTCCGATTACTGTCTGGCGTCGCGCCATCGAGCGGGCAAACCGGCAGTTTATGCCTCGCATGCTGGGTTATGGCGCTCCAACGGGCGAGTACGCCTTGCGTGACGCTATAGCGACGCATCTTCATGTTGCGCGAGGAGTCCGCTGCGATCCGCACCGGATCGTCATTACAGAAGGTGCCAGGCAGGCGCTGGAACTCTGCGTGACCCTGCTCACAGATCCGGGCGACACGGTCTGGATGGAGGAACCTGGCTACCGGGGCGCTAAAGCGGCATTTTCTGCAGGTAATCTGCACATGGAGATGATGAAGGTGGATGGGGAAGGGGTATGTATACCGGAGGATGCCTGGCAGAACCGTGCGCCAAAACTTATCTACCTTACACCTGCTCATCAGTATCCCACCGGCGCCGTCTTATCTGTTTCACGAAGGCTGTCGCTGATTACACAAGCTGCCAGGAAGGACGCCTGGCTGATTGAAGATGACTATGACGGCGACTTCAGGCACTCCGGTGGCCCAATTGCCAGCATGCAGGGCCTTACGGAAGACGCACCCGTGTTTTATATCGGCTCGTTCAGCAAGACAATGTTTCCGTCGCTAAAGCTCGGTTATGTGGTATTTCCGGCGAACGTGATGAAGCAGGCCAGCACGGTGCTGAATGAAATTATGCGCAGTGGTCAGCAGCTTCAGCAACTTGCCCTGGCAGACTTTATGAAAAGTGGTGAGTTTGGTCGTCACCTGGGCCGTATGCGCCGACTTTACCGTGAGCGTCAGCGGATCTTGCGGCAGGCCCTGACAGAACATTTTTCACCGGAACAAGTGCTTGGCGGGAAATCAGGTATGCATCTGACGCTTTTGCTTGCACCTGGCACCGACGATAAGAAAATTGTCTCACTCGCACGTCAGCATGGCATAGGCGTTCAGGCCTTTTCTTCATACAGCGTCAGCAACGATGCCGCCGCAGGGTTGGTTATTGGCTATGGAAATACGCCAGCGGAGGTTATCCCAGAGGCTGTTAGTGTGCTGGCAGCCCTAAGCAAACAGGAACGTCGCTTCTGAACGTCCTGAAGCGAAAAGTATCTACGAGAAATTTCTTTCATGATGAATATCCCGGCGTCATGTATAGCCACAGAAACTCCTCATCAGGAAAAGTGAGTTATCGACTTGGTAGGGATAAAATGACCCACATATAGACGCTAGTATTGAGCTAACAAAACCTTGGTGCGCATAATGTATATTATGTTAAATTGAATTTTATAGACCATGGCATCGTACCCCCAATTCATCTACTGAATACCCGTGGGTTAAAATCAAGCACATGCCCTTTTCTTTTAAACTATTGTGGGAGTTTAAGGTACAAGGTTCGTTCTTGCGCTGGCGATGCTTTAAAGCCATGATGAATGTAAAAGTCTTTGGCCTTCTCAGTGAGCGCGTGCACCATGAGCGCACGAACGCCAATATTCTCTGCTACCCGATAACAGCGCAGAACCGCATCGTGCAGCAAATCCGCACCAAGCCCTTTTCCATGGAATGAGACATCAACTGCCAGGCGAGCCAGAATGATTACTGGGATGGGATCTGGCATGTTGCGCCTGAGATTGCCCGTCGCTTCCACATGATTAACACTGCCGGTGGCCAGAGAGTAAAAACCAGCCACTTGTCTCGTACCTGTTTTACATACAACGAAGGTTCGGGCCGCACCAGAAGACTGGTTTTTTAAACTTCTCTGTTTTAGCCAGTCATCGAGAACGGCTTCTCCGCTGACGAATTCAGCCAGTTGATGGGAACTCGATAACGGTTCAGGCGCTGTTACACATCCCACTGAGGCTTCCTCGCCAGGAGTTTCTCTATAACGGGATCATTCCCTACCGGGGCGTCCAGCATATCGATGAAATCGGCATAATGTTCATCGTTAAAATTGAAAACACGTCTCTCGAGGATCACATTTTCAGCAGCCTGACATGCCATTTCCAGGATAAAGTCTGTACGTGATTTATGGAGAATCTCTGCTGCAGCATCGATGAGCGCCCTTTGAGATTCCTTCGCTCTAAGGTTAAGCTGAACATCTGATTTCATAGGTCTGCTCCTTGTATAGCAATTGCTTTACAAGCATAACACATCAAACGTGTATAGCGAATGCTATACAGTTAAAGAACTTTTAAGATCCCGTCAAAGCCTCGTTCCCGCCTCACCTATCAAATCATTCGCGCCGTTATCTTGACTTACCCTCGAAT
Organism: Citrobacter sp. 50677481; assembly: GCF_001463265.1. Classification (NCBI taxonomy): domain Bacteria; kingdom Pseudomonadati; phylum Pseudomonadota; class Gammaproteobacteria; order Enterobacterales; family Enterobacteriaceae; genus Citrobacter; species Citrobacter sp. 50677481. The sequence goes on from NZ_LNHZ01000027.1 coordinate 514,207, forward strand.
CAGACCACAATAATTTCACTTTCGCGCTAACCGGCAACGGACGTATATGGATATCAGTTCTCCTCGTTTTCTTCCTTTATTTCGTCTCAGGACTTACACGGCTGCAATCGCGTCGGCGCTTCTGCTGGCTAGTTGCTCTTCTACACCACCCGCCTCGCTGGTAACGCCGCCATCAGCAACGCCTGCTTCACCCGTGAAACAACAAAAGTTGAACGAACCCGTTCGCGGCGTCTGGCTGGCGACGGTTTCCCGTCTCGACTGGCCTCCCGTCGCGTCAGTCACTGTCAGCGACGCGCGTTCGCGTATCGCCATGCAGCAAAAAGCGCTAACCGATAAGCTCGATAATTTACAGCGGCTCGGCATCAATACCGTATTTTTTCAGGTAAAACCTGACGGTACCTCGCTTTGGCCCTCGGCGATATTGCCCTGGTCAGACATGCTTACCGGAAAAATTGGCCAGGACCCCGGTTATGATCCGCTGCAGTTTATGCTTGACGAAGCGCATAAGCGTGGGATGCGGGTTCACGCATGGTTCAATCCTTATCACGTCTCGGTTAATACCCGACCTTCTACGGTTGCCGAACTGAACCGCACCGTGTCACTACAGCCCGCCAGCGTTTTTGTCCTTCACCGTGACTGGATCCGTACAGCTGGCGACCGCTATGTTCTTGACCCGGGGATCCCGGAGGTTCGCGACTGGATAACCAGTATTGTGGCGGAGGTCGTGAAAAAATACCCGGTTGATGGCGTTCAGTTCGACGACTATTTTTATGCTGAATCGCCGGGATCTGCGCTTAATGACAGCGTGACCTTCAGGCGCTACGGTGAAGGGTTTCATATCAAAGCCGACTGGCGACGTCACAATACGCAGCAGTTAATTGAACAGGTGTCGCGCACCCTCCGACACATTAACCCGGACGTAGAGTTTGGAGTGAGTCCGGCAGGGGTCTGGCGTAACCGCTCACACGATCCCGCCGGTTCAGACACCCGGGGCGCCGCGGCGTATGATGAGTCTTACGCGGACACGCGCCGTTGGGTGCAGCAAGGTTTGCTGGACTACATCGCGCCGCAGCTGTACTGGCCCTTCTCTCGCGACGCCGCGCGCTATGATGTGCTCGCTAAATGGTGGGCGGATGTGGTGAAGCCTACGAAAACCCGACTTTATATTGGCGTGGCGTTGTATAAGGTGGGCGAACCCTCGCGTAACGAGCCGGACTGGACGGTAAACGGCGGCGTGCCGGAACTGAAAAAACAGCTCGACCTGAACGACTCGGTTCCGCAAATCAACGGCACAATACTGTTCAGGGAAAACAACCTTAATCAGCCGCAAACGCAGCAGGCCGTTCATTATTTACGACAGCGTTGGGCAAACCTGAGTGGTCACCCGTCAAATAAAGAAAAGATGTAGCGATTCAGGACGGCGATGAATGCAGGGCAATGCTATACCCCTGCTCTCGCCAGCTCGCCAGTTGTTCTTGCTGGCGCGTGGTGGGCGCTTTCCCAATCCAGACGAAAATATCCTGACCGGGGAACATTTCCGGGCGCGGCGATTCCAGCGGCTCCGGCAGCACGTGAATATTCCAGCCCTGCTGCGACAAACGCCAGCCTTCCAGCCAAAGACGTGTCCGGTCTTCACACTCCCATGACAGCAGATAAGCCTCTTTATCAGCCTGAGCGCGTAAGGCATTCAGGCGCGTGATCGCATAGTCGATCAGCACCCCATCCAGCAGACTGCCCATGACGCGTGCGGTAGCCTGCTCAAGATTAAGTCGTTGACGCATCGGAACAAAAATGTGATCGATCACATCATCAACCGGATAGCTGGCGCCCAGTTCATCAATGCGTACGCGCAGTTTGTCGGGACTGACACGACGCAGTGTGACCATCATCTCTTCCTGAAGCGATAACCAGCCGTCGTGTTGCGCAGTCTGGCTGCCTTCAATCAGCGCTTTAACCTTACTCACCGGCACGCCGCTTTTGATCCAGCGTTTAATCTCTTCGATACGTCTGATGTCATCTTCGTCGAATTGACGGTGACCGCCTTCGCTGCGCTGAGGTTTTAATAATCCATAGCGTCTTTGCCAGGCACGCAACGTAACCGGGTTGATTCCGCATCGTTCGGCCACATCACCAATACTGTAAAAAGCCATAGCATCCCTCTTACTGCAAAGCTGTACTTCCATGTATAAGTTAACCAAACCCCCAGCGCTGTACAAATCAAATTTTCCTGTACAAGCAGGGATTTGTGAATTTATTCCCAATTCTCAGTAAGATGGAACAACAATTTTTTAACCTGGCATTAAAGATCGGCAGCCCTTTCCGGCCATGCAATCGGCGAGACACCTCCTAAAGATGGACGGGCGAACAGATAGCCCTGGAACTGACTGATACCGGCTGATTCCAGCCACATCCACTCTTCCGCCTTTTCAACGCCAACCGCAGAAATCGCTATTTCCAGCGACGAGCAGCATTTGACGATCGCTTGTACAATGGCCTGCCGGGGCCCACTTTTGTGGACATCCATAATGAGTTCCCGGTTAATTTTTATGCGATCCGGCTGGAACTGCGACAGCAATAACAAGCCCGCAGAGCCGGCGCCAAAGTGGTCAATCGCCACGCTAATTCCGACGCTTTTGAGTAGTCTGACAGAGGCGGTAAATTGCTCAAGCCCCGAGATCACTTCGCGTTCTGTGAATTCAACCGTCACTTGTTCCGGCACCAGGCCGGAACGCTCAATGGCGTCCAGCAACGTTTGTACCGCGTGGGGAATGTTGACCAGCGTCATAGGCAACACATTCACCGACAGTGAATATCGCTGCAAATTCAGCCTGCCCGCCAGCGCAAAGGCCTGTGTTTTACTGTGCAGATCCGCTTCGTAAAGTGCCGTCCCGGTAAGCCCGGCGAAATAACGTTCTGGCCCCTGTCCGTCTGGCGTTCGCAGCAAGGCTTCCAGCGCGACAATCTCCCGGGCGAAAGGATCGATTAATGGTTGAAAGGCAAAGCAACATTCTGCGTGGGTATCTTCTTGCACACTCTTTTCCCTGCTTACACCTTCGGCAATAAATTCCCATGTATTTGCCGGTGGAATGGCAAAATAATTTTCCTTTTCGGTCGCCTCTATAAAAGTGCGAAAGAATTTCAGCGGTCGGTCGTTAAACGCCAATTGATACCGGGTGGTACCTTTATCGAGTACGTGTTGCAAAACGTCATTTCTGGCAAATTCGCGCAGGTCGAAAAGCTCCATTCCCACTTTACCAAAGCGGCGTGACGGCCCGTAGTCACGCAATAACTCTACCAGATTATGATGCCTCTCATCGTTGATGATGTGTTGATAGATCTGCTGAACGCCCTCCTCTGGCCCTTCAAGCAGTTGAAAAAAATGTTTTCCGTTAAACAACAGGATCCCGGTGACGTTGGCCTGTTCGTTTTTTACCTTTGCTGCTGCCACCATTTTTTCAAGAGAGATCAGAGAAAAAGTGTCGCAAATATGACTACGGTAGATAACCGTTGTGAGCATGATGAGTCCAGATATATAGGAGGGAACATAAATACCCTACCAGAACCGTGCCTTCCCGTCTCCAGAAAACTCACTTTACGCTAACAATATGTTCACAAAGGAAAATGTTACATTTCTATTGTCTAAATATTGGCATAATTTACCCAATTCCCGCCTAAAAATGTTGTACAGCTATTGATGACACAAATTGTAAATTATTGATTTTAATTTATTGATTTTAAACGGTTAGCACAAAAAGCTAAAAATTAGCATGCTATTTTGTACGCATCCTATGTACACATTTTCTATATTTGTATAACTTAAATTACAACTTTGTAGATTATTGAAACAAATGGGAGTCACACATGCATCACAACATCAACATGTCCGATTCAGCGAATGCGATTGCCCAGTACTTCAATAAAGCTAGCCTGCCGACTCAGCAGGAAACCCTGGGTCAACTTGTGGTGGAAATCCTCACCGACGGCAAGAGCCTGAACAGGAAGTCGCTTTGTACTAAATTGCTGAGCCGCCTTGAAAAAGCGAATAGCGAAGCGGAGGAACACCACTATCACACGCTGATTGGTCTGCTGTTTGATCGTTAGTGGAGGTTCACGCCAACGCCAGTGTCAGCGTTGGCAACCAGAGATGCGGTTATGAACAGAAGTGAAGAATATGAACGACTGACGGATGAAATTATCGGTGAAGCGGTATTAACGCTGCTGAAAAGCCATGGTCCCATTAGCACCCAGGCACTGATCGTGACGCTGGGAAATATGAAGGCCAACGCGGGAGACAGTAAACGACAAGAGGCCATACAAAGCGTCATGACCGAAGTCACCGCCATGGCGGCCAGAAAGCGTCAACGCGCGCGCCGACCAGATTCACATGCAGTACGACGGGGCAACGTGCTTGAACTGTTTGGCAGTCGCCAGTCAGACAGCACAAAAAAAATGCACTAACCAACGCCATTTTACAACTTAACGGTGAAAGCACATGAGACAAGCGATGCTTAAGCAGACCGATTTTTACGCAGTTCTTCCAGATACAGCAATGTCCGAATTTTTCCGCAACGCAGGCGACCGTCTTGCCGAGGAGTCAGCGGTACTGGCGACCGCTATCAGCAGCATTATGGCTTCTGATGGGCATATCACCAATAAAGCGATTATTTTATGGCTGGTCCAGGCGCTGGAAACTACGGACAGCGTGGTACAGGCTGATGTGTTACGGAAAACACTGGAAATTGTCGTTGGCTACACCATGGATGATATTTAAGGTTTACCCACTGTCTTTCTGGCCCATCCTGACACGCTGTCCCGTTGCAGGATGGGCTGTGAACATTACGGCTTTTGTTGATTTTGCTCAGCCTTACCAAAAGAGCGCGTCATGCCATGACCATGCTCCCCCGCGCCGCTGACCCTTTTTAACTGTATCACTTGCCCTTTCTCCCAGGCGTTGGCGCCTTGTGCTACCGGATGCGCCACAATATCCCGCCGCTGTTGTTTAATTTCTTGCGTATTAATACCCAGTCGACGGTCCCGATCGGCTAATAGCGCCGGGTCCAACTGCCCGTCGCCGGTAAAGCCCATCATCAACGCGGGGATCCCCATTGGAAGCGTTTTATCGCGATCGGTATGCCATGTATGCCAGGTTTTGCCGTAGGTGTTGACGATTTTGCTCATCAACGCTTTGTCCGCGACGGCGGGAAGACCCGGCGCCACCAGGCTGCCAGACTTCACTTCATACTGATGGCTGTGCCAGAGTTTTTTTTCCTCTGGCGGCAGCGTATTGAATAACCGCTCGCTAATGATGTATTCAACGCCCATCAGACGCGCGTCTTTGGTATTCCCGTCGTAGATCACCGCCTGCATCACTTCATCATTAAGTACAGTGACATAATGATGCGCTTCCATCTGGCCATTTTTATCGCCACTGTAGAAATGGAAGCCATCCAGATAGGCGCTGATGGCCTCGATCGGCGGCCGGGACTGTATCACTTCCGCCCCGGCTTCCAGCGTACGCAGGCTTGCAGACGTTTCTTTACCGGGTATCGGCGTCTTCGGCGGGGTTGTGTTCGCCCCGCAGGCCGTTAATAACGCAACCGATGCTGCAATGCATAACCCTTTTTTCACTTATGGCCTCCTGAATAATGCGATGCTGCGTCCGGCAAGTTCATAATCCGTTTCATTTTCGATAATCAGTCCCTGTTCAGGGTCATTAGCCGTGTTCAGTTCCAGTACCCAACCGCCATCCCCCGTTTGCGGGATGCTGAACGGCACGCTACATTCGAAGGGATTCAACAGAAGCAGAACCTCGTGCCAGATCCCGTCTTCGGTCTCGGGATCGGGACGACCGATATACACGCCAAGCGTGGAGCCTTCATCCCACTGCTCCGGCTGCTGTAGCCCGCCCCCGGCATTAAACCACTGGATAACCATGCCATCGCGCCAGTTTTCCCGACGCAGCAACGGCTGCTGTTTCCGCAGTTCAATAAGGTGGCGCGTAAATTCCCGCAATTGTTGCGCTGACTCCGGTAAATTCTCCCAGTGGACCCAGGAAATGTCGCTGTCCTGGCAGTAGCCGTTGTTATTCCCGTTCTGGCTGCGGCCAAACTCATCACCGGCCAACAGCATCGGCGTACCGTGGGACAGCAGCAGCGTGGCGAGGAAATTACGCTTTTGCTGTTCGCGCGTGGCGTTAATGACGGCATCATCCGTGGGACCTTCCGCGCCATAATTGCATGACCGGTTATCGTTATGTCCGTCGTTATTGTCCTCGCCATTCGCCTCGTTGTGCTTCTCGTTATAGGACACCAGATCGTTCAGGGTGAAACCGTCATGCGCAGTAACAAAATTGACGCTCGCCCATGGCCGCCGCCCTCGCAGGTCATAGAGATCGCCGGAGCCAAGCAGGCGTGCGGCAAAATCGGTAGAAACGTTGTCGCCCTTCCAGTATTCGCGCACCGTATCGCGGTATTTATCATTCCATTCTCCCCACCCTGGCGGGAAACCGCCTACCTGATACCCGCCCGGTCCAATGTCCCAGGGTTCACCGATCAGCTTGAGTTTCGACAGCACCGGATCCTGCATCATCGCGTCAAAGAAGCCGCCGCGCTGATCAAAACCCTCCGGTTCGCGACCGAGGATCGTCCCGAGATCAAAACGGAAACCATCAACGTGCATCGCTTCCGCCCAATAGCGCAGCGAGTCCATCACCATCTGCAGCACGCGGGGATGAGAGGTATTAACGGTATTCCCCGTCCCCGTGTCATTAATATAATAACGATGCTGATCCGCCAGCGTGCGGTAATAGGAGAAGTTATCAATACCCTTAAATGACAGCGTCGGCCCCAGCTCGTTACCTTCCGCGGTGTGGTTATACACCACATCCAGAATGACCTCGATACCCGCATCATGATAGGCGCGCACCATGTCGCGAAAGCCCTGTATGCCGCGCGGACCGTAGTAGCGCGTCGCCGGAGCGAAAAAGCCCAGCGTGTTATATCCCCAGAAGTTTTTCAGACCTTTGTCCAGCAGATGCTGATCGTCCGGAAACCAGTGAACCGGCAGCAGTTCGACGGAGGTAATGCCAAGACTTTTAATGTAATCCACGCTTGCCGCATGGCCCATCCCTTCAAACGTGCCGCGCAATTCTTGCGGTATCGCGGGATTCAGCCAGGTGAAACCTTTGACGTGAGTTTCATAGACAATGGCGCTGGGCCAGGGAATATCCGGGCGACGGTGATCCTGCCAGTCGAACGCATTCGGGTCGACAACCTTACATTTTGGCGTAAACGGGGCGCTGTCGCGGGTGTCAAAGCTAAGATCCTTTTCTTCGCTTTCCAGATCGTAAGCGAAATGCGCCTCATTCCAGGCGATATCCCCCACCAGTTCCCGGGCATAAGGGTCTATCAACAATTTATGGGGATTGAAACGGTGCCCGTTCTCTGGATCAAAAGGCCCGTGAACCCGATAGCCATACAGCGCCCCGGGTTCCAGACCCGGCACGTAGCCGTGCCAGATCTCATGCGTAAATTCCGGTAAGGTCAGGCGGGCAATTTCGTTTTGTCCGCTCGGATCATACAGGCACAGTTCTACGCGCTCGGCATGGGCGGAGAAAAGCGCAAAATTAACCCCCTGTCCGTCGTAGTTTGCCCCTAACTGCTGGCTGTGCCCTGCTGTGATATCAAATTGTTTACCTTTTGCTTTTGCCATTATCCATTTTCCCTTTCTGCACTCGTCTGTTCAGACGGGTGTTCGCGTAAAACAGCAATAAGTGGATGACCGGGGAGTTGCGCGACGTCAAGCGTGGCGCCGACATCGACCGTCTCGTGATGAAAGACGTCTTCATACTGACGATTCGCCAGCCGTGCGGGCAACGCGATACGGGTGTCTGCCCACAGCGTGCCGCCAGCAGAGGAGAGTTCGCCCTCTATGCGATGGAATACCCAGCGTGGCGCCACCACCACCAGCGCGTTTTTTTCATCTGCTCTGGCATAAGCAATGACGTGCTCCGCGTTGTCCCCCTCGGCGTCGAGCGGCAGATAGTCGCCCTTGCGAAACAGCGTGGGAAACCTTTGTCGCAGATGCAGCAGGACGGCGGTCACATACTGATTCACCTGACCATTCATCCAACTCGCTTCCTGCGTAAATACGCGGCTGTCTGCCTGTGCGAGCTGGCGGGCCAGCAGGGCAAAGTCCGGCAGGCGACGATTATCCGGGTCAACCAGACTGAAATTGAGCGCCTCGCTGCCCTGGTAGATATCCGGCACGCCGGGGGCGGTCAGTTTAATCAACGTCTGGGTCAGGCTATTCACCAGTCCGGCACGAATAAACGGCTGCAACGCAGCGTGAAAATCCTGCAAAAACAGCGAGTTTTCTGGTGACAGCATATGCCGGGCATAATCCAGGACCGCCGTTTCGTAGGCCTCGTTAGTATCCACCCAGTCCGTCCGCAGCTTGGCTTCGCGTAGCGCTTTTTCCACAAATTCAAGGAATCGCTCCTCAAGCGCCTGCAAACCGTTCGCGTCATCCGGACGGAATACCGCGGGCCATACCCCCGCCAGCGCCTGATAGAGCATCCAGGTATCCGCCGCTTTGGGCGCGGTGCCGTCATTGAGAAACCGGACATGGGTCTGGTTCATTTGCCGCCATCGCGCCAGATGCTCCGCCCAACGCGCCGGCGCCTCGGTCAACGTGTATAACCGGGCGCGGGCGTCTTCGCCGCGTTTGGTGTCGTGAGTCGACGTGCTGGACAGCGCATCCGGCTGTAGCCGCATACGGGACTGCATCTCCTGATGAAAGCGCGTGAGTGAGAAAAAGCGTTGAACGGGCTCTGCGCCAACTTCATTTAGCGCCAGATCCATGTTCTGGCGAAAGAACAACGTGTCCTCTACCGATTTGGCCATTAGCGGGCCGGTGAGCTGCTGGAAGCGCGTGCGGAAGGTCGCCGCCGTGGTGGTCAGGCAGGCGTCATCGGCACCGACCAACAACCGAGAGAGAAAACCAAGCGCCTGAGCGTCCGGGGCAAACTCACTGGCGCTCAGCTGTGCGGTGACATGTCGCAGCAGCTCGCGATCCGCCGTGCTGAATCCCTGCGCGGTGCCATACGTTCTGTACACCGGAAAGGCAATCAGCAGTTCTCGCAGCGCGCCGCGCAGCGTCTCGTCATCAATATCGACGCGCTGTTGACGGGCCAGTTCGCTTGCCAGTTTCAACAAGCGGGCAAATTCGCCGGCAAAATTACGCTCTATCATCAGGACCCGCGCCTTACGCAGTTCAGCGCGCATATCCACCTGCTGACCGACTGCATCCTGCCAGACGCGTCGGAGATCGCCCAGCGCGCGATCGTCCACCAGCACTTCGGCCAGAGCCGCAATAAACTCATAGCCGGTGGTACCCGAAATCGGCCATTCCTGCGGTAATTCCTCCCCGCGGGCAAGAATTTTTTCAACGGTGATATAGCACGCCTCACCGACCTTTTGACGTAAACGCTGAAGATAGGCCTGCGGATCGGCAAGGCCGTCAATATGGTCGATACGCAATCCGTCCACAGCGCCGTTTGCCACCAGTTCAAGGATCAGTTGATGGGTGTCATCAAATACCCGATTGTCCTCCACGCGAACGCCAACCAGTCCAGTGACTTCAAAGAAACGGCGATAGCTCAGATTTGTCGCGGCCTCGCGCCAGGACATCAACCGCCAGGGTTGCCGTTGGTGCAAGTCGGCAATGGCCTGTTTATCGGTCATCGCCAGCACATCCGCTTCATTTCCCTGCCAGGTTGACGGATCCAGTGGGTACAAGGCGTCATAATAGGCCAGCGTCGGTTTACCCGTTTGCGGATCCGCTTTGATGCTGATCTCCCCTTTTTCCAGGACTTTCTCAAAAGTGTCGCCAAGGAACGGTAATGTCAGTCGCTGTGACCAGTCGATATCGAAATGGCTGGCGTAAGCGCTTTTCTCTCCGTGTTCAATAACGTCACGCCACCAGCGATTTTCCAGCGAACTGGCCATATGGTTAGGGACGATATCGAGGATCAGACCCATTTGCGCAGCGTGAAGCGCTTGCACCATGCGATCAAATCCTTCCCGCCCGCCGATGGCAGGATCGATCTCATTACAGTCTGTGACGTCATAACCGTGGGTCGAGCCCGCTGTCGCCGTAAAGATTGGCGAGGCATACAAATGGCTGATCCCGAGCTTTTTCAGGTACGGTATCCGTTCGCTAACGGCGTCAAAAGTCATGCCGTTGCGAAACTGAATTCGGTAGGTCGATGAAGGGATCATGGTAAGGTTTCTCCCTGTGCGAATCGGACGACAATGGCATTTGGATTAAGACGCTCGCTGGCTTCCGGCCAGGCGAAAACCGTTTTCCCCGGCATTTCCGGCAGCACCACTGGCACATCGCCAATATTGAACGCCAGCGACAAAACGCCTGTCGGGAAACGCCAGCGCACAGCAACAAAACCGGGGGCAGTCTGCACCACTTCGCCTTCACCGCCGCGTGCGGTTTTCAGCAGCGGGACGATAACGCGCCGGCGTCTGCACAACAGATCCCGGGTGAAGGTCAGCCACGCTTTTCCTTCTTCATGCTGCATTTTTTGCCAGTCGAGTTTCGCGCGCTGGAACGTCTCAGGCGCATTGGGATCCGGTACGTTCTCGCCTTCATGTCCGGCGTGTCCGGCAAATTCCTTCGCCCTGCCTTCACGCACCGCGCGCGCAAGATCGCCATGGAAATCCGTAAAAAATAAAAAAGGATGCGTTTCGCCGTATTCCTCGCCCATAAACAGCAGCGGAATATGTGGCGACATCAGGAGCGTGGCAAGCAGTACCCGTGTTTTCTCGGCTCCCGCCAGCGTAATCAGCCGTTCGCCCTGCGCACGGTTACCAATCTGATCGTGATTCTGAATAAAATCGACAAAGGTCGTCGGTGGCTGCTGTCGGCTGCTAACGCCGCGCGCTTCTCCGCTAACGGCGGACATTTCCCCTTGCCAGGCGAACCCTTCGCTCAGTGCGCGGGCAACATAGCGTTCGGGCTGAGTGGCGAAGTCGGCGTAATACCCGTGATTTTCCCCGGTCGCCATGACGTGAATGGCGTTATGGAAATCGTCGTTCCACTCACCGGAAAAGAGTGGCGTCGCGCCATCTTTAGAACGCGGATGTAAAAACAAGACATTACGGTTGTCTTCGGTGGTGAGATGTATCGGCCGGTCGCTAATCTCACGACGGATACGTTCGGCTATCTCTACCAGCAGATGCGGTTGCGCGTCATCTTTGATCTGATCGATGGCGTCAAAGCGCAATCCGTCAAGCTGATACTCCACCAGCCAGTACAGCGGCGCGTCAGCAATATAGCGGCGTACCGCGTCGTTTTCATAGGCGATGCCGTTACCCCACGGCGTCATGCGCGCGGCGTCGAAAAAGTTCTCAGATAACAGCGGCAAATAGTTACCTTCCGGCCCAAAGTGGTTGAGCACGATATCAAGAACCACCGACAAACCGTAACCGTGTGCGGCATCAACAAAGGCTTTAAAATCGTCTGGTGAACCGTAGGCGGAATGCGGCGCATACAGCAACGTGCCGTCATAACCCCAGCCGCGTTGACCGCCAAACTGCGAAACCGGCATCAGTTCAATGACGGTAACGCCCAGTTCCGCGAGATACGGAAGTCTGGCGATTGCCGCCTGGAATGTCCCTTCAGGCGTAAAGGCGCCGAGATGCAGCTCATAGAACACCGCTTCTTCCCAGCGACATCCCTGCCAGTCAGTGTGTTGCCAGCAATAGGCCTCGGGATCGACGACGCGCGACGCGCCGTTCACATCGTCACACTGCGCACGCGAGGCCGGATCGGGGATTGCCGTCCCGTCGTTCAATACAAACTGATAAGGCGTTCCCGCCTTGACGCCGTTAACCTGGCACTCAAACCATCCCTCTCCGCTGGCCGTCATTTCGTGGTTTCGATCGTGAATACGGAGATACATCTTTTCCTGACTCGTCGCCCAAATGCGAAAGCGAACGACATCCGCGGCCACAAATTCACACCCCCAACTTCTGATAAAGGATTTTGAACTCATACTGTCGCCCCATTAGACCCGTTTCATCCTCGGGTGAGTTTTATGCAGCAAATACCCCTACCGTTGCTGTATGAAACAGCATACGCAGAACAAGCATAGACCAGCTCTGACGATTGCGAGGTGACAGCGTCACGTATGAAGCGCTTTTCTGACTCGCGCCCCCCTGAAAAGCGGATCGATAAACGGGGTTTACGCAGGTGTTTGATATTTCTTTCAATGAATAATGACGAACATTATTTCCTGAAATCAATACGCGAAGAATTGACCAAAATAAATACGTATAAACCATGATGGCTTTTGGTTTTCATTTTGACTTTTATTCACGCAGGCGCAAAAAGGTTATTCATCTAAAAACAGACTAAAAGAACGGGCTTTTTATTGCTTATGGTGATAACGCCGGATTTTCAGGCTTTGCCTGCAGATTTGTATAAAAATATCCCTTAAGTCATGACACTCTTTCTTTCATATGATGATGCTACATTACAGGTGTGACGTATTATTTAATTCGATCTACTATCCATAAAACTGCGAAGACGCCTGTCCCGTGTCTTTCGCGAACGACCGTAAGGATCTGCCTGATGGAGATGTATCTTAAAAGAATGAAAGACGAATGGGTCGCGTTGGTTGAACAAACGGACCCGCATATTCGTAAACTGGCTTCTGAGATTGCGATTCACCACGCGCACACCCTGAGCATCGAGTTTTATCGTATTGTGCTTGCCGACCCGCATGCTGAAGAATTTTTAAGTAATGAACAGGTGGAGCGGCAGCTAAAACACGCGCTGGAAAAGTGGATTGTCGATGTGCTCTCCTGCACTAGCGGTGACGTTGATGAGTTAATCAAAGTGCAGCATACGGTCGCTGAAGTTCATGCCCGAATCGGGATTCCCGTCGAACTGGTGGAAATGGGTTTTCGGGTTCTGAAAAAATTGCTCTACCCGATCATCATAGACAGTCACCATGAGGCGACTGAGAAACTCCTGATCTACCATTTTTCTATTAACAGCATCGATCTGGCGATGGAAGTCATGTCCCGGGCCTTCTCTTTTAGCGAAAGCAGCGCGGCAAAAGAAGATGAAAACTATCGTATTTTTTCCCTGCTGGAAAATGCCGAAGAAGAAAAAGAGCGCCAGATTGCCTCACTGCTCGCCTGGGAAATGGATATTATCTATAAAATTATGCTCGACGCCGACTTTGGCAACAGTCTGCCGTTAAGTCAGGCGGATTTTGGGCTGTGGTTTAACCATAAAGGGCGTCACTATTTTAGCGGCATCGCTGAAGTGGGCCATATTTCCCGACTGATCCAGGATTTTGACGGCCTGTTTCATCAAACCCGGGGAACCGCAAAAGCGCTGAACAATAAAGCCTCGCGGGTAAAGTTCCTTCTGCAAATCCGCAATACCGTTTCGCAAATCATCACTCTGCTTCGCGAACTGTTTGAAGAAGTTTCACGCCATGAAGTGGGAATGGATGTATTGACGAAGCTACTCAATCGCCGGTTTCTGCCCACCATTTTTAAACGCGAAATCGCCCACGCCAACCGTGCCGGAACGCCGCTTTCCATTCTGATTATTGATGTGGATAAATTTAAAGAGATTAATGACACCTGGGGACACAATACCGGTGACGAGATCCTGCGGCGCGTTTCCCAGGCCTTTTACGACAACGTGCGCAGCAGTGACTATGTTTTTCGCTACGGCGGCGATGAATTTATTATTGTGCTGACCGAAGCCACCCAGACCGATACCCTGCGCATCGCGGAGCGTATTCGCAGCCGCGTTGAGAAAACCAAAATTAAGTCTCCCGATGGTGAAGCGATCCCGCTTTCGCTTTCCATTGGCGCGGCGATGTTTAACGGCCACCCCGATTATGAACGCTTAATTCAGATTGCTGACGAGGCGTTATACATTGCGAAAAGGCACGGCAGAAACCGTGTTGAACTCTGGAAACCAGGCGCCTGAGTGTTTTCCGGACGCAGAGGTAACACATGAAGCTAACCGACGTTAAAAGCACCGGAGACAGCATTTTCATTCCCGCGCTTGAGCAAAGCATGATGGGCGCCGTGCTGATCAACGACAACGACGAAGTGCTGTTTTTTAATCCGGCGGCGGAAAAGCTGTGGGGATACAGCCGTGATGAAGTGCTCGGGAAAGGCATTTCGATGCTTATTCCCCGGGATTTGCGCGCGGTGCATCCGGACTATATTCGCCATAACCGCGAAGGCGGGCAGCCGCGCGTCGTCGGTATGAGCCGGGAACTGCTGCTGGAACGCAAAGACGGCAGCAAAGTGTGGACCCGCTTTGCGCTGTCGAAAATTAGCGTGGAGGGCCGGATCTTTTATCTGGCGTTTGCCCGTGACGCCAGCGTCGAAATGGAACAAAAGGAGCAAACGCGTCTGCTGCTGTTAGCCGTCGACCACCTTGATCGTCCCGTTATCGTTCTTGACCATGAGCGGCGCATCGTCCAGTGCAATCGCGCCTTCAGCGAAATGTTCGGATACAGCATTCAGGAGGCGTCAGGCCAGTTGCCGGACAGCCTGCTCCACATTCCCGAAACGCCGTCAGATAATCGTCTGCGGCTGCAACAGTTGCTCTGGAAAACCACCCGCGACCAGGACGAGTTCCTGGTCATTACCCGTTCCGGCGAGGAAATCTGGATCAAAGCCTCCATCAGCCCGGTATATGGCAAAGAAACCGATCTGCCCAATCTGGTGATGACCTTCTCTGACGTCACGGAAGAACGGCAAATTCGCCAACTGGAAGGCAATATTCTTGCGGCAATGTGCGCCAGCCCGCCGTTCCAGGAAATGGGAGAAATCATCTGCCGCAATATTGAAGCCGTTCTCAGAGACACCCACGTCTCGCTGTATGCGCTAAAAGATGGCGCCCGGCATTTCTGGGCCTCATCTTCTGGAAAAGCGGCGCGCAAAAACCTCGACGTCTGGTCGCTGACGATCCGCCAGCGCGACGGCTCTCCCGCCGGTACGCTGTTAATTAAAACCGTTAAAGGAAAAGAGACCAGCGCCTTCATCCAGCGGGTTGCCGATATCAGCCAGCATCTGGCCGCGCTGGCGCTTGAGCAGGAAAAAAGCCGACAGCAGATTGAACATTTGCTGCAGTTTGACCCGTTCACCGGTCTGCCTAACCGTAACCATCTGCATGCTTATCTCGATGAAACCACCCGCGAAGAGCCTCTGCGCTCGCCGGTGGTTTTTCTGATAGGCGTGGATCATTTCCAGGACGTGATAGACAGCCTGGGCTACGCCGTGGCCGACCAGGTGCTATTGCAGATTATCAATAAGATCCGTGAACGGCTAAGACCCGACCAGTACCTCAGCCGAATTGAAGGCACCCAGTTTGTGCTGGTCAGCCATGACAGTGAAATGAGCAACATTACGCACTTCGCCGACGAGCTTATTAGCATTGGTAATGAAGCGACGCTGTTTGACGATAAGCCCTTCCCGTTGACGTTTAGTATTGGCATCAGCTATGAAGCGGGTAAAAACCGTGATTACCTGCTGTCGACGGCGCACAATGCGATGGACTTTATCCGCAAGGCAGGCGGTAACGGCTGGCAATTCTTTGACCCGGAGATGAACCGCGCGGTTAGAGAACGCCTGAGGATGGGCGCAGCGTTAAAAAGCGCCATTGCCAACAACCATCTGCGTCTGGTCTATCAGCCGCAGATTTTCGCCGAAACCGGTGAGCTTTACGGTTTCGAGGCGCTGGCCCGCTGGAGCGACCCGAAGCACGGGAATGTTCCTCCAGGCCGCTTTATTCCGTTGGCGGAAGAAATTGGGGAAATCGAAAACATCGGACGCTGGGTGGTTCGGGAAGCCTGCCGTCAGTTGGCCGAATGGCGCGCGCAGTCGCTGACCATACCCACCTTATCGGTTAACCTCTCGGCCCTGCATTTTCGCAGCAATCAATTGCCCAACCAGGTGTCGGAAGCGATGCTGGAATTCGCCATACCGGGCGAACAGCTGACGGTGGAAATCACGGAAAGCATGATGATGGAGCAGGATGAAGAGATCCTCAAACGCATCACGGTGCTACGTGATATGGGCGTTGGGCTGTCGGTCGATGATTTTGGCACCGGCTTTTCCGGTCTGTCGCGGTTGGTCAGTCTGCCCGTGACCGAGCTGAAAATTGATAAATCGTTTGTTGACCGCTGCCTGACGGAAACACGGATCCAGTCGCTGCTGGAAGCCATTACCCGTATCGGACAAAGCTTAAATCTGGTGGTGATCGCAGAAGGGGTGGAAACCAAAGAACAGTTTGAATTTTTACGCTCGGTCAAATGCCCAGTGATTCAGGGATATTACTTCTCGCGTCCGGTTGCGGCAGAGGAGATCCCAGGGTGGATGAACAGTACGCTTCCCGTCAGCCTCTGATGCGACCCGGCGGCACGTTTTCCGCCGGGCCTGAAGCACTGCCACAGATTTAAGGCAGCGTAAAAGAAGAGACCTGCTTCGCCAGTTGATCCGCCTCGGCTTTCAGGATTTGAGTACGCGCGGCGGCATCGTCAATCAGCGACGCGTTTTGCTGCACGGTTCCGTCCATTTCGGTCACCGCCAGCGTCACCTCCGCCACGCCCTTACGCTGTTCTTCCCCGGCCACGCGAATTTCGCCCATCAACTGACGAACCTGACGGACGTGCCCCACCAGCTCCTGTAGCCGATCTCCCGCGTGATGGATTTGCTGGCTGCTGCTGTCAACATGTGAAACCGACTCGTCTATCAGGGCTTTGATCTCCTGAGCCGCCGTTGCGCTACGCTGTGCCAGCGTGCGAACTTCCGAGGCAACGACGGCGAAGCCCCGTCCCGCATCCCCGGCTCTCGCCGCTTCTACCGCCGCATTGAGCGCCAGAATATTGGTCTGGAAAGCGATACTGTCGATTACCGACACAATTTCTACCATCCGTCCGGACGACGCGCTGACGTTATCCATAGTGGAAATCACCTCGTGCATCACATCGCCACAGCGGTTGGCGGTCTGCGCGGTATTTTCCGAAAGCTCATCCGCCAGTGCGGTATTGGCGGCATTCTGCTGTACCGTGGCGTTAAGCTGTTCCATTGCGGCAGCGCTCTCTTCCAGCGCCGCCGCCTGTTGCGTGACGCGGGTGGACAGTTCGGTGTTGCTGTCAGCGAGGCTTGTGGCCGTACTGGCGACCACTTCGCTGCTTCCGCGTACCGTGACCAGGATTGCGGCGATTTTATCGACAAAGAGATTAAAGGCTTCAGCGATAGCGGAAATCTCGTCTTTACCTTTTACCGCCAGACGACGCGTAAGATCGCCTTCCCCTTGCGCAATATCATCCAGCGCTTTGCGGGTATCATCCAGACGGGCAATTAACCGGCGCACCAGCAGCCACGCGCCCAACAGCAGCAACGCCATCAGCGGGATCAATACCACCAGAACGTCACGCATCATTTCCTTTGCCAGCCCGACAATACGTGCTTCTGGCGTAACCAGTCCGACCACCCAGCCGGTATCCGCCATTGGAAACAGCATGACCCGCGAAGCGGCGTTAAGAATGCCGTCGTGCTCCAGCGCGACGGACGCAGTGCTGGTCTTCGCTACGCTGAGCGCCCGTAACTGGCTGGCGACAGGCGCGAGCCATGGCGAGGCGTTGACCAGCTCACTGACGGTTTTAAATTGTTGCTGCTCGATTGGTGGGAAATAGAGGATCTGCCCCTGCTTATCCACCACAAAGGCGTAACCACCGGTGTGACCGCCCTCTTTCTGCATAAAGCGGGCGACGTTATCAAGGCGTATATCCGTGGTGGCAACCCCGGCAAACTGACCCGACAGCAGATAAGGCACACTGCAGGTCACCATGTTAATCCCGGAAATGGCGTCCTGATAAACGTCAGACCACAGGCAGTTTTCCGCAGACCGTCCTTTCGCCTGTTGATACCAGCTTTCGTTATGGTAACCATTACCGGTAGCAGCGTTATATTCATCCGAATACACCAACTTATTATCGGTATTACGCGCCCAGAAAAAACTGCGTCGCTCCAGGCCAGGCGTAAAAGCGTTCGGCTCCGGCCAGATACCGCCTCCGGTAATAATGCTGTCGCTGTCGATGCCCAGTAACTGCGGAGCAACGGTGCGATACAGTGTTTCATCATTGGGCAAGACCTCTGCCAGACGCGCCAGGCTGACAGTTTCCCCCTCTACCCGGGACAGGACGGTACTGAGCTGGCGCGTCAGGCCATGTCCTGTCTCCTCTATTAGCGCAGTGTTAATCTCCACAACGCGAGGCTGACCTCGCCAGAGCATAATCACCACAATCACCAGCGTCGTAACAATCAGCAGCACGATCCCGCCGAGCGTCAGGCGCGTGGAAATACGTGACGGATACCAGTCCATACAAACTTCCTTATCATTCAGGCTAATTTGTATTCAGTATCGGCACGCCGGAGAAGAGCTTTATTATTTATTTCCGTGATGAAGATGATTGATATGTGACGTTGTCACAAATAACAAAACCCAGCACTCTGGCTGGGTTTAAATAACGACTCAGATTTATTTGCTTAATTCTTTTTTGATTTCGTCTTTGATTTTTGTTAATTCGCTCTGAGGATGTTTTTTGCATATTTCGACAGCAAGCGGCACCGCCGTGGTGACGGTTTCGTCAAAGGTCACGTAATCCCCGCCTTTAAAATCTTCATCTTCGTTCAATACCCAGAAAGCCACGGGCGCCATGGTTTGCGGGTTCAGGTCAACAAACTCCTGGCAGCTCATCCCCCTGGGGGTAACGTCTGTTTTTGTGTTACTGGTCGCCGCATTGACGCTGAGACTGGTTAACAGCGCTGCTGCTAAAATACCTGCAGTCGCGAAGGAAAATGTGTTCATTATTCTTACTCCATTTATGAGATCAATAATCTCTACATGCGCGCTTAAACCGTTAATGTAGAACGAAAGAAATAATACCCTTCATGAACATGAAATAAATATGCGCTCTGATGTTATGGCTATTTTTTATATTTTTGGATGCTAATCCCGCTGTTTGCAAAGAGGCGGCTCTCCGTGAACTACCCCGCCGGGCAACCGGGACTAACCTGACGCTTATCTATACGCCTTCTTCAACGTGTCTAACAATGCCTGGGCGGCGGTAGAGAGCTTATGATGGGCCGATCGCAGCACACCCACTCTGCGTTCGATCACCGGACCGTCCAGTTCCAGGCACACCGCGCCAAGCTCGGTCATCTGCGTGCGACAGAGCGCGGGCACCGCGCTACCGCCGAGGCCGTTTGCCACCAGACGCCCCACGGTAACCAGTTGATGACTTTCCAGCGCCACCTCCAGCGGGCGGCCGCTTTGCGCCAGTTGTTCTTCCAGCATCAGACGCACAGCCGAAGGACGCTGGAGAGCGATAAAATCCAGGCTCAACAGCTCGCGCCAGGAAAGCCGTTCCCGCGTCGCGAGGCGGGAATCCGGCGGGACTATCGCCACAAAGCGGTCCAGACCGAGCGGGGTAAAGTGCAGATGCCCGGAATAATCCGGCTCGAAGGCAATCCCCATTTCCACCCGCCCTTCACTTACCATTTCAATCACCTGTTCATTGATCACATCATGAACGGTAACGTTGATCCCGGCGTAGCGGTCACGAAAGGCTTTCAGCACCGGCGGCAGGACGTTCGCCGCAAAGGACGGCATCGCCGCTACCGACACTTTTCCCCGCTGGAGTGTAAAGCGCTGGCGCATGGCTTCTTCAGTGTTATCCCAGTCGGCAATAAGCTGACGCGCCATCGTCAGCAACGTTTCCCCCGCCTGGGTCAGCGTGACTCTCCGCGTGGTTCGCAACAGTAATGGCCCCCCCAGCGATTCCTCTAGGCCTTTGATCGTCAAACTCAGCGCGGGCTGGGATATATTCAGCCGTTCGCTGGCGTGGGCGAAATTCAGAGTGTGAGCTACCGCTAAAAATGCGCGTAACTGTTTGATGCTCATTCTCATTTTGCGCCCCATTAACTGTTTGAATACATTTAATTAACATCAAATTGATAAAAAAACCAAATGAGTGAGTCACAAATTTAAAATTAACAAATCATTTTCCGCCCCTAATGATGTCGGCAAGGACAACTGGAGGGGCAATGATATGTCTGGACTGGATAAACGCGTCGCTACGTATCAAGAGGCGCTGGACGGGATCACCGACAACATGACGCTGCTGGCGGGCGGCTTTGGACTCTGTGGTATACCGGAAAACCTGATTGCCGAGGTTCGCCGTCGCGGGGTTCAGGGACTGACAGTGGTGTCAAACAATTGCGGCGTCGATGGCTTCGGTCTGGGCGTACTGCTGGAAACACGCCAGGTACGCAAAGTGGTGGCCTCTTACGTCGGTGAAAACGCCCTCTTTGAACAACAGGTACTGAGCGGCGAACTGGAAGCGACGCTGACGCCCCAGGGCACGCTTGCGGAACAGTTACGCGCAGGCGGCGCGGGGATCCCTGCTTTCTTCACCGCCACCGGTTACGGTACGCCAGTGGCCGAGGGTAAAGAAGTGCGGGAGTTCAACGGTCGCCCGTACATTATGGAACGCGCGATTACCGGTGATTTCGCGCTGGTTAAAGGCTGGAAGGCCGACTGGTACGGTAACGTTATCTATCGCCATACCGCGCAAAATTTCAATCCGCTAATGGCTGCCGCCGGACGCATCACAGTGGTTGAAGTCGAAGAAATCGTCCCCCCTGGCGAACTTGATCCTGCCGCGATTCATACCCCTGGCATTTTCGTCGATCGCCTGATTCAGGGCCATTTCGAAAAACGCATTGAGCAACGCACATTACGCCGCTAAGGAGACAGAACATGTTAACCCGCGAACAAATGGCTATGCGCGTCGCCCGGGAACTGCGCGACGGCTATTACGTCAACCTGGGGATTGGCATCCCCACCCTTGTCGCCAACTACATCCCCGAGGGCATGGACGTGATGCTGCAATCGGAAAATGGACTGCTGGGAATGGGGGCGTTCCCGACGGAGGACGAACTGGATGCCGATATGATCAACGCCGGAAAACAGACCGTCACCGCACGCAAGGGCGCGGCGATTTTCGACTCAGCGCAGTCGTTCGCCATGATCCGCGGCGGACACGTTGACCTGACCGTGCTGGGCGCGTTTGAAGTTGACGTTAACGGCAACATCGCCTCGTGGATGATCCCCGGCAAGATGGTGAAAGGGATGGGCGGCGCGATGGATCTGGTCGCGGGGGCGGAAAACATCATCGTGGTCATGACCCACGCGTCTAAAAGCGGCGAATCCAAGCTGCTTCCGGCCTGCACATTACCGCTCACCGGCGTGAGTTGTATCAAACGTGTCCTCACCGACCTGGCGCTGCTGGACATTGCCGATGGCCGCTTCATCCTGCGCGAACGTGCGCCAGGCGTGAGCGTCGAGGAGATCGTCGCGAAAACCGCCGGCAAGCTGGTTGTGGCGGAAAACGTGCCTGAAATGCAGTTCACCTGAGGAGATGACCATGCAGGATGTTGTTATCGTTGCGGCCACCCGCACGCCCATTGGCAGCTTTCACGGCGCTTTAGCCCCGCTTCCGGCGGTAGAACTCGGTGCGTGCGTCATTCGCGCATTGCTGGAGAAAACCGCCCTGCCAGCCGATGCGATCGACGAAGTCATTTTCGGGCAGGTACTGACCGCAGGCTGTGGACAAAACCCGGCGCGGCAAACGGCCCTCCGCGCCGGACTGCCGGTCACGACGCCGGCGGTGACGCTGAATCTGGTTTGTGGATCGGGATTAAAAGCGGTGCTGCAAGCGGCTCAGGCCATTCGCTGCGGTGATGCGGAGATTGTTATTGCAGGCGGACAGGAAAGTATGAGCAACGCCCCCTACCTTCTGGACGGCGCACGGACGGGTCTGCGCCTCGGCCACGCCAGCATGAAGGACAGCGTGGTACATGACGGCCTTTGGGACGCGTTTAATGACTACCACATGGGCATCACTGCCGAGAATCTGGCAGAGAGGTTTGTCATTAGCCGTGAGCAACAGGATGCGTTTGCCCTTCGCTCACAGCAAAAAACGACGCTGGCGCTCGAGGCTGGTTACTTTAGCGCCGAAATCACACCGCTAAACGTTCCGCAGGGTAAGAAACCGCCGCGACGGGTTGAGCGAGACGAACAGCCGCGTGCGGACACACAGGCTGAGAAACTGGCCCAACTAAAACCGGCCTTTCGTCCGGGAGACGGGACGGTTACCGCCGGGAACGCCTCGTCGATTAACGATGGCGCCGCCGCCGTGATGCTGATGAGCGCCAGCCGCGCCGCGGCGCTGAATTTACCGGCGCTGGCGCGCATTGCTGGCTACGCCGTTTCTGGCGTCGATCCGGCGGTCATGGGGATCGGTCCTGTTGAGGCCTCACAGCAATGCCTGCAACGCGCGGGCTGGACGCTGGCGCAAGTCGATCTGATCGAAGCGAACGAGGCCTTTGCCGCACAGGCGCTGGCGGTCGGTCAGGCACTCGACTGGGACGAAAGCAAAGTTAACGTTAACGGCGGCGCTATCGCGCTCGGTCATCCGATTGGCGCGTCCGGCTGCCGCATTCTGGTCACACTGCTGCACGAGATGGCGCGACGCAACGTCGGCAAAGGACTCGCAACCTTGTGCGTCGGCGGTGGTCAGGGTGTGGCGCTGGCGGTGGAACGCACCAGAGGTGATCGCCATGCAAACTAACCGTTTCGCTGTCCTGGGCGCAGGACTGATGGGCGTAGGTATCGCCTGCCATTTTGCCCGTTCCGGGCATGAGATTTGGCTGTACGACACCGACAGAGCACGTACTGCGGAAATAACGTCCGTTGCTGGCGAGATCCTGGAGGAATTGATCGCGGCCGGGCAGTTTTCCGCGGCAGATAAAGCCACTGTCCTGTCCCGGCTGCAGGGGACCACATCGCTTGCCGATATTGCCGCTTCATCGCTACTGATCGAAGCCATTCCCGAGCGCCTTGAACTTAAGCACGCGCTGTATGCGCAGCTGGAGCAGGTTATCGATCCGCAGGCCATCATCGCCAGCAACACCAGCGGGTTGCCGCCGGACGCGCTGGCGGAAAAGCTTCGCCATCCACAGCGCTTATTGATCGCCCACTTCTGGCATCCGCCGCATTTTATCCCGCTGGTTGAGATTGTACCGGGCAGCGCAACTGCGCCACGGTATATGCAGGAGGTTCAGGCGCTGCTGAGCGGTATGCAACTGGAAGCCGTGATCCTCGATCGCGCCGCGCCGGGCTTTGTCGGCAACCGTCTGCAGTTTGCGCTGTTGCGCGAAGCGCTGCATATCGTCAAAAGCGGCATCGCCAGCCCGGACGTGGTGGATCGGGTGATGCGCGCCTCATTGGGTCGACGTTATGGCATGGTCGGCCCGCTGGAAGCGGCGGACATGACCGGACTCAACACCGTTCAGGATATCTGCCGCCATCTGCTGCCGGAACTGGCCAGCGGCAGCGACATGATGTCGCTGGTCGCGGACATCGTCGCCAACGGTGACACCGGGATGCGCAGCGGCCAGGGGTTTTACCGTTGGGACGAGACGCGAAAAGACAGTATTCGCGAACGCAGACGGCATCAGCTGCGTTTTGCCCTGAAACCGTAACTTCTCTTTCTGTACCCCACTATAACAACGATACCGAGGAGTCATGATGAGTGTGTTAATTGCCCTGGCCGCGTTGGGTCTGCTGATGCTGGCAGCCTATCGCGGTTACAGCGTTATCCTGTTTGCGCCTATCGCGGCATTAGGGGCGGTCTTACTGACCGAGCCTGCCGCTGTCGGCCCGGCCTTTACGGGCCTGTTTATGGAAAAGATGGTTGGCTTTGTAAAGCTGTATTTCCCCGTTTTCTTACTGGGGGCGGTGTTTGGCAAGCTGATTGAACTGTCCGGTTTTTCGCGTTCAATCGTTGCCGCGGCGATCAATCTGCTTGGACGGCGTCATGCGATCCCGGTGATTGTGCTGGTCTGCGCCCTGCTGACCTACGGCGGCGTGTCGCTGTTTGTGGTGGCTTTCGCCGTGTATCCTTTTGCCGCCGAACTGTTTCGCCAGAGCCAGATACCCAAGCGACTGATCCCCGCGACGGTGGCGCTGGGCGCATTCTCTTTCACCATGGACGCGCTGCCGGGAACGCCGCAGATCCAGAACATCATTCCGACCAGCTTTTTTGGCACCAATGCCTGGGCCGCGCCGTGGCTTGGGTTGATCGGCTCGCTGTTCATCATTTTTGTCGGGCTTTTGTACCTTGAACGCCAGCGGCGAAAAGCGTTAGCCAGGAATGAAGGTTATGGTACCGAGCTGCAAAACGAACCGGAAACACCGGACAATATCAATTTGCCCAATCCCTTCGTCGCCATTTCACCGCTGATCCTGGTGGGCGTGCTCAATCTGCTGTTTACCCGCTGGATCCCGGTCTGGTACGGCAGCACTCACCAGCTTGACCTGCCCGGACTGGCTACGCCGGTGACGACCGAAATCAGCAAGATAACCGCCATCTGGGCCGTTGAGGCGGCGCTGGTCTCAGGGATCCTGATGGTGGTGATTTTCGGCTATCGCAATATACAGGGGCGTCTGGCGGAAGGCAGCCGAACCGCAGTAGGCGGCGCGATCCTGGCGGCCATGAACACCGCGTCCGAATACGGCTTTGGCGCGGTGATCGCCGCCCTTCCCGGTTTTCTGGTGCTGTCTAACGCGCTGGCGGCTATCCCCGATCCGCTGTTGAATGAGGCAATCAGCATCACCACCCTCGCCGGGATCACCGGTTCCGCTTCCGGCGGGATGAGTATTGCGCTGGCGGCGATGTCAGATACCTTTATTGCGGCGGCAAACGCCGCCAACATTCCGCTGGAAGTGCTTCACCGCGTGGCGTCAATGGCCAGCGGCGGAATGGACACCCTGCCGCACAATGGCGCGGTCATTACCCTGCTCGCCATTACCGGGCTGAGCCACCGTCAGGCCTACGGCGGGATATTCGCCATTACGATCATCAAAAGCCTGGCGGTACTGTTTGTGATTGGTGTGTTCTATACCACCGGAATTGTCTGAGGAGAATGCGATGACTTTGAACGGAAAAACGGCGCTGATTACCGGCTCCACCAGCGGCATCGGGTTGGGCATTGCGCAGAGCCTGGCAAAAGCCGGCGCGCGGATTATCCTGAACGGCTTTGGTGACGTTGAGGCCGCCAAAGACGCCATTGACGCCTGTGGCGTCAGCGCGGGCTACCACGGCGCAGATCTCAGCGATGCCGGACAAATTGAAGAGATGATGCGCTACGCCGAACGGGAATTCGGCGGCGTGGATATCCTGATTAACAACGCCGGGATCCAGCACGTCTCGCCGATTGAACATTTTCCCGTAGAGAAGTGGAATGCGATTATCGCCATTAACCTCTCCTCGGTTTTTCACACCACGCGTCTGGCGTTACCCTCTATGCGCGCCCAAAACTGGGGCCGCATCATCAATATCGCCTCGGTGCATGGGCTGGTGGCATCAAAAGACAAAGCAGCCTACGTCGCGGCCAAGCACGGCGTGGTGGGGTTCACGAAGACCACCGCTCTGGAAACCGCGCAGACCGGCATAACCTGTAACGCGCTCTGTCCAGGATGGGTGCTGACTCCGCTGGTACAACAGCAGATCGACAAACGCATCGCGGAAGGCGCAGACCCCAGTGACGCGCGGGAAGCGTTATTAGCGGAAAAACAACCTTCGCGGGCGTTTGTCACACCCGAGCAATTAGGGGAACTGGCTCTGTTTTTATGTTCCGAAGGCGCGGCCCAGGTTCGCGGCGCGGCGTGGAATATGGATGGAGGGTGGGTGGCGCAGTAATGCGGTTTGGCGTCGCCCGGAGACGTTTTGTTTACCGGGTGACGCCCCGTCACCCGGTAACAGGGCTTGTCAGGCTTTCAGCTGATAATCGAGGGTGATTTCCGCTTTCAGCACCTGAGACACCGGGCATCCCGCTTTGGCTTTCTGGATAATGCCGTCAAAAGTTTCCGCATCAATCCCTGGCACGCGCACTTCGCTGTGCAACGCGATTTTGGTAATTGCAAACCCGTTATCCACTTTGTCCAGTGACACATCGGCAGTGGTATCAATCGCCTCCGGCGTAAAGCCCGCTTCACCCAGCATCAACGAAAGCGCCATAGAAAAGCACGCCGCATGCGCCGCGCCAATCAGCTCCTCCGGATTCGTGCCCTTTTCGCCTTCAAAACGGGTATTGAAGCCATAAGGCTGTTGATTCAGGACACCGCTTTCGGTAGAAACAGTGCCTTTTCCACGTTTAATGTCGCCTTCCCAGTGTGCCTGACCTTTTTTATGGATTGTCATTGCTGCTCTCCTGTTGGCTCAAAAATGCAAGTATAGACCATGGCTGGCAGGTCTGATGGACTATTCAATAAAATTCAGAATACGATTAAAATGAAAAATAACGCTTGCCCCAATACCATATAGATTATATTTACAGGCATATTAAATATATATTAAAGCGTGATGAACGCGAATTAAAACCCTTTTAAACACCGGCAAATCAGAGAGTTAAAATAGTTTTATTATCTTCCAGGACTTTTCTGAGCTACAGCGATAAAAATATTTGCCATTCTGAATGTGAATTAAATTTCTGCGAGCCGTACTTATAAATACACCGACACGGAGGCATCCTATGTTTACTTATTACTCAGCAAATACCTCAAACGCACAACCGGCTTTGGTTCATGCTATTGAGCAAGGTCTCCGCGCAGAACATGGCGCTGTCACCGAAGATGACATTTTAATGGAACTGACCAAATGGGTGGAAGCCACCGACAATGACATCCTCAGTGACATCTACCAGCAAACGATCAATTATGTGGTCAGCGGCCAGCACGCTTCTGCATAAGGTGCTATGCTGATACCGCAACCTAAGGGGTTACGTTTCTTTCGCATTGGCGAATTTGTCCTTAAAACTTGGAACAGGATTGAGGAGTTAAAATGAAATCGAACCGTCAGGCCCGTCATATTCTTGGACTGGACCATAAAATTTCCAATCAGCGCAAACTGGTGACGGAAGGCGACACGTCCAGCGTGGTGAACAACCCTACCGGCAGAAAGCGTCGTCCGGATAGCAAAAAGTAACCGCGTAGTCAGAATCTGATGATAAACACCATCGCAAAAGCGATGGTGTTTTTGTTTCCAGGGGGCATGATGCTTTATACTCGGTGTCCGATGCCCTGGTTGAACGGCACAGTATTATAAAAGGAGCCAGGGACGGAAATTCAAAAAGAGTGAGTGACATGGAAACCAAAAGCAAAAAAATGCGTTCCCTTTATATTCCTTACGCTGGCCCGGTACTGCTGGAGTTCCCCCTGTTAAATAAAGGGAGTGCTTTCAGCATGGAAGAACGTCGTAACTTCAACCTGCTGGGGTTACTGCCGGAAGTGGTCGAGACGATCGAAGAACAGGCTGAACGCGCGTGGATCCAGTATCAGGGATTCAAAACCGAAATCGACAAGCACATCTACCTGCGCAACATTCAGGATACCAACGAAACCCTATTCTACCGTCTGGTAAACAATCATCTTGATGAGATGATGCCGGTTATTTATACCCCGACAGTCGGCGCGGCATGTGAACGCTTTTCCGAGATTTACCGTCGCGCCCGCGGCGTTTTTATCTCGTACCAGAACCGTCACAACATGGACGACATCCTGCAAAACGTACCAAACCACAATATCAAAGTTATTGTGGTGACCGACGGCGAGCGGATTCTGGGCCTGGGTGACCAGGGGATCGGAGGGATGGGCATTCCTATCGGTAAGCTGTCGCTGTACACCGCCTGCGGCGGCATCAGTCCGGCGTATACCCTGCCTGTCGTCCTTGATGTGGGTACCAACAACCCGCAGTTGCTCAACGATCCGCTGTATATGGGCTGGCGTAACCCGCGTATCACCGACGATGACTATTATGAATTTGTCGACGAATTCATCCAGGCCGTTAAGCACCGCTGGCCGGACGTGCTGTTGCAGTTTGAGGATTTCGCGCAGAAAAACGCAATGCCGCTGCTGAACCGCTATCGTAATGAAATATGTTCCTTTAACGACGACATTCAGGGTACTGCGGCAGTGACCGTCGGGACGCTGATTGCCGCCAGCCGTGCGGCAGGCAGCCAGCTCAGCGAACAGAAAATCGTCTTCCTCGGCGCAGGCTCCGCCGGTTGCGGCATTGCCGAGCAGATCATTGCCCAGACCCAGCGCGAAGGCCTTAGCGAAGAAGCCGCGCGGCAGAAAGTGTTTATGGTGGATCGTTTTGGTCTGCTTACCGATCAGATGCCGAACCTGCTCTCCTTCCAGACCAAACTGGTGCAGAAGCGTGAGAATCTGAAGACGTGGGACACCGACAGTGAAGTGCTGTCGCTGCTGGATGTGGTGCGTAACGTTAAACCGGATATTCTGATTGGCGTCTCCGGGCAAACCGGTCTGTTTACCGAAGAGATCATTCGCGAGATGCACAAGCACTGTCCGCGCCCCATCGTCATGCCGCTGTCAAACCCGACTTCACGGGTGGAAGCCACACCGCAGGACATCATTACGTGGACCGAAGGTAACGCGCTGGTCGCGACCGGCAGTCCGTTCGCGCCGGTCGTCTGGAAAGATAAAGTCTTCCCTATCGCCCAGTGCAACAACGCTTATATCTTCCCGGGCATTGGTCTGGGGGTTATCGCCTCAGGCGCGTCGCGTATTACCGATGAAATGCTGATGTCGGCCAGCGAGACGTTGGCGCAGTACTCGCCGCTGGTGCTTAACGGTGAAGGTCTGGTGCTGCCGGAACTCAAAGATATCCAGACGGTATCCCGCGCCATCGCTTTTGCTGTCGGCAAAATGGCGCAACAGCAAGGCGTGGCGGTGAAAACCTCTGCCGAAGCGCTGCAACAGGCTATCGACGACAATTTCTGGCGCGCGGAATACCGCGACTATCGCCGCACCTCTATCTGATGTTTTGCCCGGTGGCGCTTGCGCTTACCGGGCTTACGCTTTTGCCTTCAGAAATTTTCTACAGATAAAAAAAGGCGCGACCGCAGTCACGCCTGTTGAACCATGAGGGGATTAACGTAACCCTTCCTCACTCTCTTTTTTCGCTTCGGCTTTCTCGATCTGGCGATACCAGCGCGGATGGTGTTTCTTCGCCCAGCGACGACTCACCTTTCCTTCAATCATCCCCTTGATCGACCCTTTCACCCAAAATGCCATATACATATGGATAAGGATCGCGTGCATCAGGATGATGCCGGCAGCGGCATGGATCAGCAGACTGTAACGCACTACCTGCATCGGGAAATACTGCGCGAAGTACGGGCGCCAGATGATCACGCCGGTGACCAGCAGCACAAAAATCATGCTCATGATCGACCAGAACATCATCTTCTGCCCGGCGTTGTATTTGCCGACATCCGCCACTTTGTGTTCGTTACCTTTCAGCACTTCCACAATGTTTTTCAGCCACGGAATGTCTTTCTTATCCGGTATGTTGTGGTGGACAAAACGCACAAACATGAACATCAGGGCGATAAAGATCGCCACGCCGAAGAACGGGTGCAGAATGCGTCCCATCTGCGGCGTCCCGAAGGTCTGCGTCAGCCATTGCAGGGTCGGAAAGAAAAACGAAATCCCCGACAGCGCCACCAGGAAGAAGCAAATGACCACCGTCCAGTGACAGGCGCGGTCGATAAACTTCGTGCGCACAATCATTTTCGACTTACTCATGATGCTCCTCCTCGTCATCGTCCACTTCTTTGTTCGGGCCAATACCAATGTAGTGATAGATAAGCCCGGCAAAGGTGGCGATAAAGCCAGCGGCGGCTAACGGTTTCAGCGCCCCTTTCCACAGATTGATTGAGGTGTCGACCTTCGGCTCATTCGGCAGACCATGATACAGCTCCGGCTGGTTCGCGTGGTGCAGCACGTACATTACGTGCGTCCCGCCGACGCCCTGCGGATTGTAGACGCCTGCGTGTTCATAGCCGCGCGCTTTCAGCTTCTCGACGCGCTGCTCGCCCAGCTCCAGCATCTCTTTCTTGGTGCCGAAGTGGATTGCCCCGGTCGGACAGGTTTTCACACAGGCCGGTTCCTGACCCACGCTCACCCGATCGACGCAAAGCGTACATTTATAGACGCGGTTATCCTCTTTATTGAGGCGCGGCACATTAAATGGACACCCGGCGATGCAGTAGCCACAGCCGATGCAGTGCTCTGACTGGAAATCGACGATCCCGTTGGCGTACTGGATGATCGCGCCGGCAGACGGGCACGCCTTCAGACAGCCCGGATCTTCACAGTGCATACAGCCGTCTTTGCGGATCAGCCATTCCAGTTTGCCGTTCTGCTCGGTTTCGCTAAAGCGCATCACCGTCCACGACTTGGCGCTGAGATCGGCGGGGTTGTCGTACACCCCGACGCAATGGCCCACCTCATCACGAATGTCGTTCCACTCTGAACACGCCACCTGGCAGGCTTTACAGCCTACGCAGGAGGAGACGTCAATGAGCTTGGCGACTTCAGCCTTGTAATCACGCGCCCGTGGGGGCGGCGTGATGGAGTTGGTTGCGGACTGTTTGATAATGTCCTGCGTTTCCAAAGACATATGCTAGCCCCCTTACGCCTTCTCGATGTTAACTAAAAACGCTTTGTATTCCGGCGTTTGCGAGTTTGAATCACCGACGTTTGGCGTCAGGGTATTGGCGATATAACCTTTACGCGCCACCCCTTCAAAGCCCCAGTGCAGCGGGATCCCAACGGTTTCAACCTGCTGACCGTTCACGTTCAGCGTACGCAGGCGGCGGGTAACAACTGCTACCGCACGGATAAACCCACGCTTGCTGCTCACCGTAACGCGATCGCCATTGGCGATGCCTTTGGCCGCCGCCAGCGTTTCGCTGATCTCCACGAACTGTTCCGGCTGCGCGATGGCATTCAGCAGCGCGTGTTTGGTCCAGGTGTGGAAGTGTTCGGTCAGACGATAGGTTGTTCCCACATACGGGAATTTATCCTTCTTGCCTAAGCGCAGTACGTCGTCTTCATAGATGCGAACCACCGGGCTGGAAACCACGTTCGGATGCAGCGGGTTGGTCCCCAGCGGCGTTTCCATTGGCTCGTAGTGTTCCGGGAACGGCCCTTCCGCCAGTTTATCCAGCGCGAACAGACGCCCAACGCCCTCCGGCTGCATAATGAACGGACCGGTTTTGCTTCCCGGCGGCGCGGTGTTGAAGTCCGGGATATCGTTCCCCGTCCACTTCGTCCCGTTCCACTGGATCAACATTCGCTTCGGATCCCACGGTTTACCGTTGATGTCCGCCGATGCGCGGTTATACAGTACGCGGCGGTTCAGCGGCCACGCCCATGCCCAGCCCAACGTATTACCCAACCCGGACGGATCGGCGTTATCGCGGTTGGCCATCTGGTTGCCCTGCTCGGTCCAGCTACCGGTGTAGATCCAGCAGGAGGAAGACGTGGTGCCGTCGTCACGCAACTGCGCGAAACTGCTCAACAGTTGCCCTTTCTTCGCAATCAGCGCGCCGTTGGCGTCATAGAGATCGGCCAGCGCGTAACCGTTGTTCTCTTTCGCCACTTCTTCCGATTCCGGATGATCCGGCTGTTTGTAGCTCCAGCGCATTTTGAGCAGCGGTTCTGCGCCTTTACCGCCTTCTGTGCGATACATCTCGCGCAGACGGTGGTAAATACCCGCCAGAATTTCGCCGTCGTTACGCGCTTCACCCGGCGCGTCCTGCCCTTTCCAGTGCCACTGCAGCCAGCGACCGGAGTTGGCAATCGAGCCATCTTCTTCCGCAAAGCAGGTGGATGGCAAACGGAACACTTCAGTCTGAATCGCTGCCGGATCGACGTCGTTCGACTCGCCGTGGTTCTGCCAGAAAGTCGAGGTTTCGGTCACCAGCGGATCGATCACCACCATGTACTTCAGCTTGCTCAGGCTGCGGACCACTTTGTTTTTGTCCGGGAAGGACGCAACCGGGTTAAAGCCCTGGCAAATGTAGCCGGTGACTTTTCCGCTATCCATCATATTGAAATATTTGATGACGTCATAAGCCTGGTCCCACTTCGGCAACCAGTCGAAGCCCCAGCTATTCTCTTTTTGCGCGTCGTCGCCATAGAATGCTTTCATCAGACTGACGGCAAACTTCGGATAGTTGCTCCAGTAGTTCACCTGATCGGCCTGGGTCGCTTTAGGCGTGTTGGCGTCAAGCCAGCTCTGCCAGTCGCCGTGCTTTTCGGACGGCAGCGTCAGATAGCCAGGCAGGCTGGTAGACAGCAGACCGAGATCGGTTAAGCCCTGAATGTTGGAGTGACCGCGCAGGGCGTTAACCCCGCCGCCTGCCATCCCCATGTTGCCGAGCAGCAGCTGAATCATCGCCATCGTACGGATGTTCTGTGCGCCGACGGTATGCTGCGTCCAGCCCAGCGCGTACAGGAACGTGGTGGTTCTGTCGGCGGCACTGGTGGAAGCCAGCACTTCACAAACCTTCAGGAAGTCAGCTTTCGGCGTACCGCAGATGTTTTCCACCACGTCCGGCGTATAGCGGGAAACATGCTGTTTCAACAGGTTCCATACGCAGCGCGGATGCGTCAGCGTGTCGTCGCGTCTGGCATAGCCGTTTTCATCGAACTGGTAGTTCCAGGACGACTTATCGTACTGCCGTTTTTGCGTGTCGTAACCGCTGAACAGTCCGTCTTCAAAAGCAAAATCATCACGCACCAGCAGGCTGGCGTTGGTGTAATGCTTAACGTACTCCGCGTTGATTTTGTTATTTTCGATCAGGTACAGCAACACGCCGGACAGGAACGTAATGTCCGTGCCGGAACGAATCGGCGCGTAAATATCCGCTACCGAGGCTGTACGCGTAAAGCGTGGGTCAACAACAATCAGTGTGGCGTCATTGTTGTTTTTCGCTTCCATCGCCCAGCGGAATCCCACCGGATGGGCTTCAGCGGCGTTACCGCCCATCACCATCACGACGTTAGCGTTTTTAATATCAACCCAGTGGTTGGTCATCGCACCGCGACCAAATGTTGGAGCAAGACTTGCTACCGTTGGTCCGTGTCAGACGCGCGCCTGGTTGTCGACAGCCAGCATGCCGAGCGAGCGCACAAACTTCTGCGTCAGCATGCCGGTTTCATTACTGGCGGCTGAGGCGCACAGCATCCCTGTTGAAAGCCAACGGTTAACCGTAACGCCCTGCTCGTTCTTTTCAATAAAGTTGGCGTCGCGGTCAGCTTTCATCAGTTTTGCAATGCGGGTAAACGCTTCATCCCAACTGATGCGTTGCCATTTATCGGAACCCGGCGCACGGTATTCCGGATAGCGCAGACGGTTTTCACTGTGAACATAATCCAGCAGGCCTGCGCCTTTTGGACACAGCGCACCACGGCTTACCGGATGATCCGGGTCCCCCTCAATGTGATAAATCGCTTCCTTCGCGTTTTTAGCTCCATCCCCCAGGCTATACATTAATAGCCCGCAACCCACGGAACAGTATGTGCAGGTGTTTCGGATCTCTTTCGCGCGCAACAGCTTATAATTTCGCGCCTGAGCCAGTGCCATTTTTGGGGTGAATCCCAGCGCTGCCACTGTGGTTCCGGCCATACCGCCCGCGCAGATTTTAAAAAACTTTCTGCGGCTGACGTCCATTGCTTTCCTCTTTTTTCCAGAGTGAGATACCCGCCATCTTTCTTCCTGCACGAAAGCAGGGTGAAAAATGTCGCGTATAAACTTCCGCGAGGAAACTAACAGCAATAACCTTACGCATATTGCGTCAAATCAATAACGAAACGCTTCCGCTACTAAATAGTGCCTTTTGCCGGTTTTATATACCACCTTAGTGGTAACTCGTATGCGCATTGACCTGGCATCCTCCGCTAAAAAAGTGCTATATATTTCAGCTTATTTTTTTGCAGGGTTAGGGAAGCGGCAAACAGAATGACAAGACAAAAAGCAACGCTCATTGGACTTATCGCGATCGTGCTGTGGAGCACAATGGTGGGGTTGATTCGCGGCGTAAGTGAAGGGCTGGGGCCAGTGGGTGGCGCGGCGGCAATCTATTCCCTCAGCGGGTTGCTGCTGATTTTTACCGTCGGTTTTCCCAATATTCGCCGTTTTCCTGTGCGCTATTTGATTGCCGGTAGCGTTCTGTTTGTCAGTTATGAAATTTGCCTTGCGCTTTCGCTTGGCTATGCTGCGTCACGTCATCAGGCGATTGAAGTCGGCATGGTCAATTATTTGTGGCCCAGCCTGACTATTTTGTTCGCCATTTTATTTAACGGACAAAAAACCAACTGGGTGATTGTTCCCGGATTACTGCTGGCATTGGTCGGCGTCTGCTGGGTACTGGGCGGTGAGAATGGACTGAATCCCGACGAAATTATCAACAATGTCACAACCAGTCCGCTGAGCTATTTTCTCGCCTTTCTCGGTGCGTTTATCTGGGCAACCTACTGCACAGTGACCAATAAATATGCACGTGGCTTTAACGGCATTACGGTTTTTGTTTTGCTCACAGCGCTGAGCTTATGGGCGCATTATTTTATGACGCCGCAGCCTGTAATGGTTTTTACCACGCCGGTGGTGATAAAACTGTTTTCCGCCGCCCTGACGTTAGGTTTTGCTTATGCCGCCTGGAACGTGGGAATTCTGCACGGAAATGTCACCATTATGGCGGTTGGCTCCTATTTCACGCCGGTGCTTTCCTCTGCGCTCGCAGCCGTACTGCTGAGCGCTCCGCTCTCTTTCTCTTTTTGGCAGGGCGCGGTGATGGTCTGTGTGGGATCGTTGCTGTGCTGGTGGGCGACCCGCCGGGCGTGACCGTCATCACAACTGGCGACCGCTTTTTCTCTGTCTGGCAACCTTTTTGAATTTGGTTTAGTCTTTATTAAGATTAAACCAAAATATTTCCTCGAATTTAGTACTCTGTTAAATTAATGATACTAAAATGATGCTTAACTATTAAATTCCTGCCTGCCAAATTCATTTATCCCGATATAGTTAGCCTGCGTAATTTACCGCAAAATAACCACTTCATCGCACATTGTTAGCCTAATAAATATTTCACTTAAGCCTAATCCCATTTGTAACTAATTTATTTCAGGATATTAAGGAGATCTGGATCACACATCTGTAAATATCCAGCAATAAGATGAAACTTATTATTGAATTGGTGCTACTGCGTAATTTAAAAATAGCTTGCCATTGATGAGAAGCCTCGTTTAGCAATGGTTTAGGAAACACATTAAGAAAATTATAAGGATTATCTAAAATGAAACTTAAATTAGTCGCAGTGGCAGTGACCAGCCTGTTGGCAGCAGGCGTTGTTAATGCAGCAGAAGTGTATAACAAAGACGGCAACAAACTGGATCTGTACGGCAAAGTTACCGCTCTGCACTACTTCTCTGACAATAACGGCGATGATGGCGACAAAACTTACGCACGTCTGGGTTTCAAAGGTGAAACACAAATCAATGACCAACTGACCGGTTTCGGCCAGTGGGAATACGAATTCAAAGGCAATAACTCCGAATCTAACGGCACCAAAGGTAATAAAACCCGTCTGGCGTTTGCCGGTCTGAAATTTGGTGAGTACGGTTCTTTTGACTATGGCCGTAACTATGGCGTCGCGTATGACGTTGGCGCATGGACCGACGTTCTGCCTGAGTTCGGTGGCGACACCTGGACCCAGACCGACGTGTTCATGACCCAGCGTGCTTCTGGCGTGGCGACCTACCGTAACACCGACTTCTTCGGTCTGGTTGACGGCTGGAACTTTGCCGTTCAGTACCAGGGTAAAAATGGCGCCAGCGACGAAACGAACAACGGTCGTTCTAAGCTCACCGAACAGAATGGCGACGGCTTTGGTCTGTCTACCAGCTACGAGTACGAAGGCTTCGCCGCAAGCGCCGCTTACGCGAAATCTGACCGTACCGATTCTCAGACTGCGGGTGACAACGTGTTCTACGCTCGCGGCAAGAACGCAGAAGTGTGGGCTGCGGGTCTGAAATATGACGCGAACAACCTGTACCTGGCGGCAACCTATGCAGAAACCCGCAACATGACCACCTTTGGTGATGTAAACGGTATTGCTAACAAAGCGCAGAACTTCGAAGTGGTAGCACAGTACCAGTTCGACTTCGGTCTGCGTCCGTCCCTGGCTTACCTGAAATCCAAAGGTAAAGACATCGGCGGTTACGGCGACCAGGATCTGGTTGAATACGTTGACGTTGGCGCGAGCTACTACTTCAACAAAAACATGTCCACCTACGTTGATTACAAAATCAACCTGGTTGACGAAAACAACTTCACCCGCGCTGCTGGTATCTCCACTGACAACATCGTTGCTGTGGGTCTGACCTACCAGTTCTAATTCATTTAGAATTGAGCGGTATAGAAGCCAGCCCACGTCGGGCTGGCTTTTTTTACCGATGCATAAACCGGTCATAAGGAGTATGCCGTGCAAACCTATACAGGACGTTGTCTCTGTGGGCAGAGCCATTTTACCGTTGATATCGAATCGCTCGATGTTTACGCCTGTCACTGCACGCTGTGCCAGAAATGGTCAGGCGGCATTGCAATGTACCTGGAGGCCAGCGGTCATCCGATGATGGATCCCGACGCGCCTGAACCGGCCTTTTTTACCTCCTCCTCGCGGGGGGAACGCTACTTCTGTTCCGGCTGCGGCTGTCCGCTGTGGTTTAAGCTCACCGACACGCTGCGCTATTTTATCCCCTGGACGCTGCTTGAACTGAACGAAGGCGATCGCCGTCGTTTGATCCTCGCCGCTGAAATCTACACAGAAACCCAGCCCGCGTTCTGGCGGCTGACCGGACAGTACGCCCGGTTAAGCGGCAAAGAGGTCGAAGCGCTGGACAGCCTGTGCCAGTTAACCCACTAAGCTAGTCGCGGTTGACGTTTGCGAGGCTAAACCACATACCCACCGCCAGCAGAATCAGCATACTGCCGGCGCTGCTTAGCGCCACGCTGTGTGACCAGGTAAAGGCCTGTTTCGCGGCATCAATAATGTGTTCTCCCAGCGCGTCAGGCAGCGTCTGCGCCAGTTGCACCGCTTCCCCCATCGACGACGATGCGCGGGTCATTTCTTCGGCGTTCAGCCCTTCCGGCAAGCTAATCGAGGCAGAAAAGCTACGACTCAGCAACAGACCGAAAATGGCGATGCCCAGTCCAGCGCCCAGCTCATAGGCCATTGTCTCTATCGCCCCTGCCGCTGCCGCTTTCTCGCCCGGCGCCGCGGCCATAATGGCTGCCGTTGACGCCAGCAGCGCGCTGGCAGCGCTAAATCCCAGCAGCGCCATCAGTGCCCAGGCCTGCAGTTGCTGTGTGCTGAAATCAGTCATCGCCAGGCCATAAAAACTCAGCGCACTCAATGCCATCCCCCCCGTCGCCACGGTGCGTAGTCCAAATCGGGACACCAACATACCGGCGATGGGGCCGCTGAAGCCGCTGGCAAGCATGACAGGTAACATGAACAGCCCCGCCTGATACGGTGTGAAGCCATGCACAAACTGCAATTCCTGCGCCATTAATAGCTCAAAACCGACCAGCGTGATCATGGCGGTCATCGCCATCACCACGCCGCTTAAAATGATGCGATGCGTAAACAGCCGCAGGTCGATCATCGGACGCGAGGCCGCAAGCTGGATACGGATAAACTGTATCAGCAGCAGCGCGCCGCTAATGACGGTTAAGGCAATTGCGCCAATGGCGATATGCCCTTTCAACGCGGTCTTCGCGCTGTAAACCAGCAGTAAGATGGCCATAATCAGCATGATGGCGTGCCCCAAATTCAATGACTGATCGCGGCGTCCCGTCTGACGCGGCACATAGCGCGCGGTAAGGGTCAGCACAACCAGTACGACAGGCACGTTGATCAAAAATACCGAGCCCCAATAAAAGTGCTCCAGCAGTATTCCCCCCACCAGCGGCCCGAACGCAGCGCCGCCGGAACCTACCGCCGCCCAGACGCCCAGCGCCATATTACGATGGCGTGCGTCGCTGAAGGTCGCGCGGATCCCGGCAAGCGTTGCCGGAACGATCATCGCCGCACCGATCGCCAGAATGGCGCGCGTGGCGATCAGCCAACTGGCGCTGTGTGCGAATGCGGCTGCCAGCGAAGCCAGACCAAACAGGCCCCCGCCAAGTAACAGCAAACGTTTAAAACCAATACGATCGCCCAGCGCGCCCATCGGCAATACCATCCCTGCCATCACCAGCGAGTAAATATCAATGATCCACAGCAGCTCGTTACCGCTGGCGCCCAGCGTCATACTCAGCGTGGGAGCGGCCACATGCAGCACCGTCGCGTCGATAGCAACCGGAATGTAGACCAACACAATAATCACTAATGTTAACCACTGACGAAACATAACGCTTCCCTTAAGACAAACTGGACACGCGTCCAGATTTACCGATCCTACGGAAAATTGAACATATGTCCAACTTTTTATTGAGCGCCGTGATTATCTGAATTCGTGGGTATCAGGGAAAACAAGACAGGAAAACAGCGCCATCCGACCAGCCAGCCGGATGGCGAGAATAAACTCAGCCCAGGTCGCCCCCGGCCACCGG
This sequence comes from Citrobacter sp. 50677481, assembly GCF_001463265.1. Taxonomy (NCBI): domain Bacteria; kingdom Pseudomonadati; phylum Pseudomonadota; class Gammaproteobacteria; order Enterobacterales; family Enterobacteriaceae; genus Citrobacter; species Citrobacter sp. 50677481. Next base: position 552,878 of record NZ_LNHZ01000027.1, read on the forward strand.
CAGGGTCACACCGGTGATATAGCTCGCCTGGTCGCTTGCCAGAAACAATATCGCCTGCGCCTGTTCTTCAAGCGTGCCATAGCGGTGCATCAGGCTGCTGTCCAGGGTCTGATCCACAACCTGCTTATACCAGATTTTTTCCTGCGCGGTGGGCGTTTCGGTATTACGCGGCGTGACACGCTCTGGGGCCTCTGTTCCTCCCGGCGCCACGGCGTTTATCCGGATCCCCTGGTGGCTGTATTCCATGGCAATGGAGCGGGTTAAGGCGTTGACCCCGCCTTTCGCTGCCGAATAAGGCACCCGATTCACCCCAGATGTCGCCACGGACGACACATTGACAATGCTGCCAGTCCCCTGTTTCAGCATCCACGGCAGCACTGCACGACAGCCCCATAGCGTAGGAAACAGAGAGCGGCGGATCTCCTTTTCGATCTGATCTGGTTGATAGTCGGCAAAAGGCCGCGCCCAGATCGTCCCGCCGACGTTATTAATCAATACGTCTATACGACCGAAATGTGCAACACCTGCTCCGAAGGCCTGTTCGGTACTTTCCCACTGCTCAAGATCGGCCTCCAGCGCCAGCACCTGAACGCCCTCAGCGGTGAGTGTCGCAGCCAGTTCATGAACGTGACGGGAACGATCGATCAGTAACAGCGTTGCGCCCTCTTTTGCCGCCTGCTCTGCGGTCTGGCGACCAATCCCTTGCGCCGCGCCGGTAATCGCGACGACTTTAGTGTGAAATCGCATCCTGTTCTCCTTATGCCGCGGCGCTTTGACTGGCGATAAACTTCTCATACCAGAATCCGGCGGGATCGATTCCCCTTTCCCGCAGCGTAGCAGCGACCGCGTTGACCATCGGCGGCGGCCCGCACAGGTAAATATCCACATCCCCCTGATTCAGCAGGGCGTCATTGAGATACGCGGTGACATAACCCCGCTGCGGACAGGCGCTGTCGGCATCCGCAACCACCGGTAGCCAGTGGAAATTGACCAGCGCCTCGCGAAATGCCTCCAGCCGGGCCGTTTTGACAAGATCAATGTCATAAGTCACGCCATACAACAGCGTCACCGGACGCTGACTTCCCTGCGCCGCCAGCGCTTCCAGCATGGAGAGCATGGGCGCCAGCCCGGTTCCGCCCGCCAGCATCAACAACGGACGCTCGCCGCCGCGCAGATAAAAACTGCCCATCGGGCCGCTGAGGGTCAGACGGTCGCCAGAACGTGCGCGCTGGGTCAGCCACTGGCTCGTCAGCCCGCCCGGCACATTGCGGATCAAAAACCGGCATTCGCGGTTATCCGGCAGCGAACTGAATGAATAGGCGCGCACCTGGTTCGTGCCGGGAACCTGAATATTGACGTACTGTCCCGGCAAAAATGCCAGCGGTTCATCGGCGTCTATCACCAGTTCAAACGCCGTAGCCGACAGCGCTTCCACTGCCCGTACCGTCGCGTCCAGCGTCATAAGCCCGGTTTTACACTGCGCGGCGGCAACAGGCACATCGATCACGCAGTCGCTGCACGGCACCATCTGGCAGGTCAGTACCTGTCTTGCCTGGGCTTCATCGTCGCTCAAAGCGTCTTCGATGAAATCGTCACCGAGGGCATATTCCCCACTGGCGCAATGACATTTACAGGTGCCGCAGACGCCATCTGAGCAATCCATTGGCAGATTAACCTTCTGCCGGTAAGCCGCATCAAGCACCTTTTCGCCCGCGTTGCACTGAATAAAACGGGTGATGCCGTCCTCAAAATTAAGGGCAATCGTAAAACTCATAAGCACCTCTTAAATGTGATACACATCAATCACCTGACGGATATAGTCATTGTTCAGCCGCACTGTTTTACGCACAATTTGCGGGACGCCGCTTTCTTCAATCAGCGTGCAGTGCGTCGTGCCAAAATACGCATCGGTATGCTGATACCGGTGGCTGTAGGTCACCCAGTTGTAGCGCACCGCCAGGCCTTCCGCCGTTTCGCCCAACAGTTCGACATTCGCGATCATATGGGTGGTACGCGGTTCCGGCGTGCTGGCGCCGGACCGTTCCGTTTTGATGCGATACACCCGATCTTCCAGCCCCTCGCGATTCGGGTAATAAATAAGCGAGATTTCACGTTGCGGATCGCGGGTCGGTTTATCATCATCTCCCCACGCGGGCATCCAGAACACCACGCCGGGGCTATAGCAGTTCAGCCACGCATCCCACTGGCGATCATCCAGCAACCGCGCTTCGTAATACAGAAACTGACGCACCTGTTCCAGGGTCAACATCAGACTACCTCCACGCGTTGGGTGATCGACTGCTCGTAACGTTGCCGCTCTTTTTCGACTGCCGCGAGCATCACGTTTTGCCAGTGATGGTGATGCGCGATATACAGCGCCTCGTCTTCGGACTTCACCCCGCTCAACAGTGGCGTAAAACCGGCGTGACGGGCGTGCTCGTCCGGACCGTCGACCCAGTGCAGCGCGCCGCGGCTCAGATCGCTCCAGGCCAGATTTTCCCCCAGGTATCCACGCTGGCAGGCGCTGAACTCTTCGAGATCGTCAGGGGTTCCCATACCGCTGACATTAAAGAAATCCTCGTATTGACGAATACGTAGCGCTCGCGCTTGATCAGATTCCCCTTTTGGCGCGAAACACCAGATCGTGACTTCCGTTTTGTCTACCGCCAGAGGACGAATAACGCGAATTTGTGTCGAAAACTGATCCATCAGATAGACGTTGGGATACAGGCATAAATTGCGGGTTTCGTTGACCATCTGGTCTGCGCGTCGTTCTCCGAATGTCGCCTGAAGCCGCGCCCGGTGATCATAAACCGGGCGCACTTCCAGGTTGATGGCGCGCGTCCAGAGCAACATGTGGCCATTTTTAAAGCCATAGCCGCCACCGAGGCTTTTTGACCAGCCGTTGGCGTCCACCGCGCGCGTACCGTCCGCTTCATAGTTGCGTCGCGACATCGTCGAGGCATAGTTCCAGTGCACGACGCTGACATGGTAGCCGTCGGCGCCGTTTTCCGCTCCCAACTTCCAGTTCCCTTCGTAGACATAGCTGGAAGACCCCTTCAGCACTTCCAGCCCTTCCGGCGCCTGGTCGACAATCAGATCGATGATTTTCCGTGTCTCGCCAAGATACTCCTCCAGCGGTTGTACCTCGTCATTGAGGCTACCGAATAAAAATCCACGATAAGACGCAAAGCGTGGCAGGGCTTTTAAATCATGCGATCCGTCCTGCTTAAAAGAGTCTGGATACCCGCCGGTACTTTCATCTTTCGCCTTAAGCAGCTTGCCGTTATTACTGAACGTCCAGCCATGAAACGGACAGGTAAACGAGTTTTTATTTCCGGTTTTACGTCGGCATAACATCGCGCCGCGGTGCGCACAGCTATTAATTAACGCATGGAGGGTCTGCTGCTTGTCGCGTGTAATAATAACGGGCTGGCGGCCCAGTGTCAGAGTATAATAATCGCCGGGTTGCGCGATCTGACTTTCATGCGCCAGAAATACCCAATTACCTTCGAATATATGCTTCATTTCAAAATCAAATAATTGGCTATCGGTAAAGATAGAGCGATGACAGCGATAAATATGGTTTTCCCGATCGACAATTAAGGCCTGGGAAATTTTATCTTTTAATGCCGAGAGCGTTTTTTGCATGTGTCTGGTCCTCCTGCATCATTCAGGATTAAGCATTCAGTGAATCTTTATTAGGCGGTGAATTATTCCAGCGCGCGCAGGCGAGTAATACGCTGTTCTTCTTCGGCGCGCTGCGCCTTGCAGAGCGTAAAGTCGAATCGCACCTCGGTATGTTCTCCTGCCAGTTGACGCTGCGCAATTAATGCGGGATCGGTAACCTTCACCGGATCGGCGATCAGACCATCGCGAGTGGCAAACGCAAAATCGTCCCACAGGTAGCGATCGCCATTAAGATTAATCTGGCTGGTAAGGTGCTTAAAGCCCGGCGCAGAGACAAAGAAATGGATATGAGCAGGCCGGTTACCGTGGCGGCCCAGACGGACGAGTAACGCCTGGGTAGGGCCATCAGGAGGACAACCATAGCCGGAAGGCAAAATACTCCGCACGCTGTAGCGTCCTTCCGCGTCGGTGCGTATGCGGCGACGCAGGTTATATTCGCTCTGGCTGGAGTCGAAAAACGAATAGTTGCCGAGCGTATTGGCGTGCCAGATGTCCACGATCGCGCCTGCGACGGGGCGTCCCTGCACGTCTTTTACTTCACCGTACAGCCACATGACTTCTCCGTCGTCCAGACCGTCATCCATCCGGTCATGCCCGTCAGCCAGCGGCGCGTTTGCAACATAAAGTGGCCCTTCAATGGTGCGTGGGGTTCCCGTTTCGGATGACTGGCTGGCTTCGATCGCTTCCTGGCGCAGATCAAGAAAGTGCTCCAGACCCAATCCGGCCGCCAATAACGCCGCTTCCTTACGTCCGCCAAGTTCATGCAGATAATTCACCGCATGCCAGAATTCTTCCTGTGTCACATTGTAGTCGTCAATTAATGTACAGATATTCGTGAGCAAGCGATGAATAATCGATTTAAAACGTTCGTTTCCATCGGTCGAGTTTAATCCGGCGCTTTCACGCAATAAATCCTGAACAGTGTGTTGGTTGATAAATGAATGGCTCATAATATTTCTCGCTTCTTATTTTCTGTAGGGTCATACCAGAACGATTTCCGGCGTTCGGCGTAAGGATTATTTATCGCTGTCATGAATCGACGACGGGTGGCGACACAGCGCTTCCACATGAATCTCCATGAAAGGATAAAGCGGCAACCCCATAAGTATTTGATGTAATTCTTCAGCATCCTGAACATCGAAAACGCTGATATTGGCGTACAGCCCTGCGACGCGCCAGATATGGCGCCATTTCCCTTCCCGTTGTAACCTTTGGGAATACGCTTTTTCGCGGGCTTTCATCTCTTCTTGTTCTTTAACCGGCAGTCCGTACGGAATATTGACGGTCATTTCCACTTTAAATAGCATGTTGACCTCCTGTTATTCCCGCTGTGCGCGGGCATAAAAGCGTAATTTATCCTCATCCAGTTCCACGCCCAGTCCGGGCGTTTGCGGCAGCGCCACGTGGCCATTCGCGAAAGACAGCGGTACGCAGACAATGTCATCCTTCAGGAGCAGCGGCCCAAACATCTCCGTTCCCCACGGTAATGACAACGTCGACCAGGCGTGCAGCGACGCGACAGTGCCAATCGTTCCTTCCAGCATGGTGCCGCCATACAAACTGATTCCGGCAGCCTGCGCGACGTGCGCCAGTTTCAACACGCTGGCGGGCCCCCCCGCTTTGGCGATTTTTAACGCCCAGGCGCCGCTAAACCCCTGCTGTGCCAGACGGTAACCGTCAAAATGGCTGGCGACGGACTCGTCGGCCAGAATGGCGGCGTCAGTTTGCTGACTCAGGCGTACCAGCGCCGCGCTGTCCTGCGCGCTGACCGGTTGCTCAATCAGATCGACCCCCATCGCCGCCAGTTCCCGACAGCCTTTCGCGGCGACGGTCGCGTCCCATGCCTGATTGACATCTACCCGAATGCTGGCGCGGTCGCCAAGCGCCTCGACAACAGCCCGCGTGTGGCCAAGATCGTCATCCAGCGCATTGGCGCCAATTTTCAGCTTAAACGCCTGGTGTCGACCTTCCTCCAGCAGTCGCTGCCCTTCGGCAATGTCGTTTGCGGTATTCCCGCTTGCCAGCGTCCAGAGAACGGGCAGCGCAGTGTTCAGCGCGCCGCCCAGTAGCGCAGAAACGGGCAACCCAAGCGCTTTTGCCTGCGCGTCCAGTAGCGCCGTTTCGAGGGCCGATTTCGCAAAAGTATTGCCCTTCACGGCTGCGTTCATCCGCGCCGTCAGCACATTGAGATTATCTGCGGGCTGACCTTTGAGCAGCGGGGTCAGATAATGGCTAATCGCAGACTGGATTGCCTCCGGACTTTCTACGCCGTAGCTCAGCCCGCCGATGGTTGTCGCCTCTCCCAGGCCCTGAATGCCGTCCGAACGGGTGATACGCACGATAACCAGACTCTGACAGCCCATCGTGGTCATCGATAATTTATGGGGGCGGATGGTCGGAACATCGACCAGCCAGCTTTCAATCTCTTCAACGGTTGCGCTCATCATTTCTTCCTGAGAATGCGTGTCATAACTTTTGCGATCGTCATCAATAACGAACGGTGACGGTGCTTTTGACAATAGGGGTCAGCCGGGAAGTGGGTCAACGGCGATAATCGAAATGGTGTGCGATTATCGGCGCGAATGTTACATTGAAGTTAATAATGTGATCCCCGTGGGAAAACGGGGATATTCCGCCTTCCGTCCCCACACGCGAGGTATAGTGAGTGCGCTATGGCTTCGAATTGCAGCGGAGAGGAATTCAATGAGCGATGAACATCAGCCGACGATCGGCACGCGACAGGCCGCATCGGACCCGAATTTCATGCTGTCGCTGGCGCGCGGTCTGGCGGTACTGAACGCCTTCACCCCGCAGCGTCAGCGCCTGACCATCTCACAACTCAGTCAAAAGACGCAGATTTCACGCGCCGCGGTCAGGCGTTGTCTGTACACTCTCGCCGCACTTGGCATGGTGCACACCCCTGATGGCCGCAGCTATGAGCTGCTTCCGCGCGTTCTGGCCGTAGGCCATGCCTATCTGGCCGGTACGCCGCTGGCGAAAGTGGCGCAGGCGGCATTAGATGACCTTGCCAGAACGCTCGGCGAGTCGTGCTCTGCGGCCACGCTGGACGGCGACAACGTGCTTTACATCGCCCGGGCAGCCATGAACAATTTGCTCAGCGTCGATATCGGGCGCGGGAGTCGTTTACCGGCGTGGGCTACGTCAATGGGACGGGTACTGCTAAGCGCGCTGCCGGAAGAGCAGTTAGAGGTGACACTGTCACGAGCAAGTTTACTGCGTTATACCCCGTATACCCTTTGCGATCGTTCTGCGCTACGCGATGAAATCAGACGGGTGCGGATGCAGGGGTACGCGCTCGCCGATCGTCAGATCGAAGTGGGCTTATGCTCGCTGGCGGTACCGCTGCTTTCGCGTAGCGGCACCCTTGTCGCCGCGTTAAACGTCGGCGTACCGGCTTCATCGATGAGCGCCGACGCACTAAAGCTAAAAGCCCTCGCGCCCTTGCGTCGCGCTGCGATGGAGCTGTCGCTTAAGCTATAAACTGCCGTAATTGAACAGGCGTCCAGCTTTTTGTTACACTGCCATTTTTCAGGAAGATACAGGTACATATGGGCTATCTGCATAAAGATGAGCGTCGTGAAGTGATTTTGCAGGCGGCAATGCGCGTGGGGCTGGAAGATGGGTTTAAAGCCATGACGGTCCGACGTATTGCCACCGAGGCGAAAGTCGCCGCTGGTCAGGTACATCATCACTTTACCTCTGCCGGCGATCTGAAATCGCAAGCATTTGTGCGCATTATCAGTACGTTGCTTGACGCAGACGTCCCGGGCGAAGATGCCAGCTGGCGCGCGCGCCTGCATGCTATGCTTGGCAGCGACGACGGCGGTTTCGAACCTTATATCAAACTCTGGCGTGAAGCGCAGATCCTTGCCGACCAGGACGCGGATATCAAAAGCGCCTACCTGCTCACTATGCGCATGTGGCATGAAAAGACCACGGCCATTATTGAAGGTGGACTGGCAGAAGGGGAATTCTCGACGGCAGATGGCCCTGCGGATATTGCCTGGCGTTTGATTGCCCTGGTGTGCGGCCTGGATGGCATGTATGTGCTTGGTCTTCAGGAAATGGCGGATCCCGCTTTTGAACGTCATCTGGATCGTATGATCAGCCTGGAGCTGTTTTCCTGAACCGTAGATGTAAAAACAGTACATCTTTTGTTTACATTTAGTAACACTTAAGCAACTTTTTCTGCCCCTTCGCGCCGCCCGGTTGCGCGTTTTCTATCTATCCTTTCATCAATATTCCTAAAAACATCAATAAATTCTAAAAAGGGCGAATGCACAGCGTGCGTTATGCGCCCTTTGGCCTGCTTTTTTATTTTTTTATGAACGACATGTGCATGCGAGGGGCAATATGGCGCTACAAAATGAGAAAAATAATCGTTATCTCTTGAGTGACTGGAAGCCTGAAAATCCCGCTTTCTGGGAACATAAAGGAAAACACATCGCACGACGAAATCTCTGGATTTCAGTGGCTTGTCTGTTACTTGCCTTCTGTGTCTGGATGCTTTTTAGCGCGGTAGCGGTCAATCTTAATAAAATTGGTTTTAATTTCACCACCGATCAATTGTTTTTATTAACGGCATTACCCTCTCTCTCTGGCGCAATATTACGCGTCCCCTACTCCTTTATGGTGCCTATATTTGGCGGACGTCGCTGGACGGTTTTCAGCACCGCGATCCTGATTATTCCCTGCGTCTGGCTCGGTTTTGCCGTTCAGAACCCGAATACCCCTTTCGGGGTGTTTATTATTATTGCGCTGCTCTGTGGATTTGCCGGGGCCAACTTTGCTTCCAGCATGGGCAATATCAGCTTCTTTTTTCCAAAGGCGAAACAGGGTAGCGCGCTGGGCGTTAACGGAGGGTTGGGCAACCTCGGGGTGAGCGTAATGCAGTTGGTCGCGCCGCTGGTGATCTTCTTGCCCCTTTTCACCTTCCTCGGCGTGCAGGGCGTTCCGCAGCCTGACGGCAGTCTGCTCTCCCTGGCGAATGCCGCGTGGATCTGGGTGCCGCTACTGGCTATCGCCACTGTCGCCGCCTGGATGGGCACCAACGATATCGCCAGTTCAAAAGCCTCCATCGCCTCGCAGTTACCGGTGCTCAAGCGTTTTCATCTTTGGCTGCTCAGCCTGCTGTATCTGGCGACCTTCGGCTCGTTTATCGGTTTTTCAGCAGGCTTTGCCATGCTGTCCAAAACGCAGTTTCCGGAGGTCGACATTCTGAATCTGGCGTTTTTCGGCCCGTTTATCGGCGCACTGGCGCGCTCTGCTGGCGGTGTGATTTCCGATAAGTTCGGCGGCGTTCGCGTGACGCTGATCAACTTCATCTTTATGGCGCTGTTTTCCGCGCTACTGTTCCTGACATTGCCCGGTACAGGTTCAGGAAGTTTTATCGCCTTCTACCTCGTCTTTATGGGGCTATTTTTCTCGGCGGGCCTGGGCAGCGGCTCCACCTTCCAGATGATTGCCGTGATCTTCCGCCAGCTCACCCTTTACAAAGTCAAACTTCGCGGCGGCACAGATGAGCAGGCGCAGCGTGAAGCGGTGACCGATACCGCGGCGGCATTGGGCTTTATTTCCGCCATCGGCGCGGTCGGCGGCTTCTTTATCCCGAAAGCCTTTGGTACGTCACTGGCAATGACCGGCTCCCCCGTCGGCGCCATGAAAATTTTTCTGGTGTTCTACATCGTCTGCGTACTGGTGACCTGGCTGGTCTACGGTCGCCGCAAACCCACACAACAATAACAACATATACATCGCTGTTATCAGGCCGGAGAAGGCGCTTGCCCCATCCTCCGGCTTGCAGAACGACGGCAACATTATCGAAGCAGGAGAAATGTCATGAGCAAGCTGTTGGATCGCTTCCGCTATTTTAAATCTAAGGGCGACACCTTCGCTGACGGTCACGGTCAGGTGATGCACACCAACCGCGACTGGGAAGACAGTTATCGTCAACGCTGGCAGTTCGACAAGATTGTGCGTTCCACCCACGGGGTGAACTGTACCGGCTCCTGTAGCTGGAAAATTTATGTGAAAAACGGCCTGGTCACCTGGGAAGTCCAGCAGACCGACTATCCGCGTACCCGTCCGGATCTGCCCAACCACGAACCGCGCGGTTGCCCACGCGGGGCCAGCTATTCGTGGTATTTATACAGTGCCAATCGTCTGAAGTACCCGTTAGTGCGCAAGCGCCTGATCGAACTGTGGCGCGAAGCGTTGACCCAGTGCAGCGACCCGGTACTGGCCTGGGAATCGATCATGAACGACCCGCAGAAATGCATGAGTTACAAACAGGTGCGCGGGCGTGGCGGATTTATCCGGTCCAACTGGAAAGAGTTGAATCAACTGATCGCGGCGGCCAACGTCTGGACGATAAAAACCTACGGTCCGGACCGCGTTGCCGGATTTTCGCCGATCCCGGCAATGTCGATGGTGTCCTATGCCGCCGGAACCCGTTATCTCTCGCTGCTCGGCGGGACCTGCCTGAGCTTCTACGACTGGTATTGCGACCTGCCGCCTGCATCGCCCATGACGTGGGGCGAACAGACCGATGTGCCGGAATCCGCCGACTGGTACAACTCCAGCTACATCATCGCCTGGGGGTCAAACGTCCCCCAGACCCGAACCCCGGACGCCCACTTCTTTACCGAAGTCCGCTACAAAGGCACGAAAACCGTTGCCATTACGCCTGACTTTTCGGAGGTCGCCAAGCTGAGCGACCAGTGGCTGGCGCCGAAGCAAGGCACCGACAGCGCGCTGGCGATGGCGATGGGCCACGTCATTCTCAAAGAGTTCCATCTCGATAACCCCAGCGACTACTTCCTCAACTATTGCCGCCGCTATACCGACATGCCGATGCTGGTTTTGCTGGATGCGCGCGAAGATGGCAGCTTCGTTCCGGGCCGCATGATGCGTGCGTCCGATTTGGTCGGCGGTCTCGGCGAAGCCAACAATCCGGAATGGAAAACCGTGGCATACAACAGCGCCGGTGAGTTAGTTGCGCCCAACGGCTCAATTGGCTTCCGCTGGGGTGAAAAAGGCAAATGGAACCTCGAGCCGCTGGCGGCAGGCCACGAAACTGAACTGACGCTGTCTCTGCTCGGTCAACATGACGAGGTCCTGGGGGTGGCGTTCCCCTATTTCGGAGGGAACGAAAACCCGCATTTCCGTAGCGTGAAGCAGGAACCGGTGTTGGTCCGTCAGTTGCCAGTGAAACGCCTGACGCTTGCTGACGGCAGCAGTTGTCCGGTAGTAAGCGTCTATGATCTGGTGCTAGCCAACTACGGCCTCGATCGTGGGCTGGACGATGCGTACGGCGCGAAAGATTATGCGGAAGTGAAAGCCTATACGCCCGCCTGGGCGGAACAGATCACCGGCGTACCGCGTTACCATATTGAAACCATTGCCCGCGAATTTGCCGATACGGCGCATAAAACCCACGGGCGTTCGATGATTATCCTCGGTGCCGGCGTTAACCACTGGTATCACATGGACATGAACTACCGCGGAATGATCAACATCCTCGTGTTCTGCGGCTGTGTCGGACAAAGCGGCGGCGGCTGGGCGCACTACGTCGGCCAGGAAAAACTGCGTCCGCAGACTGGCTGGCTGCCGCTGGCCTTCGCGCTGGACTGGAACCGTCCGCCGCGCCAGATGAACAGCACCTCATTCTTCTATAATCACGCCAGCCAGTGGCGTTATGAGAAACTCACTGCGCAGGAGCTTCTCTCACCGTTAGCCGACCCGGCGAAATTTACCGGCCATTTAATTGACTTCAACGTGCGGGCTGAGCGTATGGGCTGGCTGCCGTCCGCGCCGCAGCTCAATCTTAACCCGCTGACGCTAAAAACCCGTGCGGAAAAAGCCGGTCAGTCACCCGTGGATTACACCGTGCAGGCGCTAAAATCGGGCGATATCCGCTTTGCCTGCGAACAGCCGGACAGCGGCAATAACCACCCGCGCAACCTGTTTGTCTGGCGCTCGAATCTCCTCGGCTCATCCGGCAAAGGGCATGAATACATGCTCAAATATTTGCTCGGGACCGAAAGCGGCATTCAGGGTGAAGCGCTCGGCTCTAGCGAGGGGATTAAGCCGGAAGAAGTGGAATGGCAGTCTGCCGCCATTGAAGGCAAGCTGGATCTGCTGGTCACGCTCGACTTTCGAATGTCCAGCACCTGCCTGTTCTCCGATATCGTATTGCCGACCGCCACCTGGTACGAAAAAGATGATATGAACACGTCGGATATGCACCCGTTTATTCACCCGCTGTCGGCGGCGGTGGATCCCGCGTGGGAATCGCGCAGCGACTGGGAGATCTACAAGGGTATCGCTAAGGTCTTTTCCGAGGTGTGTGTCGGCCATCTGGGTCAGGAAACCGACGTGGTGTTGCAGCCGTTGCAGCACGACTCCCCGGCAGAATTGTCGCAACCGTTTGATATCCTCGACTGGCGCAAAAACGAGTGCGATCTGATCCCCGGCAAAACCGCGCCCAACCTGGTGGTCGTGGAACGCGACTACCCCGCCACTTACGAGCGCTTCACCTCGCTCGGCCCGCTGATGGATAAACTGGGCAACGGCGGCAAGGGCATCACCTGGAATACCGAGGCGGAAGTCGAATTCCTCGGTAAACTGAACTATACCAAGCGCGAAGGCCCGGCTAAAGGCCGACCGCGGATCGACACCGCGCTGGACGCGTCCGAAGTGATCCTTGCGCTGGCGCCGGAAACCAACGGTCAGGTGGCGGTGAAAGCGTGGGAAGCGCTCGGCGCGATGACCGGGCGCGAACATACCCATCTGGCGCTGAATAAAGAAGATGAGAAGATCCGTTTTCGTGATATTCAGGCGCAGCCGCGCAAAATCATCTCCAGCCCCACCTGGTCCGGTCTGGAAAGCGAACATGTCTCTTATAACGCGGGTTACACCAACGTCCACGAACTGATCCCCTGGCGCACCCTTTCTGGCCGCCAGCAGTTGTATCAGGATCATCAGTGGATGCGCGCATTCGGTGAAAGCCTTGTCGCCTATCGACCGCCGATAGACACCCGCAGCGTCAGCGAAATGCGCGAGATCCCGCCCAACGGCTTCCCGGAAAAAGCGCTCAACTTCCTGACGCCCCATCAGAAATGGGGCATCCACTCTACGTATAGCGAAAACCTGCTCATGCTGACGCTGTCACGTGGGGGACCGATTGTCTGGATCAGCGAAACCGACGCCCGCGAGCTGGGCATTGAAGATAACGACTGGATTGAAGCCTTCAACGCCAACGGCGCACTGACCGCTCGCGCGGTGGTCAGCCAGCGCGTACCGCCGGGGATGACCATGATGTATCACGCCCAGGAACGCATCATGAATATTCCGGGGTCAGAAATTACCGGGATGCGTGGCGGTATTCATAACTCGGTAACCCGCGTCTGTCCGAAACCCACACACATGATCGGCGGCTACGCTCAACTGGCCTATGGCTTTAACTACTATGGCACCGTCGGCTCTAACCGCGACGAGTTCATCATGATTCGAAAAATGAAAAATATCGACTGGCTGGATGATGAAGGTCGCAATCAGGTACAGGAAGCGAAAAAATGAAAATACGCTCACAGGTTGGGATGGTGCTTAACCTCGATAAATGCATTGGCTGCCACACCTGCTCTGTCACCTGTAAAAACGTCTGGACCGGACGTGAAGGGATGGAATACGCATGGTTTAACAACGTCGAAACCAAACCGGGTATCGGGTATCCGAAAAACTGGGAAGATCAGGAGGAGTGGCAAGGCGGCTGGGTTCGCGACGTGAACGGTAAAATACGTCCGCGCATGGGCGGAAAAATGGGCGTCATCACCAAAATCTTCGCAAACCCGGTTGTGCCGCAGATAGACGACTACTATGAGCCCTTTACTTTTGACTATCAGCACCTGCACAGCGCGCCGGAGGGTAAACACCAGCCGACTGCCCGCCCGCGCTCGTTGATTGACGGTAAGCGGATGGACAAAATCATCTGGGGGCCAAACTGGGAAGAACTGCTTGGCGGCGAGTTTGAAAAGCGCGCCCGTGACCGTAACTTCGACAAGATCCAGAAGGAAATGTACGGGCAGTTTGAAAACACCTTCATGATGTATCTGCCCCGCCTTTGCGAACATTGTCTGAACCCAAGCTGCGTCGCCACTTGCCCGAGCGGCGCGATCTATAAGCGTGAAGAAGACGGCATCGTGCTGATCGACCAGGACAAGTGCCGCGGCTGGCGTCTGTGCATTAGCGGCTGCCCGTACAAAAAAATCTACTTCAACTGGAAGAGCGGCAAGTCTGAGAAATGCATCTTCTGCTATCCGCGCATTGAGTCCGGGCAGCCAACCGTGTGTTCTGAAACCTGTGTTGGGCGCATTCGCTACCTCGGCGTGTTGCTGTATGACGCAGACCGCATCGAAGAAGCCGCCAGCACCGAGCATGAAACCGATCTGTACGAGCGTCAGTGCGACGTGTTCCTGAACCCGAACGACCCGGCGGTGATTGATGAGGCCTTGAAACAGGGTATTCCGCAGAACGTGATCGACGCGGCGCAGCGTTCCCCTGTCTATAAAATGGCGATGGACTGGAAACTGGCGTTGCCGCTGCATCCGGAATACCGCACCTTGCCGATGGTCTGGTACGTCCCGCCGCTGTCGCCGATTCAGTCTTACGCCGACGCCGGAGGGCTGCCGCCGTCAAATGGCGTACTGCCGGCGATCGAAAGCCTGCGCATTCCGGTGCAGTACCTTGCGAATATGCTCAGCGCAGGCGATACCGGCCCGGTGCTGCGCGCCCTGAAGCGCATGATGGCCATGCGTCATTACATGCGTTCGCAAACAGTGGAAGGCGTGACGGATACCCGCGCCATTGAGGAAGTGGGCCTGAGCGTCGAACAGGTTGAGGAGATGTATCGCTATCTGGCGATCGCCAACTACGAAGACCGTTTCGTGATCCCGACCAGCCATCGCGAGATGGCGCGCGACGCCTTCCCTGAGCGCAACGGCTGCGGCTTTACCTTTGGCGACGGCTGCCACGGTTCCGACACCAAGTTCAACCTGTTCAACAGTAGCCGCATTGACGCCATCAACATCACCGAAGTGCGTGATAAAGCGGAGGGAGAATAATGCAAATCCTCAAAGCGATCGGTCTGTTGATGGAATACCCGGATGAGTTTCTCTGGGAATGCAAAGACGAAGTGCTGGCGATGGTGCGTCACGACGCGCCTGCGCTCAACGGCTTCGCCACCGACATGCTCAACGCCCCGCTGCTGGATAAGCAGGCCGAATGGTGTGAAGTCTTTGACCGTGGCCGCGCCACGTCGCTACTGCTGTTTGAACATGTCCACGCCGAGTCCCGCGATCGCGGCCAGGCGATGGTCGATCTGATGACCCAGTACGAGAAAGTGGGTCTGCAACTCGACTGTCGCGAACTTCCCGACCATTTGCCGCTGTATCTCGAATATCTCAGCATTTTGTCGGAAGCCGACGCGCGCGAAGGTCTGCAAAACGTCGCGCCGATTCTGGCGTTACTGGGAGGGAGGCTGAAACAGCGCGGCGCCCCGTGGTATCAATTATTCGATGCCCTGCTGAACCTCGCCGGAAGCCCGCTTTCAAGTGACAGCGTCACGCCACAGGTAACGCAAGAAAGCCGTGATGACACTCGTCAGGCGCTTGATGCCGTCTGGGAAGAAGAACAGGTGAAGTTTATTGAAGATAACGCCACAGCCTGTGACAGCTCACCGTTACAGCAATATCAACGACGCTTTAGCCAGGACGTGGCGCCGCAGTACGTCGACGTCAGTGCGGGAGGCCCGAAATGATACAGTACCTGAACGTCTTTTTTTACGATATCTACCCGTACATCTGCGCGACCGTTTTTTTTCTCGGCAGTTGGCTGCGGTATGATTATGGTCAGTACACCTGGCGCGCCTCGTCCAGCCAGATGCTGGATAAGCGCGGCATGGTGGTCTGGTCGAACCTGTTCCACATCGGCATACTCGGCATTTTCTTCGGCCATCTTTTCGGCATGTTGACACCGCACTGGATGTACGCCTGGTTTTTGCCGATCGCGGTCAAACAGCAAATGGCGATGGTTCTCGGCGGCGTGTGCGGTGTACTGACGCTCATTGGCGGCGCTGGTTTGCTCTGGCGTCGTCTCACCAACCAGCGCGTCCGCGCCACCTCGACCACGCCTGACATAATCATCATGAGCATCCTGCTGATCCAGTGCCTGCTTGGGCTGAGTACTATTCCGTTTTCAGCCCAATATCCTGACGGCAGTGAAATGATGAAGCTGGTTGGCTGGGCACAGAGTATTGTCACCTTCCGTGGCGGCTCGTCAGAAATGCTTAATGGCGTTGCCTTTGTTTTCCGCGTCCATCTGGTGTTGGGGATGACCATTTTTCTGCTGTTCCCGTTCACCCGTCTGGTACACGTCTGGAGCGCGCCGTTTGAGTATTTTACCCGCCGATACCAGATAGTCCGTTCTCGCCGATAAGTTTTTTCGCCCGGTAGCGCCTCGCCTGCCGGGTTTATTTCCTTAAGTATCATTTTCTGTTTCCTTAACACGACGGCGCTGTATTTAAGAAATGACGAAGATTTGTGTGCCACAGTTGAAAATTCTCTTAAATACCTTAAATATCGCATCTCTGACCAGCACTCAGCGCCCGCCTGAGCCATTAATGCTGGCAACGAGTTAAAATAATTTCATTTGCCTTCGCTTAAGCAGAATTAGACAATTTTCCTGCCGTTCTACCTTTCTTTCTATGAAATAAATAACAGACGCCAGGACTGGTGTCTTATCTACGCATTACTCAAGGATACTGGAATTTATCTATGAAGATACCTGCCTTATCACCCCAAATTAAACCCAAAAAAATTGCTTTATTATTAAGTGCATTATTAGCCACTACAACCTTTTCTGCTTTTTCCGCGCCAGTAAAATATACTCTCGACGCCAGCACGCCCAGCGACCAACGCACGGTGAATATCACCAATGGGGATGAAATCTCAAGAATTGATATTAACGTTGCTGATGGTCGCGTTGATTTCGCCGACAATATCACAATGAACAGTACCGGCGTAGTAAACGCAACAGGTTCCCGAAACGTCTGGTTCGCTTACCTTAAAGCCGGTGAAATAAATCTGGGTAATCATTTTACCCTTAACTTCGACCCGCGCACGAATGGGACCTATTCGACTTCCGATGGTATTGCCCTGTACGGCACCGGCAAACTGACCGCCGAAAATTACACCTTCATTAACATGAATGACAGCGAAGAATCGGACGGGCTGTACGTTGGCGATAATGCCCGGGCCGACCTGAAAGGCCTGACCACCATCAGAGGCGGCGGTATCAGCGCCGGATCGCAGGGGATTTTAAACGCCGAGAATATTGATATCGCGTATACCCGTCCCGGCATCCGTGAATCTGGCGACTCAACCGATACCGGCATGGCTTTATGGGGCGGGAAAGTCACCGTCACCGGTAACACCACCATTAATATTGTCTCCCCCACCTTTTATCTGGAAGGGATTCGCACATATACCGACCTGGAGTTGGCCGGACATACGGATATTCAGTTAACCAGTAATTCAACTGACCGCTACTCTGATGTCACAGGCATTCTTATTTTCGACTCGTTCACCAGTTCCTCCCTGAGCGGTAAGCGTGTCTTCAACGATGTCAGCATCAAAATTAAAAGCACCACCGAGGAAGGCTACGCTGATGGCCTGACATACCTCGGCGGCAACGGTAAACATACCGATCTGATTATCAATAAAATTGATATTGATAGCTCGGGAAATGATATTGTCCGCGGTATTTATTTGTGGGGTGACGATCCTGCTGAGACGGCTACGCATCGTATCAACGATGCGAAAATAACGTTATCCGGCAATGATAAGGCAACGCTGTGGGGCTTTTTTAGCGCCAACGTGAATCAGGATGACGGTATCGTGCAATGGGACGCCGATACGATCGTCGGCAACATTGCCATTACCTCTGAGGGGGGTAAAGAGTCATATCTGCTTTATCAGGCGGACGCCCTGTTTACTGGCGATGTCATTTTAGGCGATCGGAACGCCTACGAGTCTGTCGCCGATACGCTGTACTCCATTTATGGACGCTGGGGTTCAACGGATATCACTAACAATAATAAGCTGGTTGCATGGGGTAAAATGCTGGTCCGCGGCGACCATGCGATTAACATTGTCTCTGGCGATAACTCCTACATTTATGGCGACACGGCTATTGAAGAACAAGGTTCCATCAATATGGAACTGAATGGTAGCAACAGCCGCTGGGATATGATTGCCAACTCTACACTGACCACGCTGACCCTGAACGACGCCACGCTGAATTTCATGCCTGGCGACACCGCCTCCCGCACACTGACCCGCGACGCGGCAACGTTCAAAACCCTGACGGTGAACGGTGATTACGCCGGTAATAACGGTAATCTCGTGATGAACACCCAACTGGGCGATGATGCCTCACCCACCGACAAGCTGGTTGTGCAGGGCAATACCTCCGGTAACACGAACGTGACGGTGCTGAACGCGGGCGGCGCAGGCGGCCTGACAACGAACGGTATCGAACTGATCAGTGTGGCGGGTAATTCTGACGGCGTGTTTACCCAAAACGGACGTATCGTGGCGGGTGCCTATGACTACACCCTGGCGCGTGGTGAAGGCCAGAACGACAAGAACTGGTATCTGACCAGCGCGCTATCGACGGAACCGCAACCAGAGCCGCAAGAGCCGCTGGCGCCTGTTGATCCGGTAGAGCCTTCCCCAACCCCGCGCGAAAATGCGGTGCGTCCGGAAGCGGGTTTGTACGGCATGAACCTGCAGGCGGCGAACACGATGTTTAACAC